>SACF01000020.1 GCA_009928665.1 Alphaproteobacteria bacterium
GATGTTTTTTACCTTTGCTTTGTGGTGTCATGTCGAGTGGTGTTACTTTTTGTGTAAGCAACTTAAATGTAATTACTTACGAGGCAGACACCACTCTTTGTTATATGAAGTTATACAATACTTATTAACATATATTAATCAATCTATTTTTCAACTGCGAAACTTGAGTTATATCAATAAAGGGTTAGTAAAAGCTATCAAAAAAATAAAGTCAAAAAAACAAATAATACTTGTTTCCCATAATGCGACCATTCCAATGCTTGCTGACGCCCAAAATATTGTCCTATGCAGAAACGAAAACAACAAACTCATCATAAAATCCAGTCCCTTGGAGGGAAAAATTGACGGCAAAGAAGTCGTTGACCACATTGCTGAAATTACCGATGGAGGTAAACCTTCAATAAAGAAACGAGTGAAAAAGTATAACCTAAAAAAATTCAGCGAATAATATGAAACTGATATTCACAAAAGACGCGAACAATGAAATAAATGTTCAGTTTCAAAAAGGGACAGTTGTTGAAGACTTTTCATATACCGAAATGATAAGTCAATTATTGACACAAAATGTATTTGATGATACACACTTTACAAATTTATCAGAGGAAGAACAAGCAAAAATAAAAGGTATGCTCGACAAAATCAGTGCTGTTTTTCAAGAGGAAGAAGTAGAAGAAAATGAGGGATATGATAATGAGCCAGAATATAAAAAAACCAGCTACTAAAAGTACCCACCCGAAAGGCGGGGTTTCGACCTTCGCAGATACATTTGTGCAAGCCGAAAGTTCAGTTCTCCGAATAAACTGTAGTGCTAAAAATCCCGTCCTTAGCTTAGCTGCAAACCGTTACCTGCTATTACAACAAATTACAAACAAATGAGAAAGATAATAATTACAATATCAACTTTACTCGGATTAAGTTGCAGTCTGTTCGGACAAGAATTGACGTTAAAAGAAAAGGCAATCGAAGAATTTAAGAAAGAGCATTATAAAGAGGCAATTGAAATTCTTGAAAAAGCAGTTGTAGAAACTCCCAATGATGCAGAGATTTATTATTATCTGGGTTGGTATAATCACTATTTAGCCTATGACAGCCGTCCTTTGAAAGGATATGATTTTACGCATTCTGAGAGAATATTTTCATATTTGGATAAGGCTTTAGAATTGAATCCAAACTATGGAGATGCAAAATATTTTTATGGCGCGGAATGTAGTGGAAATGCTTTTAATGCAATGCAGAATTACGATTTAGAGAAACTGAAATATTTTTATAAGCGGGCATTCGACAAAGGCGCTTACCCTTCCTGGTTAATTGAGTTAGGAAAAAATTTACTTAACTCTTGTCCTCAAAATTCAATTCTTTTTGCCGGTGGCAATGCTGACTTTGATATTTGCTCATATCTGCAATTGCAGCAAGAATTCAGAAAAGATATAACGGTAATCCCAATTGGGAATATTGACCGACCCTGGTATGTAGAATTCTTAAAAAATGGGTTAAAAGGAGGCGTAAAACCTGTTGTTCTGAGTTTAACAAAAAATCAGATTTATGATATTCACCCTTTTAAATGGGATACAACAACTATCCCAATTCCTGTACCCAAAGAAGATATTGAAAGGTATAGCCTTCCCGGTGATTACAAATTGAATTGGCAAGTTAATCCCGACTTGTCATCAAACAGACAGCATTCAAAGATGCGTGGAGAAAATGCAAAAAACAGAACGTATTTAAGTCCGCAACAAGCAATATTGTTACAAATAATTGAAGAAAACTATGTGTTACGACCAATTTGTTTTTCAAATTTTTGCAATCCATTTTTTTATGGTGGTTTAGAGAAATATTTTACTAATTGTGGTTTGATTTCAAAACTAACAGCTGTTGATACAAAAGATAAAGGCATTCAAAATGACTATTCCGAGATGGAAAAGTTGCTAAGGAGTGAAAATTTCAAACATTATTCAGATATAATTAAAAATGACCTGCCACGAATATCAGGATTAACATTTTCATACCACCGGACATTGTACATGTTAGCCAAAGAGTATGCTGACAATAATGACAAAGAGAAACTGAATGGCTTAATTAATTTGTACAACCATCAATTACAGATAGGGTTTAATGAAGAGACAGAAAAATATTTCAGAGACGAACTGGAGAAACTAAAAAAATAACAGCAGTTACCACGCGGTATAAAAAAATTGCCGGGTCAGTGCGTTATTCAAGGATTGTAGCCCGCTTCAATTTTTGTGTAACCAGACAGGAAATCGTCCGTAATCGGCAACTTTACATACTGACAAATCGTTAGCAATAAAGCAAAAAAGATGAACAACTAAATTTTTAAATAAGATGAAGCGTATTTTTACCTTTAATTTTTTATCCAGATTGATTTTTTTACTCATTACTCCTGTATTTTTTCAATTCTTTGCATTCGGTTTTATCTGGCATTCCATCTATTGGGGCGTGATTACGGCTGTAATGTTGATTTGGTTGGGGTTTATCGTTATTTCTCCTTTATTTGGCAGAATTGGATGTGGTTGGTTCTGCTTCATGGGAACAGCAATTGATATGGCAGGAAAACATTCGATTTATAAGACTAAATGGAAGAAACCAAAGATTTGGGTGAGATTATTAATTCTGGTACCCTTTTTTGCTACTTCAATTACTTTTTATTTTCTTAAAAGCCAGGAAGGAGTTACACATAATTTTGATGTTATCCCGGGATTCCTAAAATTAGATTTCAGTATGCACTATAAAATAGTTTGGATTGCTGATATTGCTTCTGCAATTATCCTGGGATTACTCCTTGACAAAAGATGGGCTTGCAAAAACTTATGTATGATGGGGACATTATGCGCGGCAGGAGCAACATATTCCCGACTCATTCCTGTTGTGGATGCCAATAAATGTACGCAATGTCATAAATGCGAAACAGAATGTCTGACAGCAATACAAATTGTTGATTACGTAAATAACAACAAAGGATTGGTGACTAATTCAGAATGTATTCTTTGCGGTAAATGTTTGGATGTCTGTAAATTTGATGCTATTAAATTGAAATTTATCTGGGACAGAGGAAAATATAAAAATTCATTAAAAAGCCCGGTTGCTAACATGTGATATGGGCAAGTTTATGAAATGAGAAAATCAAGTACAAAAATGAACAATAAAAAATTTGACACATCATAGCGAACAAAAATTGATTTAATCAGTTAATGTGGACAAATTAACCACTATAAAAACAGGGCGGAACCGAAAAGCCTAATGAGTAGGTACAATTTTAAATTCCATATTATGAAACCGACGATTTTTACTATTATGTTTTTATTTTCATTACTTTCTGTAAGTGCACAACAAAATGATACACTTACAAATGAAACAATTATTCAACTATCCAAAATCGGATTGCAATCCTCTGTAATTATAGGTAAAATTCATACGAGTGTCTGCAAATTTAATACCAGCACAGATGCATTAATAAAATTAGGCAACAATTCAGTCTCAGCAGATGTAATCACAGAGATGATGAAAGTTCAATCAGACCAGAAATCCGATGAGGCAAATCTGAAAGAGGCCAACAATCCGAATGTAATGCATGCTCCCGGGATTTATTATTATAATCCAAATGACCCCGAAAAACAGTTAAGAAAAGTTGATGCTACAGTTATCGGAAGTACCGAAACCCATGGTGCAAATTACTATGGATACGGTGGACGTAGCAGCATTTCAAATGTTTCCGGCCCGGCGAGTAAACTACAAATAAATGAAGATTCTCCGACCTTTTATTTTTATTTTGAAAACAACACGGATCCGATTTTGAATAATTGGTGGTTTGCTGTTGCTACGACTCCTAATGAATTTGCTCTTGTTAAATTTGAAACAAATAAGGTCAGCAGGTCGTTCCAAACGGCAAAAGTCTCCGGTGCCGCTGGATATAGTGGAGGAGTTTCAGGCATACCCGAAAAAGTAAAGATTCCATTTGAATATAACGAGATTGCAGCCGGTATCTATTCCGTTACCTTCAAAACTCCATTAAAATATGGGGAATATTGTTTTGTTTACGGTACTTTGGCACCACAACGTTACGTAAATAATAAGGTCTTTGATTTTGGAATCCCAAAGAAAAAATAATTAAAGAAACCGGTCCAAAACATGCCGGCTAAGCGTTAGATCTCATTAATGAAAAGAAAATCATTCACACTGCCATTTCTGTGGTTATAAAATAGTTTATGATCCAGAAGATAATATGTTTGGTTTGGGAATGAAATCAAATAAAGATGAATTGATTTTCATTTGCTATTATGGCACGTTTGCGGAGACATTAAGAGGAATGTAATTCAATAGGAAAAATAATATGTTTGAATCATTTGGGAACAAGGTTAAAATTAAAACAACTTCCGAGACTGAAAAATTAGGATTAGCAGGAAAAACAGGAGATGTATTTGGACAAACTACACCTTCAATTACAGAAGTTGAAGTAATTGGCAAGACTGAAAAAGACTTTGCTATTAATGCATATTTTGAGGATTTAAAGGATTCTTATTGGTTTGATGAAGAACTTATCGAAACAATTGACATTGGGACTGGTTCTGTGATAACTTTAGATGGTGTAGACAAAAAATGGACAAAGGATTCAAATGGTAATTGGATTGAAGAAAATACGATTCCCAGTACCGTGAAAAAATGGTGGAAATTTTGGAAAAAATAAATAACGACACGCCAACACACAATAAATAAGGCTTCGTGCGGCGCAAGCCCGGCATGAAGCCGTGTTGCACGAAATTCTTGGTAAAAGCCAACAAATAGGATTATAGGGATTTAATCACAGTGAGATTGATCTGGACAACCGTTATCCGGATAAACGATTAATGGAGAATTACTCTTCAATGGATTGATGGTCATTCATACGATGTAGAAATTGTTGATTATCATTAAAATCAGGTAATATGTACAAATTGAGAAACACTTATCCTGAAGGCGAATTTGAAAGTGGAAATTATTCTCCTTTGTTATATTTACAGTTCCTGTTAATATGAATCTATGACGAAAAGAATACCCGTTCCTCTTGTTTTGATTTTCCTTTTGGCGATCCTTCTTTGTAATTGCACATACAAGCCCAAAATCGAATTTGACAGGGGGATCAAAAAGCCCGACAGTGCCGTAATCGGGATATCGCTTTCGCCCCAGGATACGGCTTATACACTTTACGAATCGACTGATCTTAATTTTTACCTCAGGATGTTCGGCCTGCCGCTATATTCAGTTACCTTCTTCATGGATGAAAATAAAATATATAATAATGAGGATACTGCCGGGGTTGTGCATCTCGATTTCTACACATATTATCCCGGTACACATACATTGACGATGGTCGTCACCACCGGCTCGAATTCGGGTAGCCTTGCCGACCTTCTTCATTCAGAAGGATTTGTTATTTCAAAAAAATGGAAGATCCATTTTCTTCAATGCGATCCGCCAATAGCTTGCCAGATTAAACGAATCATTGATACGAATGGCACCTCCATGATCACCTGGGAAAAATACCAGGGCGTTGCCTTTAAGGAATATTACATCTTCAAAGCCTCGGACCTGAACGGCAACATCTGGGATGAACGAATGATCCGTATAATTACGTGCCCCGGAGATACTTCGATTTTTGATTCGACTGCACTGGGTGGAACGGTTTATTACAGGATCGAGGTTGTTAATTCCGGCGGATATGCATACAGCAACCACTACATGCACGAAACAAACAAAAGCGGACTGAAGGCGACCTGGACCGGTGGAGAAACCATCAAATTTACCTGGAATCAAAGCCGGTTTTACAGGAATTTTGATAAGTATGAGATCACGGATGAAACCAGCGGTAAGGAGGTGATTTATTCAACAGATTCCATTTCGGTCAACTCATTCATTTATAATGGCGGTATATTCGGCGGAACCATGAAATTTACGATCCGCCTGTATGGAAAATATCCTTCCTTTTCCTATAATGACGACAACAATTCCACAGCAACGGTTAATATTGGCAAAACCTTTCCTGCTTTTGATAAGTTTTATAATACCTCCGTTAACAACATTGCTTATTTGCTCAACGATTACAAGCTGTCACGACGCGATCTTGCAACCGGCCAGATGTATGGCACCGTGGACCTGGGATTCGGAACTTCCTGGTGTGCCGTGTCACCGGATGACAACCTGATCATAACTCCAACGTTCTGGGATAGTTACAAGAAGATCATCCCATCCAATTTTTACCATATCGAAACTGTGCAACTTCCGGTGAGCTACGGTCCATGTATGGAAACGACTCTTTCGGGCGCCGGGACAGGTATGGGGCAGATGGATATGCCCCAGAATGGTTACTTTATCTATAATTTCCAGAGTAACGCAATGGTGTTTTCAAAGATCACGACCAGCCTGAGTTGCGGGAGGATAAGTCCTGACGGCAATTATGTCATAACGGGTTTCTCGTCGGGTTCCCCCCTGAAATGTTACCGTATCACAAACAATGACTTCGAATTTGTGTGGACCAATCCCTCGACACCCTGTGATTTCATTCCGAAAACGAATCTTGTGGCGCTGGTGAATAAAACCACCTCCACGGTTGATATCAGGGATGTAGCGAGCGGTCAGCTCGCTTTCACCTTTACAACGGGATCGGGCGAAAACTATCACGATACGGATCCCAATAATCCCTTCATGCTGTTTTCAACAGCAGCTGCCTGGAATCAGAAAGGACGGTTATCGGTATACAACTATACAACAGGGGCAAAAGTTTATGAAGTTTATACCCTGAATTCGGGTTGGGCGCCATTTGCAATACAGGATGCAACCATTTATTCAGGTGTCGGATTCCAGATAAAAATGCAATAATGAGGACTATGTTATACCGCAGTTTTCCTGTTTTGTTTGCTTTGATTTATTGCGCAGGGCTCACCAGCGGACAGTCATTTACTGTAGGAATGAATATCGGCTTCGGAAGCTATTCCATGCAATCGCTCAGGCAGTTACAGGAATACCGCCTCGAATCTGCCGGGTTACCGGCACAGGTAACGGACAATTTTCCGGCCAATTGGACAAGCGGGATCGAGGTGGGTATTGGTTTCCCGAAATTCCCGTCACATCTTTACTGGTTTTTCCAATTTTCATCGACAGGTGCAAGGGTCAGCTCCGTAGATTATTCTGGTGAGATGAAGCTTGACATAGTGGCGAATGCACTTCAGTTCGGCACCTGCCTCGAGCAGGATGTCTGGCGGATTAAATTCTTCTCATTGTCAGTTTCAGGCAAGGTTAGCTATCTTGTGACCCAAGCCACCACCTTGGATTACCTCCGAATATACGATCAGGCCGAGAGAACCGAGTACCGGTTTAGCGCCAACGGTGGCGGGTTTGAGCCCGGGCTCCTTGCAGGGTTCAATATCTGGTACCTCAGAATGGGGATTTATGGCGGGTATCTTTTCAGCATTTCCGAAGGACTGCATCTTCCCCATGAATCCAAAGCAATGCTCGAAATGCCGAACGGCGAGAAGGTAATCCCTCAGTGGAACGGCTGGCGTGCCCTTCTCACCCTTGATTTTCGTATACCAATGGCAAAGAAGAATCCGGGAAAGGAAAATACGGAATGATTCATGGCAATTCGAGAGCTGGTCTCAACCTTTCTGGCAGAGGCGGTCGAAGGGACTGAAAAGGTTGGTACGCCTTGGACGGGCTAAACCAATGTTACCGGCTACTTGACTTTGACGTATATATTTTATATCTTTGTACGCCTAAATAAATTATAATGGAAACAAAGCTCACATTAAGGTTAAAGAAAAAAGTAATTGATCAAGCAAAAAGATATGCTAATGATCACGAAACCAGTTTATCTAAATTAATTGAAAACTACTTAGAAGCTGTTACTAAGGACGCTGAAGAGGATATCCGGATTTCACCTCTTGTAAAATCTTTAAGCGGAATCATTCAATTACCCGGAAATGTTAAGCTCAAAGAACGATATCACAAACATTTAAGTGAGAAATACTTATGATTAAAAAAGTGTTTGTCGATACCGACATTATTTTTGATCTGCTTGCAAAACGAGATCCATTCTACCTCGCGGCAGCCAGGTTATTCACATTAGCCGATGAAGGTAAGATTCAGATTTGTATTTCTTCTCTTTCCTTTGCAAATATTCATTATCTCCTTTCAAAAGAGCTTTCATCCGCTGAAGCAAAAAAAATCCTGAGAAAATTTAAATTGCTCGTTCATATTTCCGAATTAAATGAAAAAATAATTGATTTGGCTTTAAATTCTGAGTTTGTTGATTTTGAAGATGCCATTCAATATTTTTCTGCCATACAGAATGGGATTGATATTATATTGACAAGGAACATTAAAGATTATAAGAAAGCACAAATCACTATATTAACTGCTCAGGACTTTATTAATTTATAAAATTGGTCTGGCGCTAATAAATAAGGCTTCGTGCGGTGCAAGCCCGGCATGAAGCCGTTTTGCGAAGGAAATTTTAATCTGTCAAGTTTAGTTGTCGGTGATTTCCATCTGCATCTGGCGTACCTTTGCAAAAATGAAGATCCCATGACCAGATTTTGGCAACCGTTGTTATTCCTGCTCGCATGCACCATTCCGGCTATTGCCCAGAATACCCTGTACGATGAAACCAGGGTGCCTTCCATCTATATTTCCATCGACGAAGACTCGCTGGCCTATATCTATGCCAACGTCCTTTCCGATCATTATTTCAGCGCCCGCTTTATCTTCGATGATACGGAACGCCGGGATACGCTCGAATCGGCCGGCTTCAGACTGAGAGGCAACACGTCGCGCTACGCGAAAAAGAAATCGTTCAAGATCAGCTTCAATGAATATGTCTCCGGCCGCAAGTACCAGGGGGTTAAAAAGCTGAACCTGCTGGGTGAACACAACGACCCGACCATGATCCGCGAAAAGCTCTATTACCATTTGTGGAAAAAGTCGGGAATGCCCGAACGGCGAGCCAATTTCGTGAAGGTGTTTATCAACGATGTCTATTACGGGTTGTACACCAACGCCGAAGAGATGGATAAAGAGTGGCTGGGCCGCGTATATCCCGACAAAACCGGGAATCTCTACAAATGCACCTACCCCGCCGATCTCGTTTACCTGGGACTGAACCAGCAGGTTTATAAAGATCTGCAAAACAGCACCGCCACGGGAGGCAGGGTTTATGAACTGGAAACCAACAAGGAGGAAGATGATTATGCCCGGCTGGTCGATCTCATCGCGACCCTCAATCATAAACCCGACTCGGTTTTCACGGCACAAATTGCCGCTATTCTTGATGTGAACCGCTTCCTGAAATCCCTGGCGCTGGATGTGGCAACCGGCAACTGGGATGACTATGGTTACAACCGCAACAACTTCTATCTGTACGACCGCCCCGATAATTCCCTTTTTGAATTCATCACCTATGATCCCGACAATACCTTCGGAGTCGACTGGTCGGGAATTGACTGGACCACCCGGAACTGCCTTCAATGGCTTAACCCCGAACTCAACCTGCCGCTGGCTGAAAAAATCCTCGCGGTTCCGCAGTTTTTCGAAAAGTATAAAGAATATCTCGATACCGTGGCCCGACATATCATTGAGCCCGATTCCGTTTTCCCGTATATCGATTCCTTGAAAACCCTGATAACCCCTGCTGCCATTGCCGATACCTTCAGGTGCCTCGATTACGGCTATACGGTAGCCTCCTTCGAAAACGGGTTCGTTCAAAAGGTCGACGCGCATACGCCCTATGGCATCAAGCCTTTTCTTTCCAAACGAAAAGAATACATTTTAAAACAACTCCATCCTTCAGGAACCGCCGATCCGGATCCGGCTTCACCGATCTCCGTGTCACCCAATCCGGTAAATGATTTCTTCGTCCTCACAACCGGCATCAGTCCGGCCAAACCTTTTCAGGTCGAAATCTATGACCTGACAGGCCGGCTGAACATGACGGTCCGGGTTGAGCCTTCCGGCAGCAGCGCCATTCAGATCGACGCCTCAGGGTTGTCGTCGGGCCTTCACCTGATACGGATATCCCATGAATCGGGAACCATAACCGGAAAATTTATCAAGAACTGATACCGAGTCAAAAAAGGAAAACCACCGTAAATTCAGGCGCCTTTGAAAGACCCGGTTTTTTGGGCGATCGCTTCACCTCCGATAGCGTTTTCACTGCTTCAGTACACCGTCAGATCCTTCGTAATTCACATGCTTTTAATAATGAATTTTGGGATAAAAAACCTATCTTAGCTGACTGGCTTTTATTACATGAACAGACCATGAATATCGAATTAAGCCCACAATACATTGATTTTTTCAGGGATGTGAAGGATAAGATCCGTTCTTCACAATACGAGGCGGCTAAGGCAGTAAATACAGCCATCATTAAACTCTACTGGGATATTGGCAGCAGCCTGTCGGAAAAGATGAAGTCGGGCTGGGGAAAGTCAATTGTGGAGACCCTGTCGGGGGACATCCAGAAGGAATTTCCGGGGATAAAAGGCTTCAGCAGCACAAATTTGTGGTACATGAAGCAGTTTTTTGAAGAATATTGCCACTCCGAAATTCTCCAACCATTGGTTGGGGAAATCAGTTGGGCAAAGCATTTAATTATAATGACCAAATGCAAAAATATTCAGGAACCATCCGATTCATTCTTGATGGACGGGTAATGGAAGTAAACTTCGCCGAAGCCCCGGGCGTTAGTCCTGCCACCACCCTGCTCGATTTCATCCGCTCCATACCCGGTCATACCGGAACCAAGGAGGGATGCGGGATGGGCGATTGCGGCGCCTGCACGGTGGTGTTGGCTGATGTTACCGACGGGGAAGCCTTGAATTACCGGACTGTCAACGCCTGCCTGATTCTGTTGCCCATGGTCCATGGAAAACAGGTCATCACCATTGAGAATCTTGCACAGAGAATTTCAGGGGAGCTGCGGCTTCATCCCGTTCAGGAACTACTGGTCGGTCACCATGCCATCCAATGCGGGTACTGCACGCCGGGCGTCACCATGTCGATGTTCGGAATCTTTAAAGACAGGGCAACAGCGAACCCGGAAGAGATCGGCCTTGCACTGTCGGGAAACCTCTGCCGGTGTACCGGGTACGAAAAGATCAGAGAAGCTGCCATGCAGATCGGCGGAATGGCGGATGATGATCAGTTTGTCGCCTCCCGGCCAGAGATAGTAACCCGGTTAAAGGCGATTGCCGAAGATACAAGTACCCTTGTTATCAGGAACGGGAAGGGGTTTTACCTTAAACCCTTTTTGCTCCGGGAAGCCCTCGATCTTAAAAATCAGCATCCCGGCGCTATCCTCCTGAGCGGCGCCACCGATCTGACGCTGAAACACACCGATCGTGAAAAGCGGGACCTCACCTATCTTGACTTGGGCGCTGTGAAGGAATTGCAAACCATTTCCACCGGTGATGACCACTTCCGGATCGGGGCCGCGGTGACCATCGAACAGCTCAGGCTCTTTTCAAAGGTCAACCTGCCACCGTTGTTCCGGATTCTGAACCGCTTCGGATCCCAACAGATCAGAAATGTGGCCACGCTGGCAGGAAATATCGGATCTGCATCACCGATCGGCGATACGCTTCCGCTGCTCATTGCTTGCGGGGCATCCGTCACGGTCGCCTCTTCCGTTGCGGTACGGAGCGTAAGCCTGGAAGATTTCATCACCGGGTATCATCAGACTCAAATCGGTCAGGATGAAATCATCACAGGAACCCGTATTCCGAAACCGGAACCCGGGCATGTGTTTCAATCCTATAAGATTTCGAGGCGAAATCAGGTGGATATTTCGACGGTCAGCGCCGGGTTCAGGCTGTTTATTACAGATGGAATTGTTACTTCGGTCATCCTGGCCTACGGTGGCATGGACAAAATCCCGCGGCGTGCCCGTCATGCCGAAGCCGCGTTAACAGGAAAGAACTGGACCCGTGAAACCGTGGAACTTGCCATGAAAGCCCTTTCGAACGACTTTTCTCCCTATTCCGATACCAGGGCAGGCGCAGCGTACCGGATGTCCGTAGCCCGTAACCTTCTTTTGAAGTTTTTTCTTGAATATTCCCCTGATAAAACAGATCATTTAATTTCAGATCAGGATCATGGCTGAAGATTCGACCTATACTGACCTGCTGTTGCACGTAACCGGTGAGGCGGTATTTACCGGCGACCGGCATGCCGGTTCAAAGATGCTTTACGGAAAGGTGGTGACCAGCACAGAAGCTAACGCCCGGATCAAATCGATGGATATAACGCGGGCTTTTAAACTGCCCGGAGTATGTTGTATTTTGTCAGCCGGCGATATTCCCGGTGAAAACCAGCTGGGCACCGTGATCGCAGATGAATATTGCCTGGCGCCTGCAGCGGTGACTTTCCGGGGACAGGCAATAGCGCTGATTGCAGCCGAAAGCCGGGAAACCGCAGAGGAGGCCGCCGGATTGATCAGGATCAGCTATGAACCGCTTGAACCGGTGACGGACCTGGAAACGGCGATGATGAAAAATATGCTGATCGCCCCGCAGCGAAGGATCGTACGCGGTGACCCGCAAACGGCGCTGGAAAAGGCTCCACACGTTTTAAACGGACGCCTCGCGACCGGATCGCAGGAACACTGGTATCTTGAGACCCAATCGGCGCTTGCGGTTCCGGGTGAAGGAACCGGGATGAAGGTTTATACGTCCAGCCAGGCTCCATCAGAAACACAAATGGTGGTTGCACGGGTTCTGGGACTCAGAAAAAACCAGGTTGAAGTTGAGGTCAACCGCATCGGGGGCGGTTTCGGTGGTAAAGAAACCCAGGCAAATCACATTGCGGCCTGGGCAGCGCTCCTGGCCCATGCCACACGGCTTCCCGTGCGGCTCCAGCTCCGCAGAACCGACGACCAGCGCATCACCGGTAAGCGTCACCGCTTCATTTCAGATTATACCATCGGATTCGATGATTCCGGGAAAATCCTGGCGTATCGCGTAGCCTTGAATGCCGACGCGGGAGCCGCTACCGACCTTTCGATGGCCATCCTCGAACGCGCCATGCTTCACGCCGATAATGCCTATTTCCTTCCCGATGTTGAGATCCTTGGACGGGCCTACCGGACCAACCTTCCTTCCAATACTGCTTTCAGGGGGTTCGGCGGACCGCAGGGCATGGCCGTGATCGAACAGGCCATCGACCGGGTAGCGCGTTTCCTGGGAAAGGATGCGGCATCGGTTCGTCAGGTTAATTTTTACACACCTTCGCATCAGACGACGCCTTACGGACAAATTCTACCAGACAATCACCTGCAAACCATGTTCGACCGGCTTGTGGAATCCGCTCAATATTTTGAAAGACGAAAACGGACCGATGATTTCAACAGTCGTAACCGGTACTTTAAAAAGGGAATCGCCCTTACTCCGGTCAAATTCGGGATCTCTTTTACAACCTCCCACCTGAACCAGGCCGGGGCGCTGGTCTCTGTTTACACCGACGGAAGCGTGGCGGTTAATCATGGCGGAACCGAGATGGGACAGGGTTTGCATGAAAAAATCCGCACCATCGCCGCGAAAGAGTTTGGCATTGACCTATCCATGATCACCATCACCCCGACCAATACCACGAAAGTCCCCAATACCCCGCCAACGGCAGCATCCAGCGGCAGCGACCTGAACGGGATGGCCGTGAAAAACGCCATCGATTCCCTGAAAAAAAGATTGATCCCGCTTGCCATCGAAGAAC
This sequence comes from Alphaproteobacteria bacterium, assembly GCA_009928665.1. Lineage (GTDB taxonomy): Bacteria > Bacteroidota > Bacteroidia > Bacteroidales > FEN-979 > CAIVAT01. The sequence goes on from SACF01000020.1 coordinate 13,747, forward strand.
TGGCCAACCGCAACGGTGGAATCAGTCGCGCCGCTGAAACCATCCTGTTCAACGATAATTCAATCTTTTCCGGCTCCGATCCTGGTATTCGCATCCCCTTCCCGGCGTTGTGCCACAAAGCCTTCCTGAAGCAGATCAGTCTGAGCAGCACCGGCTTTTATTCCACCCCGGGCCTGTTCTTTGACCGGGAGAAAGGCGAAGGAGTGCCGTTCCACTATTTTGCTTACGGAATGGCCGTTTCGGAAGTGATGGTCGATCTGCTGACCGGTGAACACACGTTGTTGCGTTGTGATATTTTGCATGATACAGGTCGCTCCATCCATGAGCAGATCGACCGGGGGCAAATCACCGGGGGTTTTATCCAGGGAGCTGGCTGGTGTACCCTCGAAGAGATCAAATGGGACAAGAACGGTTCCCTCCTCACGGATGGTCCGGATACTTACAAAATACCCACCATCGGCGACATTCCCTCCATTTTCCTGATCGATCTTCTGGAAAACGCTCCCTGCAAAGGAACCATCCATTCGAGCAAAGCGGTGGGCGAACCGCCGTTCATGCTTGGTTTGTCGGTCTGGCTCGCCATCAAGGATGCCATTTCGGCCTCAGGGAATCATGAAACAGAACCTGAATATACGCTTCCGGCCACCGGGGAAGTCATCCTGAAATCAATAGAAGACATAATTAAAAGGTGTCCGGCAACGTTCAATCGTAAATCGTAAATCATGTCAATCGTAAATTTTAATTGTCTTTATATAATCATTTTTCCTTCAATATCTGGCAAAGGATCTCCCTCCCCTTGAAGGGGAGGGCGGGGAGGGGTCATAAATCCGCCCCGAAAACATCAACTTGCTTAAAGGGGATAAGCAATCAAATTAATTATTGATGAATAAGATGTTCAATAAAATCAAAGATCTGTCGGAAAACTACGCCTCCCTGACGGCGGAAAACCTGTCGAAACTGGTGCGGATCAAATCGCTGAGCGCCAACGAAAAGGAGGTAGCTGCGGAACTGATGAACCAGATGAAGGAGGCAGGTTTTGATGAGGTAAGAACCGATGGGCTCGGCAACGTGATGGGTCGGATCGGATCCGGAAAAAAAATCCTGGTTTTTGACGGGCACATCGACACCGTTGACCAGGGCAACAGGGCCAACTGGAGTTCAGATCCCTTCTCCGGAGAAATCCGCGACGGCTTTGTTCATGGCCGCGGAACGGTGGATCAGAAGGGAGGCGTTGCATCGTTCGTAACCGCCGGCCGCATCCTGAAGGATCTGGCATTCGACGGTGATCTTACGGTATGGTTCACGGGAACCGTAATGGAAGAAGACTGTGACGGCCTGTGCTGGAAATATCTCATTGAGAAGGAACACATTCATCCCCATTGGGTCGTGATCACTGAGCCCACCAATCTCGGGATTTACAGGGGTCATCGGGGAAGGATGGAGATGGAGGTGACCTTTCGGGGGATCTCATCACACGGTTCGGCTCCGGAACGGGGGAAAAATGCAATCTACATGGCCGCCCGGGTTTGTCTGGAAATCGAAAAACTGAATGCATCATTGACAAAGGATGATTTCCTGGGAGAAGGGAGCATCACCGTTACCGAATTCGTTTCGGGAAGTCCCTCCCTGTGCGCGGTTGCCGATTTTGCCCGGATTCATCTCGACCGGCGTCTCACCTGGGGTGAAACACAGGAATCGGCGCTCGCGGAGATTAAAAATATCATCGGGGATATGGATGCCGAAGTCAGGGTCCTGAATTATGAGGAAACCGCCTACACAGGCCTCCGCTATGGTATGGAAAAATATTATCCCACCTGGAAGATGGAGGAGTCGCATCCCCTGGTCGAAGCCGCGCGTCAAACTTTCACCCACCTGTTCGGGTCGGATCCGGTCATCGACAAGTGGACCTTTTCAACCAACGGCGTCACCATCAATGGTTATTATCAGATACCCTGCATCGGGTTTGGTCCCGGCAATGAAATACTGGCCCACGCCCCGGATGAAAAAGTCAGTATCGGTGATCTTACTACGGCATCGGCTTTTTATGCAGCTCTTTGTTACCTCTTGTCCGAACCGAACGGAAAGGATTGATTTTTTGTCATTGAAGAAAACACAGGGTGAATGTGGATTTTCAATTAAGGAACAAAGAGAATTCACGAATTCAAAATCACTTCAGGTATGGATGGAAAATTTAAGAATCTTATTGATGAAATAGCACAGATCCAGGGCAATCTGTATCACCAGGATTTTTTGCTGACCTGGGAAAAAAGTCTGGCAGATATTCGTTCGCTGCTTCTGACTGCCGAAGCGCTCATGGAACTCTACCATCAAAATGTTTCGGCGCGGGTTTTTCAATCGGGACTGGCCATATCGCAATTCAGGGATCAGTCGACGCGTACCCGTTTTTCCTTCTCTTCTGCAGCCAACCTGTTGGGATTGACGGTTCAGGACCTTGATGAGGGCAAATCTCAGATCGCCCATGGTGAAACGGTCAGGGAGACGTCGGTCATGATCTCATTTCTGAGTGATATAATCGGGATTCGCGACGATATTTACCTGGGAGCCGGGAACAGCTATATGCGGGAGGTAGGATCGGCGCTCGATGAAGCCTGCCGGGAGGGGGTGCTGGCGCAACGACCGGGAATTATAAATCTTCAGTGTGATATTGATCATCCGACACAAACACTGGCCGACCTGTTATTCCTGAAGACCCGGTTCGGATCGCTCGAAAACCTCAGGGGAAAGAAAATTGCGATGAGCTGGGCCTATTCGCCCAGTTACGGGAAACCGCTTTCGGTGCCGCAGGGCATTATCGGACTGATGACCCGGCTGGGGATGCAGGTCGATCTTGCAACTCCCCCGGGTTACGATCTGCTCCCTGAAATCACAGGGCTTGCACATAAGCAGGCTCAACAGTCGGGAGGAGGATTCCGGCAGGTCGATTCCATGCAGGAGGCATTCGAGAGCGCCGACATCGTTTACCCGAAAAGCTGGGCGCCCATGCGGGTCATGCAACAGAGAACCGTACTCTTAACTGCCGGAGATGCAACCGGACTGAAGAAACTGGAAGCGGAATGCCTGGCCGACAATGCCCGCTTTAAAACCTGGGAATGTACCGAACAAATGATGGGGCTGACGCGCGATCGAAAGGCCGTTTACATGCACTGCCTGCCGGCCGACATTTCGGGTGTGTCGTGTAGCCAGGGTGAAGTTTCGGCGACGGTTTTTGAAAGCAACCGGACCTCTTTGTACAAGCAGGCCGGATTTAAACCGTTTATCATTGCCGCCATGATGCTGACGAACCGCTTTGAAAATCCGGCGCTCATCCTGCAGAAACTGATGGAAAACCGCACCGGGCGAATCCTGTCATGAATCAGATTCGCTTCGGATTGATCAACTACCGTTTTAGTTAACCTGATTTATCCACAAAAGAAATTTTATTCTTATTTCTCTGTGAATCTCTGTGGATTCTCTGTGAACCTCTGTGTAATTGATTTTACACCGGGCTTAAATTCCAGAATTATCTACGTAAAATCAATCATAATGAAACCTGCATTTTGCGATATGGATTTCATCGTCTTTGATTTGATAAATAAGCCTGTGTTCACGATCTGTTCGTCTGGACCAAAAACCAATATTACCTCATTGGGGCAAAATAAAGCATCTGTCGACCTGACCACGGATTCGGAACCCTTCATAAATTTCTGAATCACAATCCGACTGGTGATTTTCAACTGAAATGACCTTCTGTATATCGGGATCCCAGATAACGATGTCTGCATCGTAGCCCGGTCGAAGCTTTCCCTTGCGGTTTCCCAATCCGAAGATATCCGCCGGATTTGCAGAGATCAGATCTGACAACCGTTTCAACGATATCCGGTGTTGAAGAACACCATAGGTATATAAAAGCGGTAACCGGTGCTCTATTCCCCCCGCTCCATTTGGTATCTTCGTGAAGTCATGCAACCCCACATCTTTCTGTCCGTAAAGATTAAAAGGACAATGGTCGGTAGCCACGACATCCAGAGTGCCGTCGGCCAGCGCCTCCCAGAGTCCTTCCTGATCCTCCCGGGTACGTAAAGGCGGGGAAATTATGAAAGGTAAAATCCGGTACGAATTCTGATCTCTTTCACGGTCATCTGTTCCATTCTTATTACCCTGATTTATTTCCGGAATGGTTCCGTCAGCATAAACCGACTGGTCGAGTAACAGGTATTGGGGACAGGTTTCACCAAAGACCCTGATTCCCGACTTTTTGGCGGCGCCGACGATTGCGGCGCCCTTTCGCGTTGAGATGTGGACAATGTAAACCGTGCATCCGGTTACCTGTGCAAGTTCCACAACTTGTTCAATGGCCCGGATCTCGGCTTCCGGGGGTCTCGATCTGAAATGCCAGACCGGAGATAATTTTCCTTCACTCCTGAACTTCTGCTGCAGGCTGTGAATCAGGTCGCCATCCTCACAATGAACCATGACCGGGGTTCCGGTGCGGGAGGCCAGCTCCATGACCTCTTTCAGTTCATGGAGCCGGATGCCGATGGTTTCCCGGTAGGCCAGGTAAGTCTTAACCGATCTGATCCCGCCTGCGCCGAGGAGTGAAGCTAATTCGGAAGCCACCTTTACATTCCATTCGCTGATGCCCATGTGAAGAGAACAGTTTACCTTACTGTGGGCCGATTCATTGCGTCGCAGCGCCAGCGCTTCATACAACGACTGCCCCCTGGCGGGCGTCACGAAATCAAAAATCGTCGTGGTCCCTCCGGCAAGGGCCGCCCTGCTTCCCGAAACGAAATCATCGCATGAATTTCCGGCAGGAGTGGGCAGCGCCAGGTGTACATGCGGGTCGATGCCCCCCGGAAATATCAGTTTTCCCCCTGCTTCGATTGTCTGAAAGCCGGGATATGAGAGGGGATCAACTGTTCCCCGTGCCAGGATCTTTCCGGATTTCAGGACAAAATCTTCTTTTTTCAATCCGTCCAGATCGGCAGGTAATCCGTTTTGAAGTATATACTGGTCCATGAATGCCGGTTCTTGCCATTACCCCGGGCAGGATCTCATCCTGTTCCAGAGTCTTTCAGCTTCCTTCCTTGATTCGCGCAGAATGAGCGTTTCATCCACGGTCATCACTTTATGATCCTGCACGATCATGCTTCCGTTTGAAATAACATGCGAAATGTTCTGCGGCAGGGTCCCGTAAAGGAGATGATCGGTAAAATTGGCGGAAGTCACGGGTGTGGGCGCTTTGCTATCAAACAGAATCAGATTATTTTCACCATCTCCCGCGAAACCTGCCGAATGAAGGTAATGATGAACATTCCTGAGCCGGTGATAAATATTTCGGGTACTGGTGAAACCGGGCGACTGGGAATGCCGGTCCGGGGATTTCGTTTCATTTTCCGGCCGCATCGGGAGCTTTCCCCCCAGGAAAGCAGCCCGGGCGCTTCGAAGCATCTCGCTGTGCATGCCGTCGGTTCCCAGCATGATCCGGTCGCCCAGGCCGGCAGGATCAAACACTCCGACCGAATTGTTCAGATTGCTCTCCATATTTTCGACAATCCATACCGGTGACCGGCGGACAATCTCCCGTTCGTAAGGGTTCAGGTGGAGGCAGTGTGCCAGGATGGTTTCGGGCATTGCAAGGACACCTTCGTTACTCAACCTTTCAACAACCCTGATCCCGTACGTATTCAAACAATGTTCCTGATCTGAAAGATCTTCGGCGGCATGAATATGAATACCGGTATGGTAATCCAAAGCCAGCCGGACCGCTTTGTTCAGGGTGGCCGACCCGACTGTGAACGAGGCATGCAACCCGACCAGTCCCTGATGCTGCCTAAGATACGATTCCGTTTCTTCGAGTCCCTTTTCAGCAAGGGTCAGCCCGTCGCGATCAGAGATCTCGTAGCAAAGCAAATGGCCGATCCCGACTTTTTCGAAGGCTTCGGCAATGATTTCAAGACTGCCATCGATGCTGTGCGGGGAGGCATGATGGTCGATCACAAAAGTTACCCCGTTCCGGGCGCAGGCAATAGCAGTTACCAAAGCGCTGAGCCGCATGGTATCCGGATCAAGAGCCTTGTCGAGCGTCCACCAGATATTTTGAAGGATTTCGCCGAAATTGCCGGTGGGTTTTGCCGCAGGTGGCATGCCCGTGACCAAAGCAGAATAAGCATGGTGGTGACCATTGGCGAAAGCCCTGGTTATAAATTTTCCGGTACAATCGATCTCCTGAACCACAGGTGTATCCTTACCCGGGAATAATTCAGGATCCCCTTCCTGAGGATTTCCATCGGGGGTCCCATGCGGGTAAAACTCAAGCTTACCCGTGACGCCGGGCGTGACCAGAATATCCGTCTCCTTGAATTCAAGCGACTTCCAGTCGATGTATGTTCCGTTTTTCAGGAGTAAATGGATCACTATTTTTTCTTTTTCTCCAGATCGAGAATCACTTTAACGTACTCCTCCTCCGTGATGAAACCATCTTTATCGGTATCCCATGCCAGATATTTCTTTTCAGCTACTTTTTGATCTTTCCACAGGGTATAAAACTCTGTTTTACTGATCTTTCCATCATTGTTTTTATCCGTATCCCGGAGCATATCCTTATAAGCCTGGCGGGCTGCTTTTTCCATGGCCTTTCTAATTTCGGCATCCTGTGCGAAGAGGGTGCAGCCGATCAGGATCGCCGCAACCGTTAAAATCAGAATCACAAAAATTTTCATTATAATGGTTCCTTTAATGCTGAAGACTGTTGTTTTTATCCAAATTTCTATAGGGTTCTATTAATTTGAAGATAAAGTTAATCAGATTGCCGCAACATGGGTAATTTTTTTCTCCTGACCCCGTCGAACGTGAATAACGCGTTGGCGACCGCTGCCGCTGTCGGAACCATTCCGATCTCCCCCACTCCTTTGGCTCCGTAAGGTCCGACCGGATCGGTCTCTTCGATGCCAATCACAACGATCTCAGGTGTACCGGTGGATCGAAGCACACCGCAATCGCTCAGACGGGTACTTTCAAGCCTGCCCTCCTTCATCGGCAGATCCTCGGTAAGGGCATATCCCAGCCCCATGTGAACCGCCCCTTCAATCTGACCTTCAAACAGTACTGGATTGATGACCCTCCCGGCATCGTGTGCTGCATATACTTTTTTTATCTTCCCGCTATCATCAAGGATTACCAACTGGGCGGCATAACCATAGGAAAAATGCGTCACAACAGGGCCGGTATCCGCGCCCGGTGCGGTGGTCCAGTCACATTGGTATTTACCATGGTACACGGTACCGGCAAGGTTTTCCAATATTCTTCTCAATTTATTGCCTTTCATTTCAACACAGGAGGTGGCGTACTGATCGAGGTCTTCCCTGATTGCACGTGCGGCATCAATGATCGCATTCCCTAAAAGAACCGTCGCCCGCGAAGAGGTCGTCATCCCGGTGGGTAATTCCGCACTGGTGTCGACCATTACATCCATCAGGTCAGGGTCGATGCCGGTCTCCTGGCTCAGGATCTGAATGGCCATCGTATGGATTCCCTGGCCCATCTCGGTCCAGCCATGTTCGATAAGTACACTACCCGCTTTCCGTATGGTGATCCTGACTTCGCTGAAATCGACCATTCCGTTGCCAACGCCTGAATTTTTGATCCCGCATGCCAAACCCGCGTACCGCGCCTCGTAAAAAGAATCTTTCAACGCCAGTAGCGCCGGTTTGATCCCAATTCCTCCTGTAAGAACCTGGCCTGTTGCGGTCATTTTTCCGGTATCGAGGGCATTATCGTACCGGAATTTCCACCGATCAAAACCCCCTTTCCGACACAATTCATCCATACAGCTTTCAAGGGCAAAGGTGACCTGGTTCACCCCGAATCCCCGCATGGCTCCGGAAGGGATGTTGTTGGTATAAACCGTGAATGATTCAATATCGACGGAAGGGATGTGATACGCTCCCGAAGCATGACCGGCAACACGTTCCATCACTTTGGTCCCCACGGATGCATAAGCTCCCGTGTCGCCGGCTGCCCGCAATTTTAACCCCGTGAGTATTCCCTGGTCATCGCAAGATAATGAAATGTCCATGGTTACAGGATGGCGTTTGGGATGCATCCGGATGGACTCTTCGCGGGTAAGATACACTTTTACAGGCTTTTTAGTAAGCCAGGAAAAGAGCGCCGCATGTCCCTGCACCGTCAGATCCTCCCTGCCGCCGAACCCTCCGCCGCACGGGATCTGGGTAACACGCACGCGATCCTCATCCAGGTTCAGAATGGAAGCTACCTGCCGCTGATCGACATAGATTCCCTGACCCTGGCTGAAGAGGCGGATACCCGATCCTTCGGGTAAGGCAATGGCAGCTTCAGTCTCCAGGAAGGCATGTTCGACGCGCTGGGTCTCGTACCGGTCGGAGACCAGGAATTTCGATTCGGAGAAAACCCTGTCTACCGGGATCCCGCGTCGGATGGTGCATTTTTCAAGAATATTGGAAGTTCCCGGATGGACCTGCGCTGACAGATCATTCATGGCGCTGAAAACATCCGTCACGGGTGGCAAAACATCGTAATCGATCCTGATAAGTCCGGCCGCTTTCCGGGCGGTCTTTTCGTCCCGTGCAACCACCCCGGCCAAAACATCGCCGATGTAACAGGTTGTTTCTCCGACCGACACCATCAGCGGCCAGTCACTAAAAATCAACCCGGTAAAACGATTCCCCGGAATATCGCCGGATGTTATGACCTTTACGACACCTTTGGTCTTTAACGCTTCGGTGGCGTCAATCCGCAACACCTTTGCCCGCGGGTGATCACTGAACCGGAGCGCCCCGTAAAGCATACCCGGAAATTTCATGTCGTGAATGAACTTCCGCTTGCCAATGGCTGTTTCATAGGCGCCGTACTTTGGATACGGCTGACCGATGCCCGCCTGGTCTCCGCGAACGTCACTTCCCCGCTGCTCTTTATCAGATTTCCGTTCCAGGCGTAACAAAGAGGCTTCGATCGCCTCAACTATTTTCTGATAACCGGTACACCGGCAAAGGTGCGGGTGAATGGCTTTTCTGATCGCTTCTTTCGTAGGATGTACACCCGAACCGAAAAGGATCTTCGTGCGCATGATCAATCCCGGGGTGCAAAAGCCGCATTGAATTGCCCCTTTGCTTACAAATGCATGTGCAATAATATCCCTGATCGCTTCCGGAATACCCTCGGGAGTAATCACTTCGGCCCCTTCCAGGTCCTTCATTTTCAATGTACACGATAGCCGCGCCTTTCCGTTTACCTCCACCAGGCAGGCTCCGCATGTTGCCTGCCCCGAACAACCGTCCTTTACCGCGGTCAACCCTTCCGAATCCCTCAGGTAGTTAAGCAACGTCTCTTCCACGTTCCCTGAATACCCGGTAGTTTTTTCATTGAGTGTAAAATGGATCATGGTTCAGATTTTACGCATTCCGCCATTTCTCAAGATACCGTTCGATGGCGGTGGATGTGGGTTCTACCGGTTGAGGAATCGAAAGGCGGGATTTGATCGGGTTGATATCTTTCAGACCGCTTCCGGTCAGCAATACCACGTTGGTTGAATTCACGTGGATCAAGCCCAGTTCCCGGTATTTTAAAAGGCCCGCAAATGCAGCCGCAGCAGCCGGTTCACTGAATATTCCGGTCCGGCGCGCCAGAACCAGGATTGCTTTTCGAATTGCATCATCCGCCACCAGAATGCTTTCTCCGTTGTATTGATGCATGTATTGCCGGGTCATATTGAAATTCCTCGGAATATTTACCCGGATAGAGTCGGCAAATGTACGCGCTGGTTTAGAAACGAACCGGGGCCTTTCGAGATTCCGGATCAGATTTGCACTCTTTTCCGATTGAACAGCCACCAGCGCCGGCATCCGGTCGGTGATCCCCAGGTTCATTAAATCTTCAAAACCTTTGGCGACTCCCGAGTAGATGACCCCGTCGCCTACCGGGATGAAGATGCGGTCGGGAACCCGCCGGCCGAGCTGGCCATAAAGTTCCCATGCTACACTCTTTTTTCCCTCAATGGTAACCGGATTGAATGCCGTATTCCGGTTATACCACCCGAATCTTTGTGTCAGCCCCCGGCTCAGATCAAATGCATCATCATAGGCGCCATCCACCGGAATCAAAGTCGCTCCATATAAAATGATCTGGGTCAGCTTGGCGACAGGAGCTTTTGCGGGAACCACAATCACTGCATGTTGGCCCTGTGATGCACAAATTCCCGCTATAGAAGAGCCGGCGTTTCCGGTTGAGGCAGCCACGATGGTCTTTATGCCGTGTTCTTTCGCCCAGGCTGAAACCAGCGCCGAAGCCCGGTCTTTAAATGAAAACGTCGGATTTTGAGAATCATCTTTAAAAAACAAATTGAAATCCAATGATTTTCCCGGTTTTCTCCGGTTATCCGAACGCTGCTTGCGATGGTTGTTTTCAAGGGTCTTTTCAATCTGATCCGGTTGCTCTAAAACCTCCGGATTGATGCGGTAAAGGGGGGTATTGCCGATCTTCAGACGGGGCAGGCAATTCTCATCCCGTAATGGCAGAACGGATAAAAAAGACTCCTTCGACAATTGGTCGTACACGTTATCTGCCCTGAATTTCTTCAGAATCCGTGAAAAGTCGTAAACGGTACGGAGAACTCCTTTTATGGGCTGATCTTTGACATTTTCTTTCTCACAGGCCGGACAGAGATACATCACGCTGCCAGCATCATAGGCAGCCCCGCAGTCGGTGCATTCATAATGAAATTTGTCATTCATGACACTATAATGTTTTCAGCAATCCGGTCCGTTCATTGAATTCTTCGATCAGTTCATCCCAGCGATGTGGCTGGTTAAACAGTTTTTCCCAGATTTCCCGGTCATTCCAAAGCGCCCTCAAATCATCCGCTTCTTTCCCCTGCTGTTCGACCCAGGTAAAATATTTCAGATTATGAATGGATTTCCGGTCGGTATAACTTAACTCCTTCATGTGGGAGGGGGCACTTCCCAGTACACATTTTTCATGGTCGCGGGCAGCCTGCATCATGGAATAGGGCCCGCGTGAATCCTCCAGTTCCCGGAGCCGCGAATGATACATGGCAGCCGAATCTGTGGCAAGCGTGATCAGAACATCCTGACCGGTGAATTCAAAGTACTTCGCTGTCCGGATCGCCGAAAGAATATTGGCGATCCCCGATATTCCGATCATTTCCAAAGCGGCTGTCAATTCCTCGCTTACCCCTTCAGAAACCAGGTAATCCTTTCCGGCTTTTTCATTGAACAACCGCAGCACCCGCATGCAATCCTCATCATCGATGGCGGTGACCACATCCGTATTCTTTACGTTATGGATCCAGGGAATGTGCTTATCGCCAATGCCTTCAATCCGGTGTCCTCCGAAACCATTATTCAGCAACGTGGGACATTGCAACGCCTCTGCCGCAACCACTTTTATGAATGGGAAGCGTGTCCGCAAGTAATCTCCTGCGGCAATGGTCCCGGCTGAACCGGTTGAGGATATAAATGCCGAGAACCTTTCCCGACCCCTGGCAATTATTCGAAATATCTCTTCTGCAGCCCCACCGGTTACCTGATAATGCCAACACGCATTCCCGAACTCATCAAACTGATTAAAGATAAAGCAATCACTCCGGGTCCTCCTGATTTCATGGCAGGCGTCATAGATCTCCTTCACGTTCGACTCACACCCCGGGGTTGCAATGACCTCGGCGCCGATCTCCTTTAACCATTCAAACCGCTCCCGGCTCATCTCTTCCGGAAGTATGGCAATGGCGGTCACATCCATCAGATAAGAATCAAATGCGCCACCCCGGCAATAATTTCCGGTCGACGGCCAAACGGCCTTGTGATAAGTAGGATCGAATCCGCCGGTAATGATCCGCGGAACGAGACAACCATAAGCGGCTCCGACTTTGTGCGCGCCGGTCGGAAACCATTTTCCCAGCATAACCACAATGCGCGCCTCTGTTCCTGTTAAGGAACAAGGCAATTCAAGAAAGTTAGGCTGCCCGAACAATCCTCCTGATTCCTTCGGTTCATTCTTCCAGGTGATCCGGAACAGGTTCAGGGGGTGAAGATCCCAGAGTCCAATCCCGGTAAGTCTTGATTTGATCTTTTGCGGAATCAGCCCCGGATCACGCATCTGGGCAAAGGTTGGAAGGATGATCCCCTTGTCACGGTAATGATCAATGGCCTTTTGAAGGACTTCAGGATGGGTGATGCGATCGATGATTGGAATCATAATGTCGAACTGTCGGGTTAAAAATTTCAGGATGTCCGGAATTGGTCCCGGGAAGCTATATCAGATGGATCGGGTAGCCCGGGAAGTTGCTTTGCGCCTTGCATGACAATGCTCATTTGAGCAGCATGTATAAAACGGGCCTCCCGGGTACAAGGTGTCAGAAAAGTAACTTCAAGCAGCTCAAAAGGATCAAACTTCAGCTTCGCCCGAACCTGATCCGTCTCATACTCATAACCGTTCCCGGTTAATGTAAGCGTTTTAATGTGCCCGTTGTCTTTGAAGATTAAAACCTCTTTTAGGGAAGACCTGCTTAACAAAAATCCGGAATGCTCCCGGTTCAATGAAGCTTCCGAAAGACACAACCCGGGTTTATCGGTGAAGGGGCTGCCCGACGAGGGACAAAAGGTTGTGCAATTTCCACACCCGTTACACCAATCTCTGATATTCAGAACCTGTAGCGCTTGCTCAATCCTGAAATCATTGTCTTTCAGGATGCGGATACTTCCATCCTCACTGCGAACAGCTTTTTGCAGTTTAAACACGGCAGGTTCGATGCGATAACAAAAATTTGCAAGGTTGGGACATACTGTAACGCAGATACTGCATAAATCCTGACATTGCAGACACCGTAATGCTTCCCGACGCGCCTCCGCCTCCGTTAAGATCCCATTCCCGGTCGCGTCGTCTGTATCTCTCTGATGTGGTTGTTCAGTAACGGCCCGGTAGGAACGTTCTGCCCTTTTCCGCATGAGATCCGTGTATTGATCCGGTTGAATTCCGGATTTTGTCTTCACTCCCAATTCTTCATCCGGCTCCCTTGTACCGCTCCGTTCCCGGCAAAACCTGCGGATAATCTCCTCAGCCGCCTTTCTTCCGTCGGCAACGGCTTTTATTGCAGTCGATGCGCCGCGCATGACGTCACCCCCGACGTACAAATTCTCAATCCGGGTAGCATACCTTCCATTCTCTGTTTGAAGCAGTTCCCGATCCACAAAATCCAGGTCGGGCTTCTGTCCCAAAGCAGGAATGATCGTATCACATAACAATTCAAATTCCGAATCCGGAATCTTAACCGGAATGGGTCGTGGATCCTTTTTCATCGCGGAAGGTAAATCGGCGATCGGAACAGCAGGATCCCCATGCTGATAAAGGACATTCCTCGAACATACCAGCGCTTTTACCGCTCCCCCCTCAGAAATGATCCGCTCCGGAGTCACCAGTTCAAGGATATTGATGCCTTCAGCACGTGCAGCAGCAATTTCACTCCGGTCGGCGGGCATTTCCTCCATGGTCCTCCGGTATACCAGCGTCACTTCCCCGCCTTCCGGAACAATTTTTTTCGCTGTCCGTGCCACATCCATGGCAGTATTTCCGCCTCCGATGACCACTACCCTTTTACCCGACCAGGATGATTGTCCGGTTTTGACATCCGATAAAAAACGAAGGGGATCAAGCACACCTTCGGAGGTAATCCCCTCAATCAGTAAGGGTACCGTCAACTGGGCGCCAGCAGCCAAAAATACCGTGTCATATTCTTTAAGGATGGTTTCAAACCTCCTTTTATCAATGTTTTCGCAACAATGTAATTTAATCCCCGAATCGAGGATGGTCAGTACATCCAGATCGATGGAGGTCTGATCAAGTCTGAATGGCGGGATCACTGCGGAGATCATTCCTCCGGGTACCCTTTTCCGGTCGAAAATGTCTACTTCAAATCCGGCCTGTCTCAGAAACCATCCGCAGGTAAGCCCTGCCGGACCCGCACCGATCACGGCAGCTTTCCACACCGGGATGTCCGGGATATTTTTCGGGATACCCATCCGGCTATCAGGCGCCTGCCCGATCACCCTGTCAGGGATAACCGCCGGGTTTTCGGTCTGTTCCCACCCCGGGGAATTTGGATGATGGTGCAGGTTGGCAACGAATTTTTTTATTTCCCTGATTTGAAGGGGATCATCGTAATTGATCCGGGTGCATTTATACTCACATGAATTGTCGCAGATGGAACCCAGGACCGATGGCAAAGGATTGGTTTTGAAAATGGTCTGATAGGCTTCCCCGAATGCGCCTTGTGCAACCTGTCCGAGGTATCCGGGTATATCCTGCTCCGCGGGACAGGTATCGGTGCATGGGGCATGGATACAGTCGAACCACTCCAGTTGACGGGTCGTTTTAATCGATGGCTCCGCCGGGATTCCTTTCCGGAAACGTCGATCCCCGGTGACTTTTGTGGCGTAATGCTTTAAATTGAATAATTCCGGACTGTCCCCTGAATAACCCATCTTCCCTGCAACAGTTGAGATATAATCAGGAATATTTCTGGCACTTGATTCTTCGAAGGCATCCCTCATCCTGCCGATATACTGGTGCAGGCGCCCGTATCCTCCGGGTTTCAGCAGATCGCTGCAAACCGTCACGGGTAGCAGCCCGCAGGAAATCACTTCCGGCAGATTGAAACAATCAACGCCTCCTGAAAAGGAGATATCGAGATCGGGCCGGTCCTCCTTCAGCCTCCCGGCCAGGGTCACTGTCACCGGGTGAAGTGCCCGCCCGCTCAGGTAAGCCATCTTTTCCGTTGATGGAAAAACCTTCCGTTTGTTGAGGCACGCCAGTGTATTGCTTAGTTTGACACTGAAGCAAACCTGATGGGCATCAGCATACCGCGATAAATCATCTATTATCTCAAGCGCTTCAGGATACTTCAGATCATGATCAAAGACCTGATCAGGGATTTCGGTTGCATAATGCAAACGATCATTTAAAACCGATCGCAAATCCGCTGCTCCCAGGAGGGTCGGATTCAATTTGATGGTAGTATGCAGGTGGCGTTCAGAAATCAGATACCGCGCTATCTTACCGATTTCCGACGGAGGGCATCCGTGCATGGTGCTCAGGGTCACCGAACCGGAAATCCGTGAAGGAATTTCCACAGCCTCAGCTTCCGGACAGACCGTGCGTAAAAGAAGCCTCGCTTCGTCCAGCTCAGCGGAGCAGTCGTTCATTTTATCGAGGAACCATTGGACATTTTCACGCATGATGCCATCAAAATCATAGCCGACACTCATGTTGAAAATCATTCCGGAGGTACCCTCAAATCCCAAAACATGCTGAAGGATGTGGATGACAATCCAGGCGTTAAAATACTCCCGGAACGACGCGGATACCTTCAGCTCCTGCGACCATTCGCAGTTATAACCTTCATCGTACAAATCGATACAGGGTTTTGCAACCTGCAATTCATCCAGGGTCTGAATGGTTTTAAGTTCCAGGTATCTGGCACCGTAAAGCCAGGATGAGATGATATTCTGAGCCAGTTGCGTGTGGGGTCCGGCGGCGACACCGATTGGATTATCAAGTAAGACCCCATACCGCTTAAACCGGAACGGGTCCTGCGTTGATGGCCTGAAAAAAAGGTCATCGGGATACCCGTAAAAGGAACCTGCCCGAACCTGACGGAGCGTAAAACGCAAAAGGTCAGGTAATTTCATTGGATTAAACGAATCAGCCATTGGAGTCACCATAATCCGGGTTCAGCTCAAAATTAACGATAAAGCAACAATCAAACGCCGTTGAAGAAAAAAAAGGTTTCCGGCTGCGTGTAACCGGATCGTGGTCAGGCCTTTTTCACAGGGTTCTAAAACTTTTCTACCTTTGCATTATATTGTCAGAACCCTATCGAAGTTAATGCCCGATTTGACGCATCCATTGAACGGAAATACGTATAATGAAGCTTTTCTCACCGAAGCCTTCAGGCTGGCTGCACAATCGATGCAGGCAAACAATGGCGGACCTTTCGGAGCCGTTGTGGTAATCGATGATAAAATCATTGGTACCGGTGTTAACCAGGTTACTTCAAAGAATGATCCGACTGCCCATGCGGAGATCATGGCCATCAGAGATGCCTGTGAAAAACTGAAACGTTTTGATTTACAGGGAGCTGTAATTTACTCCACCTGTGAACCTTGCCCGATGTGCTTTTCGGCCATTTATTGGGCCGGTATCCAGAGGGTGTTTTATGCATCTACCCGGGAAGATGCCGCAGCAATAGGTTTTAAGGACAGTTGGATTTATGATGAAATAGGGAAGGAACCCACCGGGAGAACCGTTAACTTCCAAAGGGTTATCCATCCGGCTGCCCCCCGTCTCTTCAGCGATTGGGATGCTAAGCAGGATAAAATTTCTTATTGAAACAGAGTTTCCCGTCTCTTTTCTTGACACATGCAATTCTTTTTTATATCTTTGATAATCAATTAAAATTATCACATGAAAAAGTTATTTGCAGGGATTATCGCGCTACTGATCCCGGTTACTCTTTTAGCTCAGACAGCAAAAGAGGCGCAGGACCTAACCCAGGTCATGAATAAAATAAAGAAAGTCGAAAAGGAAAACCAGTACCTGAAAAAACAAACAGGATCGCTTCAGGCAACCGTAACATCGCTGACGGAGCAACTTGTCAAACTCAATAAAAAAATCGCAGCCAGCGATTCTATAGTCAAATCGGGACAGGATACGGTTTCAACCTATTCGGCGCGAATCGCTAAAACAGAAAATGATGTCGCCCAGGTATCGGGCGCCATCCTGATCCGCACCTGGATTTTCCTGGTGATCCTGGTCCTGATCACCGGAGTTATCATCTATTTCCAGGTAGCCTTTCGCAACCGGCAATCGGACGACAAAGCGGAGCTGATGGAGAAACTAAAAGCCCAACGGGATGAGCGGGAACAGAAAATCAGTGAAGTTCTTGGTTTGCTGGAATCGGCCAGGGCCGAACAAAATGAATTTCAGCATACCACCCGCGAACGGATCACCAACCTCTCGGGGCAGATCGTGACCGCTGAAGAACAAATCCGCGGCGAGTTGAACAATCTTATCCTGACGCGTGAAAAAGAAAATAAGGAGTCATTCACCCAAATAAAGGAAAGTCAGGATAAATTGAAGGAGGAATTTTTGCTGAAATTAACTGCACTCCAAAAGCAATTAAACGATTCTTTTGCAGGACTTCAGCAGGAACTACAGCGGATAACCCCGAAAAAAAGCTGATTTTTCGTAATTTTGCATTTTCGGCCAATATTTTGCCATTTAGGCGTTGGTTTAACTAACCCGGGATGATGCACCAAAAAGGCAACTAACCGTTGATGATATGAAATTGGATAAAAGAGTAGCCGTCGCTGGCAAAAAAAAATCAACCGGAAATAATTCTCAAAAGCGCCATGGTGGTTCGGAATATGATACCACACTCCTGAATCACCTCATGGAAAATATTCCCGATGCCATCTATTTTAAGGATCTTGAAAGCAGGTTCATCGCTGTAAGTAAAGCTTTGGTTCAGAAACATGGTTTTAAAAACGCGGACCAGATTCTTGGAAAAACCGATTTTGATTTTTTTTCACCTGAAAGTGCGAATGAATTCTTCGAATCGGAACAGGAGCTTATCCGAACTGGGGTACCCGTGATCAATGAGGAAGAATGCGAAATCTGGCAGGACGGGACTAAGACCTATGCCCTGGGCACTAAAATGCCACTTAAAGACCGTAACGGTAAAATCATCGGCACTTTTGGTATTTCGCGTGATATCACCGAGCGGAAACGCGCCGAAGAAGAGATCACCCGCATCAATCAGGAACTTCGTGAAGTCAACCTCATGAAGGATAAAATGCTGTCGGTCATAGCCCATGATCTGAAAAATCCTTTCGCTGCCATTCTCGGTCTATCCAACATCCTGGTTGAGGATTTTGATCAGCTCGAACCAGCCGAAATGAGGAACTTCATCAATACGATCAACGATTCAACAACGCACCTGTACCAGCTCCTCGAGCAACTGCTCACCTGGTTGTCGGCCCGGGCAGGACGCATTCAGGTTCAACAACAAACTGTCAGGATGTACCTTGTGACCGATCGCGTCATCAAAATCCTTACACCTCAGGCCGATGCTAAAAATATCCGCCTGCACCACACGATTCTTGCCGATCAGATTGTGTCGGGTGACGAAAGCATGATCGAGACCATACTCAGGAATCTGGTCGGTAATGCCATCAAATTTACCCCAAACGGAGGATCGGTAGAAATTGAAATGAAAGATGGTCCCGAATACAATCGTTTAACAGTCAGGGATACCGGGGTCGGAATAAATCCTGGCCGGCTGGGCAGCCTGTTTCAGGAAGATAAGATCCAAAGTTCAAAGGGAACCATGGAAGAAAAAGGTTCCGGATTCGGATTGCTGATCTGCAAAGAATTTGCAGAAAAAATGGGTGGTCATATTGAAGTGCACAGTGAGGCCGGGAAAGGAAGCGCTTTTACCATTTACCTGAAGCGGTCAGGTCTTAATTATGCGGGATAACAAGGGTGCGGGTGGCGATAATCTCCCGCAGTTCCTCTTTTTTTACCGGTTTTGAAATATAATCATCGCACCCGGCCTCCAGCGCCTTCGACCGGTCCTCTGACAACGCGTATGCCGTTTGCGCAACAACGGGAATTTTTGCATTTAAATCCTTGATCTTCCGTACCAGATCATACCCGGTTATATCGGGCAATTTAATGTCGAGAAGAATCAGATCCAGATCCGGATAGAGCTGCATCAGCTCAAGTGTCTCCTTCCCGTCCCTGGCATGATATACCGTGCATAACATCCGGGTCAGGATTACATTCAGATATTCGAAATTATCGTTCTCATCCTCCACGACGAGGATCTTAAGGTTCCTGGTTTGCGGGCTGCCTGACGTCTTTTGATTTGCATCAGGTACCACGGACTTCTTGCCGGGGGATTTCCACGGCAGGGTGATAAAGAATGTACTGCCTTTCCCGGAAGCCGACTCCAACCTTATCGATCCACCGATCTTCTCGGTGTAAGCCCTGGTGATGGCAAGCCCAAGTCCGTTACCTCCCGGTAAATTGCTGGTCTGACCCTCTACCTGTCTGAAACGGTCGAAAATCAGTTCATGGTTCACGGGATCAATTCCGACTCCGGTATCCTTCACATAGAATACGATAGAATCACCCCTCCGGCTATAACCCAGTTGGATAAAACCCTTTTCGGTGAATTTTATGGCATTGCTGATTAAATTATCAAGAATTTGTCTGAGTTTTATCTGATCTGAGAGCAGGATCCGGTCGACAGCCTCCTTCTCGACCTTAAGTTCAAGATTTTTCTTGATGGCTTTTTGCTGATGTGACTGGTACACAGAATCCACAAGCTGGTGGATCGAAAAGGGAGCTTCGTTGAATTCAATCAGGCCGGCTTCTATCTTGGAGATATCGAGTACATCGTTGATGATATGCAGCAACTGGTCGCAGTTATCATTGATGATCCTGATAAACCTAGTCCGGTCCTCTTCACTGGTCTCAGGATCATCGAGCAGTCCCGCAAAACCGATGATCCCGTTCATGGGGGTCCGGATTTCATGTGACATATTGGCCAGAAATGCCGATTTTAACCGGTCACTCTCCTCGGCCTGCTCCTTTGCCGCCAGAAGGTCCTGTTCTGCCTTTTTGTAATCGGTTCTGTTTGCAATATACCCGAAAATCCGCATCACATTATCGATCCGGTAGGCCCGGCCTGTAGTTGCGAACCAGGCTCGTTCACCGGTAGCTTTGACCACCTTGTATTCAAAGGAGAATGTCTTTCCGGGATTTTCAATCATGTTCCGGATCAACTGTTCCATACCGTCCATATATTCAGGCACAATGAAAGAAAAGAATTTTTCCATACTGTTCCTGATGCTGTTGGGCGGCAACGCAAGGAATTCATCAACCACCGGTGAATAGTAAGAATTAACCAGAGAGCCGTTATCATCTACATCGGCTTTCCATATAACATTCGGAATGTTGCTTGTGATAATCTCTTGTTCCTGTAAGCTCTCCTTCAAAGCGGCACGGTTATACGCAGCATCAGTGATATCATGAATTATCGAAACATCTGTCCCCTTTCCTTCGATCTGAATGTGAGAAGTATGAACCTCGACCCGGCGGATTTCCCCGTCAGCCCTGCGATGAAATGATTCGAGAAAAGATTGAGCACCCTGATCATCGTATTTCGAAACCGTTGTTCCTTCTGCCGGTTTGATTGATGCATCGATCTCCAGGATTGATTTTTTCCTGAGATCTTCCGGGGCATACCCGTAAAAGCGTAAAGCAGCCTCATTGGCATCCAGGATGGTCTGGGTTTCCGGATCCACGATCAGCATGATTGCATCGCTTTTGGTGAACAACTGACGGAACTTTTCTTCACTCTTATGAAGGTCCCGCTTTGTTCGCCAGTGGTTGGCCCTGTTCAGGAACAATATGCCCAAAAGAAGGGTTCCGACCGGGTATATGATTAAAACCGGCAATGCAATGGTTAATAAGGTCGGCATCCTGACCGAACCCGGGAGAAAAACGGTACATCCCAGCATGGCCAGATGTACGACGAATCCCATCAGATATATCTCGTACCAGTAGCCCGGTTTTCTCCATTGCGGCCTGAATTTTCCCCAGAGAATCCCGATACAACCGGAAGAAATGATGACGGCTACACCCATCCAGATGCCATGACCGCCCAAAATAATCCGGTATGCCGACGTAATTACCATGGCAATCATGGTCGGGATCCATCCAAATATCAAGCCTGAAACCGAAAGCAGCACAGATCGCGTATCGAAAACCAGGCCGGGAACCAAAACCCAGGGGGTCAACATCAGTACGATACCAATACAACCAAGCAACAAACCCGCTATGATATTATTGGAAATTTTTTGCCCGGTATCCTCACGCCTCCACGAAAAATCGATGATCAGGCTGGTCGCCAGCAAAATTGAGATGTTATGAATAAGCCCAATAATAATCGATGATTCCATGCGATGATCAGCGGTTTATTTTCCTACTCAGAGCTGAAGAAAGTATAAAAGTACCCTCAATTCCCGTAGTAAAAATAATTAAATTAGAATTACTACTTTTGTCTTTTAGATAATTTGATCAGAAACTTTTAACACCTGACATTCTCCTAAATCTTAATCCAGTTGTAATGACCGATCTTCCCAGGAAGAAGCATTTTCTGCAACTGCCCCGCTACGAAGGTGGAAGCCGTGAGCTCAGGAAGTACATTTCGGAGAACCTTCGTTATCCGGCCCCGGCCCTGGAGGCACGTATTGAAGGTTTTGTTATTGTTGCCTACGATGTCCTTGATGACGGAACGGTTGTAAATATGCATGTGGTTAAAAGTTTGGGGTACGGTTGTGATGAAGAAGCTCTTCGGCTGATCGGGATGCTTCAGTTTGAAAAGGCCAGAAACCGGGGAGTCAGAGTTCGGATGACCACAAAAACCCGCATCAATTTTGTACTTCCGAAGCTCATCATCACCTATAGCCAGAGTCAGGATGATTCAACCGGAAACAATAAAAAAAGTTGTCCCGACAAGGGCGAACCGATAACGTACAATTACACAATAACACGCTAACATAAACATCATGAAAGATATAAATGGCAACCCGCTGATGGCTGTTGGCACGAAACAGATATCTTTTATTCCACGGATGATGAACCGGCATGGTTTGATCGCAGGCGCCACAGGCACCGGGAAAACGATCTCTTTGCAGGTCATGGCAGAGGCTTTTAGTAACCTGGGAGTACCTGTGTTCCTTGCAGATGTTAAAGGCGATCTGGGAGGTATTGGTCTGCCCGGGGGAACAGCCCCGAAAGTGGTTGAAAATGTAAAGAAATTAAAATTGCATGATTTTTCAGCGCAAGGATACCCGGTTTGCTTCTGGGACATCTTCGGAGAACAGGGACATCCCCTGCGAACAACCATCAGTGAGATGGGACCGCTACTCCTGAGCCGGCTGCTTAATCTTAACGAAACCCAATACGGAGTCCTCAATCTTGCATTTAAAATTGCCGATGAAAACGGATTGCTCCTCCTCGACCTGAAAGACCTCAGGGCCATGCTTGATTTTACCGGCAAGAACCGGGATCAATTTACCACACAGTACGGCAATATCTCCACCGCCAGCATCGGCGCTATCCAGCGTGGACTGATGATCCTTGAAGAACAGGGCGCCGATCATTTCTTCGGAGAACCCGCCCTCGACATTCTGGACCTTATCCAGACCAACCATGAAGGCAAGGGTATCATCAACATCCTGTCGGCCGGACGACTCATGCAATCTCCGGTCATTTACTCAACCTTCCTCCTCTGGTTGCTGTCAGAGCTTTTTGAACAACTTCCCGAGACTGGTGATCCGGAAAAACCACGGCTGGTCTTCTTTTTCGATGAAGCACACCTGCTGTTTAAAGAAGCTACCTCCACCCTGCTCGATAAAATCGAACAGGTAGTCAGGCTGATCCGTTCCAAAGGCGTTGGAATCTATTTTATCACCCAGAATCCGATCGATATTCCCGATACCATCCTGGGTCAGCTTGGTAACCGCATCCAGCACGCGCTGCGGGCTTTCACTCCACGCGACCAGAAAGCAGTTACCGCGGCCGCCACAACCTTCCGGCCCAACCCGAAAGTGAAGGTTGAACAAGCCATCACGGAGCTCGGAGTCGGTGAAGCGCTCGTTTCATTCCTCGATGAAAAAGGAATCCCATCCATAGTCGAACGGGCTTTCATCGTTCCGCCTCAGAGCCGTATCGGACCCGCCACACCCGACGAAATCAGCCGGATGCTCAGAAACGATTTGGTTTTTGGCGCCTATGAAAAGATCATTGACCGGGATTCTGCATTCGAAATGCTGCAACGCAAAATGCAGGAACAGGAATCGGCACGACAGATATCGCCTCCTGCCGATAAGAAACCTGAACCCGTCAATCCGATGACCGGGATCCTGGCTGACTTTGCACAAACTGCCGGCCGGACCGTGACCCGGACGCTCTCGGCAGAGATCGGACGACAACTCGTCAGAGGCATCCTGGGCGGCATCTTTGGATCAACCCGATCCAGAAGAAGGTAAAGGTTTGGGGGCGATAATCGAAAATTCACAAATATTCTCATCACAACACATATTTTCTCAATGGATGCTGAAATTCCTACCTCTTACCAACTCAGATCGGCTGTTACCGGAATGACTTTCACCGATACCGGTTGGATGCTCGATGCTCCCGGAGAACCTGCCGGATTGCTGCAAACGGAATACGAAAAAAAACAATTGACAACCGGTCCCGAATCCCTGGGGCTGTATCGGTTTTCTGACTGGTTGCCCATTCAACGAATTCTTCAAGGCTCATCAGCCCCCGTAACCTATAAAAGTGCAGGCCTTGCAGCTGTCCTGGGTCTTAATAATCTTTACATTACTTTTAGCGGCTTCTGGCCGGAAAAAGGCGCCGGCATGCGAACCTGCTCCTTCAAAGAAACAGAGGCTTATTCGGTTTGTGCACGGCTTGCACCCGGTACGGAACAGACGCTGGTTGTGGCATCGGCCGGAAATACGGCACGTGCCTTTGCACAAGTCTGTTCGGATAATAAAATTCCCTTGCTGCTTTGTGTCCCGGCAAATGCAACCGACGCCCTCTGGTTCGACCAGCCACTTGACCCTTGTGTCCGGCTCCTGTGTACCCCAATTGAAAGCGACTATTTCGACGCCATACAGTTATCCAACAA
This sequence comes from Alphaproteobacteria bacterium, assembly GCA_009928665.1. Taxonomy (GTDB): domain Bacteria; phylum Bacteroidota; class Bacteroidia; order Bacteroidales; family FEN-979; genus CAIVAT01. The sequence goes on from SACF01000020.1 coordinate 37,568, forward strand.
GGTGTGTAATCTGCCCGGCTTCATACCGGAAGGGGGAGCTAAAAATGTCGCACGGCGTGATGGGATGGCTACTACCGTGCTTTCAGCAGCCACTTTTATCGGACGGATACCCGACTATTACTTTCAGGCCGTAGGGAGCGGTACCGGCGCCATCGCCGCCCATGAGGCGAACCTTCGCCTGATCCGGGATAGTCGTTTCGGAACGCATACCATGAAACTGGTCCTTTCCCAAAATGCACCCTTCCTTCCTATGTATGATGCATGGATGAAAAACACCCGCGCGTTGCTTTCCGTCGATGAACAAAAAGCCCGGATCCAGATAAAAGAAATCATCGCCAAAGTGCTGTCAAACCGTAATCCCCCTTATTCCATTCCGGGCGGTTTGTATGACGCCCTTTCCTGCTGTAAGGGTACATTTTGTAAGGTCACCAACGAAGAAGCTGTCGCTGCTTCCGGATTGTTTGAGCATACCGAGGGAATTGATATACACCCGGCAGCAGCCGTTGCAACAGCCTCCCTGATTACGCTTGCACAAAACAAACTGATCCCTTCCGATGCCATCATCATGCTGAATATAACCGGAGGCGGAGAGTCTCTCTTTAAAAAAGGCCGGAGGTTATACAACCTTGAACCTGAACAGATCATTCCCCTTGAAACCGACCTGCACCAGCTCAAAGATCTCTTAAATTAACCCAATGGATGATCCCCGGAAAAATCCGGATAACGAAACAGACATTATAAACGGGGAATGGTCCCGAATATCAGAAACCTCCTGAGAACCCGGTCTATTTATTAAAGCGGTTAAGACTGTTCTGACTGATGAGATTCCAGTCAGGCTTTCCGATGAATTCCTTCAGATCGAAACTTCCGGTGTACGACATGGCCGATGAAATATAATCCTTAAAATTATCAACCCACCCGGCAATGGTGTATTCAACCTGGATCATACGGGTAACCCCTTCCGACGACCGTGGTTCATTGCCCAGGTGTTGCTGTACCTCACGGGTACTCATGCCCCGGAACTTTTTATAGAACAATGATCCCATCTTAAAAGCAGCTTTTACCTCTTCGCTGTATTGATCCACCTGATCACCCGGAATGGTGTATCCTTCGAACTTTTTATTGGCAGCATAGGTGTTACCGGCCGATTCAAGCGCTTTATTAAAAAGTCCCCCGCACATCACATAATCGGCCCCCAAAGCAAGGGCTTTAATAATATCAGCGTACTTCCTGATTCCACCATCAGCCACAACCTTTGCCCATGGACCCGGATGGTTCAATTTTACGGCTTGAATATCATGAATCAGAGAGGCCAGCGGATACCCGATCCCGGTATGAACCGAAGTACTGCACCCGGCGCCATTGCCTACACCCACACGCACAAAATCAGCCCCGGCTTTAGAAAGCTCAAAAAATGTTTGTGGATTGGCGACATTCCCGACCATTAATGACCAACGGTTGTTACCACCACTCTTTGCCCGGATTATGACATCCAATAACCGCTGCATATGGCCATTGGCAATATCAATCAGAATTCTCAGCGGATGATCTGTCAACCCTGGTCCGGCTGAAACGAGCAACCGCTCAAACTGATCCAGGCTGAGTGCAATCCAATCATTGACATTCAGATAATCTTCTTCTGTAAAAAATCGCGTCTGCGTCCGGGGAATAATCGGATAAATCAGATTTTCAGAAAAAATGTTCCGGTACCTTATGTCCACCACTGTATCCATGGGCGCCGTAAACAGGGGAAGCATACCATTTTCATCGAAGAAATTCACGGTTTTCCTTGACGTGACCTCGCTGATCACGGCAGGGGTGATTAAAAGGTCGTCAAAATCAAATTTTCTTAAATGGTCTTTCATCTAAAATTTTTTAAACAGAAGATAACAACCTGCGAAGTTACGGTAAATTCGCCTGACAGGCAGCTCCACCGGACAGCCGGTTTTGAAGTACCGTCAAAAATCCGACTTTCAATAAAAAATGGGAGTGACCTTTTGGCCACTCCCATCGATTAACCAAATTTAACCAATTGTCTGATTGCAGGGCGGTGGATAAAAGCGCCGGCCCTGTAATCAGAAGTTATCTGCTTCTTGTTGCCAGCGTGGATGACGGTGTGCTTCTGACATCTTTCGCGCCGCTTCTGTTTACTTTAACCGGATCAGACTTTACTGCCGATTGCCTCACCGGGGTGTTCTGAGTCTTTTTTATAGACCCGGATTGAGATCCGCCTGTATTGCGGATTACCGTGCCTGCTGGATTTCCGTTACGTCCGGATTGCCTGATAATGTTAGCGTTTCCCTGGTTTTCAGACTTACCCTGGTACCTTACGCCAATATTCGCGGGATCGGTTCTGGTAGTTTTAACGACGGTTGACGAGCGGGTATTATTTCCGTTGACTGATCCTGATCTTTGGGTCTCCCCATTCCGGGTACGTAATCCTGAATTAACGGGTTCAACCTGCCTGGTGCGGGTATTGTTACTGACACCCTGATTCACCTGGTTCCTGGTTCCCTGGGTTGGTTTAACCGATTCTGTATTCCGGGCACGGACTTCTGATCTGAGATTCTCCGCAACCTGAAATTTTTCGGGGCGCTGACCGGTGCGCGTATTACGGACTTCAGGACGATAAACAGCGATACGGTTTTTACCAACCCTTGTATTGCGGGGGTTATCGGCATCGACAATCTGGACACGCTCCACTCGTTTGTTCAGATGTTTCTCCACCTCATTCACCCTGGGACCGTAAAACCAGTTGTTGTGATTATCGGGAGCGTTATTATAGTTATAAATATTGGTGATATAGGTAATATTGTTAATCTGGATCGGTTGGTTGTAAGCATACGAGTGCCAGTAATCCGAGCAAAAATGACGGTGGGGCACGAAGGTCCACCAGAATGCAAGGGCATGCCATGCAAATGTATATCCGACCCTCATGAAAGGTCCCATGGGAGCCCAACCCCAGTTATCGTTATACGAACCCCAGGTCACCCAGGCAGGAGCCCATTCATAACCCGGAATCCACATCCATCCTAAAAAATCATCATAGTACCACCTTCCGTAATGAAAGGTTGCCCAGCCCCAGTCGTAATCTGAAACCCAGGTCCAGCCCAGGTTGGTGAATGCCCAGTTGCCGCGTGAAGAATAGGGCATAAACCCTTCGGTGGGATCGATGTACGGACGCCAGACGTAACCGTATTCTGAGGTACTGATCCATTCGCCATAAGGGGTTAACTGATCGTAGAAGGTTTGAAATGAAATGGTCAAATGCCTGTTATAAAAAGTGTGACCTTCGGTATATGTTGTTGTGACCATCATAATAGCCAAAACAAAAATTATCTTTTTCATGGCGGGTCAAATTAAAGGGTTAATATTCCTGTGAACTGAACTTATTTTTTTGGCGCCGAAGGGAAAAAATAACAATCTTTGTGCCAGGATCATATAATTGGGAATGAATAATCGTATTATATTGTTTATCAATATAATAAAAATATATATTTAATCTTTTTAATGAAAAGTATCCCGGGTGATTGAAATAAGACTGTAGTAGATTATTCCATGGATCGGAAAAAAACCGTTACTCAATCAACAGAAGCAGACAAGAAATTCAGAGTCGTTACAGGGAATTATCTTTAAAAGGATCAGCATCCGATGGATTTCCCGACTGGTATCCTTTCATAAACCAGTTCATTCGTTGTTCAGAGGTTCCATGGGTAAAGGAATCCGGAACGATGTATCCCTGCGACTGTTTTTGGAGCCGGTCATCGCCAACGGCGCCTGCTGCCCGGATGGCCTCATCCAGATCACCGGTTTCGACAATATGCTTCCATTTATCGGCGTAATGAGCCCAGATTCCGGCATAATAATCGGCCTGAAGTTCAAGCCGGACCATGATCTTATTGAATTCCTTTTCGGTTGTCTTACCTCTTAACCGGTTAACCTCATCGAGTCGTCCTGTAAGTTTTTGAACATGATGACCCACTTCATGGGCAACCACATAGGCCAGGGCAAAATCGCCAGAAGCTCCTAATCGTGTTTGCATCTCCCTGAAAAAACTCAGATCGAGGTAAACTTTTTCGTCGCCCGGACAGTAAAAGGGCCCTGAAGCGGCACTGCTAAATCCGCATGCCGATTGAATCTGATCGCTATAGAGCACTAGTTTAGGCTGCCTGTAATCCATTCCCGTGGTTTCAAAGATTTTGGTCCAGACATCCTCCGTTTCAGCAAGTACAACCGAGACAAATTGCGACAGAGTATCATTCGCAGGTAATTCTGCTGACGTCCCGGTCGCTTCGGGATTATCTGTAAGATTAAGAAATTGAGCCGGATTGCCACCAAGAAGCCACACAATTAGCACAATTACCAGGGTTCCCAGTCCGCCTCCAAGGGCAATTTTAGCGGGGCCGCGACCCCGGCGGTCTTCGACATTACTGCTTTGACGTAATCCTCTCCATTGCATAAAACCTCCTTATTTAAGAATCGCTACATATTCATCGACTTTATCAGGATCACCCGTGATTTTTTCCGGACAGTCGGTTAGCTTTACACAGGGGATCCAGGGACCGGAAGGATCGGGTTTGGCATGGGTCATCTTGATTACCATATTCAGCGGGGTCACCCGGGTGCCGTCCGCTGAACGGATATCGTTGGTAAGCCAGGTACCGATGCCATATATTGAAAAGATTTTATTCCTGATCGCAGTTTCAATGGCTTCGATCTTTCCGGGATCATCAATCCCGTCGGAAAAGACGAGCGTTTTGGGAATCCACCCATTGGGAAGGACAATCTTTTTATCACGATAATGTTCGATCGCTTTTTGTGAAAATCTCACAGGATCGCCGGAGTCGTGACGTATCCCGTCGAAAATCTTCGATAACAGGAGATCAAATTCCCTGAAAAAAACATCGGTGGTGAAGGTGTCTGTCAGCGCTATACCCAATGCCCCCTGGTAAGTTTCGACCCATTTCCCGAGTGCTCTTTGATTTGCCTGTAAAGGACCTGACTGTGCGGCATGGAACATGAACCATTCATGGGCCTGTGTTCCGCTTGCAGGGATGTTAAACCGGCGGGCAAACATAACGTTGCTGGTTCCTTTGATGGTTCCGGGGGCCGTTTGGAGGAACTGCCTGATCACCTCCTGCTGAACGTTCCCTGATTTCCGCCTTCTGGTCCCGAATTCGATCACAGAGATCCCCAACGTTGCGAACTTTTTGAATTTCTCATCCCACCGGTGAATATTCCCTTCAATTTCATCCGGAATCCGTTGCATGGTGTAGTATAGCTCCGAAATGCATGCCAATAGCGGAACTTCCCACAGAATCGTACTGTGCCAATAACCTTCGATGACCAGGGTCAGATGATCCTTGTCCTGATTGATTTTAACCTCATCGGGATCGAACCTGTAATTTCTAAGATAATTGAAATATTCCCTGTCGAACCATGGAATTCTCAGCATCATGGAGTGCTCGATCTCCGGTGTGAATCTGATTTCGCTGAAGCGTTCCACCTGTCGTTTCAGATTCCCGGCAAAACCTTCCGGGAAGGTGATCCCGGGATCCCTCAGAATAAAAGCATACCTTACTTTTGCCTCCGGATAGTGTTTCAGAACGGCATATTGCATGAAAAATTTATAGGCGTCCTGGTCGTCAAAATCAGTGATGATAGATGGCTCTTTCATTCGTTACAGGTCTATTTAGTATTTTTGCCGATAGGAAGATTTGAAAATTCACCTCAGTTCCATAACAAAGATACAATTAAGATCTGATGAAAATTGTCCTCCCGAATATTGAAAAGATCACGGTCCGGTTTCGTGAAACAGCATCTCATTGTGTAGAGCCACAGAAGGGATTCACCCCGATGTGTCCGACGGAGTTGCCGGTTCCGGGAGGCGACGAAATCGTACCGGAACTGGTCGGTCAGAATGGAATAGTTGCTTCCCGAACACTGTCGAAAGAGGTTCATCCACCCAATGCCGTATGGCTCGCTACCAAAGAGCAACCTCAATTCAGCGCCATCCGGGGTGAAAATGTAGATCTTCGCTGGAATCCACATTGTATCTCCGGAACTACGGGTGTGGAACTCATCGACGGAATGGGTCCGATAACCGGATTTGATTTTATCGTTGTCAAAGGATTTGAACCTGATATGCATCCCTATTCCGGATGCTATCACGACCATCGGAAGACCATTTCGACCGGTCTGATTGAATGGTACCGTTCAAAAGGGATCACTACGGTGATCGTGGGCGGGCTTGCCACCAATTACTGCGTGGCAGAGACCTGTAAAGACTTATCCCTGGCCGGTTTCCGGGTCATTCTGAATCTGGGTGGATGCCGGGGAATCGGAACATGGGATACGGTACTCCAAAGCGTGAAAGCGTTGATTGCTGATTTTCAGGTTGAAGTGGCAAACACATACCGGGAAATCACCGTCATCCGTTGATTATCATAGGTTCACCGCACTATTAAAAACGTGATGACAGTCTTTAAGGATTCAGGGATTAAAAGAGCCCTTCACCAGGCCGATATGGGTGGAATACCAGGAGGACATTCATATTTCCTTTTTTCATCAGGAACCATACCGGTTTCGCAGAAAACGCCTATTTCCGTGATCCGGGCATGAAAGGCTCCTCCGGCAGCAACCCGGGTAAGAGGATAAAGAGAAATCCGCTGACCGGCAATCAGATCAACTGCAGCGCCAGTTTCTACCATAAATCCCGTATCATTTCCGGATGTGGTTATGACCTGAACGGCATCGAAACACCGGGATTCACCTTCCGGGATCACGACATTGTTCAGGTTGATTTGGATGGGCATCAGGCTGTCGTGGGCAACCATTCGTATAAAAACCGGCAGTTCGGTAACCCGGAAGGTAACGGTATCATTTTGGATTGGAAGAGGGGTTTTCACTCCTGTGGCAGATCCCATCCGGGGCCTGATTTGCCAGACCAGGCTGTGCGGGGGTACTTTCATCGAAAAGTCATTCACAATCCGGTTTGTTGCGCTGGTAAACCAGACGACATGGACGGCCGTGTCGCCTCCCGCCGACAGGAACTGGTAGATATTCAGGGAGTCCTGATTTGAGGGGATTTCCTGGTCGAAAATAAGTCCGGTTAACTGATTTTTCATGGCCGAAACATAATACCACGATTTTTTTGGCTGGTGTCCGTACCAGATCTCACCGGTCAGTCCGGAGCTGTTATATTTATTTGGATTGGGAGCATTGGCATCGCGCAGCATGAACACAAAAGCCTTGTCAACACCGGCTGCTACTGCCTCGAGATACGAGCGCAAAATCCATGCTCCCTGCACTTCAAAAATGTCGTTGGTATCGATAGTAACGGCGGCCTGTTCGCTTTCGGGATTGGTGTCGTAACCGAATTCGGAAAGCCAGATCTCTTTTCCGGGCATACAGGAATCGCGCCATGCGACAATTTCTTTCAGTTTTTGTTTTAAGCTGTCTGCTTCCGGACTGATCCCGTGAATATTATTTGCCGAATAATGGTGGAAATTAAGAACCTCAGCCGGAAATCCGGATGTGCGGTTAAAATCACTCCAAAGCTTCATGCATCTCAGGTATTCCAGGTTAAGACCGGTCAGTCCTGCCATCACCATTTTGATCTGTGGCGCTGCATTTTTCATTCCTTTTCCCGTTCCAAGCGACTGTTCATGGCCATCGTAATCGGCGCTGCAAAGGGTTGCAAATTCATCGGGTGTAAAATAGGCCGGTCGGCCCCACCATGTTTTATCCGGTTCATTCCAGTTTTCCAGGTACGCAATGCGGTCGCTGCCGCTGAACCGGGATTGGTCGGGTCTCAGTTTCAGCAAGGTATCGTTCACGTTACCTGATCCGTATCGTGCGGCAAACTGAAACATATAATCCGAATGTTCGATATAGGATGCCGGATCAAGTGGATTCCCGTTGTTCCGGATGGGTTTGTTCTGGGTGAGTGAATCGATGAAGTTCGTCATGTAAAGGGCTGAACCCTGCAGGTCGGGGCTGGTAGTGAGTTCATAATCTTTCAATTGCTGGTAAAATCCGTCAAAGTTGAAGGCCCACCCCGGACCGCTTACCCAGCTTGGATTCCACGCGTACTGGTTATCGGGATATCCCTGGTAGGTGGTATCTAAATTACCCTCATCCCATCCCCAGTTATGGTATTCGCGGATGGAACCGGCACAGGCTAATTTATCAATCGGATCATCTACAAATCCGTTAACTCCCATGAAGTGATTCATTGCAGGGCGGGGATGCACTACGGGTACCGGTGCCGGCGGGTAATTGCCAACAAGTTGTCCGTAAAGTACAATTTCGGCGATCCGGACGGAAGGACTGCGGTATTTCAGCATTATAAAACGGCTGGTATCCTGGAGGGGGATGTTTCGCCAGGCATTGTACATATCGAGGACTACGCGGCTCTTTAGTTCCCAGGAAGAGGGATCGCCGGTGTAGATACTGAGGGTGTCGCAATCATTCACGTCGTAAAACCACAGGGCATTGAGGATATGACTTCTTCCCAGATCGAGAACCACCATGGCGGGATAATATATCTCAGCGTAGACCCAACCAGGTGAAAAAACCGTCAGGGGATCCCCGCCCTGGCCGGCTGCAGGATCACCGGCCAGCGCTTGTTCATCCACCAGCATACCGGCGCTTCCCCGGGTGGAAAAATTATACAGCATTGTTTCGTTCAGCGGTAACTTCGACTGGGACAGAACGCAGACCGGGATGATCAGCAACACAACCGGGAGTATGTTTCTCAGGAACTGGTATCGTTTCATGGCAATTCCTTTCCGCGGGAGGCTGTAAAGATCCGGTACCACTGTTCGAGGCTCATGTCGAGATCCAACGCTTCGCAGGCCGTTTTGATGCGGTTGATATTTCCGGAACCCACCACCGGGATGATTCCGGCCGGATGTTTCAGGAGCCAGGTATAAATTACCTGATCGACCGATCGCGCCTGCATCTCACCGGCAATTGTGCGCAGGGTCATCAGAACGCCGGATCCCCTGTCATCGGGAGGGTTGAGAATCCGTCCGCCACCCAGCGGGGACCATGCCATGGGTCTGATTCTTTCCCTGAGAAAGAAGTCGATGTTCCCATTGTCAAAATGTTCCAATGTAAGGGGAGAAATTTCGACCTGGTTGGTGACCAGCTTCTCATCGGTGAATGCATTCAGCATTTCAAACTGTGAGGGGGTAAAATTGGAAACCCCGAAGTGAAGTACCTTACCATCTTTTTTCAAAGTTCTGAAAGCGCGGGCAACCGTTTCCGGATCAAAGAAGGGGGCAGGCCGGTGGAGCAGGAGTAAATCAATATGATCGGTCCTGAAATTTTTCAGCGAAGATTCGACCGAAGCGATGATATGATCGAAACTATAATCATAATACTTGATCTTCCGGTCGGGAAATTTATCTGATTTCAACAGGATTCCACACTTGGTAATGATCTCAATCCGGTTGCGGAATCCGGGATTTACCATCAGAATTTCACCGAGAAGGGGTTCACAACTATAGTTTCCGTAAATATCGGCATGATCGAATGAGGTCACACCCAGATCGACCAGTTCTTCCAGGAAAGATTGCAGCTCAGGGCGGGTCAGCTTCCATCCGGCCATACGCATCTGTCCATGCACGATCCGTGATAAACCGAAATCAGCCGTGAGCATGGTTCTGTTTATAGTTCCATTCTTTTGCGTCATTACTATTTCGTTTGTTTGGCAACAAAAGATCCATCTATTGCAAAGGTACAAAATGTGGTGACGCTGACAGGAGGCGATTTACACAGGGTCATTCACAGTGCCTTCGCGGGAGCCGGTTTTTTTGTACTTTTGACTGTTATCAAACAAATCATCTCAGGGATGGAACTCATTACCGACGAAAAAAAACGGGTTATAAAACTTTCCGGGAGGCTTGACGGAAACACCAGCAGGGATTTGGACCAGGTATTAATTACCCTGACCGGGGAAGCCCGTGATATTATCCTTGATCTCTCTGAATGTTCCTATTTGTCGAGCGCCGGTATCAGGATCCTTTTATCGGCCCAGAAGCGGCTGCAACCTAATCAATTTCAATTATTTATTGTTGGTGCAAGTATAGAGGTTCAACACATTTTTGAAATGGCCGGACTTCAACGGATTCTGCCCATGGCATCCGATGTTGAAAGTGCGCTGGCGGTCATCCATGCAGCAAAAAAAGGCGCCAACGAGGAGACAGCTATCCCGGTGGATCAGCAAATTTTTGTTTACAGGACGAACGGAGGTCATTCCGTGAAGGCGGAAATCAATACGGAGGCAGAGATTCTGAGCTGCCGCGATCTGGAAGGTGCGCTTGGTTACGGTGCAGTTTCTGATGGTTCCGGTTTCCCGGGTGATGATTTTTTTGTCACGATCGGTTCCTGCACCGGGTTTATCCCGACGGATCCTGCCTCGGATCCCGATTTCAGGATTATTGCGGATCCCGTAAAGACTGGTTTTCCGGTGCGTTACGCGCTTTCATTCGGAAACACGCCATCCGGGACATTGAGAATGGCGACAGAGGGTGTCGTGAACTTACGGCAGTTAACCCGGGCGCTTCAGACACTCCGGGACAAAAACATGTTGCCGGGGAACATTTTTTACCTGGTAGCGATAAATCATCATGCGGAATATCCCTCGCTGAATGTACTCCTTATTGCAACGGATGCCGAGGTGAAAACTGCAGCAGGGAACCGTTTCAATATATCCGATTGGTTTTGGGGCAGACAAGACGCTGAACAGCAGGCCGGTGGCAATCCGATCGGTGGAACAGGAAGCTGTGTTATCGAACCGGGATACCGGTTTGCAGGGATCACCTTCCAATTGGTCAAAGTTGATAAAATAACGGAAACCACCCTGCTCAGCGAATTCATCGACCGGCATCTGACTTTTGAAAATATCACGGCTATCGTACCGGCGGAGGCAGGTCTTCATATTGAAAATCCTTTTATCTGGTTGTTTTCACCGGAAACGTTTGCCGAAGGCGCCGGGAAAAGGGTGATCATTGAGACAGCGCCCGGCATGATACTGGAACCGAACAAGAAATTCCTGGCAAGGCTTTTATATACCGATTCCTCCCGGCTGATACTGAACCCCCTTCACGGAGGGTATTCGGCGCAAACCTATCATGTTACCTCTTACGACCATGAGGGAAGAAAGATGCGGCCAACGGTACTCAAAGTCGCAAGTCGAGCCCTGATCACCCGGGAATCGGAACGATGCCAGAAATATGCCCTTCCGTATATTTTCAACAACTGTGCGGTGGTGTTGGGAACAGAGCGTTTCGGAGATTCCATGGCGCTCCGCTATAATTTTGTCGGGATCGGCGGGGAGGCAAGTCAGTTAAAATGGCTTACTCATTATTACTATGACTCGGACCTGGATTTCCTGGAACCCTTATTCGATAAAATATTTCTGCAGATCCTCAAGCCCTGGTACGGTCAACCGGTTAAGAAGACCATATTTCCATTCAAGGATCATGATCCGACCCGGACTTTTTTCCCGCATATTTACAAAACGGCGGAGGAAATCCTTGGCATTTCAGATGAGATGCAGTACTTAAAGATTTCCGAGTCCGGGTGGCCTATCCTGAACCCCTACTGGTTTTTAAAACGGGAATATGAACGGAACCGTGAATGGAGCCTGGTTTTCAATACCGGTATCTGCCACGGGGATCTGAACATGCAGAATATTCTTCTTGATGAGAACCGGAATATTTACCTGATTGATTTTTCGGAAACCCGTCCCCGGTCGGTCGTCTCTGATTTTGCCCGGCTCGAGGCCATTTTTCTGGTCGACAATGCTCCCATTGAGAATGAGTCGGACATGAAATCCTACCTTGAATTTATCCGGCGTTTTTATGAATGTAAAAACCTGGGTGACCGGCCGGAGATCAAATATGCAGGGAAACATCCTGAAAAGGTGGCGAAGAATGCCGGTCTGACCATTAAAATGAGGGAATATGCCTTTACCAGCGCTGAAGGTGATCAGAATTCAGTTCCTTATTACGTTGCATTGCTCGAATGGGTGCTTCCGATGGTCTGTTATACCTCCCTGCCCTATCCTTTGAAACGGTTGTCGATGTTCGTTTCATCCCTTCTTTGTGAAAAAGTGAACACGCACTTACTCACACAATTGTGAGATGGCGGTTTTTGCCGGGGTGAAGTCCAGGGTAGCCGCTTTCTTGAAATCATCGCAGGCTGCTTGTTTGTTGCCCTCATAGAAAGCAGCAAGTCCGCGGTTATAATAGGCTGCTGAATAATCGGTTTTCAGTTCGATGGCATGGGTGTAGTCGGCGATGGCTTCACGGTATTTCTTTTCGGAAAGGTAATAGTTTCCACGGTTATAGTAGGCATTGATAAATCCGGGTTTCAGGTCGATTGCCTTGTTGAAGTCCTGAAGAGCCTCCATTTTTTCATTTCCGATCATATGGGCTACACCCCGGTTGAGGTACGAATCGGCGAATGCAGGATCGGCCTTTATCGCGTTGGTAAAATCGACGATGGCTTCCGGATAGCGTTTCAGGTTCATGTACAGTGTGCCCCGGTTATAGTAAGCCATCGGGAATTGGGGTTTCAATTCAAGGGTTCGCTGAAAATCCCGAAGCGCTTCCTCATTTCTTCCCACATTACGGAGCGCCACGCCGCGGTTGAACCAGGCTTCAGGATTTTCGGGTTTCAGATTGATGGCCTGGTCAAAGTCGGCAATCGCTTCGGCATGTTTATTCTGACGGCTGCGTGCAATACCCCTGTTCAAAAAGACAATCGGGTAAACCGGATTCAGTTCAATGGCACGGGTAAAGTCGCTCACCGACTCGTCGTAACGCTCCTGGTTCATCAGCACAATACCCCTGTTGTTATAGGCGTATTCAACAGCCGGATCTTTTTTAATCACGTCATTCCACAGGGTGAGGTCATCTTTCCATATGGTGCAGCGTAAAAAAGTTTGTACTCCGAAAAATAATGTAAATGCGATCAACAGTGCCCCGATAGCATAACGATATCCTTTATCCCACAGGAATTTGACACCCACACCAGCCAGAAAAAAGATCCCGATCGACGGTATGTAGCTGTAGCGATCGGCCATCATGGCATTCCCGACCGGCAGCAGTTGAAGTACCAAAAAAATTGTGATGGTGAAAAAAACCAGTCCGAAGAAAAGATCCCTGGAGCGCCGGAAGGAATATATCATCACCGCAACCAGGGCGGCCATGATGAAGAGGCACAAGTACATGGATCCCGGGATCAGATCGCCGCTGCGCACCGGATATGGATAGAAGGCGCTCAGGTTGACGGGCAGCAGCAATTTACCCAGATATGAAAGGAAGGAACAGGATGCAAAAACGATCCTGTGAAAGAAGGAGAAACGGGCGTGGTCCGCAATGGCTTCGGTTGATCCCTGGGCAATTATGGCAATGATACCGAAGAGGAGCGACAGCACAAAAAAGGGAATCTTCTCAAGCCAAACGATTTTGCTGAATTTTCTGCCTCTGAAATAGTCAATCAGGAGCAGAACTACCGGCAACGAGACTGCCATGGCCTTCGACAACAAAGAAGCCGTAAAGAACAGCAGGGTGATGAAAAAGTACTTTCGGGACTTGTCCTCAAGATATTTCAGGTAGAAGATGCAGGATAAGAGGAAAAACAAGGTATAAAGCAGATCCTTCAACTCAGCGACCCAGGCCACCGATTCGACGTGCAAGGGATGGATCCCGAACAGCAAGGCTGTTACCAGCGCCACTACCGACCCTCTGTTCAACCGTTTTATTACGATAAAAACCAGTACCACATTGATCAGGTGTAACAACAGGTTCACCCCGTGATAGCCGGCAGGGGCGGATCCGAACAACCGGTATTCGAGCGCCAGTGTCAGCATGGTCAACGGGTGGTAGTTACCCATCACCGGTTGCGTAAACAGTTCCCATAAGTTTCCTGATTGTACCAACTGGTTTTTCGTGAGGTAGGGTTCATCATCCCAGGCCAGGAGGCCGTTGCGTAAAGCGGGGATGGAAACCAGGAAAGTGAGGGCGATAATCCCGCCCAGGATGATCCACGTTATCCGTTTCGTGGGTTCCTCCAGGTTCCTTGATGATCCCTGATCCGGCTTTTTCGGGGAGGCAATGTTTTTTGGTTTTTTTCGCTGCATCAAAAGTCTGTTTAAATTTAGTTTGTCAGGTGAAAACCTAATATATTTACGATTGACACGATTTACGATTGTAGATCATGTTCAATCGTAAATTTAAAACAGTCTCTAAATATTATACTACTGTTTCATTCCTGAAAAAGGATTGTAGCCGAAACCGGCTCAATCTCAAGGGAGCCTGACAGCATTGGCGCAGCATCGGGAAATTGATGGTTCATCAGGACTACGTTCCAGTTCCCGGCGGGAAGATCGATTTTTTTAAGTTCTTCGGAACCATTAAAGATCATGAGAATTCTTAACCATGGATCTTGGTTCGCATGGTTGCCGATCACGTAAGCAATAAGCTGTGGATCTTTGACGGGCAGAAAGGCCAGGTTTTCGCTGATCATCTCCCGGGTGGTCATGCGAAAGGCGGGGTGTGATTTGCGCAGGCTTATCAAACCTTTGTAAAAGTCAACTAGGTCGCGGTTCTCAAATTTCCAATCCCAGTCGATCCGGTTGACCGAGTCGGGTTTATTGAATGAATTGTGTTCGCCGTTTTTGGTTCTTTTCATTTCCACGCCGGCATGCAAAAACGGGATTCCCTGGGAGGTCAGTACAATGGTATTGGCCAGTTTATGCATTTTCAGCAGGGTCGCTTCGTCGGCATCGGGGCGGGAGGCTTTCAATTTATCGTACAGGGTCTGGTTGTCATGGCAGGAGACATAGTTGATCACCGAACCGGGATTGGTGGTATAAGGTTCTTTGGAGTAGTTCACCTGTTTAAAGTCAATCTGCGGGTGGTCGCCGGCCGCAACGATTCCGAATTTTACCGACTCGGCCATTCCGGGGTTCCCGCTTGCAAAGCCGGTACTCTTTTCGTCAAACACGCTTCCTTTAATGCCATCGCGGATGTCATCGCTGAAAACGGCAATCCGATCCAGTTCCCGGGCGTGCTTTTTCAGGGCCCGGAAGTTTTCAGGCAGCGGTGAATCGCCGGCGGTCCATCCCTCCCCGTAGAGGAGGATGGAAGGATTTATGGCATGGAGTGTCGCCGAAATAAGGTTCATCGTTTCAATGTCATGGATTGCCATCAGGTCGAAGCGAAAACCATCGACATGATATTCCTTAACCCAGTATTGCAGTGATTCGATCATGAATTTTCGCATCATTGCCCGGTCGCTCGCGGTTTCATTTCCGCAGGCCGAGGCATTACTGTACGTTCCATCCTTTTGCCACTGGCGGTAATAATATCCCGGGACCAACTGATTGAAATTGGAATTTCCGGTCCGTCCGGTATGATTGTAAACCACATCCATCACGACCCGCAGCCCTTTCCGGTGCATCGATTGGACCATCTTCTTGAATTCTCTGATGCGAACCTTACCCTCTTCAGGGTCTGAAGCATAGGATCCTTCGGGGACGTTGTAATTCTGAGGGTCATACCCCCAGTTAAATTGTGGAACTTCCGGCTTTGATTCATCGATGCTGCAGAAATCGAAGGAGGGAAGCAAATGAACATGGGTCACCCCCATTTCGGCAATGTGGTCGATTCCCGTAATTTGACCGTGGCTGTTGCGTGTTCCGGTTTCGGTGAAGGCAAGGAATTTCCCTTTGTTCGTCATCCCCGAATTGGGCGCCACCGAAAAATCGCGTACATGCAATTCATAGAGCACGGCATCGGTGGGATTGCGGAACTCCGGCGACCGGTCCTGATCCCAATCGGGCGGATCGGTTTCGTTCAGGTCGATGATTTGTCCGCGCATGCCGTTCACCCCTACTGCTTTGGCATAGGGGTCGGGCACTTCGCTGCCCCATTTTCCTTTAAACTTTGCCTGAAGGGTGTAATAGCGGCCTTTGTAGTCGCCCTCAAGTATGACCGACCAAACCCCCATGTCATTTTTCCGGCATTTGAATTCCCCGATCAGGTCATTCCCGGTGGGAGTCCGGTAGAGTTTCAGTTTCATTGCCTGTGCTGCAGGCGACCATATATTGCAGACTGTCCTGGTTTCCGACCAGGTCACTCCCAGATCTTCCTCCAAAGCGACGGGATAGGTTTCAAAGGGATTATATACAAGGGAAGCGGGAAAAACCCGGCCAACGGATTTTTTGCCCTGAGCCAGCAGGCGCGGCAGAAAAGCCAGCGCCAGGATTGCCGTAAAAACTAAAAGAAGGATGGAATACCGCATGTTACAGGATTTGAACCATCACAAAAATAACAATAAAGATCAAGTTTACGGGTCAGACCCGGATCAGTAACCCTTACCGTTTGTGAAAAGTGCGTTTTTTTTGTATATTTGTCAGGATCATAAGGTTAAAACAAAAAAGGATTATCATGAAACCGGTTATTTTCCTTGGTTTGGCAGTTCTTCTCCTGGGGGCCTGTACCACTGGTAAACATACATCAAAAACTTCAGCCAGCCTGATTCAAAGCAGCAAGGACAGCACGGAATATGAAGTTGTTATCCTGGATCAGGAGTTCGAACACTGGTATCTCACGCAGTATACTCCTGCCAAAGATCATCTGAATGATTATTACCGGACAAAAAACCTGCTGGCCATTGCAAACTGGAATGATTATTATCTGACCGGTAAGTACTCCCGGTTGATTGAGTTATACATCAATTATCATCCGGATACCGATTATGGTATTGAGGTAAACCGCAGGCTTTACTGGTATTTCACCTGGTTTTCGGAAAAGTACCGGATCCGGTTGTTCGGCGTTCCTTCTTCGGCGGCCTCCGGAACACTTTGATTTTGAATCTGTTTTTGTCAGAATTACAAACGTCTGGCGACAATTTTGTAAAGGTCGGCAGCAAGAATATTCTTTTTTGATTCACGCTGTACCAGAAAAATAGCCGTTCCAACCAGGATCATCAGGATCACTAAAAGTGCGATCAATGCCCGTAAAACATGGATGATGATCGGTGTTTTACCCATCTTTAAATAAATTTCCTGACTAAAATACAAAACTTATAATAACTAATTGACATATCAGGATAATACCGTGATTTTTAAACTTTCCAGGGTTCCTGAAAGTCGTACCTTTGCGTTATGAAAAAGTTGCTCCTTTTGGGATTTATCCTGTATTTTTCATTGACGGGATTCACCCAACCGGTAATCCGAAAAGCACTTTTTTTGGGTAACAGCTATACTTATGTAAACGATCTTCCGGGGCTGATTGCTTCACTTGCTCACGCGGCAGGTGATTCGCTGGTTCACGATGACAATTGCCCGGGTGGCTACACGCTGGGCTGGAATCCTATCGCCCATGCGACAGATCCCGTCAGCCTGTCCAAGATCGCCTCCGGCGACTGGGACTTCGTGGTACTGCAGGAGCAGAGTCAGATCCCTTCGATACCCGTACTGCGTGACAGTTGCATGATACCTGCTTGTTTAGTATTACGCGACAGCGCTATTTCCGGCGACAAATGTGGCCGTTTGCTCTTCTTTCTCACCTGGGGCAGGCGTTTGGGGGGTATCCAGTGTTTTACTCCCGATTATTGCAGTGTACCATTCGCAAATTATTTCCAGATGCAGGATTCGCTGACCCGAGCTTATAAATTAACTGCCGATACTACCGACAGCGGGATTGCGCCGGTGGGAGAAGCATGGCGTAAAGTCATTCAGAATTCAGGAATCGTTTTACATGCCGGCGATGGTTCGCATCCGAACCTGAATGGCAGCTATCTTGCTGCCTGCGTATTTTATGCCGTTTTGTTTCACAAATCACCGGTGGGCTTATCGTTCACGGCAGGACTGCAGCCCGACACAGCCCTGTATCTTCAACAGTCAGCCGACAGCGTGGTTTTCGGTAATCCGGGCGTATGGAACTTATGGGGCAATGAGCCACAGGCCTCCTTTAACTACTTTGTCGCTGAGGATTCACTTTTTACTGAAAATCTGAGCCAGAATACCAATACCTGGTTTTGGGATTTTGGCGATGGCTTCACCGCTGAAGAATATGAACCGATTCATTGTTATGCGGATGCCGGAGTCTATTCCGTCACCCTGCAGGCATGTGATCGTTGCATTTGTGATTCCATAACACATGAGGTGACCGTAGTTGTTTCGGGGGATGGAAACCATCACACGGAGAAGAGCAGTTTAACGTTTCTCAGGGCTGATCAGGGAATCATGAATATATTGAATCATACCGGCGACGGGGTGTTAACGCTGTTTGATGCGGCGGGAAGAATGGTGAAACAGGTGCGGATCCAATTCGGTATGAAAGTGATCGTTGCGCTCGCACCCGGATTCTATTGCTGGACTTTTGAACGGGTTAGAGAAAAATCTGAAAATGGAAAAACTATTTTTTGGTAGGGAATCCTGTGACAGTAATATGACATGACATTTAACTTGTAAACTATTTAAAAACTCTACTATGCTGCGAAATGTAATTATCGGATTGGCTTTCTGCCTGATGGGCACCGGAATGATTGTCGGACAGGAATTGAATTTCCCCGGTGGCGCGATGATGTGCTCCCAAAAGAAATCGAACGGAACAAACGGAATCAAACGTCAGGAAATTATCGACCAGGCGCCCTCACGGACGTTTGACGTACTGAAATACACCCTTGACTTCCATCTTTATTCTTGCTATTCATCGCCTTATCCAAGGAATTACAAAGGGATCTGTAGCATCCGTTTTAGAGTTGATTCTACCTTGAACCAGATCACCCTCAATGCAAACAACTATTCCATTATTATCGATTCCGTAAAACTGGCTGGAGTTTCTTTCAGTCATAATTCCAATCTCCTGGCCATCCAGCTTGACAAGACCTACTACCCTGGCGACACGGCCGTTGTGAAGGTTTATTACCAGCACAAGAACGTGGTGGACTACGGTTTCTACAACAATAACGGGATGGCATATACCGACAGTGAACCCGAGGGAGCGCGGAAGTGGATGCCCTGCAAGGACCATCCGTCGGACAAAGCGCAGTGCGATATCACCGCCAGGGTAAAATCAAACGTGCGGCTGGGGTCGAACGGCCGGCTGGCCGATTCGACGCTGACCGGCGATACCCTGGTCTATCATTGGATCTCCGATAACCCGGTAGCCACTTATCTTATGGCGTTTGCTTCGAAGGTAAATTACCGGATGCACACGCGTTACTGGCATAAGTTGTCGAATCCCGCCGACAGTATTCCGTGCCTGTACTATTTCAACCAGGGTGAAAATCCTTCGCTCGTAGAGGAGTTGATTCCTGAGATGGCCGATTGGTATTCGCAGCATTATGTGGAATATCCGTTTGAGAAGATCGGATTTGCCGCCCTCGATAACCAGTTTTCCTGGGGAGGGATGGAAAACCAAACCCTGATCACCATTTGTCCGGGTTGCTGGGGAGAAGGACTTGCGGCCCATGAGTTCTCCCATCACTGGTTTGGTGACCTGGTCACCTGCCAGACCTGGGCCGATATCTGGCTCAACGAAGGGTTGGGTACCTGGTCGGAAGCCTTCTGGGCTGAGAAAAACGGGGGATTTCCGCTGTACAAGGCGCTGATCGATCAGAATGCGCTCTATTATCTTCAGTACAATCCAGGCTGGGCCATCTCGCTGCCATCGTGGGCCGTTTACACTCCCTCTGACGATACCCTGTTCGATTACGCGATCACCTACACGAAAGGAGCCTGTGTGAGCCACATGCTGCGTTATGTTCTGGGTGATTCCCTGTTTTTCCTGACTCTGCAATCCTACCTTTCCGATCCTGATCTGAAGTTTCAATCTGCTACCATTTCCGACTTCATCGAACAGGTAAACAGTGTGACCGGAACGGATTACGGCTGGTTCTTTGATCAGTGGATCTATCAGCCCAACCACCCGGTTTATGAGAACACCTATAATTTTGAAGACCTGGGATCGGGCCAGTGGAAGGTCAATTTTTTCATGAAGCAGGTTCAGAACAATGCCCCGTTCTTCAGGATGCCGGTTGAGGTGAAGTTCGGATTTGCCGACGACACCGATACGACCATCCGGGTGATGAATGAGGTGAATTTCCAGCAATTCACATGGATTTTCGACAAGCAACCCGTCTATTTGGTGTTCGATCCTTCGAACCAGATCGTCTTAAAAGGAGGAAGCACATTGGTTTCGGCTTCCGAAGACATTTCGGATAATGGTTTGTCGGCCATCCGATGCACACCAAATCCCGCTGACGGAAGTTCATCCCTGCAGTTCCTGCTTGACGAACCTGCTATGGTTACCGTGGCGTTTTCTGATGTTTATGGCCGGGTACTCTGGAGTTCACAGCCCGAATTCAGGTCGCGCGGGAGCCAGAATATCACCCTGGATCTCTCCAACTTCAGCTCTGGTCTCTACCTGTGTAAAATAACTGCCGGAAAACACGCTGCACAACTGAAACTGGTTATCCGTCATTAGGCGATTATCCGGTAATACCCTTTTTAAGCCCACTTCATTACTGAATGGTGATATTCTTCACCCGGTCGGGCGTAATGGTATCGTTTTGATAAATTTCGATGGTTGCGCTTGCCGGTGGCCAGTAATTAAATCCAAGCGGCAGGGTAATGATGGTATTCTGCAGCGTTGAACGGAGAGTCATTCCCGAAGAATTTATCTGAATCACCTGCCATCCGTGGCCGGGTGGCGAAACTGCATAACTTCCCGATAGGATTTTGAATTTAACGGTGAGAACCGAATCAAAAGGAACGATGGCGGCCACACAGTAGTTGCGGTTCGATCCGTAAACAAAGGTGTTCAGGTTCAAGAAATTCATTGTCCATGCCGTGGTATCGCCCTGAAACTCTATATACGGCGAAGCTTTTTCGGGATAGATGAAATCCGTGTAAACGGTTTCAGAAAGATGTTTCTGGATGATGTCGACATATTTTTCGAAATCAGGGATCGTAACTGTCAGACCGAGATCTGCATAGCGTTTCTCCAGGTTTTGTCTGATCTTTATGAGGTTTGCCCGGGAGATGTTGTGTAGCAGGGTATCCTTGACCTTTTGACTCCCAATGACGCCATCCTCCTTAATATCAAAACTCATGGTCGATAAAAGCTGGGTCAATTCTGCTGTGAGCGAGGGTATCTCCATCAAAAAGGTGGTGTACCGCTGAACCACGACCGAAACGGCAAGCAGTGTTGCATTCAGTTCGCTGTTCTGGGTAATATCTGCCTTTTCGAAGTCGGTTGACCCTGCGGGGAGGGTAATCCCGAAGAAAGCGAGCAGTTCGGTCTGCGCCTGCGCTTTTGCCTGTTGAAAGGGGATTCCATCCGAACTCAGTTTCATGATCCGCTCTTTGATCAGGTGGGTCATGACATTTATATTAATCCGGGATGATCCCGACTGTTCAGTCAGGGCCTGCAGCGTTAAAGGGGCCGCGGATAATTCGCCATACAATTCATTGAAATAAAACCCATTGGCAGTAAATAAGGCATGTGTTGATCCGAGTACAATGTTCGGTATCTCAAAATCGCCCGCGTTGGTCAGTATAGAGGCGGTGAAGGAAGAACCTGTTTGACCAAGATTCTCGTTGAGTTCATGTAATGTTATCGTGGTACCGGTGATGAAGGGACCCTTCTGTACGTTCCCGGTCAGGGAAACAGGCGACGGATCGTTCCCGTTGTCGTTTTCCGGATCATCCTTTTTGCAGGAAATCACTGCCAGTATAAGGACCATGATTAATATCCGAAGAAAATATGTTTTCATAATTTATATATTTGAAGATCTCATAAAATTAATATATTTTTACACATTCGGGCATTCATAATTCATCATTATTTCTTGAAGTTCTTTGTTATCCAAATTTCGCTTTATATTTTTTGATATCAAGATGTTAAGATTTTTAGATATTCTGCGAATTGTAATCGTTTGCCTTGCTTTTTTTATCGGGTACAGCATTGGATTTGCAAAAGAGTATGATCCCATCGCGCAGTTGCATTTCATGATACCGGTAATCATTACCGCCATAGCCGGGTTATCGGGACTCGAGGGATTGTTCTTCGGTAAGGAGGCTGCGGCGCTGAAAGGATATGAAACCGGCAGCAATTACCAGCGCCAATCTGCAATAGCCATGTTGTCGTATGCGGTCATATCGCTGGTGGTTTGGTTTTATGACTGGGGGATCAGGGCAGAACTCACCATCCTCTTTGCCTTTATTTTCTTTTTCTTTTTTTCGGGGGTGAACCACGCGGTCGATGCCATCAAACGGAAAAATTACAGATGGCAGAACATCAACCGCCCGTTCATTGTTATACTTTTGATTCTGGGATTGGTTTACCCGGTGGTGATGGCATTAAAAAACATGGAATTCTAACGGAAATGGTTTCCTGCAATATAAAATCTTATCCATAACCAAATTTATAACTTGGTAAAACAACAAACCCACAATCACAAAAAGCCATGAAAAAAAAGATTCTTTGCATCATCCTGATTTCGCTCGTGGGATGGAACATGACCCACGCGCAGAAATTTTACGCCCGTGCAGGCGTCGGCGGAGGCATCAGCACCTCGGCAAGTCTCGACCTGATTTATAAATACGAAACCGACGGCACCTCCTCTTTCCTGTCGGTCGTCCCGGTCGGGATTGGCAACGGGGTCAACGGCAACCTCTCTTTCGGGTACCTGTTCAACAAATATTTAGGCGTGGATCTGACCGTTAATGGATTTATGGGTTTCCCGACCGGAAGCGATTCGGTATCAAGCCTGCTCGGATCATCCAGATCGGAAGTGAAGATTGCCGGAGACCTGATCAGTTTTATCCCGGGGATCGTCATCACGGCGGGGTTGGAAAAGGTAAATCCTTATGCCCGCTTTGGATTAGTCATTGGAGCCTTCCCGATGTTGTTCCAACGTTATACAACGGAAAATCCGACTGTGAATCCTCCGCAGAGCGCCAAGTTGACCAATGGTTTTTACGGTGGAGTTGCGCTTGGGTATTCGGCTGCCGGCGGCTGCGACTTCAACCTCAGCAAACTCATCAACCTCTTTGTTGAACTCTCTTTTTCGCATGCAACCTGGTCGCCCAACTACAGCGAAGTCATCGAATACACCGTTAACGGTGAAGACCGGCTATCGACGCTGACGCCCTATCAAAAGAAGACGGAGTATGTGGATAAAATCCAGTTTAATGTAGATCCTTCACAAGATAATCCCCGGAAAGCGCTTCGTCAGACTTTTCCCTTCAGCACTTTTGCGGTGAATTTCGGAGTAAAATTCAAATTCTGAACTTCCTGACCGGGACAGGATACTGACCGCTGTTCGCTGACTTAACGTCGCCCCCCGGGAAATCGGAAGATGGGTAGGCATTGAAGCATGTACTTCAAAGTCATGTGATTGACTTCATGCGTTTTTGTATTGTATATTTGATTTTCAAAACCTGACCTATGAACAATCTCCTACATGATGAGGGGCCCCGGTTCAGGAAATCAAACCGGTTTGCAGTTGCGTTAGCCTGGCTGGTTATTCTTATCGGACTTATATCGTTGACCGGATGGATAAGCGGGACGATGTGGTTAACCCGGTTTGCAGATACCCAGGTTCCGATTGCCCCTATAACGATCTTCCTGTTTGTCATATGCAGTCTGGCGCTTCTTGCACTGATCCGTTTTCAAAAAACCAACAAAAACCGTATCCTGTTCCTGCTGCCTGCCTCCCTGGTTGTTCTCCTTTCAGGATTTCTGGCTATTGCACGAATAATGGATCTCCCGACAGGATTGGAACATTTCTTTAACTTTCCGCAAGATGACCTTCCGTTCATGATAGAGCATATTTCGCTGGTCACGGCATTGATATTTGTAATTTCAGGCAGTATATTTCTCCTCTCCGCATCAAAAAGCAAGACCTGGCAAACCGTACGTGTTATACTTAACCTGGTGATGCTGATCGCAAGCGCCATTTTGTTTATGGGATACATGTATGGCGCACCGTTTTATTACCAGGGCGACTTCATACCGCCATCGGCGCTCGCTACCGGGATGTTCCTGATGATATTCCTCGGACTGATTACCACCGCCGATAAAGAGACCTATATTGTGCGGCGAATTCAAAGCGGCTCGATCAGGGCACGGTTGTTTAAATTATTTCTTCCTGTGACCCTGGCGCTGATATTTTTAGAGGATTTTATCACCATCAGAATATTGCCAATCCTGGGCACCCACCCGGTTTATACCGTGCTTGTCCTGGAGCTGATCTTTATCTCTGTTGCCGGTTATCTTTTTTATTGGATCGCCCGGAATTTCGGTAACTCCCTCGACCTTGCCAACCGGGAATTGCAGAAGACCAATGAGTTGCTTAATGCCATTCTGGATTCAATACCGGTTCGCATATTCTGGAAAAATTCCGATTCAGTTTATGTCGGTTGCAATAAGTCGTTTGCAGAGGATGCCGGGTTTTCAAGCCCCGATGATATTATCGGGAAGGACGACCTGTCGCTTCCCTGGAGTGCGGAAGCCGGGAACTACCGGAATGATGACTGTTCGGTAATTGAATCGGGTGAATCAAAGCTCCTGTATGAAGAACAAAAAACCGGGCCCGGCGGACTTAACAATTATCTGTTAACCAGTAAAGTCCCTTTAAAGGACGATGCAGGTAAGATAGTCGGGGTTTTGGGAAGTTACCTGGATATTTCAGAACGTAAGCATGTTGAAAATGCATTGAAAGAGAACGAGATCAGACTTAGAAAACTGTCGATGCATGTTCCGGGTATGATCTACCAGTTCCTGCGACGGCTCGATGGATCTTTCTGTGTTCCGTTCACAACCATTGCCATACATGAAATATTTGGTTGCTCGCCGGAGGATGTCCGGGATGATTTTTCACCCATCGCAAAGGTCATTCTTCCTGAGGACCTTCCCCATGTTGTCGGTTCCATTGAATTATCGGCTGAAACCCTGACTCCCTGGCAGTGTGAATACCGGGTAAAGGTTCCGGGAAAGGAGCCCCGGTGGATGTTCGGACAATCAACGCCGGAGAAGCTGGCTGATGGTACGATCCTGTGGCATGGATTCAATACCGACATCACCGAAAGAAAAAGGATTGAATCGGAGATCATCCGGGCAAAAGAGGCTGCCGAAGAAAGCAACAGGTTGAAATCGGCATTTCTTGCCAACATGAGCCACGAGATCCGGACTCCCATGAATGGGATCCTCGGCTTTACCAACCTGCTTTCTGAGCCGGATCTGACCGGGGAAGAGAAGGACCGATATATCGATATTATTCACAAAAGCGGACAAAGGATGTTGAGTACCCTCAACGATATTATTGAAGTGTCGATGATTGAGACGGGACAATTGAGTCTGCTGATATCAGAAATGAATACGTACGAAACGATGGTTGAGCTGTGCAACTTCCTGCGGCCAGAAGCCGAGAAAAAGGGGCTCCTGTTCCAAGTTGAGGCTGAACCGGACGGTTCGGTGGTTCATACCGACAAGGGAAAATTCACCTCCATCGTAACCAATCTGATCAAGAATGCCATAAAATACACCGACAGCGGCTTCATCCATGTAAAATTGATCGTGACAGTGGAACAACTGAAATTCAGCGTCAAAGATTCAGGTATCGGGATTCCGGAGAATATGCTTGAAGCTATTTTTAACCGTTTTGAGCAGGTAGATCCTGATCCTTCGAGGATTTATGAAGGTTCCGGTCTCGGACTTTCAATCTCCAAATCCTACGCAGAATTCCTGGGTGGAACCATTCAGGTTGAATCCGCTCCGGGCAAAGGGTCGACTTTTATCGTCACATTGCCGACCGGATCAAAAGCGCCTTCAAAACCGGCAATGGCAATGGAACAGCCGATCGGGGAAGCCGATCCCGTTGATGGTCAGAAAGTCAACATCCTGGTGGTTGAAGATGATCCGACATCCATTGAGTATCTCCGGATCATCCTGAAAGGAATTGCCCGGGAACTCCATTTTGCCGAAACCGGCCGGGAAGCGGTTAAGATGGCATCAGAACATCCAAACCTTGATGTGATCCTCATGGACATCCGGATTCCCGGGGGTGACGGGTATGAAACGACCCGTGCGATAAGGGCATTCAATTCCCAAGTGGTTATCATCGCGCAAACGGCTCATGCCGCGCATAGTGACCGTCAAAGATCCCTTGAAGCAGGATGCAACGATCACATTGCGAAGCCGGTCAGGAAGGATGATTTACTCCGGGTGATCCGGGAACACATCAAAAACTGAATGTTACGACCGGAAGGATTTTCTCCGACACCCCAATCATGTAATGATTGTTTAATATTTACGATTGAACATGATTTACGATTTACGATTGCACATACGATTTCGGATTAGCTGTTTTCATCCTATGGTATGATCATATATCTTTTCGTGTTGAAATTAAACTGCAATTTAAAATATGTTTTCAGGCCTTTTGAATGGCAAGGCGAATAAAATATTTTATGATATCAGAAAGAAAAACATATTTGTAATATCTTTGAATGTCAGGATTCAGGCCACCTGTTTACTACAGTCAATTTATCAATTCAGATATGAAAAATATTCGGTTTTTTATTATTATGGTTGCGCTGTTTGCCGCATTCTTATATGGTTGCAAAAAGGAGGAGGAGCCGGTTCCGGTCAATCCCTATAATGGAAGAACCTTTGCTATTTTTAATCCCGATAAATCTTATGGAACCTTAACGGATATAGATGGCAATATTTACAAAACTATTACGATCGGGACTCAAACCTGGATGGCTGAAAACCTCAGAACAACAAGGTATCGAAATGGCGATCCGATTCCGCAAATAAAACCGGATGAAGACTGGCCGGGATTGATCGCAGGGGGTTATTGCAATTTTAACAACACGGAGAATGTTGATACGATTGCCACCTTTGGCAGGTTGTATAATTGGTTAGCGGTCAACGACAGCCGCAACCTGGCTCCATTGGGTTGGCACATACCGACGGATGAAGAGTGGACAACGTTGACCAACTTCCTGGGAGGTGATTCGGTGGCTGGAGGAAAAATGAAAGAGAAAGAGCAACCACACTGGGTTAATCCCGATCCGAATGCAACCAACGAAAGCGGGTTCACGGCTTTGCCGGCAGGCATGCGCGATAATTCTTCGGGTGCATTTTCGGTTAATTGTACTTTTTGGAGCAGTACCGAGGTTGATAATTGTTCCGCATGGTGTCGTTTCCTTTATGTGGGTCAGGATGGATGCATTCGTTATAATCCAGGCAAGACTTACGGATTCTCCATTCGTTGTATTAAGGATTGAATCCTGAATATTAAAAACTGAAGCAGGGTCCAGTGCGTCTGATAAAATAAACGAATGAAGGATAACCATGAAATCACATCCGATTTGTTTCCTGTTACTACTTTGCATCGGTTTTACGGGAAATGGTCAGAAGCCCGACACGGTATCAAACAAGATTTTCAGCATCGATCCTGACGAAGCTGCCATCTACAAACGATTATTTTTACCGTTGTGGAAGAACAACCCTGTTTCCCCGGCGGAGAAGAGGCCCAAATGGATAGCAGGCAGGCAAAGAGGTTCACCGGTCAGGGTTCAATTTAATCTGCCGATAAAATTTATATTAGAAAACAGAGTATACTGATATGTATTACCGTTTGTTTTTCATTTTCCTGATCCTCTCCTCCTCGTGTGGATTTTCTCAGAAGTTCCGTATTGAGAAAGAAGCAGATTGGATAAAATTGATCGATATCCCCACGAAAAGCCTGGTCAAAAAGTACGATGTTTCAGCAGGATATTATCTGACATTGGCCGACCGTCAGATCAACTTAGATCAAAATGCTTCTTACACCCGCGATGTAATAAATGTGGTCTCCTATAGCGGAATTACGCAAGCCTCGCAGCTTTCTGTCACCTATGATACTTCGTATCAGCAGTTGAACATACACCATCTGTATATATGGCGTAATGGCGATAAAATTGACCGGACAGGCGACTTAAGCTTTAAAATTCTCAATAATGAGTATAACCTTCATATTGGGATTTATATGGGTTTGATCACAGCTTACTGCAACCTTAACGATATCAGAAAAGACGATTTAATCGATTTTTCATATACCCTGGTTGGGAAAAATCCGATTTTTAATGACGGGAAATATTTATTCATTCCGCTTGAAAGTAACAATCCCATCGACCTATACAGCATCAGAATATGGTATTCAAAGGATAAAGAGTATCAATATAAATGCACGGGGTGCGACAGCGCCACAATTATTACAAACAGTGAGGTGGGTCATTCCCGTCAATTGGAAATCAGTTTATACAACATTAAACCTGTTAAGCTTGAAGATAATATCCCCGGGTGGATTATTCCCTTTAAGTATTTCTCACTGAGTAGTTTTAAAACATGGAAAGAGGTAAATAACTGGGCTCAGCAGGTTTTTGCATTAAACAATGAGCCTGATCTGACTGTCGTTTTCAACGAAATTTTTTCGGGGAATGAGACCATGGATGAAAAAATCAACAAGGTGATCAATTATGTACAGGATGATATCAGGTACATGGGCATTGAATCGGGGATCGGAAGCATTAAACCTTTTCCTCCCGACCAGGTAGTAAAACAACGTTTCGGCGATTGTAAAGACAAATCACTCCTATTGGTTTCGTTGCTGAAAAAAATCGGTATCGATAAGGCCTATCCTGTTTTGGTGAATACCAATATGAAACAGAACCTCGATGAATTTTATCCCAGTAATGAAGTTTTCAATCACTGTATTGTAAAATTCGAATTCAATGACACTACCCATTGGGTTGATCCCACGCTCACGCAACAAGGGGGTGACTGGAAAGATTTATCGATAATCGATCATGGAAAAGCGCTTGTCATAAGGATCCCTTCCGATACCTTGTCGGAAATGCCCGTCGGGAAGGGCATCTATAATATCAAAATAACCGACGAGTATTCCATGAAATCGTTTACCGATCCGGCATCACTCGTGATAAAGTCGGTACGTCATGGTCTTGAAGCCGATATCCGACGAATTCTGATCGAACAACATCCGGCCAATGAGTTTTCAAAGCGTGTTACTGAAGATTTAAAACGATATTACCCGACCGTAAATACAACTAAAGATTTGAAAATTGAAGATGATATTGATAAAAATGTTTTTTCAATGACCTATCAATATGAAATTGACGGATTCTGGCAGGATGGGGACAAGATGCCTGATAAAGAATCAGCCGGTTACTGGTTCTTTAAATTTGAGCCCTTTACGTTATACACCGATTTTAATCTTAAAGGGTGTATGAAAAGAACATTCGATTATGCGTTGAATTTTCCCTTAAACATGACTTATACTGTAATTTTTCATTGTCCCAAAGATCTGTTGGTTTATGATAAATACACAAAATATGAAAATGAATCTTTTTCTTTTGATGAAAAAATAGAACAACTGAGCAGTAACTCATTCCAGGTAATGTATAACTACAAAACAAAATCTCAGATCATTAAAGCCGGTGATTACGAGAAAATTTGCGAAGAAAAAAGTAAGATTGCCAAGACTCTGCCCATCATTATTTATTTTAACAAATAGACTGTTATGCGTTCCCTGATAGTTGTTTCCCTGTTCATATTATGGTTGCCCTGCCGTGTTTCGGCGCAAGATACCATTACCGTATATTACAATAAAGATTGGTTTGAGATTCCCTATAAAAATCAGGCAACCTATTACAGGAAGGCTGTTCCCGACAGCAACAATCAGAACTGGTTGGTTCATGATTATTATATCAGTGATAAAATTCAGATGACGGGTACCTTCAAATCTAAAAAATTCAATACAAGGCAGGGTCATTTTATCTATTTCTATGAAAACGGGAGAAAAGATATGGAAGGTGATTTTGTAAAAAATAAAAATGAGGGTAAATGGGTCTTTTGGTATGAAAACGGTCAGAAAAAATCGGAAGGAATGTTCAGGAATAACTTGCGACAGGATCAATGGACCTATTGGCATGAAAACGGGAGTATAAAATCGAAAGGGGCATTTGTGGATGGTCGTACTGAGGGCAAATGGGAATATTGGTTTGATACGGGGGAAAAGCAATCGGAAGGTAACTTTTATCACGGGCGAAAGGATAGTATCTGGAATTATTTTTATAAAACCGGAGAGATAAAAACGGCTGAAAAATATAAAGATGGTCAACTGAATTACATGACGGGTTATTTCGAAAACGGGAATATCATGTTTAAAGGTAACTGCGTTTATGGACTGAGCGAAGGATTGTGGACTTACTGGAACGTGGATGGCAGAAAAATATTAACGGGAAATTTTTTACTTAACCGGAAAACCGGAGAGTGGACGCGTTCATTTTCTAATGGGGAGACCATGAAGATATATTATGAGAAAGGTGTTTTGGCCAGTAAACCGCTGGGAGGAATTCTGAAAAATGAGTAGCATGATCCGAACCTGAATCACGGAGCTTGACCGCTTGTCATTCTATAATATTCAAATATTCAGGACAATAATGAATTTTATTTTGGAAGAACACTTGACATTGTTCCTCTAAAGCCCTATTTTTGTGAGGGGTATAAAATTCAATTTTTTTCATATCAGATACATCGACATCTTAATCCTTTTTTCATGAAAATTTTTGTAAAATCAGGCTTTTGCCTTGCATTGATGATCCTATTCATCGTCCCACTGTCCCTGCATAGTCAGGTTCCGGTAGTGGTCAACGATACCATCGATATAACGCCGGGATTCGAGGTAAGGGTAAACCTTTTAGCCAACGATACGATACCGGCCGGCGATTCGGTCAGGATCGTTTCAACAGGCCCGTCCAACTTTCCCGTTAAAATGAAGCCGAATCCCGATAATACCTGTACGTTTCTTATCGACCGATGGGGTCTCCCGGAGAACATGGTAAAAGGATATAAAATTTGGGATGTCACCAATGGAACATACTCGCAACCCGGTCTGGTTGTGTTAAGAAACCATGACCACAGCGCCGATTATCTCGACATAAACAATGTAAAGGCCCTGTTCAACTCGAGCGGGCTTCACTTTTTCAGAGAAAATGCCGAATACGAGGTGCCCAAGGGAAGCGGGAAGATGTCGTTGTTCGCGAACACCGCCTGGATCGGGGGGAACGACCCAACCGGTATGCTTCATTTCGCCGGGGAGCAATACCGGCAGGGAACAAGCTCGGTCGCAGGCTCCAAACATGATTTCTGGGCGGGACCGGTCAGCGACTCTTCCGGTTATAATATCATTCAGGATACCATCTGGAACAGGGTATGGAAGATCAATAAATCGGAAATCGATTACCACCGCGCCCACTTTTGGGAAGCGGGATATGTAGCCCCGGTTGATATCCTCACCTGGCCCGCCCACGGGGATGTTTCGTTGGGACAGGCCGCACAACTGGCCCCATTTTCCGATCGCAACGCGAATGGCAAATATGAGCCTTACGACGGCGATTATCCCGAAATCAGGGGCGACCAGGCGCTGTTCTTCATCTACAACGACGACCATGGGTATCACTCCGAATCGACCGGCGTGAAGCTGAAAGTTGAGGTACACGGGATGGCTTATGCCTTCGACCGTCCCGGCGACACTGCTTTTAAAAACACCACCTTCCTCCATCTCAAATTCTATAACCGTTCGAATTAC
>SACF01000021.1 GCA_009928665.1 Alphaproteobacteria bacterium
ATCTACGGTATTTGCCCATTGGGCAAATTTAATAAAATGGCGAAGCCAAACATACATTACCGCCGTCTAAGACGGCGGGTTTTTAAATCTAACTAAATAACAATGAATAAACTCGTGTTGATACGCCATGGCGAAAGCGCATGGAATAAGGAAAACCGTTTTACCGGGTGGACCGATGTCGATCTTTCGGAACGCGGCATTAAAGAAGCCATCGAGGCCGGAAAGGTACTGAAGAGGGAAGGATTTGAATTCAAAATCGCCTATACCAGTTATCTGACGCGGGCGTTACGCACACTGTGGCTCGTTTTGGAACAAATGGATCTTCAATGGATTCCGGTTTACAAGACCTGGAGGCTCAATGAAAAGCATTACGGGGTGCTGCAGGGGCTTAACAAATCTGAAATGGCCGAAAAGTATGGGGAAGAGCAGGTTCACATCTGGCGCCGGAGCTATGATATCCGTCCTCCCGCACTGGATTTTGACGATCCCCGCCATCCCCGGTTTGATCACCGTTACAGAATGCTTGATCCAAAGGATATTCCGGGAACGGAGGCGCTTAAAGACACCGTCGAACGGATCGTTCCGTACTGGAAACAGGAAATGGAACCCATGCTTGCCCGGCATAAACAAATCGTGGTTGCAGCACACGGAAACAGCCTGCGGGGAATCCTGAAATACCTGAAAAACATCGCTGACCAGGAGATTGTCGGGATCAACCTGCCGACCGGGATCCCCTATGTTTTCGAGTTCGACGATCAGATGAAACTTCAGAAAGATTACTTTCTGGGCGACCCCGAGGTTATTAAAAAACTGATGGAAGAGGTCGCGAACCAGGGAAAGAAAAAATAAAAGTTCCGATGAAGCGCCGGTGGGTCATTGCCGACATCCACGGTCACAGCCTGACCCTGAAAACGCTGGTCAGCGATCTGATCAAACCGGAACCGCAGGATGAATTGTACTTTCTGGGTGATTATATCGACCGGGGGCCGGATTCGAGGGGGGTGATCGATTTTATCAGGTATCTGGAGGATGGCGTTTGCCGCGTTATTCCGCTGAAAGGGAACCACGAAGATATGATGGTCGAAATTTACGATTCCGCTGTGAAAAATAGGCATGGCGGATTGAATGCTTCGTGCCGTTATGATTACAGTTCCTGGGTTGCGATGGGAGCGCGAAATACCCTCGAAAGCTTTCAGGTTGATTCCATTACCGATGTGCCTTCATCTTATATCGACTGGATGCGGAAGTTGAGCAACCATACAATTTCCGGGGATGTCATTATGATGCATGCCGGACTCAATTTTCGCATCGAAGATCCTTTTGCAGATCGGCAGGCCATGTCGTGGATTCGTGAATTTGAAGTCATCCCGGAGAGAATCGGACGGCGCAGGTTAATTCACGGCCACGTGCCCGTATGTCTCGATCGAATCAAAAATAATGTCAGGAACCCGGATTGCCTTTCCATCGACCTCGATAACGGAATTTACCTTCACGGGAGGGAAGGATACGGGAACCTGGTCGCCCTGGAACTCAATTCCATGGAGCTGGCGGTTCAACGAAACCTGTATGACTGACGGGATGTAAATCCTCCGGCAGGTTATTTCCCTATCTTTTCAATCTCTGCTCCCAGCGCACGTTCGACCGGAAGAAAGTTATAACTGCTCCAGAAACCGGGATCGGGCGACCCGACGATCTGATCCCAGCGCTGCCCCACGCCGGTTTGCCTGTTTCCCCTGAAATTCCGGATGATGCTGCGATCTCTGCTTACATCGGTCACAACCATATCACTCCGGTAACCGATTGAAATCTTCTGACCCGTCTCCGGCAACGTAAATATCGTGTAGTAGTCATTCCGGATGGTACTCAGACACCAGTATCCCCCCTTATCAGAATAATTTATCTCGGTGTGCCCCATCGGCATTTCACGAATCCATCCGGGCTTCTTATTGATCGTAAAACGCCGGTCTGTCTTGGTTTTCTCGTATTGATCAAAAGCCTTAAGACTGGGGCTGATTGTGATACGCCGGACCGCAAAGCTGTCGGCATCAATAAGCAGTTCTCCTTTCCAAAAGCGACCCTTGACGCCATCTTTCTGGTCAAATGTGATGTGGTAAACCTTGCCCGTCGATTCTTTAATCTCCTCCTTCATGAAAAAATCGTGGTGTTTGAATTCCTTTTCATCAAGGATTGACCGGGGATAGAATTCAACCAGGTCATCACGAAAATAGCAGCTCAGGCAGAATGCGTCTTTACCAGCATCTCCCATGGCTTTTACCAGGTTGGTATCGGAGATCACCCTTCCTTTCAGGAGAGCCGGCCAGTTTGAACGTTCATGTTTTTTCTCAAGATCATTACGGCCATAAGAATAGTACCCGTCTTTCAGATCTTCAAGAATCGCCTCTGCAAATTCGGCCAGTTTCTGATTGACGGTCTTTCTGACCCTGACATAGGATGTGAGCAATACCGAATCCTTTCCATAATTTCCAGGAATTTTCGAGACCGCGCGTCGGATCACCTCCTCCGGAGTTAACCCGACAATTTCAACTTCGGTAAGCTGAATTGGTGCAGGCTGAAGCTGAATGACCAGGTTACTCCTGTTTTCCGGGGGTAATTCTTTCCGGTTTGTACGGTATCCCAAAGAGGCGATTAAAAGTACCGGGGGTGACGAAAGTCCGCCAAAGGCAATCGAAAACCTGCCCTCTTCGTTGGTTGAAGTTCCCCGGGTGGTACCGGGTACCGACAAGGAAGCAAAAGGTATGGGATACCCGGTAATGCTGTCCACGACAATACCCTGAATCCATAATGGTTCCTGACTTTGGGCCCATTCAGCCGTACAAAGCGGCAGAATCAACTGGATGGCGGAAAAGATAAAGACTTTTAAGAATTGTAAACCCACGAATGTCCGTGTTATAAAAGTATCAGTCAGTTTTAATTCTTTGAATCGACAGCAATCTGCGACTTCTTACTTTTGTTACAATGCACAAAAAGATCTGCCCCTGTTATATTGCACCAAGCCTGTTTATCTCGTTCTGTATCTCCGTGATTATTTCTTTGTTCTTGATTTCTTTTCTATCACCAACCTTTTCCGAAAACAAGTAAAATACCTTCCCGCCAAATACTTCTGTGAATTTTTTATGCGATTCAGCTTGCAAACTATATTCTTTAAAAATTTCTGGCAATTGAATTCCAGCATTCACGGGCTTAATTTGAAGCCCTATGTATCTCTCTCCTACTTTTATAAAGAAATCGACATTGAATAGCCGATCCCATTCATCCGGCGCGGGTTCGATGGGTACATTTAAAATTCGTTGAAGCTGCCCATATATTGTTTGTATTTCAGTCATGTAACCATCATAAGTTCGGTTTATTACAAGCTGGAGCATATAATCTATGCAATCTTGTTCAGTTACATCAGCCACTTCCGATTGAATGACTTCAGTAATTTTTATATAGAGCTTTTTGCCTAAGTCAATGATTTGTCCCTCAGATTTCACATTATTAAAATAATACTCCCGCCATTCTAAAAGGCTTTTAGGCGCACATTTTCTTATAGATTCTGAAGTTGGTCCAACGTTTCTTTTAAAATTAAGTTGAAACCGATTCATCACGCTGTTTAAGATCCATTCCTTAGCCATTGTTCTGCTGTAATAAGTTCAAAAATTTACTTTTATACTTGAAATCATAGTCCTGTTCAATGTCGACCAACCCGTTTTTAAGTAAATGTGCATTAATGAATGTTTTATTTTCGAGATAGACATAGCACAACAGGTTGTTCTGGTCATCATATTTTGTTCCGTCAAACTTCAGAAACACCTTTTTCCCTTTTATCTTCTCAGCCAGGAAAACCAACGCCTTCCCGTTGGTTGATTGCTTTTCTTTTATCCCAAGTAACTTAACAACCAGATTGTTATTAAGCTTTATTTTCTCCGGACTAATAATATCTTTAACAGTAAAAAGTTCCACTCTGCTTGCCGGGCTCTCCTTGTCAATTTTAGATCCGAATTGTAATTGCTTTATATCAACCTTTTTGTTAAAAAAATGTGGATCCTTAAAGATATACGGAAGTTTTTGAATTTCAGAATTAAAATCGATCGTCCTGTTTGTCCGATCCAAGATCTCATAGGTTGTTCCTTTTAAATCCAATTGGTCCATTTCTAATTTCGCCCTTATAACCGGGATAAATTCAGGGTTGATTTCATAGGCAATTGAATTTCGTTCAAGATTTCTTGCTGCTAACATGGTTGTTCCGCTGCCTGCAAAAGGGTCAAGAACTGTTTCTTCAACAAATGAAAACATCTTGATCAATCTTTTAGGTAATTCTTCAGGAAACATCGCAATATGTCCGTTTTGACGTACCCCGGGAAAATTCCAATGGCCAATAAAATAATTATTCCATTCCTCCGCCGTCATAACGGATTTTTCTTTTTGTGTTTTTGTGGGTTTTGGACTTTCGCCAAGCTTTTTAAAGAGGAGGATAAATTCATAATCAAGTTTAATGATACCATTTCGGGGATATGGGTAAGATCCCATTTGAAGTCCTCCGCCGGTCGTATTTGATGTTGTGACTTTTTGCCAGATAATGGCCCCCATGTAATCAAATCCTATGTTTTCACAGAATTTTATGATTTCTTCACGAATCGGGATGACTTTGTACCTGCCATAGTAAACTGCCCTCGCGAATTGATCTCCGATATTGACGCATAATCTGCAACCTTTATGAAGCGCACGATAACACTCTTTCCAAACGAGATTCAGGTTATTTATATAATTTTCATAATTGTCGTGAAACCCAATCTGATTTTCATTGCCGTAGTCTTTCAACTGCCAATAAGGAGGGGAAGTTATCACCAAATGAACCGAATTATCAGGCACTTCTCCCAACTCTCTGCTGTCCCCATTAATGATTTTATGATGCGTTCGCATTTGTTGATCTTTTGAGTAAAGGTACAAAGAATTATGACCGGTCGCGATTTCATCATTAATCATCTATATTTCAAGTGATTAGTATTATCCACTGCCGCCGGAATCAACGCTCCATCATGAAGAGGTGCAGGGCTGTCTCATCAACGCGGGTGTGCAGGCTGGCTGTCATGTTTTCATGGGATCCGAAGTAATCAACCACCTTCTCTTTGGCGATCATCGAAGGCCCCGTCGTCAACGTAGCCCGGAACGATGAAAAACGATAGTTGGCGGGGTGTTCGGTGACCCCGTGACGCCATGGATTCTGGTTCACGTAGCGGATCATCTCTTTGAAATAAGGCATATTCCGGATCTCAATCCGTTTGAGTTTGAACCGAAAGACCCTGCCTTCCCTGCCGGTATGCCGGTTGTACCCTTTGGTGTAACCGTTGAAAAGCATCGCAAAGGGTTTGTACAGGCTGCCGGTGGCATTGTCCCGGATCCGGATCAGGAGGTGAAGATGATCGCGCAACAGGCAGTACGCGAAGGTCTCCGCGACAGGACAGACGTGGGTTTGGTAAAGCTTCAGAAAAAAACGGAACGCATCCTCATCTTCAAAAAGGGGATATCCGTTCCTCGCTTCATTATAAACATGATAGTACTTCCCGGGTTCCAATAAAGTTTTCATGGCTTTTTCCTGGTTAATCCGGAAAGAGGAAAAAAGTGAAGGCTCTGGTAATAATTTTTTTGTTGAAACTGATCCGCCAATCAGATGGCGCCGTGGTGGAATGGTGGGATGGTGGAATGGAGAATTGGGAGAATGGGAGAATGGCGGAATTGGAGAATGGTACCGTGGTGCGGTGGAGCCATGGTGAAAAGGAGATCAGTCATTCAGTCAATCACTCATTCACTCAATCACTCATTCACTCATTCATTCATTCAATCTGGGCTTAAACACCACCCCGAAATTTTTACGGCCATCGATTTCAATACGCATTGGCTTTTCGAACCGTACATGGCGGATATAGGCATCCTCGTAAAGGGAGGGAAATGAATTCAGGTATTCCACATCATAAAACCCATCGTGGATAAAGGGATTGATGGTGAAATAACCGACTCTGAACGAGGTCAGGTTCTGGAAGAAGTGGGTTCCCTGGCTGGGATCAATCCTGTAATGTTCAAGTCCCGACTCCACGATAACCCGTGCAGCGCTGATCTGTGGCCATTTCACGGGAATCCCAAGCCAGGGGTCACTGGATCCCCACCGGCCCGGGCCAACCAGAACGTAATTCCTTTTTTCGACCAGAAACCGTTCATTCAGTTGGTCAAGCCGATGGGCAATCTCCATACTTTTCGCGGCATCGAACACATCGGGCCTGACATAGACAAAATCAGTAATTTCCTTGATAATTCCGTTCCCCAGCGCCGTATGCGAAATCAGGAGGGTATCTTCCTTGTGGATTGTTTCGGGTTTGCAGTTGATGGTTTCATCACGTCCGGCGATCGGCCTGATCTGGAGCAGGCTGAACAGCCGCGATTCTCCCTTGGGCAGATCGAGGTTGACGGCAAATTCGATCTCCACGGGTTTGTTCATTTCGCGTTGACCGATCTCCAGCACCAGTTTCAGAATATCGGCCAGCGGGAAGGTCTCGTGGTTAAGCTGGGGTGAAAAAGTAACGATTCGTTTCCCTTCATAAGTAGTACCGTCCTTCAGTTGGTGACTCTCAAAATCGAAGGTCGACGCTACCAGCCGTAACGCGCTATCCGTCTCCGCATCCTTGATCTTCAGATTCATCAGGTTCACCGTTTCATCAATATCGGGTGAAAAGCTTTCAGGCCGGAGATCGAGTGCATAAAAGGTTTTCTGGGTTTCGGTGAGCGCAAGTTCCGGAGTGGAAAGCTGGAGTACTTTCCGGGGATAGCGTGGTGAAAACCGGATCCCATTGCCGCCATCAACGATATATTTCCCCAGTCCGAATGCAAGGTTGGCAATACCATCCTCAGGCTTTTCCGGAGCTATGGGGTAGAAGTTGATGGAACGGGCCACGCCCGATACCGCCGGGTAAAAACGATCGCCATACTGCCGCCCGGTGACCTCCTGTAAAACGATCCCCATTTTTTCATCCTCGATCATGTTCAGGGTAGCCGCCATGTATGATTTGCTGTCTTTGTAATAAACGGAGGCATAAACGCTCTTGATGGCCTCGCTCAGCTTATCGATCATGATCCGGTCGTTGAACTTGATATTGGGGATCATATAGGTGGAATAGATCCCGGCAAAGGGCTGGTAGTGCGAATCCTCGAGTAAACTCGACGAACGGATGGCGATCGGGTTGTTCACGCACGAAATAAAACGGTACAGATCCTCGTGAATCCGGTACGGGAGCCTCGATTTGACAAAACGGGCCAGGATCTCCTTGTCGCTCCGGTCCGACAGGGCAACTTCATAAAGGTTGTTTTCTTCCATGAATTCATCGAAAATATCGGTACCAAGAACCACGGTCCTGGGTATCGATATAACGACATTCTCATAGCGGTCGGTCAGGCGGTTTCGCTTGATCAGTGAATCAAGGAAGGCCAGCCCGCGGGCCTTCCCGCCGATTGATCCCTCGCCGATCCTCGCAAACTGAAGGTACTCATCATAACGTTCACGGTCGAATTCAGCGATAACCCCGCGCGCTTTATTGATCCGGAAAGCGGTTATCGAATCAAAAATGTACCGCTTTGCCTCATCCATATCGTCGGCAAAAGCGGTCACCGAAACCTCCCGGAACATCTCTGCAATGGGGAACAATGCCCTCGCGTTAAACCACTTTGAGAAATGATTCCGTTGCATGTGATACAGCAGGGAATCGTCCGGAATTTCAAAAATCTTGTCCTGCAACGATTTCAGGTCGACTGCACGCGTGATCTCCCTGCCGTTCTTAGGATCAATGAATACAAAATCGCCGAAGGAGAAATGTTCATTGACATAATTTCGCAGTTCGATGGAGAGGGTTTTCGATAGTTTATTTATAAAACCCACCTTCATCTCGAAGGCAAGCGACTCATACTCCACATCGGTCGACTGGAACAGGATGGGCATGTATTCATCCTCCGCACGGACTTTTTCCACGAACCGTATACCGGCCATCTTGTCGGTCTCTCCTCCCCGTTTGAACGAGATATCGGTTATGATCCCGAGAAGGTTGCTCTTATATTTCTCCCACATCATCACCGCATCTTCAAAGTTGGTAGCAAGCAGGATCTTGGTCCGCCCCCGCATCCTGAGCATTTTCTGATGCTCGTTCAGTCCCTCCGTCATAAAGGTCTTGGACTGTTTGAGCAACATTTTGTAAAGGTTCGGCAGGTAGGAAGAATAGAACTTGATAGAGTCTTCAACCAACAGGATAGCCTGAACCCCCTGTCGGATATCCTTATCGATATTCATCCGGTCTTCGATCAGTTTGATGATCGCCAAAAGAATGTCGGCATTCCCGAGCCAACTGAAAACATAATCGATGGCACTCAGATCTTTCTCGGCAAGCTTCAGGTTAACTTCCCTCGAAAAGGGCGTCAATACCACAATCGGAATTTTCGGGTACTGCTTCTTCAGACGAATCGCCAAATCAAAGGTGTCGCTCTTTTCGATGTTGAGCATCGAGATGATCAGCTCCACCCTTTTATCCTCCAGTACGTCAAAAGCCTCCTCTTCAGAAGTCACCTTGATGAACTGGGGAGGATACCTGAGGTTCAGCGAAACATATTCCATGAATATGGATTCGTCGATCCTCCCGTCCTCTTCCAGCATAAATGCATCATAGGTGCTCGAAATCAGCAGGATCTGGTATATCCGCTGCTTCATTAACAGATTAAAAGAGGTATCGATGAAATAATACTTCTTTGGGTTCAGTGCATTTTGTGATTGTGGCATAACCAGACTTAATAACGTTCAAAAGTAGTTATCTTTGAAAAGATCTGTAGTTTTTTCATGGGAATTAAGAAAAAAAAGAGATAAATGTGATTATTTTTGTCACAATAATACTTCCTAAACAATTTCTATGAGAACCTTTCTTTTAACGACATTGTGCACTGTTATTTTGGCCGTCTCCTGCAAGAAAAAAGAGGATCCTCCGCAACCCGTTCCCTATGCCACTTTCAAACTGCAAGGCGTACAGCGAACTTTTAATTTCTACACACAATTCACGAAGGATTTCTGTTCCAGCTCGACCTACTGCGGAAAGTTCCTGAATAAAAAGGAGGCAGATAGTGCGGCACAACTAAAATTCGGGATTCCGGGCGATCCTATTGTCGGCCATGTATACACCACCGGGGAGTATCGGTTTTCATGCTATTACCTGGATGAAAATGGTTTGCGATACGACCTGGCTACCGCACCATTCAACGTGGTGTTCTCAGTATGGGAAGGACAGGGTGGCTGGGCCAAAGGAACTTTTTCGGGATGGCTCAGATCGGCTTCAAACGACTCCATTCTTTTCGAAAACGGCTACTTCCAGAATACGATCTGGACCATGGGCACCAGGTAACCGGTTTGCCTCAGTTCTCCCTTAGGACGTAATCATCATATTCCACCTCAAAGCGCAATTTGTGCTTCGATTCCTCCTGTGCCAGGTTCAGGAAGAGATCGCGGACTACAGGATCGGTGGCATTTTCGGCCAGTTTGGAATACATCCTGAAAGCGGCTTTCTCCTTTTTCATCGCCAGGATCAGAGCATCCTCGTACGACAGGTTGGGAGCAGGTTTCACATCGATCAGATATTCGGCAATCTTCATATCCCTGACCTTTTGCTCCGGCAACAGGAATATTCCCTCCTCTTTGATCCGGATCAGGTTCGCTTTATGCTGCATCTCCTCCCGGGCGAATCCTTCGAAAGTACTTTTCGACTGAATACTCTTGGATTGAGCGGCAAGGGTCAGATAAAAATCAACCGCTGCCTGCTCCTCCCCGATTGCAAAATCGAGAATCTCGGTGATTGTATTGAATTCTTTCATAAAACTGTGTTGATAATACTGAAGGTCAGATATTTTTTTACACTTGATGATCTATAATTTACTGACATATTCTATTACTCCCGGTGGTACATTTTAACCAGGGCGTCGCATCCGAACCGGAATATCCGCTTGTCATTATCACCTTTGGTCGTTTCCATAACAAGCTTGCCATGATCTTTCCCTTGCGGCAATAACGATATGATCTCCATAAGAAGTTCCGCCGGATTATCACTGCCATCCAGCCCGAAATTACCGAGCAATCCGTTTAATTGTTGCAGCGAATTCAACTCCGGTCCCGATTTCAGCGCCGGCTGGAATTCCTGGATCACCTTCTGTGCATTGGTGAATGTACCCCCGATCTCTACCGGAAAAGAAGCAGGCAATACCAGATCAGCCTGCATGGCCGTCGGGGTCATCCGGTAGTCCTGGACAACCATAAAATCCACTTTCGGGAACATCTTTCCGGTTTCGGCCTGATCGATGGCACAACCGATTGGATCCTCTCCGAAAATGATCAGGTTACGGATTACACCGTCTTCTAAAAGGCTATGAAGGCAACGGGTTTCACCAGAGGCAATGTTTCCGCTCTTCCAGACTTCCTTCAGGCGATCCAGGTAGCCTGGATCGGTCAGCGCCTGCCCCCCGATCCCAAAATGCGGACTCACACCCATATCGAAAAGCCCCTGCGAATTATTCTTGCTCTTCAATGCGATGAGTCCGTTCGCGGTTTTTCCCAGTTTCCCGGTGATCCGTGCCAGGTTAAAGATTTCTTTAGAGGCATTTCCCGAGATCTCCTTTTCCGAAAAAATCAGGATGGCATTCATCTCCGCGTTGTAATTTCGGGCGAATGAGGCAATGATTTCCTTGTCTACTCCTGCAGACTCGGTGAGGCGTGTGAAATCCTCAGCCAGCAGCCGTTCCTTGTATTCTGAAAATCCATCCACACGGTCGCGCAAAAACAGTGCGTTCTCCAAACCTTTCGAAAGAAGATAATGGTTCACCGCCTTGATGAAATGATAATACGATTTCACGACGATCTGCCCTGAAACTTTGTGGGTCATGGCATTCAACTGCTTTCCGGTGACCATGACGACCGGCGTCTTCTTCAGGAAATGTGCGTTGTGAACCATGAATCCGACCACAGCGTGATCCATGTTGATCTCGGTCCCGACAAGATAAATGGCGCTGGCATTCCCGATTTCGGCAAAAGGAACATTCAATTCGCAGTTGGCCCTGAACCCTTCACCCCGTCCGAGGTAATGAAAACTACCGACATTATTCGTTCCGGCCGCCGCCCTGGCAAGTTTATGGATCAGGTAAAGCTCTTCATTTGTAAGTCTTGCCCCGCCGAAGAAGGCATTTTCGGATGGGTCAACTGCCCGGATATGCTCCCCTATGACCCGGAAAGCCTCATCAAAAGAAACCGGTTTAAAGGCGCCGCCGACCTTCATCATGGGTGTTAAAACCCTCGATGGATCATGGTACTGATGATACCCGAACCGCGGATACTTACAGATGTTACCATCCGGGTTGACCAGTCCTTTTGCGCCTGAAACGCCCATTACAAAACCGTTGCTGTGCTGTAAGGAAATAGCGCATCCGACAGAACAATAATTGCAAATGGTTTCGGCATCCCGTGTTTTTACGGGTCCCGGTTTGAACGGAACATTTTCACTGATCGCCCCGGTCGGACAGGTAGAGATACACATGCCGCACGATTCGCAAGTCGTATCGGTAAGCGCCTCGCCCAGGCTGGGAGCAACAAAGGTGTCGAAACCCCGGTTGATCAATCCGAGGGCATTGGCCCCGACTACTTCGCGGCAGATCCGGACACAACGCCCGCACAGCACACATTTATTGTTATCGATTTCGATGTTCGGATGGCGGAAATCAACCCGGTATTCCCGGAACTCGCCTTCGAAGGACTTCTGCAAGGCTCCATACTCCGTGGCATAGCGCTGCAGGTCACAATGGAAGAAGGCGTTACAGCCACATTCCAGGCACCGCTGGGCTTCAGAATGGGCGATCTCTTCACCGGCATATCCAAGTTCCACCTCTTTGAAATTCACACGGCCGGCTGCCGGTAAGGTCGGCATCTCCGCTCGCTTCCGGCTCTGAAAATTTCCCTGGTAATCTTCCGGCTTCTGCGTTCTGAAATTATCTTTCCTGCTGGTAAAAGGCTTGATCTGCGGCTGTATAGGCGATCCTGTAAGATACTGATGCGCGCTCAACGACGCCTTTCGGGCCTGTGCAATCGCTTCAATAATCGTGGCCGGACCAGTAACACCGTCACCTGCCGCAAACATCGAAGGAATCCCGGTTTGCAACGTCGCTTTATCCGCCTCAATATCGCCCCATTTGTTGATCCTCAGGGCTCCATCAGTAGTGTTGGCGTTGACATCGTCGATGAAATTCACATCGGTCTTTTGCCCGATGGCGGCCAGAATGTAATCTACTTTAAGTTCAAAATCGGATCCCTCAATGGGTACCGGCCGACGCCGGCCCGACGCATCGGGTTCCCCGAGTTCCATCCGGATACAGGTCACCGATGAGACCTCACCCAGTTCGTTCTTGTTGATCTTTTTTGGCAGCGTCAAAAACAGATACTCCACTCCCTCAAGTTTCGATTCATGAATTTCGATGGGG
The DNA here is from genome assembly GCA_009928665.1 of Alphaproteobacteria bacterium. Taxonomy (GTDB): domain Bacteria; phylum Bacteroidota; class Bacteroidia; order Bacteroidales; family FEN-979; genus CAIVAT01. The sequence goes on from SACF01000021.1 coordinate 12,538, forward strand.
TTTGCCGGCATCTCCTTTTCCGTTCGGCGATAGATCACATAAACTTTGTCGGCATGGCACCGGATCGAAGTCCGGCAACAGTCCATGGCGGTGTTTCCACCCCCGACAACGGCGATGGTCTTTCCGCGGAAATCATACCGCTGACCTGTAATTTCCATGTTCTTCAGAAAATCGATCCCTGAAAAAACGTTCTGAGCGTCATCTCCTTCGCAGCCGACCCCGGTCCCTTTCTGAGATCCGATTGTGAGAATGGTGGCATCGTAATGCGTTTTGATCTCATGGTAGCTGATATTTTCTCCCAGCTTTTTATTGTAAAAAATATTCACCCCCAGATCGGTAATATTCTTCACCTCCTGATCGAGGATATCGTTTGGAAGACGGTATTCCGGGATGCCGTAGCGAAGCCATCCACCCGGTTTCGGAGCTGCCTCAAAAATATCGACCTGGTGCCCTTCGGTCTGCAGGAAATACCCGGCCGATAACCCACCCGGTCCTGCGCCGATAACTGCGACTTTTTTCCCCGTTGAAGGTTTCACAACCGGGACAAATTTCCCGGGATTGGCCAGATCATAATCGGCCGCAAACCGTTTCAGATAATCAATGCCGACTGCGACGCCTTCACCCAGCAGATTTCGCCGGCATTCGGCTTCACAGGGCCTTACGCATACCCTGCCGCAAATGGCGGGTAGCGGGTTGGTCTCCTTGATCAACGCGATGGCTTCATGATACTGCCCTTTGTCGATCAGGGAGATGTAACCCTGCACATCAACACCCGCGGGACAGGTCTGTTTGCAGGGACCGATACAATCCGCATAGTGGTTGCTGAGTATCAGTTCCAACGCCATCTTCCTTGATTTCCGGATCCCTTCATTGTCGGTAATGATTTTCATTCCTTCGGCAAGCCGGGTGGAGCATGCAGGTTGATGTCCGCGCATACCTTCCACTTCGACCACGCAGAGATAACACGCGGTAAATGGTTCAAGTCGTTCGTCGTTGCATAATGTCGGGATTTCAATGCCGTTTCTTTTTGCCAGTTCGAGAATGGTCTCACCGGGGATCCCCTTCACGATTTCCCCATTGAGTAAAATATTGAAAGAATTGTCAGCCATGATGAGAAGAAAAATTTTATTTATTGATTTTTAAATCGATCATTAAAAATGCATTACCGTTGAATTTCATCCGTTCCAGTTTTGCGTTTCGCGTTTCGCATTTCGCGTTTCGCATTTCAAAAATTCGTCCAACTCTTCGTCCGCTCTTCGTTCAACTCTTCGTCCAACAAGTCACCCGTCAGCTCAACAAAATGGCGTCAAACTTACACTTGGAGTAGCACACCCCGCATCGGGTGCAGATTTCCTGATGGATGAAATGGGGACTTTTCCGTTCGCCGGTGATGGCTTTAACCGGACAATTTTTCAGGCATACCATACAGCCCGTGCATTTTTCAGAATCCACCGAATAGGTAAGCAAAGGCCGGCACTTCTTCGCCGGACATTTCTTATGAATCAGGTGCGCTTCATATTCATCACGGAAGTATTTCAATGTGGTGAGTACCGGGTTCGGAGCAGTCTGACCCAACCCGCACAACGAGTTGTTCTTGATCTGGTATGCCAGCTCTTCGAGTTTTTCCAGGTCGCCTTCTTTCCCCTGCCCGTTGGTGATGCGGTTTAGGATCTCGAGCATTCGTTTGGTGCCCATCCTGCAAAAGGTACACTTACCGCAACTCTCTTTGCGGGTAAAGTCAAGGAAGAATTTTGCAACATCTACCATGCAGGTCGTCTCGTCCATCACAACCATACCTCCCGAACCCATGATGGCCCCGGTGGCATTCACCGAATCGTAATCGACGATGGTATCGGCAAGATATTCGGGAATACATCCCCCCGAAGGTCCGCCGAGCTGTACCGCTTTGAAACGCTTGTCGTTCTTGATACCGCCACCCAGCTTGAAGATCACGTCGCGGATGGTCATCCCCATCGGAACTTCAACCAGCCCCGAACGTTTGATCTTCCCGGCGAGTGCAAAAACCTTGGTTCCCTTGCTTTTCTCGGTTCCGTAAGCGGCGTAAGCCTCCGCCCCGTTCATCACGATCCACGGGATGTTCGCGTAAGTTTCGACGTTGTTGATGTTGGTCGGCTTTTTCCACAATCCAGAGACTGCCGGGAAAGGGGGTCGTTTGCGCGGCATCCCGCGTTCGCCTTCGATTGAAGCGATCAGGGCGGTCTCTTCACCGCAGACAAAAGCCCCGGCTCCCTCCTTGATATAAATATCGAGGTCGAAACCTTCTATCCCGAAAATATTCTTCCCGAGATATCCCCGTTCATGGGCCTGGGCGATGGCAATATTCAGCCGCTTGATAGCCAGCGGATACTCGGCGCGGCAATAGATCACCCCTCCCGTTGCCTCGATGGCATAGGCCGCAATGATCATCCCTTCCAAAACCGAATGGGGGTCGCCCTCGAGCACCGAACGATCCATGAAAGCGCCCGGATCCCCTTCGTCGGCGTTGCAGATCACATACTTTTCAGCCGATTTGTTGGCATGGGCAAATTTCCATTTCATCCCGGTAGGGAATCCTCCTCCGCCGCGTCCCCGGAGTCCCGACTTCAGGATGGTGTCAATCACGGCCTCCCGCGTGACGTTACCACGAACGATCTTACGGATCGCCTGATAGCCGTTACGGCGCTCATACTCATCAATGGATTCCGGATCCATGTACCCGCAATTCCGTAAAACAATCTTCACCTGCGAACCGATAAAATCATTCTCAGGGGCATGAAACAAGTCGGTGTATACGATGTAATCGCGGATGGGCTCATGCTGGTTGAGATGCTTCTCAATCACTTCAACAGCACGGTCGGCATCCACTTCCCCATACAGGTAAGTCCCGGTTTCATCGATGATCTCTACCAGCGGCTCGCGGTAACACATACCGACACAACTGGTTTTTTTCAGATCAAAGGAAAGGTTCTCAGTTTCCTTAAGCGCTTTGATCTTCTCGTAGGTTTTATGGGCGCCGGCGGCAATTCCGCAGCTTCCAAGACCCACAGTTACGGTGGTAGTCATACTCTAATTTAATGATTGATTTATTTAATGAATGAGTGAATGAGTGAATGAGTGAGTGAGTGAATTTTTCGCTAATTCCTATTAGAAATTAGGGGGATCCTCGTTTTCAATTGTCCATTTTCCGTTTTCCATTGTCAATTGTCAATTTTCCATTGTCAATTGCTTTCCTCCAACCTGATGTTTTTCACAATTTTAACGGCTTCGTTTCCGGTTAGTTTTCCGTATGTCTGATCGCGGATCATCATGACCGGGGCCAGCGAACAACAACCCAGACATGCAACCGACTCAAGTGTAAAAAACCGGTCGTCGGTTGTTTCTCCGTCCTTTACCTTCAGCGCCTCTTCCAGCGCTTCGCTGATCTCAACGGCGTTCTGCACGTGGCAGGCGGTACCATGACATACCTTGATGATGTACTTCCCGACCGGATGTAAACGGAACTGGGCATAAAATGTGGCGACGCCAAACATATCACTCAACGGGATCCCGGTTTCCCGCGATAACTTTTCGAAGGCCGCTTTTGATATGTAACCGTAAAGGTTCTGGGCCCCCTGAAGCAAAGGGATCAGAGCCCCCTTTTTACCCCTGTACTTCCCGATCAGGGGATCCAGCAGCGACAGATCCAGTTCATCCGTCGCACTATTTAAATCGAAATTAGCCAGTCTCTGAATACGCATATTTGTTCTGTTAAAAGTCTGCTTTCTTAAAAGGATTAGATCATTCACTCATTGTGTTTTTCTCCCCCTCCCACGTTATCACCGAGATTCGTTTTTTCCCGTCCATCCTGACACTCAGCGGCTGCTCGAACCGGACAATCGTGAAAAATTCCGTTTTCCTGATATTTTTCCTCGATTTCAGAATGTCATACCTGATGTAACTGCCCGACATTTCAGGCTGAACACAGAAATAGCCTACATTCATGGAGGTCACGTTGTGGAAGAAATGGCTTCCTGAAGAAGCATCGAGGGGAAATCCTTCGAGGCTGGTCTCTACGATCACCTTCGCATTGCTGATCTGTGGCCACTGGACCGGGACCCCGATCCACCGGTCGCGGGTACCCCAACGGCCCGGCCCGATCAGAATGTATTTCTTCCCCTCTTTTCCCATCTCGGAGTTGATCTTATCGATCTCCTCTGCCATTTCGACGGTTTTGCTTTTATCAAAAGTATCGGGATCTACAAATACCACCTCGTCAATGTCGCTGATCAACCCGTTGCCCATCTCTTTTTCAGAATAGAGCAGGATCTCATGTTTGCTGATACTGGTCATATCTATTTCAAAATCGGCGACATTACCGATCAAAGGTTTGATCTGAAGCAGGTAAAAGGAGGCCTTGTAATCCTCATCCTTGTTCAGGTCGATGGCGAACTCGATCTCAACCGGGGTTCCCAGCGCCTCTTTGACCACATCGAGGACTACCTCAATGGTCTTGGCCATGGGAATATAATTGTACTTCAGGATGTCGGCAAAATTGATGATCCTCGGACCTGCATCGCGAAGACCCGAGGAGATCCGGTCGTTCTCAGCCGAGTAAACCGAAGCCAGATGTTTGAGTGTCCCGTGCATTTCGGCATCATAGATGTCAAGTTTCCGCAAACCTGCTTCCTCTCCCTCCAGAAGATTTACATCCTGTTTCTTCAGATCGACTGCAAAAAAATGAACCTGCGAACCTTTGTACTGATCCTTTGGCGAATTAATTTCAAGATTCGGATACAGCGGGCTGAACCGAAAAGCTTTTTCACCTTCCACAACATAACGACCCAGTCCGAGGGCCGCTACGGCAAAACCCTCTTCGGGCTTCATATGCGCGAAGGGATAATAATTGTACGACTGGGCAACCCCGCTGATATGTGGGTAATAGCAATCGCCGTATTGATTTCCGACGACTTCCTGAATAACCACCGCCATCTTTTCCTGTTCGATACGGTAATTCACCGCTTCAACATAGCCCTTGGCTGTCGGTGAATAAACGGAGGCGTACACCAGTTTTATAGCATCCATCAACTGATCGAGCCGGACCCGCATATCGGGATGGTTGTTGGGGATCAGGTAGGTCTCGAAAATACCCGCAAAAGGCTGGTTCTGACTATCTTCAAATAATCCGGATGACCTGATTGCGAGGGGTCGCGAAATGTTTTTGATGATCAGTTTCAGTTTCCGGATGAGCGATTCGGTAAGCCTGCCCTCAATAAACCATCTCTTAATCTGATCGTAATCGGTCTCATAGACGGCCCTTTCACGGAGTTTGTTCCGGTCGAGGAAGTATTCAAACTCGTCGGTTCCGATGATGGATGTTTTGGGGGTGCGGATGTTGATATTGGGTACGTGCTGTGAAAAATCGTAATTGTAAATAAGGGTGTTGACAAAGGCCAGTCCGCGCCCTTTACCTCCCAAAGCCCCATCGGTAAGGGAGAGGATGTTGTGCTCATCACTGATGGCCGACTCCTCGAAGGGTATGACCTTCCCGATATTCTGTTCGTTTCTGAAATGCTGGATGACGTTGATCAGATAATCCCGGAGCGCGGTAGGATCTTTGAAATCGGTCACTTTCGCCGGGTTCAGGATACGGGCGACCTGGATTTCGCCGCGTGCCATCAGCCAAAGGGAAAAGTGGTCTTTACGGGCATGATAGAGCAACGACTCTTCGGGGATGGTCTTCAGCAGGTCCTCAAACTCCTTGAGCGACCTGGCTACCGCGATCTGCCCTCCCTCTTTGTCGCGGTAAATAAAGTTCCCGAATCCCAGATAGTGGGTGATAAAACTCTTGAACTCGACCAGCAGGGTTTCAGAATTTTTGTTGATAAATGATGCCTTGAGCTCGTATGCCTTTTGGGCATTCGATTCATTCGACGACTGCATGACGATCGGAAGGTCGCGGATCTCCTTGCGGGTCTGGCTCACCAGGTTAAAACCGGCTATATCGTTCAGCTTTCCGTCTTTCTTGAATTTGACGTCGGTGATCAGGCAAAGAATATTTTCCTTGTATTTATTAAAAATGTAAATCGCCTCTTCATAGGTGCTGGCCAGCAGTATTTTAGGACGGGCCTTCAACCGCAGGATCCGGTAAAGTTCATCGGTGGTGACATCCTCAATGATGTTCTTGGTCTGTTCCAGCACGATGTTGTAAAGCATCGGCAGGTACAGCGAATAGTATTTCGACGAATCCTCCACCAGCAGGATCACCCGTACCATTCCGATCTCCGTATCGTTCTCAACATTGATCTTATCTTCGAGATAATTGATCATGGCAAAGAAGATCTTCGAATCGCCATTCCACACAAAGACCCGGTCGATCCAGGTAAGCTTTTGCGGATCCTCTTCAAAACGGGCAATATCGGTGTTGCTGTTGAGCAGCAGAAATACCGGAATGTATTGGTACACTCCCTTCACCCGCCTGCTGATTTCGACCGGAAACTGCTTGTCGCTGCCGACCATGATGATGATGAGGTCGTAATGCTTGGTATTCAACTGTTCCATTACCTCCTCCGTGGTTGAAACCCCGGTAATTCTCGGCATGGTACTCAGACTCAGCGAGTAATAGGCTCCCAGCACATGTTCCGAAAACCGCCCTTCCTTCTCGATACTGTACGCATCATAAAGATTGGCCACTAAAAGGATCTCTTTTACCTTGAACGGCATCAGGTCGTGATAGATATCACGGTTGTAATTGGTCCGGTTCAGGAACGTTTGCAGAAGTTTTCTGCTGTTTTTGGTGGCGCTTTCCGGATCATGCTGAAGATCCCGCTGTTCCCGCTGGCCGGTCCGCCGTAAGATGGCCTTCCCTTTAACGGAATTCAGAAAACCGGTTATCAGGTTCCCCAGGTTCATGATCAGGTGACGTTCTTCCTCCAGGAAAGGACCCTCGAAAACGGTTGGGAACGCCTTCGTGTAACAGATCTGGATAAAACCCTTCAACCCGTCAATGGTCTCGAAAAACTGCTGTTGCGTCCATTGTGTTTCGGCAAAGTCCGGCGATTTCGCTTCAATATTCCCGTACTTGATCCGGCATTCACAGAACTCATGGTACTGCCAGGCTGTGGGAAGGATAAGGCAGATCTGACGAAGGGTCTCCTCTACCGATCTACCCGATCTGAGGATCGCTGTCGTCTGGTTTATAGCCGTAAGCTCTTTCAGTCGCTCCCGGTTGATGTAATGTCCTTCGCGCCCTTTTACCCCGTTGAGATAACCCTCCAGAAGGCTGGCGAGGTTGATCACGAGGCTCCGTTCTTCCTTCAGAAATGGGCCTTCATCGAAAGCAGGAAAATCCTTCAGGTAAAAAATTTCAATCGTTCCATTGAGGTTATCAATGGTCTCAAAGGGCTGTTCCTGCCTCCATTGCGTTTCGAGGAATCCCGGACTGGTAAATTCCATCTCATCAAAGCGGATCCGGGTGACGCAATAAGCCGGGTATTGCCAGGCCTTGGGCAGGATCTGGCAAATCTCGTAAAGCGTTTCGGGAATCGACTTTGCGGCTCTGATGATGGCCGTGGTTTCATTAATGGCAGCAAGTTCCTTTAGCCGTTCCTTATTGTCGTAAACCAGTTGGCTTACATCGGACGGTCCCGGAACGGGATTTCCGTAATCATTTCTTTCGTCGGATATCGGCATTTTTTTTCATGGGCTGGGGTGCCAAATTTAGCATTATTTTTTATCCGACAAACAAGAATGTTTTATGCGCACAATTTACATGTTTTCACTAATTTTGATGGTGATATTATTGTTTCTCCATTCACCCATTCTGTTCTGCCCATGCTCCGTTACCATGACATCCCGATCAAAGGGTTTTGGACCTTTTTTGCTCTTATCATACCGCTGATCAGCCTCTCACAACCGTTTACAATCACCGGTTCTGTTTCGGATGAACTTACCCGGAAGCCCGTCAGTGGAGCCAATATCCGGATTTACGGAACCAGCCGGGGTACATCCACCGGCAGCGACGGATACTTCACCCTGGTGTCCGATGCACTCCCGGTCACCTTTGTTATCAGTTGCGTCGGATACGAAAAGACCTTTATCGATCTGTTGGAAAAACCTGGTAAATCCATAAGGTTTTTTATCAAACCCGTATCTTACGACCTTCAGGAGGTAGAGATTTCACCTTCCGACCACCGCTTTATTTTCAGGAACCAGAATTACTCGGTACTCGACTATGAAATATCGAACGAACTCCTCTTTTTGCTCGTTACCCGTGGCCTCGGCCGGGAAGCAGAGATGGTGGTGCTGAACCTTTCCGGCGATACCCTGGCCACAGCCCCCCTTCCCGAAATACCTCCGCTTAAAATCTGTCGCGATTTTCTGTCGAATATCCATTACTATTCCGCCAGGGGAACAACTTACCAGTGTAATGCCGACACCGATAACGAAACAGTCGATTTCCTTTACCCGGTCCCTTTCGATTCGCTGGAAAAGTACATCCGGCCATTCCTCTTCAGGATCGGCGACCGGATCTATTTCCAGCAAAAGATCCTCAACAATTTCGGGACAAGGATCGGATATGGAAGCCGCGACAGCGGCCAGGTTTTTTTTAAAGATTTTATCAATACCCGGAAGATAACAGAATTGCGCGACGACCGGTCATTTTACTACCAATGGAACAACGGGTACCAAACGATACGGGCAGGATCGCTTCCACAAAAAAGTGATGATGGTCTTCCGGATGACCCTGCATTCGACTTCTCCTCCTCCCGGGCTGAAGAGGGCTCCTACGGAAGTTTTGAATCAGCCGCCCATTGGATTGAGTTCTATAACATGCGTTATCCTTTCATCCGGATCAACGACGACACACTCGTGTTCATCGATTTCAGCAACAGTACAATGGAACTGATGAACCGGGACGGAAAGATATTGAAGAAAAATGATATAACATTTCACCGGGAAGATCAGGGATTAGCGGAGAACAAAGCGGACGACAACGGCAACCCGGTTTCATCAGGATGGAGATGGGGTAACCTGATTCTGCAGGATGACAGCACCCGTTTTTTATACACTATTTATCAAAGAACAGGGATGATAAAACTGTGCCGGGTGGATTACCGTACGGGGAAACTGACCGCAGAAACGATGATCCCCTTCCCGTTCCCGGAAAAGTTCCGGATCTTTAATCAAAGGGTATATTATCTTTGCAAACCTGCGGGAATCGGCGAAACCCGCAGGCTGATCAGGAGCCGCCTGAATTGATTAACAGAACATGAAGAGACTGATCCTGCTTGTAGCTTTAATGGTCTGTGCAACTTCTGCATTTACCCAGCAAACGGTTCAGGGAACTGTGACTGATGCCCGAACGGGCGAGCGTCTTCCCTGGTGCAGCATCGCAGTCAAAGGGACCGGAAAAGGCACTATTACCAACTCCGAAGGCATCTTCCGGCTTATCCTGATACCCGGTCATGATACGCTGGTCATCACCTATGTGGGGTACGCTCGGTTGCAACTTCCGGTAACCCGGCTTGCACGTGATCCGGTGATCAAGCTAAACAGAGCAGGCATTCAATTAGCCGAGCTTGTGATCCATGCCAACGATGAGTATCTTTACAATATCCTTGAGAAATGCAGGAAGCGAATCATGCGCGACAAATATAATCATCAGTCCAAAGTATATTACGGCATCAGTACTTCAACCCGCGAACAACCCATCGAACTCGTGGAATGCTACTACAACGGGTATCTGAAAGGCATCTCGGTCGACAGTCTGCTTTTCCGCAACGGCCGGGTTGGATGCGCCGAACTCGACCAGCGCTATTTCCTCACCCTCAACACCTCAAAGGCAGTGAGCCAGCTCAGCCTTACCCGGAAATATCCCGATCCCCATTATCCCCTCATCCCTCTTCAACTGACCGGGAAAGCGCTTCGGAATGCCTTCATTCTCACCCCTGAAAAAAGCAGCTCCGATATGGTCTGTATCGGTTTTCGGCCCCGCTCTGACATCCGGAATTATTTTAGCGGATCGGTATGGATCGACCTCAAAACCAACGATATCGTGAAGATCAATCTCGAAACTGTCAACACGTCACGGCATCCCTTTACCCCGATCTATCCCGGCGACCTTCTCGACGAGGTAAATCTGTCAATAAATGAGACCTTCCGGAAAACCGAAACCGGAAATACACTCGAACAGGTCCGCTTCAGCTATTCCCTGACTTACCATGCCACCCGGAGCCCGCAGGGAGTCATCACCCCGGGAAACACCAGCTCCCGAAAGATCGAAACCCACGGTATCCTTTTTCTGTACGATTACGAAGAACCGTTTATACTCCCCAGGTTCGAATATTTCAGCGAGTATGACGATTATCATAAGATGTCGATCATTCCTTTCAACCGGGAGTTCTGGTCAACCAACCAGGTACTGGCGCTTTCGGAAGCACAGAAAAAGGAACTCGGGTTCTTTACCGGAAAGGGAGTGACCCTCAATTTCAGTGAGTCCGGACACGGGCGGGATTTCCTTGACCAGGTTCACTATGATTCAAGCCTCGCTAAAAGTTATTACACCTTCTGGGATTCCACCCGGCGGATCACCCTCAACCGGTCGCTTTTCCAGAACCGGGAGTATCCCCCGATAAAGATCAACGGCGCCATCAGGACTAACCTGTACCGGCTGGAAATCCAGTTGCTGCTCGATGTCACCTGCATCAACGATAGTTGTTTCTGCAGGTCTTATGCGGTATTCGACGAATGGCGTTCGATGTTTCACCTTCCCTGGGAAGCGTACACCGGAACCTTCATCAACCTGTATTTTGACCTTTACGAAATAGAGCGGCGAAAGATGCAGCTTGTCCTCGATTCACGCAAATGGACGGCAACGCAGGTGGATTCGGTTTATCAATCCACCCTCAAATCGGCAAAGGCCGCCACAAACCGATACCTGGGAGAAGTTAAAACCGGTGAGAATAAAAAAGCCCTGGAGAAATGGGAGGAGGTTGTAAGGAAGGAAATTGGGAAAACGGAAAATTGAAAATGGAAAACGAAAAACGGAAAAGAAATAATAAATCATTCACTCATTAATTAAATCAGTCATTCAGTCAATCAATCATTAATGAAAACTATCACCTCCCTTGCCACAGGATTTTTCTTGCTCCTGTTCTCTCCCTGTCCTGCCCAGCAATATGGCTGGATGAATATAGGCGAAAACCTGCCAAATACCCCGTCAACCGCTACCATCAGCGATATTGCCATGGTTGGCGATTCGATGTGGATCACCTCCGGTTATGGAACCTACCTGAATGGAGTGCCTGGTGAGATTTACTTCTCGACCGACCGGGGTCAGACCTTCACCATCCAGACCACCCTGTATGGCACCCACGCCATTCACATGAACGATGCGCTGAACGGCTGGTGCGGCGGTGTGGAAGGTCAGACTTACAACACGACCGACGGTGGAACAACCTGGGTGCGCAAACCTTTTGGTTTCGGGTCAACCCTGATGGACCTTGATTTCGCACCCGGATGCGATACAGGCATGTGCACCGGTTTCACCGGTAAGGTCAAACAACTGACTCCAACCGGTTTGATTTCGGTCAACACGATGGGATATGTGTCGAACATTACCTCCGTATCCTGCATCGACAAGGATCACGCGTTCATCGCCGGCGAAGAGATCATTGCCCCGGTGACCCGCGGAGTCATGATGATCGACCAGAGCTACCCCGGCACAAACGGAATCTACGCGATCGATATGGTTGACACCCTAACCGGATGGTGCGTTGGAAGCCCAACTGCAGCCGGAGCGTGGGACAGCTCAGGCTGCATGATCATCCGGACCGACAACGGTCACGACTGGATCGAACAGGTGAACCCGGTCAAGGGTAAAACCGGAACCCTGATGGCCGTGAAAGCGTTGAACAAGCAGGAAGTCTGGACCGTCGGTACCTCCGGAGTGATCCTGCATACCACCGATGGCGGGCAAACCTGGGTCCGCGAAGCCGAAGGACTCACCAGCGAAATGCTATATGGCATCTGGGTGGTGAACAACCAGGAGGTTTATGTAACCGGAAACAACCGTACGCTGCTGAAATACGGACTGGTGGCGGGAACGGAAGAACCCCTGCAGCAAGCGTTCTCGCTCCGTCTGACACCGAATCCCACCGAAGTCATCGTTACCATTAGGGTCGCCGGAGGACAACAGATAAGCCAGGTAAACGTCAACGATCTCTCAGGACGCCGGATATCAATCTTCCGTAAACCGGCTGATAACCGGATTGACTGCTCGGGTTTCTGCCCCGGCGTGTATCTTCTCGAAGTCTTTGTTGATGGGTCAGTCTCCACCCTCCGACTGATGAAAAGGTAGCGACAGCAGGCTCGGGATTACCGCTATACCGAATCGGAACAGGTTTGTAAATAATGAAATGTTGTTCCACCCGGTACAATGGCATCACAAAGAAAAATGTTTCACATTATTTTAAGATTCTGGAAAAAGATTAGTATGAGCACTTAGAATTCACATTTGATGAGCAGGGGATTTGTAAAGGAAGGCGACCAGGAAGAGGTCCCTATGGTGCCACCGAGGGCCGATTTGCCCCCGGGCGTCACCAACTATGTCACCCCGGAAGGGATGGACCTGCTGCTGTCTGAACGCGAGTCACTGATCAGCCAGCGCGAACAGGTGGACCGCACCCTTGAAAATGAGCGGAGGATTGCGGTAAACCTTATCAATGCGAAGCTCTTATTGCTGGAACAGCGCATTTCGGGAGCCAGGGTGATAAATCCGGATGAACAGCCGCAGGATGAAGTCCGGTTTGGCGCAACGGTAACACTCCGGATCGAAGCAACTGGCAAGGTCCAGGACTTCCGGATCGTGGGCGTCGACGAGGCCGATATCTCTAAAGGAAAGATCTCCTTCTTGTCGCCTCTGGCCAAAGCGCTAATCCATAAAAAAGCCGGTGACCGTGTGGTGATCGGAATGGGCCGGTTTGAGCGGTCGTTCACGATCATCAAAATAGCCTATCAGAGACCGGTTTAGTGATAATCCGTCAATGGCTGACAATCAGTTTTCGTACAGCTTGAATATTATCAGAGAATCTTATATAACAGACAAAAAGACCATCAGGAAAGTTGCTTACACTAAGGGTGTAACTGCCAGAACAGAGACCGGAAACCGCATGGATCAATGTTCCCGATGGGGTGAAAATTTCGATGCCGGTTATCGATTGGTTCCCTGCCGGGCTGATCGTTACGACCTCGGAAGCCGGATTGGGTAAAAGTGTTATCCGTTCATTTCCTGAGATGTTCCGATGCGGCACACCGACTATGGTATCCTCTTTATAGCATCCGTCAAAAAAGGGATTCTGGGTTTCATGCGTATAAACGTGGTTGTTGTCTTTCCAGCCGCAAAGCAGGAACGGCAGTTGATGATTTGACGGATATCCGCCCTGGCCACTGTTTTAATAATTATACGTAAAACCCAGGGAGGAGCCTATCCCTTCAATAAAGGTAAGCGGGCCCACTCCGACGGGATAGTCGGATAACAGCATAGGATAAGAATATTGCACCCGTACATGCTTTCTTCCGTCTTTAAAATAGACGCTGTCGACAGGATAATTGAGGTTACTCACGTTGAACAGATCATTAAGATTTAAACTCAGGTCCATGAACAACTGTTCGGGCGAAGTTACGTCATACCGAACCCAGGCTTTACCCGTTGCAGGTTCCTCCCGCACAAAAGCAGTGGTTTCATAAACCGGAGGAAGGCTGTTTTCATGCTGAAGAAGATAGAACAGAATTTTTTTATAGGTCACTGCATCAATAACCGTATCAGGTCCGGCGATCAGGCTATCGGTTTTATACATTAGATTGTACTCATTCAACACATTCCACGATGTCTGCACTGTTCCGAACAGCGACTGATACTGTGCAAAGGCACCTGTAGCTCCCAGCCACAGGACCATAGCTAAAAAAAACATTTTTTTCATATCAGGGGTTTTTAAAATTGGTCAGAAATTAAAGGTTAAAACAAATTTATGCGATATCTTTTGTCCGGTCAACGTAACGATCGTGCTTATCTGATCACCTTGTACCTCAACAAACTCCAGCTTATGGTGGCTCTTTTAACGACAGAAGAATTTGAAGTATCCACTTTAAAAATAAATTTTACAAGGCCAACTCCTGGCGAAAAGTAAAAATCGATCGTGTCTTTCTTGTTATAACCTAAGTTACCTAAGTTTTGGAACATGGACCTTGTGAGGCTGACCCTTTGAAAAAGAATGTTGTTTACTTTTAAGGACGAATATATACCCATTTGAATATATCTATCAACATCATAAGCAGGATATTCATTATCACTGCATGTACATCCTTGTACCCCACGATGATTTGATAAAGTATCATCAAAGAATACGAAGGCTGTTTTTCCCTGACAGCAATAATTATATTTCTTCATATCGGCAAGAAAAGGGTATCCATCTGATCGCATTACATTAGAGAAAAATTCACCAGAAAAATAAAACTGGGAAATGAGACTGCTTGAAAGTGGTATTTGTATATAATCGACGATGTTATCAGAATAATCTGTGGTATTGCTCGATACCGGATTTGTATAAATATAGGTGCAATCAACCGCACCAGTACTATCATTTCTGTAAATCCAATAGGAATCTTTCTGAAACAGGCAGGCTGTTTTTAAGGCATCAGGAATTGGATAATATTTTACTTCCTGCTTTTTCTTGCAGCCAAATAAAAGAAGCAGAATAAAAAAAAGAAAGATATTTTGCTTGTTCATTATTAACTCGTGATCGAATTTCCCCTATAAATGTACATAATTTTTTTACATATATCTTTACAGCAGATAAAATAATTTTCATTTTTCCCATTAATCTATTCATAGTTTAATAAATAATCAGATTTCAGGAATCATTCGTTTGATGGAAGAACCAATACGGGAACCATCCGGATATTTTCTTTTAAGAAACAAATTGCAAATACCCGAATCCTTAAACTATTTACCTGTTTTCCTGCTTACTCGTTTACCTGATTTCTTGTTCTCCTGTTCTCCGCTCGTCCATAATTATTACAAAACTTGTGTTGCATTAACTAATCTGTAAACAAATAAATTTCTACATTTGTTTGAATAAAGCAAAAAGCTATGGGAAAACATGGTATAGAGATCCTGAATCTCGATAAAGATGCATTGATTCAGATGCTCAACGAAGCGCTGGCCGAGGAATGGCTGGCCTACTATCAATACTGGATCGGAGCCCGCCTCATGGAAGGCCCGATGCGCAGCGAAATCGAACCTGAATTGCTGATCCATGCCGACCAGGAACTGGGCCACGCGGTGCTGGTGGTGTCACGTATCATCCAACTGGGAGGCACCCCGCTGCTCAACCCGTCCGACTGGACTAAATTTGCACGGTGCGATTACGACGCGCCCGAGGATCCGTATGTCGAAGTGATCCTTACGCAAAATCTGAAAGGCGAACGTTGCGCCATCCAACGGTATAAAGAGATTGCCGATTTTACCAACGGCAAAGACCACACTACCCACCAGATGGCTGTTACCATCCTGAATGAGGAGACCGAACACGAGCAGGATATCGAAGACTGGCTCAAAGACCTCGAAAGGATGAAGGAAGATATGCGCAAATTCAGGATGTAAACGGAATCTTTGTGATTTTGTAAAAGGGCTTAAATTCAGTTATGCTGAGCAAAAGCGGTTGTGGTTTTTCGCAACCTTGCTGAGCTGAAGTATAGTTACACGAAGCCCGAACAAAGGATGGTTCCTGACACACCGCGTTCCTTAGCGTGCAACGACCAGCTTTAACGGGTAAATCCCGTCGCGGAAATGTATCCTCAGGATATAGCACCCCGGGGAGAGATGACCAACCTCCAATTCACGGGAAAACTTACCGCTGATCCTTTCTTCGGACAGGAGGGTCGTCGATTTGCCGGTCAGATCCGATACGGTCACCGACAAGTCGCCGGGTTGCAGCAGATCCAACCCCGACAGGGTCACTCTTTCGGAAACCGGGTTGGGATAAATCCTGAAAAGCGGTTCACGATACTCTGAAACGCCCGTTACCACTGCATTTAGAACGTTCGAGGTATCCGACTTACACTGGTTGAGGGTTACGATGACAAAGTACCTGCCGCTGTGTGTGAAATGGTACTTCTGACCCGTCGCGCCCGGGAGGGCAGTTCCCTCAAAGTACCACTGATTCCCGGCTTCGGCCGTCGAGATCAGGGTATCGGCGCTATAGGATGAAATAACCGGAGTTGCCGGATAGGGATGTACCTGCACCGCAAGGGGTGGCGAAAATGTTCCCACTCCGCAGGTGTTTATGGCAGCTGCAGCAATATCGTCCGACTGCGCCCCGGCACTGTAGTTAACCGTGATGTTTGGGGTATTGTTCCCCTGTACGATCTGGCATCCCGGTGGAAGGTTCCAGAGATACCCTGATGCGCCTGCGACGGGAACCACACTGTAAGCCAAACCATTCGCCGGTTTGCAAACCATCGCAGGTCCGCTCACCACGCCCGCCGCGCCCGGAAAGGGATTCACCGTAACATTCAGGTTGACTGGCGCGGCGGCGGCACACCCGTTCAGCCCGGTATAGGAAACACCGACTGTCTGACTCCCCGGAACAATCCAGTTCACGAGTATCGACGCCGTCCCCTGCCCACCGGTGATCAGTCCTCCCGCCGACACCGTCCACTGGTACCCGCTCATCCCTGCCTCTGTATAATAAGCGTGTATTCCCGAATTGACGCACAACGATGTTGGTCCCGAAACGGCCGGAACGGGAGGTGAATTCACCGTTACCTGCAGGGAGGAAGGAAGCGGCGCTGAACAACCCGCCGCATTGCTGTAATTCACGGTGACCATCTGGATGCCTGCCACCGACCAGTTGACCGTCGCCACATTGGTGCCCTGACCCGAAACGATATTCCCCCCGGCCGATACCGTCCAGGTGTAGTTCAGCATCCCGGCCTCGGTCGTGTACATCACGTTTCCCGTATTGGTACATACCGTTGCAGGCCCGGCAAGGGAAGGAAGGAGCTGGTACACCGTTACACTTTTAATCCCGGTCGAAAGGGGGATACATCCGTCGGGCGTAGTATAACTTACGGTCAAGGTCTTTGTTCCGGTGGTCGTCCACTGAACCTGAATGATGTTGCTTGCCGCGCCCGAAATGATGATCCCGCCGGAACTGATGTTCCACAGGTAAGCGTTCATTCCGGGTTCGGTGATATACCAGGCCGTGGAATTCAGACAAATGGAATCGAGACCGGTGATGGTGGGTGTGGGAGGCGCAATGACGATTACATTTTTAATCGTAGGCGACAACGGGGCGCATCCGTTCCCGTTCGTGTAGCTTACCCCCACCGTTTGCGGTCCGGCGCCGGTCCAGCCAACCGAGATCAGGCTCGTGCCTGTGCCCGATAGTATGGTACCCCCGGTCGATACCGTCCATTGATAATTGCCCATCCCGTTTTCCGTTGAATAAAAAATATTGGACGCCCCGGCACATACGTTCGATACCCCGGTGATGGAGGGTGTCGGAGGGTTGAAAACAGTGACCGGAAACACCGATGCAGATGCCCCGGTACAGCCGGTTGTATTGGTATAGTTGACTGATAACCAACCATTTCCTGCTGTTGCCCACTGAACCTGAACAGTGTGTGTTGCAGTGCCTGAAACAATAGTCCCGCCGGGTGAAACTGCCCATTGATAGCCGGTCATCCCCGGGTCGGTTGAATAGGTCATCGGGGTTCCCGCGCAGGCTGAAGCAGGGCCGGTAACCGAAGGAACCGGCAACGGATTCACAGTCACTCCGAGTTGAACCGGGGCAGAGGCGCTGCATTCGTTCGACGCGGTGTAGTTGGCTGCGATCCATCCCGGTCCGGCCGAATTCCATAAAACCTGAACGGCGCTGGTATTTGCGCCCCCGGCAATCAGCCCCCCGGGCGAGATAGTCCACTGGTAAGCCATCATCCCCGGGTCGGTTGAATAAACCGGCATCCCGGTGTTCGCGCATACCGTTGCCAAACCCGAAAGCGAAGGGACCGGGAGGGGTTTCACGGTAACGTTTTTAATGCCGGCAACAGGCGCGGTACATCCGGCCGGGGTAGTATAAATTACGCTGACTGTTTGCGGCCCCGTTGCGGTCCATGTCACAGAAATTAGGTTGGTACCGGCGCCGGAGGTGACGATCCCTCCCGATGACAGGGTCCATAAATATCCCGTCATACCCGGCTCTGTGGAGTAGATTATGCCGGATGATCCCTGGCAAACTGATCCAGTCCCGGTGATCCCGGGAACCGGCAACGGATAAACATTCACCGTAGTTGTGCAAGGCAACACGGCATTGCAGCCGGCGGCATTGTAATAATTCACGCCGATGGTTTTCAAGCCGGTGCCGATCCATTTCAGGGTAACCGATGGGGTATTGCCCCCGCCGGAGATCACCTGCGCTCCCTGTGGGATATCCCAACTGTAGCCCGACTTTCCCGCCTCGGTCGAATAGGTCGCCTGACCATCGAAACAGCCTGTTACAGGGCCCGTGATGGTCGGCAATGGCCGTGCGTTGACGGTTACATTTTTAACCGTCGGGACCGGGGCTGTGCATCCGCCGGTTCCGGTATAGATCACGCTCACCGACTGGGTCCCGGCCGGAAGCCAGGTAACCTGTATGATGTTGGTTCCGGAACCAGCGGTAATTGTTCCTCCCGCCGTTACCGTCCAGACATAATTGGTCATGCCGGGATCTGTCGAATAGACCACGCCACCGGTCACTGCACAAACCGTGTCGGCGCCGCTCAGCGATGGCAACGGTTTGGGGGCTACCGTCACGGCTAACGCGGGCGCAAATGGATTGGCCGAACAGGAATTGACCGCTTTTACCGTGATATTACCCGATTGCGCTTCCGGAGTTGCATACAAGGTGATCGCGTTGGTTGTCTGCCCCGAAACCGGTGAAAAACCTGAGGGATAAACCCATAAATAACCGGTCGCCCCGGTAACTGCGGGAACGGAATAGATGTGGCCGGTACTCCCCGGACAAACCAAAACCGGTCCGGTAACCTGTCCGGGGGCAGGCAACCCCTTATTTTGAATTCCACCGTCGATGTAATAGGTGCTGACCGGGAAGTCGATCATCACATTCCCGTTTTCATCCACGAATTCGCAATCACCCCCGCTGCCCGATGTGGTGTTGAAAGCAATGGCAGCATTCCCCGACAGATCGGTAAAAAAAAACCGGGCAAGGGTATCGCTTGCCGAGAGGGATTTTGGCGTGGAACTGCTCCACCGTACCAGTATTTTATGTCGTGGCGAACCACCTCCAACCGCCGAATCGGTGATCTGCATCCCGGGCAGTACCAGGGGTTTTGCAGCAGAACCCGAGACAAATCTTACCAGGGTGGTGTCATATTCCATCCGGAGTGCCGCAGAAGTAATATTGGTAAAACCGTTCACAAGCAGGGGAACCAGGATCTGACTGCCCGGACAGCCATTGATCTTGGGAACGGTATTGATTGGGGCGTTGCGCATGTTGCAAAACGAAGCGGGGAGCGTGATCCCGGTCACTGTGCACAACCTGAGCCGGAATGCCTGTTGGGTGGCGCCTGCCGGGACCATGAGCACATAATCCATGGCGACGTTTGCGTCGTTTTGATCGTGGGAGATCTCTGTTTTACTGACCCATGTTTCTGCATTTACTTCAGGAGGAATGGTATAATGTCCGTTCCAGTTCAGATTGATCAGGGCATTGTTGGTTCCGGCGCCATTATGGGTCATCCCGGAAATTCCGGTAGCCGTAACGGAGCCGACGGACTGATCAGCCGCGACTTTCAGCGAATGGATATAATATTTATAAGATGATGGGATGGTTCCGGAAAAGGTAATCTTTAAAATATTCCCCGTAAGCTGCGTCTGAACGGTAATGGCATCTTTGATCAGAAGATAATCCAGGATCTCTTCCTCCGTTGCCATCCAGATGTTATCGAGTCCGTTTTTCCCATAGGTGTTGGCTACATAGTCCAGGGCTGTTTGGAATGTTGCAAAATCGTAGCCATATCCACCGTTGGTAATGGCATGGGTGAAGTGAACGCCCCAGTGCCGCGCTGATCCTGTGCTTGCCGCTGCCATGGCATCGACCAATGCGGGCAGGTTCACATTGTTTCCAACGCTGCTCCGTCCCATCTTGATCTGGTTGTGATCCCAGGTCGAAGTAACATTGAGGCTGGGATCCCCCAAGGTGTAACCTACACGGTAACAAACCAGGTACCCCTGAGCAAAAGCGTATGGTGTATAAGCTTCTGATCCGTTCGGATTCACGAAAATCCCCATGTCGATACCTCCCGATACCGCCGACTGCGTCTTCAGCTTGACATAACTCTGGTTCCGGGCAATATCATACGGTTTATTCCCGTCCGAAGAAGAGGTGAGTCCGTGATTGGAGACTCCCCAGCCGTGTTGGTACAACTCATTTACCTCAGGCCAGGTCACATTTAACGGGGCATACGCGCTGTTCGGATCGTGCATATCTGTCTCACCCCCGCCGTAAGTGCTGAATGAGAACAGCGAGGTGCTCATCTTGAAATAGAGATCATTGCCGCAACCATCGGTGTACTTCAGACCGGGATAGGATGTTCCGGATATGGTACCGCCTTCAAAAAAGGGATACCCGTGTGTGTAAATATCCTTTCCCCCGTCATCGATCTGAAAACTGTACGCGAACGACTTATCATAACGGAACGGGGCTTTAGTAACAGAAAAAGAGGTCGGGGGCGCTGTGAAAGTCACCGTGACCACAATATTTTTCAGGCTGTCGATATCATTGGCTTTCAGTGGAATTCCCGCGATCAGCATCAAAACCATGAATACTGCCGCAGAAAGCAGGGTCAGCCTTTTGCAGCAATGCTTTCCAGGCATGTACTGCCGGTTTTCGGATGAATATGGATGATGTGAGATTAAGGGTCGCATAAAAAGGCCGTTTTTCAGATAAGATTCCGGATCACACCGGAAAGGATATCGCTAAATTATGCAAAAAACGTATCGGATATTCTTCGGTCTGAAAAGTGATTAGCCCGGAATGGTTCCTTATCAGGAATAAAATATCCTAAGTAAAGGATGCAAAGTCGTAAGTATCTCACTTATTCAGTCTAAGTAATTTTCTTAATTCATTGAATAATAATTAATTAACGCAATATTTTTTTCATTTTTATGTTTAAACTGAATGTTTTTGTTGTAATATTGCGAAGAACTTAACATTGATTTTATATCTATAAACCATTATATCATTTTCAAACCCATTAAAAAAACACTGCTATGAACAAAGAAATGTTAAAAAAACTGGTCGATGAATTCATGGCCAGGATTATTGCCAAGAACCCGGGAGAAAAAGAATTTCACCAGGCAGTCATGGAAGTTGCCGAATCGCTGCTTCCCTTTATCGAGGAGAATCCGAAGTACAAGCAGGCCAAGATCCTGGAACGGATTGCCGAGCCTGAGCGGATCATTCTTTTCAGGGTACCCTGGCTGGACGATAAAGGCGAAATCCAGATCAACAAGGGTTACCGCATCGAGATGAACAGCGCCATCGGGCCATACAAAGGTGGTTTACGTTTTCACCCGACGGTCAATCTTGGAATATTGAAGTTCCTTGCTTTCGAACAGGTGTTCAAGAACAGCCTGACGACCCTGCCGATGGGTGGCGGTAAAGGTGGAAGCGATTTCGATCCGAAAGGTAAGAGCGATAACGAGGTGATGCGTTTCTGCCAGAGTTTCATGACCGAGCTGGCCCGCCATATCGGACCCGATACCGACGTTCCAGCCGGTGATATCGGTGTAGGCGGTCGTGAAATCGGTTACATGTTCGGGCAGTACAAGCGTCTGCGCAATGAATTCACGGGTGTCCTGACCGGGAAAGGTCTTGATTGGGGTGGTTCACTGGTTCGTCCGGAAGCGACCGGTTACGGCCAGGTATATTTTGCCGCTGAAATGTTGAAGACCCGCGGGCTCGACTTAAAGGGCAAAATCTGCACGATATCCGGATCGGGAAATGTTGCACAATATGCCACGCAGAAAGCAACCCAACTGGGCGGGAAAGTGGTTACCCTCTCCGACAGTGAAGGCTACATTCACGATCCCAAAGGCATCGATGCCGAAAAACTCGCTTTCGTAATGCATCTGAAGAATGTGAAACGCGGCCGCATCAAGGAATATCTCGAAAAATACCCCGATGCAACCTACGTTGCCGGCAAACGTCCTTGGGAGGTAAAATGTGATATCGCAATGCCCTGCGCAACCCAGAATGAAATCGACGGAAATGATGCCCGGACGCTCCTTGCCAACGGATGTTTCTGCATTTCAGAAGGCGCCAATATGCCTTCGACCCCCGAGGCCATCGAAGTATATCTCGAAAAGAAGATTCTTTACGGTCCCGGTAAGGCTGCAAATGCAGGAGGTGTCGCCACATCCGGTCTCGAAATGTCGCAGAACTCCATGCGTCTTTCCTGGTCACGGGAAGAGGTCGACAGCAAGCTGCAAAACATCATGGTCAGCATTCACAAAAATTGCGTGAAATTCGGAACCGAACCTGATGGTTTCATCAATTATGTAAAGGGAGCTAATATCGGCGGCTTTGTTAAAGTTGCTGAAGCCATGTTGGCACAGGGTTTAGTCTAAATGAAGACCAGTTCATTTTGATTGAGGCTCCGTCCTGAATTCCTCCGCTGACAGGCATCCAATCCCTGCAGTAAGGAATGAAAGGCACAGGGCAACCACTGAGGGCGGCTCAAAAGGCCGCTCTCTTTTATTTCTTTTCCGCTGTACCTGAGAAAAGAACCAGGTTCATAAACGCGTAAAAAACCACGCCGGCCTGGATTTCGAGCATCGATTCGAAAAGAAAATTGATCCCGATCAGGATCAGGAACAAAAGATAAAAGTCGGCTTTTCTCCGGTATGCCATGAAGGCAGGAATGATAATCATCCCGGCCAACAGGAGAAATCCCGGCAGGCCAAGGGCAATGAAGGTCTGGAGAAACTGATTATGGGCATTGAACCGGTGTTTCAGCGCCGGGATCAAATGGTCGTTGCGATAGCCCTCCATCAGCTTATCTTTGACGTCTCCGGTGCCGACACCAAATAGCAGATTCTGTTTCACGATCTTCGTACCGGCTTTCCATACGGCCAGCCGGTCGGCATTGCTTTCGGGTTTCAGCCGTTTCCCTGTTTCTTCGTTTTGATTTAAAACTTTCCGGGTACCCGAAAACCGTGAAAACGATCCGGGAGCCAAGACAGAGGCCAGGAAAAAAGCCGCCGCTCCCATAATAACGAGGGAAACTGACAACCCCGGCCGCCTCATACGCAACGCTCCGAAACCAGTGAAAAAAATGATGGTGAGTACCAGTCCGGCCTGTCCGGCCTTGGAAGCCAAAAGAAAGACCATGGCCGTTAAAAAGAGGAGGGCGCCCCATGATAAAATCTTCACGCGCCCGTTGCCGGCCTGGTGGGTCAGCAAAAT
Source organism: Alphaproteobacteria bacterium (assembly GCA_009928665.1). Classification (GTDB taxonomy): domain Bacteria; phylum Bacteroidota; class Bacteroidia; order Bacteroidales; family FEN-979; genus CAIVAT01. Next base: position 36,048 of record SACF01000021.1, read on the forward strand.
CCAAATCAGGTATGAAATGGCAACATTGTAGTACATCGAGAGATAACTGGCATGAAAATACCATGCTAATTTCATATAGTAGAAAGATCCCGGGATGTGGTAACCCTTTATGCGGTATCCGAGGGCGCCGATCGCAGCATGTACCAAAAGGATGACGGTACCGGTGATACACCCTGCGACAAACGACTGAAAAATCAGCCTTATCCGGTTCTCCGGAAATAACGGCTGGACTGAAGTTGAAAATACAAGGGGAAAAACGATCAACGATAACTTGATCTCCATGTCAAACCAGCCGTATTCCTGGTTGACACTGTATGTCATCCCGACGAGGTACAGGAGATACAAGGCACCAAAACACAATATTTGAAGACGGGTTTTCTCTCTGAAAAGCAGCTTAAAATTACGGATGCTGCGGATATCCGTGATCCAGTTCAGCACCATCAGGGTGATAAGCAGCGGGACCACCCTTCCGTACACCGGTAAAAAAAACGCGATGGCTGCTGCAGAGGCCAGAAAAACAGTGTCATGAATATTGTTACGGTTAACCGGCATAAATTTTCCTGCTTTTCAAAAGGGCCATAATCACCAAAAAGATGGAATAACATCCGGTTGTCAACAGGAGTGCCACGGAAGAAGCCATCAGCCCATACCTGGGAATCAGGATAAGGTTTAACAAAATATTGACAATGACTGTGGCAACAAGGGCAAACAACAGCGCCAACTTATTGAACATCAATTCAAGGTATCTGTGCAGCAATAATGCGATCTGCCAAAGAAATGCCGAAAACAGAACGGGAAGGTACAACGGCCAGTAATCGGCTTCGGGGATCCGCATGATATCCTTCAGTAAAGTAGGTTTTATCACCATAAAGATGATGAACACGATGATAAAGATCAGGAACTCAAAACTAAGGGCCTCTTTAATGACTTTCCATGCTTCCGACTTATGCTTTCCATTCCACACGTCGGCAACCTTGGTCTGGTATGAAAAATAGATCGGATAACTGGCAAAAGTAACGGCTTTGAACAACAGGTCTTTCAGTACCGAATAAAGGCCTGCATCGTGGTATCCCATTCGTTCCATAATCAGGAACCTGTCGCCCGCCATCAAAAGATGGGAAAACAGCAGCCACAGGGCAATCCCGTACCCAAACTCCGCCACTTTCCCCGAGAACCTGGAATCCCAATAGATATGCTTCAGATCGACAGTCAGCAGTCCCTTTACCCGGGTGAGGGAACGCAGGATCAGAACGCATATCTGGCTGAAGACCATGGCGCCGAACAACAGCAGGTAGGAATTCAGGCGAAACAGGAACAGGCCGGCTATAAGACCCGCGATGATGACCAACTGATTGGTGCCCTCCAGGATTGCCGACCGGGTGTTCCGGTGATAAGCCTGAAGTATGGCCTGATGAAACAGGCAAAAATGGTTGAGAAATGTGAAGAGCCCTACCAACAACAATTCTATTACCCCGAGGTCAAAGTACCACAATCCTGCAACCACCACCAGGGCAGTGGAGGTCAACGCGCTCAGGATGGTAAGATCATAAAACCTGCTCATCACCAGGCTGGTTTCGCGATGCATTCCGCTCATGAACTTCATAATGCTGACCTGAACCGAATGAAAACTAAGCGTAACGGCAATCAGGGAAGTATAAAGCAAAAGGGAATAACGACCGTACTCCACGGGACCCAGAACCCTGATCGCAAGCACGATAACTGCCAGGCCTACTGCTGCCGGGATAAACCGGCTTAATAAATATATCAGAACCTCTCTTTTCATGATGACAGAGCGCGGCTAACGACCTGTACGGGGATTTTCTATCACCTCTTTAAGAAAAAACTGCTTTGGGCGGAGTACTTTGTCAAAGTTGAAGTATTGAATCATGGTAAAATCCCGGCCATCGTTTACAGAAGCATAGAGCCGGTCGAGATCGTAGGGGAGCGGGTGGCCTTCAGGATCGGTCTGACCCGGAGGTCCGGCTTTATGAAAAGTCCGGATGGTCCTGGTTGAACCGGAGGTATCAGTCAGTGAAATGATGATAAATGGTTGCGATCTGAGAATGGAATCCTTTCTGACCCGGTCCATATCGTTGAGAAGCGCTTCATAATTCAAATTTCTGAAACCGGAAAGAAAGTTGAGGAGCTTCAGCGTATCATAATCAGGGATTTCCTGTTGGGTTCCCCATGTTAAAAGGCGGAATTTATTATTACCCAGGTTGTGTACTTCGAAGGACTGATCGGGTGTGGCCGGAATTTCAACTTTTACGGTGGCGATCTCAGGGATGGTACTTTTGAACACGTTATAATCGCGCCAGTATTTTTCGATCGGACTGTAACGGGGGGATACAAAGCCCCTGAATCCCGGAAGGTAAACCACGTAGGGCTCGCTGGCTCCATCCATCAGCATGTAGCATCCCATATTGCTTTGCGTGGCGCCGCCGACATAATAAATTTTACTGAGCTTGTCATGTGGAAACCACCTGATACCTGCAAAGTCGATCCAGTAAACATGCTGATAAATTTCCACTTTCACGGCATTTACCGCCATTTCTTTGATAATGTTGTTATGGGCAGCCCGTGCAACCGGTTGCTGTACTTCAATGTTCATCATCGTCTTTAACAGCAGATCGACGCTGATCTTCTGAGCGGGATATTTATCGTTGACCATCCACTTACCGTTGGCCAGCTTCGACAGGGTAACGCTGTTGTTGTTCTTGTCTGCCATAAAAATCCGGATCACGTTGGATGTGTCGTCGAGCGCAAAGTCATTCATCGAACGCCGGAAGGTGTTCTCCGACCGGCTCAGCCAGAGAATCAGGGCAACCAGGGCCAGCAGGATGACGACGACTAAAATGGTTCTGTTTCTTTTCATGGGTTCTGTTTTCTGACCGGACCCGACCATACCCGTTTCCGGTAAAAGTACTTTCCGAGCCCGAGGCCCGCGATCAGCACAATGGGAAAAATAATATTCAGCAACTGCCAGAAAAACCGCTGATTGGTCACCTTCGCCGAATCGAGCATTCTCAACTTTAGTTCACGCGAACGCACCGTGATAATACCCGAGTCGTCACAAAGGAAGTTCATCGCATTCAATACCAACTCTCTGTTGCCAAAGGTCTGTCGGGTGTACTGATCATATCCCATCGGAAGGGGATAACCCTCCTTGAAGGAAAACTGGTTCCTGGCAATGTCACCGTCGGCGAAGACAATCATTTTGGTCGGCTTGCTCTTTGTTTTAAAACCCAATGCCGGATTGTCGGCCAATTCAGGGGGTATCCGGAATAAAAAAGCTGAAGTAAACACGCCTTCGAGAAGAACTGCAACCGGGTAGGGACCTTTGCTGAACATGCCCGCATCGGGCTGTTCCTGAAGAATCCTGAGGTCGATGAGGACGGGTGCATTGACTGATCTGGAGTAAGGAGAAGATTCAAGTAAAATGGTCTTACGAACCCCGGCTGCCGTTACGGTATCAACCGGGCTGATAAACTCGGTTTTGATCGCGTTGAGACCGTTGACAATGGGATGGTGTATAGTGGGGATCAAAACCGGGAAGAAATACCATTTGAAGTACTCAAACTGGGGCTGGTTCCCGATCTGGCCGGTCTTCACCGGGATCGGAAGGGCGTTCAGGTCCTGCACCAACCGGGAATTCAGCCTTACCCCGTAACTGAAAAACAGGTCTTCCAGGTTTAAATCGTTCGGGATCCCCATGGTGGTATTGTATTTCTGAAGGCTATCCATACTGGCAAACACCGGATCGACCATCCAGAGGATCTTGCCACCACGCATGACAAACTGATCGATCAGGAATTTGTCGCGTTCGGCAAAGGGTTGTTGAGGTTTGGCGATGATGAGCGCCCGGTACTTGTTGACCAGGTCGTCGTGCATTGAGTCATGTTTCAACCGCACCGACAGGCTGTTGATCTTCCCGTTGAGCGTAATCCGATCGACGTTATAGAATTCAGAAAGAGAATTTTGCAGGTCAATGGATTCCAATTGGTTTAATTCCCCCTGGCCTTCGATAATGGCAATCCGGGGTTTAACAGCCACCGAAAGATTCTGGATCGCGCTGGCCAGGTTATATTCCAGGTTCTGGATCGAATTATTCAGCGTTGTATTGGGATCCTGCTGCAACTGTATCATCAGCAATTGAACGGGAATCTCACGGCCATGGCAAGAGACAAGCGCTCCCGGGAAAATGATGAGCTGGGAAGATTCACCCTTTTTCTTGACCCTGAGGTCGGTCGGTTGCAACCCTCTTTCAGCCAGCAACGCGTAAGCATCGTTCCGGTCTTTGGCATTTGGATTTTCCGACGGATCGATGAATTCATACTGGATGTTGTTGCTGTATGCCCTGAATTCATCCAGCATCTCCTTCGTTTCATTCGAAAGGCGCTGAAATCCGGGGGGAAGATCACCATAGAGGTAAACTTTGAACAACACCACGTCATCCAGTTTCTTCAGAAGCTTCTTGGTTGCCGGTGAGATGGAGTACCTCTTTTCAGCAGTCAGATCAAACCGCGTAAAGACAAAAGAAGCGATTATGTTGACAAGAACGATAACGACCACCCCCAGAATCAATCCGGTAATGTTGCTTTTCCTGATATTTCGTTTCTTGTCCGACATGGTTGTTTTTAATCCGGGATTATATATTTACCATTTCCGGCTTTCAAGTGAAAATTTGGTCAGCAGAATAAACAGGGCCGTTACGCTGATAAAGTAGATCAGGTCGCGGGTATCGATAACGCCGCGGCTCATCGAGGAAAAATGGGCGCTTAATCCGAACGACTGTATCAGGAGGCCGGTTTTCCCGGAAACAATGAAATTATAAACAAAATCAAATCCCAGGTAAAGAAAAAAGGAGATAAAAACAGCAACTATAAATGAAACGATCTGATTGTCAGTAACGGATGAAGAAAATATCCCGATCGCTGTGAAGCTCGCACCGAGAAAGAAGAGTCCGATATAGGATCCCCAGATACTGCCGGAATCAAGGTTACCCGGAGGCATCCCGAGCCGGTAAACGGTGAAATAATACACCAGGGTCGGCAAAATAGCGATCAGAACCAGAAAGAGTCCGGCAAAATACTTGGCAAGGATCACCTGCAAATCGGTCAGCGGCTGGGTCATGAGCAATTCAATGGTGCCCGACTTTTTTTCATCGGCAAAGGATCGCATTGTGATGGCCGGGATCAGAAATAAAAAAACGAACGGGGCAAGGATGAACAACCCGTCCAAATTCGCGTAGCCAAAGTCAAGAATGTTGAATTCGACCGGAAAAACCCAAAGGAACAGGCCGGTTATCAATAGGAACACCACCAGTACTACATAACCGATCAGCGAATCCAGAAACCCATTTATCTCCTTCCGGAACAATGTATACATACCCTTATTTTGGGGGTGCAAAATTACGACTTTTTCATCTAAAAAGGATAATTCAGGACAGGATCACATAACATTTCTGGAAATGTACTGCGAATAATCGAGCAACTGCGGCTGATACGACTCCTGCAACAGATGCGAAGAGATCAGGAAATCGGCCGTCGACCGGTTGCACGCGGTAGGAATATTGTATACGACGGTTATCCGGAGCAGGGCTTTGACATCTACATCGTGGGGTTGTGGCTGCATGGGATCCCAGAAAAAGATCAGCAGATCGATCAACCCTTCTGAAATCATGGCGCCCAGTTGCTGGTCTCCCCCCAGGGGGCCCGATTTCAGCTTGACGATTTCAAAGGTTATTTGTTCCTCTTTTTCCAATTTTCTTTTGATGGTCTCTTCAACCAGTCGCCCCGTGGTTCCGGTACAAATCAAACGATGGCCGAGTAAGGTCTTATAGTTGAACTCCACCCATTCGACAAGGTCTTTCTTCCGGTTGTCATGGGCAACAAGGGCTATTTTTTTTGATTTTTCCATTGGTCAGGAGAATGATCTTGGTTTCAGGGTTTCAGGGTTTCAGAGTTTCAGAGTTTACTCACAGGAGTGTTTATTTTCAATGGTGTTCATGATTGCTTCGCAATTCAGAGTTTCAGGGTTATTGATTAATTAACTGAATTTCTCTGATCTTTTTTCCATTTTCCATTTTTAATTTTCCATTGTCAATTTTCCATTGTCAATTATCCATTGTCAATTGTCAATTTACATTTTCTCCGGTCCGCTTGTTCTCACAAAAGTTCCACCATTACAGACTGGTCGATTTTCAATCCTAAAAGGCTGCAGGCTTTCCCTTCCCGGATAGCTATTTCGACATATCCGCTTGTGGAGAACAATGCCAGCATATCTCCGACACCGACATCTTTGTAGGACTGGCTGATTTCACTGATGCGGTAATTGGGAGACCGGAAGGTGATCGCGAATTTGCTGTTTTTCACTACCGATTTGAACAGTTTTTCCGTTATGTTGGTGAAAACGTTTTCGTAATTATCCACATAAATCACCTTCCCTTTGATCATATCACCCTGGACGACAGGCTGAAAAGCCATTTTTTGTATGACCGTATCTTTTGCATGTCCCAGGGTTTCGATCGGATTCCCGGCGGCGATATGGCAGGCTGCTTTTACGAAAACATCACGGGCAGGAAATGTAAAGTAATCGGAATCCTGAATAATGTCCAGTTCAAAAATGCGGGTTGGTTTTTCGTCGAATAACAAGGAAAAGATCCCGTTGTCGGCCCCTAAAAAATAATGACCTTCATGTACGACCAGGGTGTGGGGTGTCTCAATGGCAGCCTCGGAATTGATCGCCAGAATGTGGATGGTTCCCTCGGGAAAATTCCGGTAAAAGTTCCGGACAATGAAGGCAGCCTGATTGAGATCAAAAGCCGGGATATTATGTGAAATATCTACAATACGTACATCCGGAAGATGCCGGAGAATGGCTCCTTTTACCGCTCCTGCATAATGATCCTTCAGGCCCCAGTCACTTGTCAATGTAATGATCGCCATGGAAATAATCGTACTTTTGCGTAATCAAAGGTACAACATTTTCATGAGTGAGAAAATTATCACCATCGAATCGGTTCACCCGGTCGATATTTTTGGGCCGAATGATGTGAATCTGGAAGTGATCCGGAATTTCTTCCCAAAACTCAGAATCATCCCCCGCGACAACTTTGTGAAAGTCCTTGGAGAAGAGCAGGAGCTGATTGATTTCGAGTCGAAGTTCACCGACCTCATGCTGTATTATGAGAAATTCGGCAAACTGACTCCGCACGATATCGGAATCCTTTGGGGTTCTGTTCCGGGAGAAACGGAGAGCCGGACCCGCTTGATTTCCGGGTTACCTGAAGACCAGTTCCGGGAACAGAGTTTTACCGAAATCCCGCAATCCTCCCGAAACGGCGCACCGGATATCGGATCAATTGCCGGAGAATCGTCATCTGAAGTCCTCGTTCATGGTAAGAATGGACTGCTCGTACGAGCCAGAACCGGTAATCAAAGAAAACTCGTCGAAAGTTCCTCGAAAAACGATCTGGTTTTTGCCATCGGTCCGGCCGGTACAGGAAAGACCTATACTGCCGTTGCCCTCGCCGTAAGAGCATTGAAGAACAAGGAGATCCAGCGGATTATCCTGACCCGCCCGGCTGTGGAGGCAGGTGAAAACCTTGGTTTTTTACCGGGTGATCTTAAAGAAAAACTCGATCCCTACCTGCAACCACTTTACGATGCCCTCGGAGATATGCTTCCCACACAAAAACTCATCCAGTATCTTGAAGACCGCGTTATTGAAATTGCCCCCCTCGCGTTTATGCGCGGCCGTACCCTCAACAACGCGTTCGCAATACTCGATGAAGCCCAGAACACAACCCCGGCCCAGCTCAAGATGTTCCTGACCCGGATGGGATCTTCCGCAAAATTCATCGTGACCGGCGACATCACCCAGATTGACCTTCCCCGACACCAGGTTAGCGGACTCATTCATTCCCAATCGGTTCTGAAAGGCATCCCCGGAATTGACTTTGTTTATCTCGACAGCAGCGACATCATCCGCCACAAACTGGTGAGCAGGATTATTCATGCGTATGGCGGGGGGGAAAAGTAAATGAAGACTGATTGTGCCATGGTGAAGTGGTGCCATGGTGAGATGGTGCCATGGTGAAGTGGTGTCATGGTGAGATGGTGCCATGGTGAAGTGGTGCCATGGTGAAGTGGTGAAGTGGTTATGGCTTAAGAGATTTTCTTGTCTTTGAAAAAACCTGAAGAATCTTAAAAGTCTCGGTAATCAGTGGATTAAGAATTGTCTGGTCAACTAGTTTTGTGTCTGCGATCAGCTCAAGCCAGAAAAGGGTCTCATCACACTCTTCCACTACGATGCAAATCTTCGCATAGTGCTCAGCGGGTGATCGACCTCTACATGATGCCCTAAAATTTGCAGCTACAGAAGTAGCGCTTCTGATTGCCTGTTTACCAAGGATTTTTAATTCATCACGATGATTTAATTCGGAGTATAACCTGATTACATTCAAGGCATTCTGTTTTGTCCTTTTTCGAAATTCATCATTAAAGAGCTGTGTTGCCATAAAACTGTTATTGCTTAATCCGCTTTGAATAAAAAGGTGAATAAAAAAATCAAATTACATCACGACACCACTTCACCACCGCACCATGGCACCACCGCAACACTGAATCACTGCTCCTCAATGCAAATTTTCTTGTTCTTTGTCTGAAATATTCGGAAAATTCGAAATTATTTATCGCTTTTTAGTGTTTAATCAGGGATTTAAAAAAAAGTTGACCTTACATTAAAAAAATAAATCGTTCTTCCTCTTACCCTCCTACCCTCCTACCCTCTTACCCTAATTTCACTATCTTTGCCAACGCAAACACTTCTTGTCATGTCAAACATTCTCACCCGAACCAATTTCAACCTCCCCGGTCAGAAAAACCTGTACACCGGGAAAGTACGCGACGTTTATAATATCAATGATGAATACCTCGTGATGGTTGCGAGCGACCGCATTTCGGCTTTTGATGTCGTGTTGCCAAAAGGTATTCCCTTTAAGGGACAGGTGCTGAACCAGATTGCCGCGAAATTTCTCGACGCCACTGCCGACATCTGCCCGAATTGGAAGATCTCCACGCCCGATCCCAACGTGACCATCGGAAGATTCTGCAAGATCTACCCGGTCGAAATGATCATCCGGGGTTATCTGACCGGAAGTTCGTGGCGCACCTATCAAAAAGGCATCCGGAACATTTGCGGGGTGGCAATTCCCGACGGAATGAAGGAACACCAGCGCTTCCCGGAACCGATCATCACCCCCACCACCAAAGCGCAAGAGGGCCACGACGAAGACATCTCCGAAGAGGAACTCATCGCGCAGGGACTTATCCCGGCCTCCGGGTACCAGCTGATCAAACAATATACCCTGGCTCTTTTCCAAAGAGGTACTGAAATCGCACAAGAGAAAGGATTGATCCTCGTCGACACCAAATACGAGTTCGGGAAAGGCCCGGATGGAAAGATTTACCTGTGCGACGAGATCCATACCCCCGATTCCTCCCGGTATTTCTACCTTGATGGATATGAAGAACGGTTTTCACGGGGTGAACCACAAAGACAACTGTCGAAAGAGTTCGTCCGCGAATGGCTGATGGCCAATGGTTTTATGGGGAAGGAAGGACAGCAGGTCCCCGAAATGACCGATTCCTGGATCAATGAGATCTCTGAAAGATACATCGAACTCTATGAAGTCATTACCGGCGAAAAGTTTCAACGTGCCGACAACCGGGATATTCAACAACGCATCGAGAAAAATATCCTGAAATTTCTTTTGGCGCAGTGATCTTGCAATGGACAATTGACAATTGAAAATTGAAAATTAAAAATTAAAAATTGAAAATTGAAAACGCAGCTAATTAAGCTGTTATGAAGAAAAGCATTGTTCAGGAAAAAAACTATGCATTCGCTATCAGGATCGTTGTTTTGTACAAATATCTGATTGACACAAAGAAGGAATTTACCCTGGCAAAACAAATGCTGAGATCTGGTACATCGGTTGGGGCCCTGGTTCGTGAAGCCGAACAAGCTGAAAGTAAAGCCGACTTCATCCACAAACTATCTGTTGCGCACAAAGAAGCAAATGAAGCAGAATATTGGCTTAATCTACTAAAAGACACAAATTATATTGATTCACAGCTATTTGATTCTATGAACAATGATTGCAAAGAGATAATCGCCCTGCTGACATCCATATTAAAAGACTGCAAAGAAAAAAACAACATCATAAACCTTTCAATCCATAATTCATTTTCCGTTTTCCATTTTCAATTTTCAATTTAAACCAGTCCTAAAAATAATCCCCACCCGTGATCCCCTTCTCCCCTCCCCGCATGGATCAAAAGATCATCGACGAAGTGGTCGACACACTGTGGTCGGGGTGGATTACGACCGGGCCCAAGACAAAACGGTTTGAAAAGATGCTGACGGCTTATGGCGGGCAACGGGCAACCCTTTGTGTCAGCTCCGCCTCAGCCGGTTTGGAACTGATGCTCCGGTGGTTCGGCGTCGGACCGGGTGACGAGGTGATTGTTCCTGCCTATACCTATTCGGCGACGGCTAACGTGGTCATTCATTGTGGCGCCCGGGTTGTCTTCGTTGATGTCGGTCCCGATTTCAATATCTCAATCGAATCGATTTACAGATCGATTACGGAACGAACCAAGGTGATCATGCCAGTCGACATAGCCGGATGGCCGTGCGACTACGACGAAATCAATGCCCTTGTGCTGCGCCCCGACATTATCAGGTTGTTCAGTCCTGCAACGAAAGAACAGAAAACCCTTGGCCGGATCCTGGTACTCGCCGATGCCGCCCACTCCATCGGCGGTACTTACAAAGGGAAAAAGGTCGGAAATCTTACCGATATCACGGTCTATTCGTTTCACGCGGTGAAAAACCTTACCACCGCCGAAGGAGGCGCAGTATGTTTGAATCTTCCGTTACCTTTCGATCATGAACAAATTTACCGGGAACTCAATGCGAAGTCACTTCACGGTCAGACCAAGGATGCATTGGCTAAAACTCAGATCGGAGGCTGGCGCTACGACATCATTGAGCCGGGTTACAAATTTAACATGACCGATATTCAGGCTTCTATCGGCCTGGTTGAACTTTCGCGGTACGACGGAGATATGCTTGCCCGGCGTAAAACGATCTTCAACCGGTATTCCAAAGGATTGGGAAAATTTTCATGGGCACAGATACCTGTTTACCTGCAACCGGGGAAGTCCTCATCTTTTCATGTTTACCTGCTCAGAATCAAAGATATAACCGAATTTGTAAGGGATCAGATCATCCAGGAGATTTTTCGCCGGGAAGTTGCCGTGAACGTACACTTTGTTCCATTGCCCATGATGACTTTTTACCGGGAATCGGGCTACGACATTCATGATTACCCCGTTGCGTACGACAATTATTCACGCGAAATCAGCCTTCCGGTATATTATGATCTGACGGATGCAATGGTCGATACGGTAATCAAAGCCGTTGTGGATTCGGTGAAAACAGTTACCGGTATATAAAATTGCTTTCGGCTCCCTGCTTTAAGGAAGCTATAGACCCGGATCCGGGAGATAAATTGTTCAGGAATAACCTAACGCAATGGTCCGTTTTTTTGATCTGTTCTTTTCTGTGGCCGGTGTGATCCTTTTACTGCCGCTGTTTTTGATCATCAGTCTGTGGATTGTGGCAACTTCACGGGGAGGCATATTTTTCAGGCAACTAAGGGTCGGAAAAAACGGAAGGGATTTTTACCTGCTTAAATTCCGGACCATGAAACCGGATTCAGAGCAAGGGGGAAAACTTACCATCGGTTCCCGCGATCCGAGGATTACCGCGGCAGGGATGTTCCTCCGAAAATTCAAACTGGATGAATTACCCCAACTTTTTAATGTTATTAATGGTGAAATGAGCCTGGTCGGACCCCGTCCGGAAGTACGGAAATACGTGGAGCTCTATTCCGCGGAACAACAGACTGTGCTTCAAGTAAAACCAGGAATAACAGATTATGCTTCAATCGCATACATGGACGAAAACACCCTCCTGGGCCGGTCAGCCGATCCGGAAAGAACCTACATCGAAACCATCATGCCGGAGAAGATCAGGCTGAATATGAAATATATTGAAAATCAAGGATTATCGGCCTACTTTAAAATCCTCATTCTCACCCTACTTCATATCTTCAAAAAGGGAATGTAAAGCACACGCTCAAACGACAGGCCGACCTCCCATCCATAACAGCTAAATGCACCTGTTTTTCGGTCGCTTACCGGGCTGAGACCACGAACCTGCCCGAACCGGTATAGTTTCCCGACCGGAAATGACAAATGTAAATGCCGTCGCCGAGTTTTCCGAGGTCGTACCGGATCTTGCTGACGCCCTCCTGAGCGTAATGGTTCTCTATTTCATCAACGAGCCTGCCGTATGCGTCATAAATCCGGATGCTGAACGCTTCACGGCTGCCACTGTTTACCAGCGGAATGATGATATGATCCGTCGCAGGGTTGGGGTAGATCGCCGAAACATAAGGCTGATCCAAATCCTCAGGATCATCAATCGAATTGGGATACATCCTGGGACTGCCAGCCTCAACCCACGCGGTATAGATCAGGCTGGAAAGTGCTTCTGATCCGGTCTTCATAAACCAGGTGGTAAAATGCTGCGCTTTCGACCACAAATTCTGATAATAGAGTTCCGTTCCGACGGAACCCGAGGCGGCAGTAGCAGAGCTGTCGGCATACAGAATGCTGTCGACATACTGATAATTCAGGTATAAATAGTCAAAAATATAATCGGAAACATTTTGAATAAACCGTGCTGAATCAACCTCGTATTGGATCATCGATTCATACCTTGAAATCATATAGGTTTCATACCTGGAATGCACCCCGGTATTGCCTGTTATCTGACCATTATAATTTACCGTAATATGCAGGGGCATATGACCATCGCCCACATAATGACCCAGATCAGCAGCAAAAAGAGCCGACCGGTTCCAATCGCCGCGACTGAAACAACTTTTCAACGAATCATAACATCTCAGTGTTGCCCAGGGGAGGGTGCCCTGATCCACCACGAACCATAAGCCATACCGGGCGACTACGGAATCATAATTCTGATGGATGGTACCCGTTTGCAGGAATTCGGGATAATTATCGATATCAATATAGTGCCGGGGTGACTCATCCGGATCCTGATCCTTGCGATAATCTGCATCGGAAGCGTGATTGGTGACAAAATTAGTCCACGAGGGTTTCAGGAACTGCATGGCCGGCGGGTATCCCTGGGGCGCGTTGCCGCTGATCTTTTTATGCCCTTTCGAGCCCCAGCTTGAAAGTATTAAAACCAGGCACACCAACAGGGCCGAAAAAATCATTTTCTTCATTCAAGGACTTTTAAAAGATTCTTCAGATCCTCCGGTATTTCCGGATCACCAATTTGATTATAGGAAAATATCAGGTTGTGGATCAGCCTCCTGATGATATCAACATGGGTACAGGGCGCAAAAAAGGTACGGTCGGGCTTGACCTTCAACTGACGGATAAAGAGTTCTATTTCACGACGTGTAAAAACAGCGCCCTGAGTAAACGGGTTGATGTAAAACAATACATCATTTTCTGTGGGATTTACTATACCATAATCCGTAAGGTAAGCAAGGATGAAATGTTGCGGAAGGTTGACCCCGAAAATGGGCAATTGAAGACGTTGGGCAAGAATCATGTAAAGCATGCCGAGCGACAGCGAGTTGCCTTTACGGGTTTCGAGTACCGTATTGATATAGGAATTCTGCGGCTCCGACAGGCTTTGAACATTCCCTTCAAAATGCTGAATATGAAATAAAACATGATTGATTACCTTCACGTTCTCCAGTGCGGTAAGGTTTTCGTGAAGCTCGACCCAGATATCCATCCTCAACTGTTCGATGGCTACGATCACCTCCTCCTCCTTCAAATCCGGGTTGTTGGTCCTGGTTACCAGGATGAATCCCCTGAGCAGGTCTTCTGATCCTTTTTGGCGCCATTCAGCCAATTCGCCGCACACGGTTTCCAGGTTTATTTTTCTGATGATTCCCTGGATCCGCTCCCGGAGACCAGGATCAAATGTATTTTCGAGTGCGGTACCCAACGGGGCCAGGGCAGGATTCCCGATCGCAAGCAACTGCTCCCGGATCCGGTTGAAAATCATCTCATCGGGTTCATCCAGGAGATTGATCAGGGCAGGTATCTGCTTGATATCAGGCATACAGGGTAATAACTCGGTAAGTTTTACTTACAACGTCGTTTTTTGTTCAGTTTGTTATGGTATCCAGAACCAGTTTTATCAGATCTGCAATAAGTCGTTTATGGTCGGGGATGTACGCCCCGGTGGCCCGGTTGGCAATCAGGGCACACAGCGTGACCATTTCGTGGCCCATCAGCGCTCCCAGTCCGTACAATGCAGAGGTCTCCATCTCAAAGTTGATGATTCGGAGCCCCTGGTGGTTAAATGTCCGGAGTTTTTCAATCATCCCGGAATCGGCCAGCGGAAGCCGGAGAAACCGACCCTGTGGCCCGTAAAACCCGGGAGCTGTTACTGTGATCCCGGCTGTGGCATGGGCCCTGAATTTGTCGATCAACCGGTCGGCGCCCTTGACAAAATAGGGGCGTGAAAGATGGTCGGGCCAGCTTGTATGTTTCGCAAACGCCTCATTCAGCTCCCGGTCGAAAATCCGCTCTGAATCCCGGTAAAAATACATCAGGTTATCCAGTCCCAGGGCATGGGTCGACAATCCAAAGCAGTTAACGGGGACATCCGGTTGAATGGAACCGGAAGTCCCTATCCGGATGATCGTAAGGCTGCGGTGAACTTCCTTCTTCACCCGGGTCAAAAGATCAAAATTGGCCAGGATATCCAACTCGTGCATCACGATATCACAATTGTCAGTTCCGATTCCCGTCGACAAGGCTGTGATGCGTTGCCCTTTATAATTGCCGGTAACAGAAATAAACTCACGGTTGGAACGATGGTGGTCAATATGATTAAAATGATCAGATATTTCAGCAACACGTTGCGGGTCGCCCACGACAATGACTGTATCAGCCAGGTTTTCCGGTTTCATACAAAGATGGTAAACACTTCCGTCAGCATTTACGATCAGATCGGGTTCTGCAAGCGGTTTCATCGATCGGAGTTTCTGCAAAAGTAGCATTTTTCCAGTAATCATTGACTACCTTTGCACCCCCGACGGGGTACCCCCACCCGTCGGGGTGCAAAATAAAAAATCCTATGCAAACCGAAATCATTAACATCGGAGATGAATTGCTGATCGGGCAGGTTGTCAATACCAATGCCGCATGGATGGCCGAACAGCTTAACCTCTCAGGCTTTAAGGTAGAACGCGTGACCATCATTGGCGACGAAAGGGAACAGATAATCGAAGCGTTGCGTGCCGCGGAAAAACGGGTTCCCGTTGTGCTGATTTCAGGAGGTATTGGCCCTACCAAAGATGATATCACCAAGACTACATTGTGTGAATATTTCAACACGCGTCTGGTTTTTAACCCGGACGCTTACCGGGATATTGAAACCATTTTTGCCCGTCGCGGATACAGCGTGACCGAACTGAACCGTCAGCAGGCCATGCTCCCGGAAGCTTGCCTGACGCTGCCCAATCCGAACGGTACCGCACGCGGAATGTGGTTTGAGAAACAAGAAGGATTACAGGGTACAACGGTCTTTGTCTCCATGCCCGGGGTCCCTTTTGAGATGAAAGCCATGATGACCGATCATGTGATCCCTGCATTGAAAAATACTTTTCAAACCCCTTTCATCTGTCATAAAACGATTCTGACCCAGGGAATCGGTGAATCATTTTTAGCAGCGAGAATTGAGAAATGGGAAAATGACCTTCCAACCCATCTTAAGCTCGCCTACCTCCCGCAACCGGGAATCGTCAGGCTCAGGATCACCGGTATGGGAACGGATGAAGCGCAGATCAGGAAAGAAATCGAAGAACAGTCGGCAAAACTGGAGTCGCTTATCGCGGAGCATGTTTTTGGATACGATATGGATACCCTTGAAGAGATCGTAGGCAGGTTACTTAATGGGAAAGGAGCTATCCTGGCGACTGCCGAAAGCTGCACAGGAGGGTACATCGCGCATCTGATTACTTCGGTGCCCGGTAGTTCCGCCTATTTTAAAGGCTCGGTAGTAGCATATGCCAACGACATTAAGAGCGAGCTGGCCGGGGTGCTTCCTGAAACACTTCAAAAGCATGGCGCCGTGAGTCAGGCGACGGTAGAGGAGATGGCTACCGGTATTCAGAGACGCTTTGAAGCCGATTATGTAATCGCGACCTCCGGAATTGCCGGGCCGGATGGCGGATCAACGGAGAAGCCTGTCGGGACGACATGGATCGCCATCGCTTCGCCCGGTGAAGTAGTCAGCTCCCTGTTTACATTTGGCGACAACCGCGAACGCAACATCAGAAGAACGGCATTGCAAGCGCTTAACATGTTACGAAAGAAAATTTTGCAGATTTAAAATAAAGACCTATCTTTGCACTCCATTTTGAAAGGCATTTAATCAGTATCGTCATGGCAAGGATTTGCGAAATAACAGGTAAAACAGCAATCAAAGGAAATTCTGTATCTCATTCCAACAAGAAAACAAAACGTTGGTTCAGTCCCAACATTCAAACCAAAACCTTTTACATTGCCGAAGAAGACCGCAATATTACGCTCAATATTTCAGCAGAAGGATTGCGTCATATGAATAAAAAAGGAATTTACACCTGCATTAAAGAAGCAAGGGAAAAAGGATATCTTACTAAGTAAGTTTTTTTTTCATGGGTAAAAATGCTGTTACGACGTAACAGCATTTTTTTTGCCTGTACAAACGGGAAATAAAATGTCGTTGCTTACGTTTAATGTTAAAGAACCTGACACCCGAATGAAATCAAGCTCCTGCTGCCTGTTGCTGTTCCTGCTCGTCCTCTTTCCGGGCATAACAACATGGGCGCAGCAGCAACCCGACCGGGAGAATGACGACCTGGTTCAGTTTTCAGGGATCACCATCACTGCCGACAGTCTGAATCCGGTGCCATACGCCAAGATCCACGACATTTGCAGCCACCGGGGAACCACCAGCGATGCAAACGGGTACTTTTCTTTTGTGGCCCATAAAAAAGACACGGTGATATTCAGCGCCCTGGGATTCAAGCCGGCCTCGTTCGTCATCCCCGACACCATCACCAAACAACGGTACTCCCTGATCCAGCTTATGACTGCAGATACATTGACGCTGGCGGCCGCCTTCATTTTCCCCTGGCCGACCCTGGAGGACTTTAAAAAAGCATTTGTCGAACTGAAAATTCCGGATGATGATCTCGAAATCGCACGAAAAAATTTACAGGCAGCCGATATCCGTATGAGGGCAGAAGAATATCCGATGGATGCTTCCATGAACTACCGGAATTACATCGACAACCAGACGAGCAAGCTGTACTACTTCGGACAGCAGCAACCCTTCAACATCTTTAATCCCTTTGCCTGGGCAAAATTCATTAAAGCCTGGAAGGAGGGGAAATTCAAATCTCAGGAAGAACGGCTTAAAGACAAGAATCCTTGAAACGATTGCTGATCATCGCTGCATTATTTCTGCTGATCGCGGAATCGTTCGGCCAGCAGACCAACCCGCCAGCCGGCCAGGCTGCAATCCTTCGGGGCACCGTAACCCTGTGGGAGTCACGACAGTCGCTGCAGTTTGTAAACCTCGCCATTAAAGGAACTACCATTGGCACAACCACCGACGCCAATGGCAAATATGAACTGAAGGTACCGCCAAATACCGACCTGGTTATCCTGTTTTCATTTGTGGGCTATGAGACCGACTCCGTTCCTATCCGGCTGAAACCGGGTGAAACCAGAATCCTGAACCATGGCCTCAGGCAGATTTCCACACAACTTGAATCGATCGAAGTGAAAGACCAGCAACTGAGAACCAGTACTTTCAGCCGGCTCGATCCCAAAATCATGACCTTCATCCCCACCATCAACGCCAGTGTGGAAGACCTGATCAAAACGATGCCCGGGGTATCCTCCCGGAATGAACTCAGCTCACAATACTCAGTGCGGGGAGGCAACTATGACGAAAACCTGGTTTTTGTCAACGATATCGAGATCTATCGCCCCTTTCTCGTCAGGTCGGGTCAACAGGAGGGACAAAGCTTTCTCAACCCCGATCTTGTTTCTGGCATCTCTTTTTCAGCGGGAGGGTTTGACGCCAAGTACGGCGACAAGATGTCGTCGGTTCTCGATATCCGATACAAAAAACCCCGTGAATTTGCCGGTTCATTCGACGTCAGCCTGTTGGGTGCAAACGCACATCTGGAAGGGTCCATCACCAAAAAGTTTACATACCTGCTCGGCGTTCGCTATAAAACCAACACCTACTTTCTGAAAGGTCTTGACACCAAAGGGAACTACAAACCCAGGTTCTTTGACGTCCAGGGATTGCTGAATTATGAGATCAATAAAAAATGGGAGGTTTCGGTACTGGGTACCTTTACCAACAACTCCTACAAATTAATCCCCGAAACCCGGGAGACCAGTTTCGGAACCCTCGACGAAGCTTACAAAATCAAGATCTATTTCGACGGCAGGGAGGTCGACCGGTATCAGAACTGGCTCGCCGCCGTGACCCTGAGTTACAAGCCCACTTCTTCGGTAAGGCTCAAGCTGATCTCATCCATATTTCAGACCTGGGAATCGGAGACTTATGATATTTCGGGGGAGTACTGGTTGGGGAAACTGGAAGTATTCCAGGGAAGCAGCCAGGGTGAGATCACCGAAATCATGGGGATTGGAGCCTATCTTCAGCATGCCCGTAACTACCTTGACGGAACGGTATTCAACATGGAGCACCGCGGATCGTGGGACCGGGAGCGACACAGTGTCCAATGGGGGTTAAAGTACCAACACGATTTTTTCGACTACCGGATCAATGAATGGGAGTTGCAGGACTCAGCCGGATATTCTCTCCCCCACCCTCCCGATTCCCTGGGATCACCCTACCCTCCGAAATTAGACCTGGAGTTGTCGAATGTCATTACCAACCATAACAAAGTCAACACCAACCGCATCGCGGGATTTCTTCAGGACACCTGGACTTTAAATGCCACCCGGAGCGATATTTCGATAACTGCCGGAATCAGGGCGATCTATTATGATTATTCAAATCAGGTTTCAGTTAATCCCCGGGTCAACATCTCATTCAAACCCCATGGAAAACAGGATGTGGTATTCAGACTCGCCGCGGGGTTCTATTCTCAACCCCCGACATTCAGGGAAATGACCGACCTCCAAGGGAATATTGTCCCGGGACTGAAGGCACAAACTTCACTCCACGTTGTTGCCGGGAGCGACTACTATTTTAAGGCCTGGGGAAGGCCCTTTAAATTCGTGACAGAGGTGTACTACAAAAATATGCAGCACC
Source organism: Alphaproteobacteria bacterium (assembly GCA_009928665.1). Lineage (GTDB taxonomy): Bacteria > Bacteroidota > Bacteroidia > Bacteroidales > FEN-979 > CAIVAT01. The sequence continues at coordinate 55,524 of SACF01000021.1, forward strand.
TTATTCCATATGAGATCGACAATCTGAAGATCCGGTACTTTGGAACCAACGATGCCCATGGATATGCAGCAGGTATCGATTTCAGGATCAATGGAGAATTCGTCAAGGGAGCTGAATCCTGGGCCAGCCTTTCGTTGATGAAAACAGAAGAATATTTTGAAGGGGCCTGGATCCCCCGTCCGACCGACCAGCGGCTTAACCTTGCCATTTTCTTTCAGGATTACATCCCGAAATTTCCCACTTGGAAAGTGAACCTGACCCTGATTTATGGAACCGGCCTTCCTTTCGGTCCACCCAATTCCTCCCGGAAAGAACAGACACTCAGGATGCCTCCATATCGCCGTGTCGACGTGGGACTTTCAAAACAAATCATCGGTAGTAATACCCGGTTTTCACCAAAAAATCCATTCAGGGCTTTCAATTCGATGTGGATCACACTCGAAATTTTCAATTTACTCCAGATCAACAACACGGTATCGTATCTCTGGATCACCGACATCAACGGGAAGGAATACGCCGTGCCGAACTATTTAACGCCCCGGATTATTAACCTCAAGCTGATTGCGTCATTCTGATCATCGCCGTTCAGAAACCGGGCCCTTTGTAATCATTCGCCGATGACCCTGAACCGATCGCCGGTACCTTCCACCATCCGACGTTCCCAGTCGGCGCCATAACCCGGCTGTGATGGTTTCTTTGGAATACCGCGACCATTCCCGTTATCAAGAAGCTCCATATTCCGGCTCTGCTTCACATTTCCATCCATATATTTCATGAACAGATAGTGGTAGAACTCATTCCATTTCGAAACAATCATGTTCCCGGTAAACCAGGAATAATCCGTTACATAATCAATTCCCAAACCGGGATCGTCGCGGTAAAGCAAACCGGCGCGGTAATCGACGATGGCCGTCTCCTTCGCTAACCGGTCCTCCAGGATTCGCTGATATGTTTCAATTTCCGGGTGGATCACGTTATATCTCGAATATGAAAAATTGTTGACCTGGTTAAAAGTCCAGAAGGCGGATTGATCCGACCATCTGATCATCGATCCGGTTCCGGTCGCATAGGGTACGGGAACCGACTGAATGCCGCAATACATCGGGGCATAGACACATCCGTCGGCATCGTCGACCCCGAACCAGAAAATCCCGCCGATCGGATCGGGAATCCATGATCGTGACTGGGCGACGAAGCTGTAACCGGTCTGTTGGGTGGCAATGGCCCGTTCGTTAAGGTACAATGCACCGTCAACCCTGAATTCCATCGGCCTCCACCGGTAAGGATTCTGAAAAGGTCCCGCCCCGAAATCATATCGCATGTCGAGGGGGGTATCTTCAAAATGATCCCGCATGGCATCCATCACCATCCGAAGGGTTACCAGGCTGTCGACCTTTACCCACAGCGGTAAGCGATTGGTAACAAAGTTTCCGGCATTGGATCTTCCGTCGGGATATTTTGCCGAACGCTCCAGTTTCCCCTTTGCATAATCGGTAAAGGTCGCGTTGTTACGGACTTGCGCGTTGACTTTCCGGAAAAAGGACCATACCCGGGAATCACAAAATCTGGCTCCGCCAAAATTCACGGGATTATAGACATCGGAAAAGCTGAAGTCGGCATCCTCCCCCTTATAGAAACCACGAGCCTTCGCGAAATTTATCACGTCAGGTGAATGATAAATGGTACGCCGCGGATCATTCCAGTCATTGCTCTTCTGAAAATCAAAAGTCGTGATCCTTGCCTGATTGGCATGACCGGATACATATCCGTCGGGAATACGCATGGCAACCCACACGGCCCCCTTTTCATACTTTCCCTTTCCGATGAGTTCCATGATCCATGCCTCCCGGGAATCCGACACGGAGAATGACTCTCCACCTGATGCGTAACCGTATTGTTCAATAAGTTCTGTGATTACCCGGATCAACTCCCGGGCGCTTTTGGCGCGCTGCAAACCGATCTTCATCAGGGAGCCGTAATCGAGAAACGCTCCGGGCTGACTTTGCAGCGAATCCAATCCTCCGAAGGTGGTCTCGCCGATAGCAACCTGATGCTCATTCATGAACTGTACGACCGAATAGGTATGGGCTACTTCGGGAATCTCACCCATCCATTTTCCACTTTCATAATGATAAACCTGGCACATCGAGCCGGGTTTATTGTCGGTTGCCGGATAAAAGGCAATGGCGCCGTACCGGGTATGCGAATCGGCTGCATAGGTAATCATGACCGAGCCGTCGTTACTGGCCCCTTTGGTGATAATCAGGTTGGTGCACGAAAGAGCAAGCTTCGGTGAAGAACCGAACAGAAAAGTAAGGGAAAGAATGATCAGGATGTTTCTCATAATTATGCTATTACTGATTAAATTGAATGACCGGATAAAACACATATAAAAGCGTAGTTCTGATTCGGGTTTGAATGGTCGGGCCGGATGAAAACGGCAGGAATCCTTATGCGGATTCCTGCCGTTGGTATTAAATTGTCAAGACCTTAAAGAGATGAACTTATTCCATCTCTTTAAGTGATTTCGCGATGATCGCAACTGCTTCACGTACCTGGGTCTCATTGATAACCAGGGGAGGCGCAAAACGAATGATGTGATCATGAGTTGGTTTTGCCAGGAGTCCGTTATCCCGCATCTTCAGGCAGACATCCCAGGCGGTTTTCCCATCAAAAGGCTTGATGACAACGGCATTCAGCAATCCTTTACCTCTTACCAGTTCGATAAAAGGCGACTGGATTTTTCGCACTTCCGAACGGAAGATTTCACCCATGACAAGTGCATTTTCAGCCAATTTTTCATCACGGATCACCTCCAGTGCGGCAACGGCAACTTTTGCGGCAACCGGGTTCCCTCCGAATGTCGATCCATGCTGACCGGGGTGAATGGTAAGCATGATCGGATCGTCGGCAAGGACTGCTGAGATGGGATAAACACCACCTGAAAGCGCCTTGCCAAGGATCAGCACGTCGGGTCTGACGCCTTCCCAATCGCATGCGAGAAGTTTTCCGGTGCGGGCAATACCGGTCTGTACCTCATCGGCGATGAACAGCACATTTTTAGCCTTGCAAAGATCATACGCTTTTTTAAGATACCCTTCATCGGGAACGTACACGCCTGCTTCTCCCTGGATCGGCTCCACGAGGAAACCGGCAACATTCGGGTCCTGTAGCGCTTTTTCGAGCGCTGGCAGATCATTGTAAGGGATCGTAATAAACCCGGGCGTGTAAGGACCGAATCCATCGCGGGCTTCAGGATCGGTCGACATTGAAATTACCGAAATCGTTCGTCCGTGAAAGTTGTTTTCACAACAGATGATTTTTGCCTGATTTGCAGGAATACCCTTAACGGTATAAGCCCATTTACGGGTCACTTTCAGGGCCGTTTCATCCCCTTCGGCGCCGGTGTTCATGGGCAAAACCCGCTGATATCCGAAATATTCCGTTATGTACTTCTCGTAAACGCCCAGCACATTGTTATAAAACGCGCGGGAGGTAAGTTCAAGCGTTTGTACCTGTTCGATCAGGGCTGCGGTGATTTTCGGGTGACAATGTCCCTGGTTCACCGCACTGTATGCTGAAAGAAAGTCGAAATACTGCTTTCCTTCTACATCCCACATGTAAACTCCTTTGCCTTTGGTCAGAACAACAGGAAGCGGATGATAGTTGTGTGCCCCGTACTGATCTTCCAGGTCCATCGCCATCTGTGATGTTTTAACTTCAATCATAATACACTTTGTTTTTACAGAACATCGATAACTTCACTGTTCATCGCGGCTGGAGATCGATACATCCAGTTCCGGATGATCCGGTCGACAGGTGCTGTAACACCTTATTTTATTACGGTGAAAGAACCCGTGTTCAACAGAGTCTCCCCTTCAACCAGTCTGAAATAATAGGTACCTGCAGTCAATTTATCAACCGGGATAATGTTTTTCAGTTGTGCACAGGACACCGAACCAATCTGCCTGCCACTGGCATCGTACATTTCGAAAATGCCGTTTCTGACCTGTTTCGAAAGTTCCACATGCATCATTTGGGAGGCGGGGTTGGGATAAGTTTTAACTCCGACTTCAGGCATCAACGATTGCGAAATCCCGGAGGCATACTCAAGCGCAAGATCATCAATATATAAGGTACTGCCTACCTGTCCTTTGCCCTGGGTAAAACTTACGGCATTGAATCCGGCGCTGGCGACACACAGTACCGAAATAGAATCAGAAGCCACTTCCGAAGTAAAATAATAGACCGGAATCTCAAATTTGGTATATTCGTTTACTGCATCTTTAATCAGGAAAAAACCTACGCCCAGTGTATCGCGGTGTTTGGTAGTGGTATTCCATTTTGATAACAGGACAACAGCGGCAGCAGAATCACCGCTAACCGGCTCATATTTAAAATAACCGGTGAATTTAACAGGTTTACAATCGGCACATGCCCTTCCAATCAGGGCGCGGGTTTCGGCCATCACCATCTGGCAGGTACCCAACATTCCGGGAATGAAAATATCGCTGGGGAACATGGTCAAATTCTGCGAAACCAGTTTTGCAGCATAGGTTCCACCATGAGCGTCAGTCGTTTTAAAAACAGTAACCGGACCGGGTCCGATGGGAGCAGGAACAGAAGCCAGTTCATTCAGGGTCGCGAGCCAGTTGTCGGTAGGTCCGGTCCCTGGTTGGTCATAATTAAGTGTACTACTCACGGGTACATTGTACCAGTTTTCAAGATCTCCGTTTGGGATCTGCTGTTGGCTGTATCCCGAGTGGAACAGCAGTAAAGTCATTGCAACGAGGAAAAGTTTTTTCATAGTATTAGATTTAGATGTGATAAATAATTTGCAGAGTTGTAACCCGGGGTGGTTCTATGGTCGCCGGCCTGAGTGAAAACTCTTTGTTAAGCAAGTTGTTAACAATAGCAGCAAATTTAAAACTGCGAACGGTCACACTCACACGGGCATCCATGATGAAAGTTCCGGTGTGGTTTTCTTCCCGGTATTTTGTGATGCCGGTATTAAAATAACCGGGCCGGTCATAATCAATAAAAAACCGGTCTATATTTCTGATATAGCTGTAATACTTGCCTGTAACGCCAAGCGACAGCCTCTTAAAAGTAACATCCAGATCGCCTTTTGCAACATGCTGGATCCTGTATTTTAAAATGTCGTCGGTAACATCGGAGGAAGTAGTGTTGTACGACAGCCAGGTTTTCTTATCCTTGTAATACACATAGCCGGTATCCTGAGCCTGCGGTACGGCATAGGTATAACCAAGCAGAAAAGTAAAACTCAGATTTTTGGTGATATCGCCCTGACCTGCCAGTGAGGCATCGACGCCATATATCTGCGCCGGACCCGTGTTGAAAAACTTGAATCCCATGTTCTTATTGAAATCGGGGCTGCGTCCCCAGATTCCGAAATTGAACTCGATATAATTATCATAATGTTCGTAAAATGCAGCAATATCAAAAATAGCTTTCACAGCGCCTATTTTGAACATCTGTTTGAGCCCGAGTTCCGCGTTGTAGCTGTCCTCGGGAATGAGACCCGGATTGGGATAAAATCCGAATCCACCGGAATTGGTGGTTATATAGCGTTCGCCGATACTCGGGAACCTGTATCCCTGGCCAAAAGAGGCCCGGATATAGGTGGCTTTTGTCGCCTGCAGGTTAAGCCCTGCCCGGAACACGGTCTTGTGTCGTTTCTGGTCGGTTAGTTGAAAATATTCATACCGGAACCCGGCGAGGATATTCAACCTTTTCCAGAACTTTTTCTCTACCTGGCCGAAAACGGCAAAATTCTCTGAAACATAGGTCCCATCAATGTCTCCGCTCGTAGTGCTGTCGGCATTTAACTGCCCGGAGAAGACCCTTCCGAAGGCATAGGAATAGGTATTCATGATGCCGGCCACTACCGTGAGATCTCCCAATGAAGAGAATTTTTTCTGATACTGGTATTCGTTGTACAGGGTAAGCGACCTGTTCGACTGGTTATTGGTCGCATTGGTGTTATTGAAAAAAACCCGGTTTTTAAAGGAATGGTTGCTTCCCTTTTTACCGAAATACTTGACATAGGGGTCAGCATAAAAGGTGGTGACTCTGTAATTGGAGAGCGCACCCGGGAAAGGCCGGTAGAGCCCGGTATCGGCATTGAACCAGAAAAAACAGACACCGCTCTGGTTGTACATGAAGGTTCCGTTAAGACCATAATGTAACCCATCGACTTTTTTAGATCTCACCCGGGTATTGAAGCTGATCTTCAGATACCGGTTGTAAGTTCCGGTAGTCGATTGAGTGGAATCTTTTATAGCCTCTTCGGGAGTCGCGCCGATATAACCGGGATCATTGTTAAAAGTGATGTTTCCGATGAAATCGATCGCACTGAATTTTTGTGAATGTGACAGAGACAATCCATACTGAACGGGATTCAGGTCGCTTGACCAGGGAGTTGCATATTTTCGCTCGGGTTTGCTGTACAATCCACCGAAAACTGAAACTTTAGTCTCCGGATCTTCCTTGGGCCAGGCAGTGCGTACGTTGATGGCTCCGCTTAAGGCCGATGAACCGTAAACCACCGAAGAGGCGCCCTTAACAACCTCCACCTGATCCACTTCGTGAACCGGCATTAAAGTCCAGTCGGGCCGCCCGGCATCCCCTCTCAATAAAGGAATCTCATCAACGAGGATCATCACCCTGCTGCCCAATCCGGAACTGAACCCGCTGCCTGCCCTGATCTGAGGCTCATTGTCCATAATGGTTACCCCGGGAAGATGCTCCAGAGCTTTGTCGATCGACTGGGCATTGGAATTCTGAATGATGGCCGGTTTTAACACCTCGATCGAACTGACCGACTCCTGAATCCGTTGGGCATATTTTGAAGCAGAAACAACGACCGTGCTTAATTCCTGAGAGATATTATGTATCTGAAAATTGAGTTCATAGGATTTCTTGCCGTCCACCGCAATTTTTCTTACCAACCGGTCATAACCCACCGATGAGATGATCAGTTCATATTCGCCTGCAGGAAGTTCCAGAACATAGTTACCGTTGGTATCCGAAAATGTTCCGATGTTACGGTCTTTGATACCAATATTCACAAACGGCACCGGATCATTCAACTTGTCGTCAGTCACTCTGCCTTTTATGGCAGAAAGCTGACCATACACGAAGGTGGTCGAGATGCTACATATGAGGACTATACCAAAATATCGTAACCAATTTCTCATGCTGATCGATTTTTGACAAAAATAGTAAAATAAATCCAAACGGGATGTTAGGGCCTTTTGGAAATAGCTCCGGGCGAATTTACCAGTGTTTGCAACATCGCTGAGGGCGAAGGAATTAAAGGGCCCAACTTCAATGAATTCCATTTTTCATCAACTGACCGGATGGTTTGTGGATCCATGGCAACAATATTGGGCCATTCGCGTGAAAATCCGTCAAGTTCAGGGTCTTTGCTGGTTCCATCAATCCAAAGCGTCGGGAACTTTTCTCCCGGGTTACGATCCAGCACAAAACAATCGCGCAAGGGATCGATATTATTGGCCACCAGCCAGGTCAGTTGGTGGAGATTCGTCAGATCGACTTGATCGTCGGTCAGCACGACGAATTTAACATGCTGAATGCGGTTGTTTTGAATCATCCGTTCAGCAATCTGGCGCAGGTGGTTCTTCCTCGATTTCCGCACAGAACAAATCACCAGGGAGATGCCTGCTTCCAAAAAATCATCACGGATACCGGCAATCTCGAAAAATTCAGATTTCAAAGCCGCTTTATCGATAGAAGGTTTGTCAGCGACCGGATCCGATGCAACCTGTATCGGAGTCAACTTACTGGTCGCATCCAGTCCTATTTTACTGCCGTAAGCATACACCGGGCTGGAATGGTCGAGGATATCGACCGGTCCTCTTGAAAAATGCACATCCCCAAGAGGATCAACCTTTTCTGAGATCACTTTGGCCAGGGTGACATAATCGTGAAGATCGACATTGGAATCGGCCACGACCATGACTTTATTGAACATCATCTGTCCGGCGCCCCATAGCGCATTCATAACCTTCGGTGCCTGCCCGGGGAATTGTTTATGAATCGCTGTGAGCGCAATATTGTGAAAAACTCCCTCCATGGGCATGTGCATATCTGTAAGTTCAGGCACAACCGTCATACGAATCGGAAAGAGAAAAATCCTTTCAGTAGCTTTTCCGATCCAGGCATCCTCCTGCGGCGGAACGCCAACAATGGTTGCCGGATAGATCGCATCACGGCGATGGGTTATACAGGTCACGTGGAACCGGGGAAAATAATCGGCCAGGGAATAAAAGCCCGTGTGATCGCCAAATGGTCCTTCCAGAATAAGATCTTCGGAGGGATCCACATATCCCTCAATTACAAAGTCTGCATCGGCCGGAACTTCCAGGTCATTGGTCAGGCAGCGGACCAGCTCAACCCGTTTACGCCGTAAAAAGCCTGCGAGCAGGTATTCGTCAAGGTTCTCAGGAAGCGGAGCGGTTGCCGCGTAAATATAGGCCGGATCACCACCAAGGGTTACTGTCACAGGCATTTTGAGCCCGAGCTCCTTGTACTGCCGATAATGTTTTGCCGATCCCTTGTGAAGATGCCAGTGCATCCCGGTCAGGTTGGCATCGAATACCTGCATACGATACATGCCGAGATTCCTGGTTCCTGTTTGCGGACACCGTGTATGAACCCCCGGCAGGGTGATGAAGGGTCCGCCATCGAATGGCCAACAAGTCAGAACAGGTAATTTCCGGAGATCGGGCGGATCCATGACGACCTCCTGACAAGCTGCCCGGCCGCTTTTCGTCCTTGGAATCCAGGAAGCGACTGTCTGCAAGGCTGGTAAAACCTTCAATTTTTCAAGAAAAGTTGTTTTAGGGCTCTGAAATTCCAATAGCAGGCCGGCCATCGATTCTTCTATTTCATGTAAATCCCGCACTCCAAGCGCCATGCAAATCCGCTTATCAGAAGCCATGGCATTAATCAGCAAGGGGAATCCGGTACCGGTGTTCTCAAACAGCAATGCCTTCCCGCCTGCCTTTACCATACGATCGGCAACGTCGGTGATTTCAAGGCGGGGAGATACAAATTCACGGATTCGGATCAATTCACCTGCCGATTCAAGGCACTGAACAAAATGAGTAAGCGACCGGTACGACATATAGAGTCTGTTGACATTTAGTTTGTCAGGAGAACAAGTTTCTATTGGGGTTTCCCATCAAACTCCTGCTCGCCGAATTTTGCAGGTTTATCATTCTCGTATTTGGATGGACATTTCAGCAGGAGGCTTTTGGCAACAAACTGATCACCCTTCATGGAACCGATGATGACGACCTTTTCTGATTTCTCGAAATCCTGAGGCTTTGCATTGTTATAAACAACCTTCCGTTCGATGCCTTTTTCATCAATCAGGTAAAAGGAAAACCGGTTCGCGTTGATCCCGGGATCATATTCCAGGGGCTTCGACCTGTTCAGGGTGCCGATGATGTGTAGCTCTTTCCCAGGCTTCAGGGAAGCCTGAGTGAAATCGGAATAGGTACTCGAATCGGTCATCGTGGTAATCACCACGGCAACAACCACGACAATAAAAATAATGATGATGATATGAATTGCTTTCATGGGGTCGGGTTTCTCTCCTTTTCCTTCAAAAACTTCTCCATTTTACCGATCCTGCGATCAAGAATAAAAAGATATATAAAAACACCGATCAGAATGACCGCTAAAACCACGACAACTACAAATATTTTTCCATATTGATCCATTTTTCAGGGAATATCGATTAGTGAATAATTTTGAATTTTGAATCTTGCATTTTGAATTTTGAATTTTCCATTCTTTTTTACTCCTCCAATGCCATCCTGATCCGGCGAAACCTGACCCGGAGGTTCATGATCCAGATTCCCAGCAGGATCCATCCCAACATGGCAGGATAGAAAACAATCCGGAGCGATGGTTCCAGATGCATAGGCAGTACCGGCGAAGTATCTTTTCCGGGATGAATGCTTTCGCCGGCCATGCGGGGCATTATCATCACAAAAACGATCCAGAGCACATAAGCGAGAATATTATAGACCGCACTCACTTTGGCTTTTTTATGAAGATCTCCGATTGATCCGCGAAGGATCAAATAAGCAAGGTAAATAAAAATGCCCAGGGCGGCACCGTTCAGCTTTGGATCCTTCACCCACGGAGATCCCCAGGTAAACGAGGCCCAGACCATTCCGGTAAGAATTCCTAAAATCCCGAAGAGTAAACCCACATTGACAGACTCCACGGCAACCAGGTCCTCTTCCTCCCTGAACTTCAGCAGATACCTGATACTATATATAAAACCAATGGTCAAAAGGATAAACATACCAAACCACATTCCCACGTGATAGAAAAGGTTCCTCATGGTCTCGCGGATCATGGTATCGGGCACCTCAACGAGGAATCCGGAGACAACGGCGTACAATAAAAGCGCTCCTGACAGCATTTTCCACCAATATCTTTTAACCATTTGTTCCAAGAGTTCAGGCTTTTTCAGGTTGATATAAACTCAGGTGCATATGACAAGCGAAAACCGTGTTGTTCATTGACAGTCGTTAAGTTAATCTCTCCAAAGATAGGGAAATAAAATATAAGCCAGGGTGATAACAGCCAGGTTGATCGTAAGAAGGACAATAAGTAATCCACCGGATCCCGACCAATCAAATGAAGTCATGGCCGACCCGGATGATTTCATCAGGGTGATCAGCAATGGCAGAACGATTGGAAAACTCAGAATAGCCATCAATGAAAAGTTATGACCTGCTCTGGAAGCGATAGCTGCTACCATGGTCAGTACGGATGCAAGTCCAAGGCTTCCCAGCACCAGCGTGACAAGAAATAAGGCGATGTTGACCACGAGATTCCCCATCAACAGCACAAAGAAACCAAATGAAAGCGTCGAAAGGATGAACATCAGGATCAGGTTGTAAATAATTTTCGACATCACAATCTTTTGCGGACTGGTTATCGTGTAATAATACAGATGACGCGCGGGGCTTTCCTGTACAAAGCTTTTCGAGATGCCATTCACTGCCACAAAAAGCAGGATGATCCAAAAAAGTGAATTCCAGGTCTCCGGCGTGATCGTATCTTCAAAGGCCAGGTAGGTTACGAAAATCGTGGAGAGCAGGTACAGCAGAATACCGTTGATCACATACCGCTGCTTCAACTCCAGCCGGATCTCCTTCCCTATCAAAGCGCCCAATTCTTTCATTCGTAACAGTTATAAAATCAGAGTGCGAAGATACGAAAGGCCGGCGAAATCAAGAAAGAGGGCGACTAAAAAGTTTAGCCGCCCTCCTGAAAACACAGTACGTGTTTCAAAAATCAAATAACTTTCATTCCTTGTTTTTTACCGTATGATCATCTTCCGGGTCACCTTTTCTGTTCCCATTGAAACGGTATAAAAATAGATCCCCGATGCAAGTCCATTCGTCCTGACAGTCAGCACGTGATTGCCCGGGCTCATTGTTCCCATCTGAAGTTCCCGGATTTTCATTCCCGTAACGGTTGTCAGAGTCAGGGTAACATCGCAACCTGCAGCCAGGCTTACAGGTATCCTGGTATATTCTCCGGCAGGATTCGGGTAATTCTGCAAAACCTGATTCTGTCCGGCGGTTTTGTCGGATCCGATACCGACAGGCCAGAAATCAGATACCGGGATCTCCCTGAATTCGATGGTATTATCATGAACGGGTATGGCCGTATTCACAATATTGGAACCGGGGGTATCGGCCGATTGGTACAAAATGGCAAGTTTGTCGTTTTTAATTTGTTTAGCCATAGCAGGGTAAACAAATTCGTAAAAAAGGTACATGATGCCGTCGTTGAAATCGATCATCTCTCCCATTTCCGGTTTATCATGGAACCATGCCCTTCCATAAATATGACGGTAATTGTAATCATCCGGTGAAGGATCCCCGGGTTTTACCGCCGACCAGGTGAAATAAATGTTGTCATAGTCATCGATGGAAACCTGCGGCTGGCTCGACAATCCTACCCTGTAGCTGGGTGCGGCCGTGATTGTATCATCAGGGTCAGGACCGTTGTAAACGGCGCCAAGCAACATTCCGTGTGCATCGAGGGTATCAAGGTCAAGGCTGTCGGGTACCATCGGCATCGTGGAATTCCAATAAACAAGTCCGTTGCTGTTGATATAAATATACTTGGTGCTTGCTTCCATATAGCCGCCCCCGATGCCGAAGGCAACGTGAAACACACCCTTATGGTCACGTTCAACCGCAATGGATCCATCGGACATTCTGAACGGTGGAACGTAGGTGGTGCCGGCCGGGAGTTTTTTGTTGGCGTTGCTCAGAATCGGAATCTTTGTCCAGTTCTCTCCATTGTCGGTCGACAACATGATGAACGTATCAATCCAGGGCCCGGAGACTGCGAAGTAAATGGTATCGCCGTGCGGTGTACCCCACGCGACCTCGTCGCCGTTGAAGCCGTCGTAATCGGCCGATGTGAGTTGCGGCAAAATAACATCCCTTTTATCCCAGGTGGCGCCGCCATCGAGTGACCGGTAATAGAGCAGGGCAAGGTCAAGATTCTGATACGCAGTATAAGTCCATACCATCATGTGGATGTAGTTATGGTCCGGACCGTTGGTCATGATCCTGGGCCACGAAATATCAGTTGCTCCTGCCGGGCCAAGAATGGTGCTGTAACTCCAGGGACCTGTGCCCTTTGTAGCGCGGGTCGAAATCTTCAACCCGTTGTCGAGGTGAGCAATTACGATCTCACCATTCTGGCCCAACTGGCTATAGGAAGGCCATCCGGTTCTTTCGTTCTCAATTCTCGCAGTCGGTGGCAAGCCCCAATCGGTCCCGTCATAATAGTTGTAGCCGGTTCCGCGTTCGTTGTTATCCGATGTGCCCCTGATCCAGGCGGCGCCAATCGTACCATCGTCATAAACCCTTATCCGGGTATCGACCGACGAATTGGTCTGCATATCATAAACCGTGTTCCCGATGACCTCTTCAAGGGCTGCTTTCGAGGAAGTCACAGGATTCATTTGCTGCGCCGGCATCACCTGCTCCTTCAATAACTTATGCGGGGCCGTCTGCACTTTTGTGCTGGAATATTTCGACTGGGCAATAGCCAGAGCCGAAATCATCATAATCATAAAGAAAATGGTAAACTTTTTCATGATGTTTGTTTTGGTTATTAATTGATTTTAGTTTTCCTGTACAGATTCAAATAATCGGAATGCTTTTATATTTTTCAGGCATTTGCATATACAAACTTACACAATATAATTCAGCAAATGATTTTCAGTGCATGTTTTTTCGACAAAATTGATGATCCTCCCAATCTTTCCTGTTAATGTGAAACTTTTCAGGATAAAAAAGAAGGCGGCCTTTTGAGCCACCTTCCTTTACCGGTTATTATCTGTCCGGATTATTGAACGATCATCTTTCTGGTGATCTTCTGGTCGTTGATCATGGCAGTTACCATATAAACGCCCGAGGGAAGATTTTCAGCATTGATGC
>SACF01000095.1 GCA_009928665.1 Alphaproteobacteria bacterium
AGTCCAGGTAATTTCGGTTATCCCAACAGGAAAAACTTCGGGAGCATCATTTGCGATAGATGCAATTCCACAATTATCGTCAGTTTGCGGTTCGCCCAGGTTTACATCTGAAGCATAACACAAATCATTATCGGCAGCAACCACAATATCAGGGGCTGCGGTAATGGTGGGCGGCTGGTTGTCTTCTTCTGTTACTGTTGCCTCGGCATATCCCTCACAGCCGTTTATATCGGTTACTACCACTGAATAAACCCCGGTTTGGGTAACAATAATACTTTGCGTTGTTTCGTCGGTGCTCCAGAGATACGAAACCCCTTCACTGGCAGTTAATTCAGTTGATGCTGAAATACAGAAGGAGAAGTTGCCCGTTATCTCAACTTCGGGCAAAGGATGTACAATAATCTCACCCATAGCAGAATTGAAGCAAGCAAAGTCATTCGCGTATTCGTACATCACTTCATAAACCCCGGCTGTTGCAGGATTAAAGGTGGAAGCTCCTGTTCCGTTTACAAAATAATTACCACCTTCCGGCTGTCCACCCAAAAGTGTAATTGGCTCAGCACCCTCGCATAAATCCGGAAATTCTTCAAGAGTTACAAGAGGCAAAGGATGCACTATAATTTCCACTGTGGCTGAACCAATGCAGCTAAAAGCATCGGAATATTCGTAAAGTAACGCATAATTTCCCGGCAAAGCAGGATCGAAAACAGTAGTTACTAACCCATTAACATAATAGACACCACCCACCGGCAATCCACCTGTGAGGGTGAAAGGCGCATCTCCTTCGCAAAATTCAAATTCACCGGTGATCTCAACGTCGGGCAGAGGGTTAACAGTAAGCATCACCGAAGCCATGTTTTCACAGCCATGTTCATCAATTACTGTAACAGAATATTCGCCGGCCTCGCTCACGGTTATGCTTGCATTGGTTTCGCCGGTGCTCCACAGGTAACTTACTCCACCTATGGCAGTGAGTATGGTAGATTCCCCCTCACAAAGATTAAGCTCGCCGGTGATTTGTGCCGTTGGCAACGGGAAAACTGTAACAAGAACTTCCACTGTGCTTTCACAGCCGTTTTCATCGGTACCGGTAACGGAATAATTTCCGGAAACTGCTACTTCAATTTCAGGGTTTGTGGCACCCGTATTCCAGAGGTAGCTTACACCTCCTGCGGCGCTAAGAATTGAGCTTCCCCCTTTACAAAATTCAAGCGCGCCGGTAATCACAATTTCGGGCATGGCCAAAACCTCAATAATAAAATCGCATGAGGTGGAGCCACATTCGTTGGTTTCGGTGTAGGTAATCTCATACGTTCCGGCATTAAGCGGATCAAAACCGGTGATCATTATCTCATTAAGATAAAATAAACCCTCGCCCTCATACAAATTGATATAGTCGCTGCCGGCACAAACTTCCATATCATCCGGGCATTCAACTACCGGCAGGGGTAGGATTACAATTACATATTCGCAACTATCGGGGAACAAGCCGCCGATGGCATAAGTTATTACCGACTGTTCGCCAACGACGGTTGAAGGATCGAACATGTAGTGCTCATTTTCCTCATCATAGTAAACTCCTTCTCCGCTGTAAACACCACCGGCAGGTGCTGCGGTGTTCAATACGAAGGGCGGAAGATTTTCGCAAACCTCCATATCCAGCGGGCAGGTTGCTTCGGGTGGCTCCAGGAAGTTCCATCCGGTATTGTTGCCCAGGTCTTCCGAATTGTAAACATCAAAAGTTGCTCCGCCGGTAGCATTCATATCCTGTAAAAGGATATAATTGCCCGAAACCACCTCTGATGCTTTGGAAATTGTTGCCTGCGCGCCAGGTATGGATGAATGGATAGCAATTGGCATGGCTGCATTGCCCCAAAAATTAAATGCTCCGGCAATGGTTTGTGTAGCGCCCGCCTGCAGCACATTAACCGTACCCGGCGAGAAGAGAAGTGCTTCAAACGAATTGCTGCCTGCAATCTCGCCGGAGGCATTGAACTGCACCTCGCCAAAGTTACCTGCACCCATAATTTTTCCGGCAGGATTGAAAATGATTTCATCGAATGTATGGTTGCTGTTTAATGTAGCAGAACCACCTGCGTTTTGGAAGTGTACTTTGTTGTAGCTCAATGGGCTGGAGCCAATACTCCAGAATCCTCCATTGGCACCTGTTAGTCTGATTTCTGATGTTCCCGGATCAATGATGAAATTATTTCCCTCAGCGTACCAGGCCTTACTTAAAGGGCTGCTGACCTTAAAAACGGAGGCACCCATGTTTAGCGTCCTGGTGTTGTTGTTATTGGAAATAAACTGCCTTATGTTCACACTTTCCCCATTGGTGTTCAATGTTCCGTAATTCAAATAGAGGTCGTTGCCGGTGATGCTTAGTGCGTCCAGAAGAGTCCAGACGCTGCCCATGCCATCAAAATATACGGCATTACTGAAGCTCTCGCCCGCCATGTCTATTTCCCAGGTATCTTTTGCCGGCGATTCACCCTCAAAATATACACTGCCCGAAAAGGTAAAGTTCATCGCAGGATTGAGCAGCAGCGAGCCATATATTTTCAGGTTGTTGTTGGGTGAGGAGGAGGTAATCGTGGGTTCGTTCAACGCGTCTGTCCAATCCATATTTCTGCACTCGGCATTGGCCACATTTACAAATATAGCCTGGGCGGTTTGTGTGAAAGAGTTTGCATCAAAAAACACATTGTCGATTTTGGTGGGAACACAGTAACCTCCCTCTCCGCCACTCTCGGCCGACCAGTGAGCAACATCGTCCCACAAGCCCAATCCGCCAACCCAATAGAGATTCTGCGGCACGCTGGTAAACACCCAGCCGCTGTTGTTCCCCAGGTCGATTGAGTTTTCGGCAATAAACTCAGCCCCTCCCACAGCATGAATCCAACTTAAACTGCAAAATCTCACACTTAGAGTGTCCGAGCTTTTGCTTATCGTTGCCGGTGATGAAGAACTTGACTGAATCACAATGGGAGCTGCACAAGAACCATTGGCCACCAAATCGTTTAAAATGGTTTGCGTTTTTCCGGCCTGTAATCCGTATTGTTTACCGGGAGCAAGCGTTAATTTTCCAATCGTATTATTTCCGTAGATCGAACCATTTCCATTCAATGTAATGCTATTGAAAGTGCCATTCGTGGTATTTATTGTCAGGTTGCCAAGATTGTTGTCACCATCAATATTATTAAAAATTAATCCTCCACCGGACGTATTATACAAATATGCGGCATTACCAGTAAACTTAAGAGTTGATGCTCCTGAGTTAAATGATAAGTTCGTTCCGTTTACTTCGAAAGTATAATCATCCGGCCAAGAATCACGTGATCCTGAGAGTGTTATTAATGAGGAGCCAAAATCTAATGTACGAATATTCGAATTATTCGAACGAAAATTTCTTGCAGAAACAGAATGATTATTTGTTTTTAAGCTGCCTCGTATAAAAAACATGTCTCTGGTTCCTAAATTCAGCCCATCCATCAAGGTCCATTCTCCGCCTTCGCCCTGGAAGTACATAGCATTTCTATTTAAGGGTAGCCCTCCAGTAAAAACCGTATGACCCGAGTCCCTTGCTTCAAAATAGACCATACCATTACAAGCATAAGTCATATCAGGTGAAAGGGTTAGAGATCCGTAAATGTGTAGATTCTGATTCCATGCACCAGCAAGCGTGGGATTAAAGGCTACTCCCGTCCAGGTCATATCCCTGCAATTTACATTATAGGA
>SACF01000063.1 GCA_009928665.1 Alphaproteobacteria bacterium
ACTCTTGGCTCCTATTGCAAATATGGCTTATGATGATAACAATTGCCAAATGCATCTGGACCTCAAATTTTTTTAACATTTTTTAATAGACACCAGTGGGATATTTTCCTGATTTCCTTGCTTTTTCAAAATTTCTGTGTATGTTTGGTATTGAAAAACTGATAATTACCTTAACATCGCAAAGAGATGATCCGTTTCCGGTAAATTGGCTTTTCGGTCCCTGTCGTTCATAAACATATTTAAAATTTTGATTTGCTGATATTTCTTTCATAGAAAACTGCCATTTTTTTAGACTCAGAGAAATAGTTTTAGTGAGCGCACCCATCGGGTGTGTTCCTTTATGCTATTTCTGTTGAGTCGGGTGTTTGACGTTACTTTTATGAACTGGAATAAGCGGAGGTTCACGCCCTTTTTTATTTTATGATTCTGAAGATATTATCGCTGCTTCAGTTTATACCATTTCGCCTGAAACGTTGGAACCTCTTAATTTTAACTGTGTCGAATGTTGGCCAATCATGTCCTGGTACACCAACCGTTGTTTACGAAGGACAGACTTACAATACCGTTCAGATTGGAACCCAATGCTGGTTCAAGGAAAACCTCAATGTCGGCACCGTGATACCCGGAAACCAAAACCAAACCAACAACCAGGTCATTGAAAAATTCTGTTATAATTATCTGGAATCAAATTGCGACATATATGGAGGACTTTACCAGTGGGATGAAGCTATGCAATACCTGACTACAGCTGGAGTACAGGGAATTTGCCCCGTAGGTTGGCATTTGCCGACCGATGCTGAGTGGACAACCCTGACAACATTCCTTGGTGGAGTAAGTATTGCAGGAGGGAAGATGAAAGAAACAGGAACAACACATTGGGCTTCGCCTAACACCGGCGCCACCAACAGCAGCGGGTTTACCGCGTTTCCAGGAGGCTTCCGGCACAGCATTGGCAGCTTCGGCGATCTCACTTACTACGCCTTCTTCTGGTCATCGTCGCAGAACTATGCTACCACCGCATGGGGCCGGTTACTTTACCACGACAACGCATCTGTGTACCGCAATGACTACAACATAATGTACGGTTTGTCCGGGCGCTGCCTCAAGGATTCCGGATCATCGACAACAACTCCCACTGTTTCGACAACATCCGTTTCAAATGTCACTCAAACATCGGCCCAATCAGGAGGCAGTGTAACCAATGATGGCGGAGCCACAGTAACTGCCAGAGGAGTTTGCTGGAGTACATCTCCTAACCCTACGGTTTCAGACAACTATACTACCGATGGGAGTGGGACAGGGACGTTTACGAGTTCATTGTCAAATTTAACCACAAACACTCTATATTATGTTCGAGCATACGCAACCAATTCTGCGGGAACCAGTTATGGCAACCAAGTTTCATTTTATTCCTTTAGCGAGACCGGGCAACCTTGCGCAGGATTAGCCACTGTTACAGATACAAGGGATGGGAAAACATACAATACTGTGCAAATTGGAACCCAGTGCTGGTTGAAGGAGAATTTGAACATTGGCACAAGGATCAATGGAACGCAGGAACAGACCGACAACCAGGTCATCGAAAAATACTGTTATGATGATTTAGAATCAAATTGCAATATTTATGGTGGATTGTATCAGTGGAATGAACTGATGCAATATACAACGTTACAAGGTGTACAGGGTTTATGCCCGACAGGTTGGCATATCCCTACCAATGATGAATGGTATGCGGTTACAGACTATCTGGGAGGAGCAAATGCAGCGGGAGGAAAAATGAAATCTACCGGAACAATACAGGCTGGTACAGGCCTATGGTATCATCCCAATACCGCTACAACCAATGAAACCGGATTTACTTCTGTCCCAGGTGGCAACCGAAAAGATTCTGATGGATCGTTCGATGCCATTGGAGGCAATAGCAAGATGTGGAGTTCTTATGAGAGCAATTCGGCAAGTGCCTGTAGTCGATATATGTACTATGATCAAGGCAAGGTAGGCATAAACTGTGTAGCGAAAGGCAATGGATTTTCTGTGCGTTGCCTCAAGGATTAGAGTGTGCCCAGACACACATTAAACGACAAAAACTTGCATCTTCCGACATTGGTTTTTTTATTAAAAACGTGAAAATATGAAACTATATATCAGTTACTTGGCCAAAGATATGATGATGCTTATTATCACGATTATCATCGTAAATACAGTATTCGCCGACAACCTCATCACCTCCGGCACCACCCTGAAAGTTCAACCCGGTACCACTTTAGTTTCAATGGACAACCTGGTGATCAAAAACGGGGCTACACTGAGTAACAGCGGGACTGTGGTCTGTAAAAAGAACCTTACCAACGAGAATGTCTCACCGAATTCCCTCGGAAGCGGCACCACAGAGGTATCAGGTACGGTCCAGCAAACCATCAGCGGGCAGAACATCCTGACAAACCTCACGGTCAATAATGCCACAGGTGTCGTCATTGGAGGCAATACCGCCGTGAATGGCAATCTGACGTTAACAAATGGAAGAGTGACTCTTGGATCAAACAACCTCACCCTGGGGCCATTGGCAGCCATTGTGGGCACTCCTTCAGCATCAATGATGATCATCGTTACCGGCACTGGAGAACTGCGCAAAGAGTTCCCGGCAGGATTCTCAGGAACCTTTGTTTACCCCGTAGGTGATGATACAGGAACACCAGAATATTCTCCTGTGACGATCATCTTCACAAGCCCTGCGTTTGCTCCGGGCAACTATGTCGGGGTGAGTTTGAAGAACGAAAAGTATCCCGATGCAGGCATCACGGGAAACTACCTGAACCGCTATTGGAACCTCACATATACCGGGATCACCAACTTCCTTTGCAACGCCACATTCCAGTATCTCACTGATGATGTGGTGGGAACAGAGAATAAACTCTCCTGTTCAAAAGTCAACCCTGTACCCTGGATTACCTATGGCCTCACGAACGCAATCACCCATGTTTTAACTGCCAATGGTTTGACTGCACTGGGTTCCTTTACAGGACTTAAGAGCACCACAACCCCAGTGAATCAGGAGCTAGTCAATGTAGTCATTCCTGGCGGTCTAACCACCTGTTACGATGCACAGCAAATACTGACCGTTGCAGGAAACGGAACCACCTTCATCGTGGAAAATGGTGGAAGCGTTACCCTGGTAGCCGGCAACAAGATCTCCATCCTCAATGGGGCTAAAGTTTATTCAGGCGGTTATTTGCACGGGTATATCACCGCCACCGGAAACTTCTGCGGAACGATGCTGGCACCACTGGTGGCAAGCAACCAGAATGGTGAGAATGTTGGTATGGAGGAAGTTTTGAAAACCCCGCTGATCAAAGTGTACCCAAATCCCACCAGCGATGTGGTCATCGTGGAAGTGGTGGGAACTAATGATAATGCCAATATCACCGTTTACAGTATGCTGGGAGGAAAGTTTTGCCAAAGGCAGTTGAAAGGAGAGAAGAAGTATCAGTTCTCCCTCTCGGACAAACCTGTTGGCATTTACATGGTCAGGGTGCAGGCAGGTGATAAGTCGGAGATTGCAAAGGTGGTGAAGAAGTAAGACGAATTGGAAATCAAATTATTTTTGTTTGTTACTGACAAACAAATTTGTATCTTTGTAACAAACAAAATCAGTATGATCCGAAAAGAGGACCTCCAGTCTGTAATTCTGGACCAACGCCAAAACCTGGAAGCGGAGAACCGGTTTATCACACGGAAACAGTTGAATACGATTGATCCTGATTCGCCACAAGCCCTGGTGATCACCGGTGTGAGGCGTTGCGGTAAAACCACCCTGCTGAAAGAGCTTGCGCAAAGCCTTCCCGGTTATTATTACCTGACTTTTGAAGATGTGCGGTTGACTCCATTCGAGGCAACAGATTTCATAAAAACCGAGGAGGTATTCCAAGAAGAGTTCGGAAAATGTGATTACTTACTGTTCGATGAGATCCAGAATGTGCCGGGGTGGGAAATTTATATCCGGCAAAAACTCGACCAAAAGCGACATGTGATTATCAGCGGGTCAAATGCCCGGTTATTGAGCCGTGAGCTGGGAACCCATCTTACCGGCCGGCATCTTGATTTTGAGCTGTTTCCCTTCTCCTATCAGGAGTACCTCGTTTTCGAAAACACGACAGCCGGGCTTTCTTCATTTCAAAAGTATCTTACCCTTGGCGGTTTTCCTGAATTTCTGATTTCACATAAAAAGGATTACCTGCAACAACTGCTGATTGATGTTTTGATGCGCGACATCGCGGTGAAGCACGCTGTCAGGAATGTGAAAGTCCTGAAAGAGATGACGGTTTTCCTGTTAAGCAACATAGGAAAGGATTATTCCTACCATTCAATCCGCCGGGTTTTTTCTCTTGGCGCAGTGACCACCGTGATCGATTATATATCATTTCTCGAGGAATCATACCTACTCTTTTCAATCCCGAAATTTGATCATTCCCTGAAAAACCAATCGGTGAATCCCAAAAAGATCTACGCGGTCGACAATGGACTTGCCCTGGCCAATTCGCTCTCTTTTTCTTCCGACACGGGAAGGATGCTCGAAAATCTGGTTTTTCTGATGCTCCGACGCAGATATAAAGAGATCTATTATTTCCGCGACACCCGGGAATGCGACTTCATCGTCAGGGAGTCGGGTACGGTGACCATGGCTGTTCAGGTTTGCGCTCAACTCACCCATGATAACAAGGACAGGGAATTGGAGGGATTAAAAAACGCCATGCTCTTTTTTGATCTTCCGGAAGGTTTACTACTGACGATGAATGAGGATGATAAAATCATTATTGGAGACAGAACAATCACGATCAAACCGGTATGGAAATGGAATTGCTGAGATCCGCATGAAAAAAGGAACTAAAAAAGTGACCGATCAGTAAAGAGATATGGTTATTCAGATCATTGATTACACATGTACAGCGCCTTATCGAATATCTAATACTTTCTCCATTTATCTTTAGTTTTACCAAATGGAACAGAGGTCCTTTTTTGCAAACCTGTTCCGATTCGGTATATCTGAACATCAAAAAAACAACCCATCATGATTTCCGGATACCTTCAGTTTGCCCCGCTCTTTGGTTTAAAAGAAACTAATTTCGACGTCATCCGTTCCCTGGCACATGACGTCAGGGCTGACCTCCTCGTGCTTCCCGAACTCTTTACCACCGGCTACACCTTCACCTCGCCGGATGAAGTAAAAACCCTTTCTGAACCGGTGAACGGTCCCACCGCCCGGTTCCTGATGGAACTCTCCGCCCTGACCGGCGCCGTGATGGTGGGAGGCTTCGTTGAAACTGAATATGGAAAATACTACAATTCCTGTTTGGTGACCGACCACGAAAAGATTCTGGGAACATACCGGAAGATCCACCTTTTCAATAAGGAAAAACTCTGGTTCTCTCCAGGAGACCGGCTTCCAGAGGTCATCGACATCGGAAAAGCCAAAATCGGCGCGATGATCTGTTTCGACTGGATCTTCCCCGAATTGTGCCGGACCCTTGCTCTGAAAGGCGCACAGGTGATCGTACATCCTTCAAACCTGGTGCTGCCCTGGGCCCAGCGCGCCCTGTTCGCCCGGTGCATTGAGAACCGGGTGTTTGCCGTCACCGCCAACCGCATCGGAAGAGAACAAAGAGGCAACGATGATTTCACCTTCACCGGTGGCAGCCAGATTATGTCGTGCACCGGCGAGATCTTATCTTCAGCACCGACCGACCAGCCATTCGTTGGCCTGGCCGGATTCGATCCCTCCAAAGCCGATCAGAAGATGATTAACCCGTTCAATGACCTGCTGGGTGACAGGAGGCCGGAAATGTATAACCTTTAATTTACGATTGACAAGATTTACGATTTATGATTGAATTTCTTTCAATCGTCGATCGTAAATTGAATTAATTATGAATCAACTTTTTCTTGCGGTCTTCAGGCTGGCCATGAAGATAGAGAGCAGTTCCAGGGTTTCCTGTTTGAGGCTGGTGAGTTTTTTCCGGTTTTATCAACTGCAGTTCTTCAATGATCTCCAGCCAAAAGAGGGTTTCATCAGCCTCCTCCTCAACCGTTTTAATTTTGTTGATAAAATCACGGCTTGATTTCGACCGGCATGCGGCCCTGTAATTGGCACCCACGGAGCTTCCCGACCGAATTATCTGCCGGGCCATCATCGTTCCAGGGATGGTTCCCGGCAGGGATACCGCAAGATTGATGATCCTGATGCTGAACCGTTTGGTCCTTTCGCAAAGTTCTTCCCTGTCCATAAAAAATGTTTAATGGTTAATCAGGAAAAACCAAAAAGGTGAAAAGTTTTTAAAAATTTTTTTTCAATCATGTCAATCGTAAATCTTGGCAATCGTAAATCAATTCAATCTTGTCAATCGTATATCAATTTTGTGATCGTATTCATAAATTTTATATTAATTTTGTGAACAGAATAAAGTAAAATGATTCAAAGGACACTTCAGCAGGTGATCAGCCCTTATCTGTTTAAGGGAAAGGCGATCATTATTACCGGGGCGAGGCAGACCGGGAAGACCACCCTGGCTGTTGAAATCGCTAAGGCCACAGGCAAACGCTGGCTCATGTGGAATTGCGATGAACCCGACGTGAAACAATACCTGAACCGGCCTTCCTCGACCGAATTGGCAGGCAGGATCGGGAACGCCGAATTGCTGGTAATCGACGAAGCCCAGCGGATAGAGAACATCGGTATCACCCTGAAGTTGATCTGTGATCAGATCAAACCATTGCAGCTTCTGGTTACCGGCTCTTCGGCTCTTGGGCTTCGTGATACAATCCAGGAACCATTGACCGGACGGAAACTTGAGTTTAATCTGCACCCGTTGACTTTTTCCGAAATGATCCATTACTACACTGAAGTCGATGAGATACGCATGCTGGAACAAAGGCTCATTTATGGCATGTATCCTGAGATCGTCACGACGGGCCTTGATCGGTCAAAATTGCTTATGGAATTGGCCGGAGACTACTTGTACAAGGATATCCTGGCTTTGGAATCGGTTCGTAAACCGGGTATTATTCCGAAACTATTGCGTGCACTTGCCCTGCAGGTCACTAATGAGGTTTCACTGACCGAATTGGGCGAAATAGCAGGTTGCGACCGTAACACCGTGATCCGTTACCTGGACTTGCTCGAGAAAACGTTCGTCATTTTCAGTCTTTCATCCATCAATAAAAATCCCAGGAATGAAATAAAGAAGAGCCGGAAAGTCTATTTTTGGGACAATGGCATTCGCAACGCGCTGATCAACCAGTTCAATCCTTTAAATCTAAGAGACGATACCGGTAAGTTATGGGAAAATTTCCTGGTCGGTGAAAGAATCAAACGGGATCGATACCTCGATCCGATGGCCTCCCATTATTTCTGGAGGACACACCAGCAGCAGGAGATCGGCCTGGTCATTGAAAAAAACCGCTCTTACGAGGCGTTTGAGTTCAAGTGGAATCGTTCAAAAACCGCCAAACCACCAAACCAGTTCATGCAGAATTACACTCCGGCAGTATTCCTCACGGTAAATCCGGCAAACTACCAGGATTTTCTCAGATAGAATGAAGCTGAAAAAGTGTGATAATAAAGCAAGATTTCTATTTACGATTAAAATTTTCATGGCGCCGTGAAAACAGGCGCAGGCATTGGAAAAATGTTTGTTGGCATTTGATTTTCCGCTATTTTTGATGGAAAATCAAACCGATGTTCGTAGTTCATTCCGTTTACCTGAAGCCCGTCGAAGAGGTCGACAAATACCTCGATGCACACCGGGCTTATGTGAAATCCCTTTACCAAAAAGGAATTGCCATCTGTTCCGGGCCGAAGATCCCCCGCACCGGCGGCTTTATGCTGATGAAAACAACCAACAAGGAGGAGGCGCTGGAGATCATAAAACACGATCCTTATGTGATCCACGGCGTTGCCCGGTACGATGTGATCGAATTCGAGGTAAGGAGTAAAGCAGAAGGGTTCGAAAAATTCCTCTGAACGCATGTAAAAACAGACTTTTCCGGTTCCGCTTAACGCGATTTCAGATCTTAGCCATAATTTTCCAACGAAACAAAATCTACTGAAATATGTCACCTAAAATGCATGTATTGAAGCCTGTTAAGCAGAAAGCCAAGGGCAGGAACCCAACGCCGAAACAGGAAGCAACTATTCCCTACCATCGCAAACCGCATAATATGTCGCTCGAAGCCTGGCAGATCGCGCTTCGCAAACAATTCGTTACGGATAAACCATTCGCAATCAAAAAACTCGATGGACATCCGGTCTTCAGCGATTATTCGGTCTATAATCCCGAAACCAAGAATACATACAAGGTTGCCATTCGTAACAACGACCAGGTGATGAATTTCTGCACGTGCCTCGATTTTAAAACAAATCACCTGGGCACCTGCAAACACATTGAAGCCGTGCTTCTGCATATCTGTTCAAATTCCAAGCTTAAAACTTTACTTCATAAAGGCTACACGCCTCCTTATTCCTCGGTTTATCTGAAATACGGAACAGAACAGAATGTGAAATTACGGATCGGGACTGATTCGCGGGTTAAGTTTAAAAACATGGCTTGGGAGTATTTCGACCGTGATATGAATCTGACGCCATACGGTTTTGCCAATTTTGAGCAGTTCAGGTTGAAAGCGGCCGCCATTGACCCTGAATTCAGGTGTTACGATGACGCTATGGAGTTTATCCTTGAATCCAGAGAAAGAAAAAAAAGACATCAGTGGATCGATGAACATTATCCAACCGGCGAAGAACTCGAAGGGATCCTCGCAACAAAACTCTTTCCTTATCAGCGACAAGGTATCCTGTTCGCAGCGAAAGCCGGCAGGAGCCTGATCGCTGACGAAATGGGATTAGGGAAGACCATCCAGGCCATCGGTGTAGCTGAACTGATGAAAATGGAAGCGGATATTGCAAGTGTTCTGATCGCTTGTCCTACTTCCTTAAAATACCAATGGCAATCGGAGATCAAACGGTTCACCCAAAGTACGGTCCAGGTTATTGAAGGCATGCCGCACATCCGTCAGTCGCAATATTCATCCGATGCGCTTTACAAAATCGTCTCCTACCATACCCTCGCGCACGATCTCGAAGCGATCAATACAGGCGAATTCGATTTGGTGATTCTCGATGAAGCCCAGCGGATCAAAAACTGGAAAACCAAGATCGCGCAAAGCGTCAAGAAGATACGCTCCACTTACGCGCTGGTGTTAACTGGCACCCCACTCGAAAACAAGCTTGAAGAGCTGTACTCGATCGTTCAGTTTGTTGACCCGTTCAAACTGGGTCCATATTACCATTTCCTGGACTATTACCAGGTGAAGAATGAAACCGGTCGGGTACTTGGGTATCGGCATCTCCATGAAATATCCCACAAATTGTCGGATATCATGATCCGGCGCTCTAAAAAAGAGGTGATGTCGCAACTCCCAGAGCGAATGGACAAAACCCTCTTTGTTGCCATGACCGACAAGCAGATGGGGATGCACACGGAGTTTGCAGATGCCGTTGCCCGGATCGTCAACAAATGGAAACGTCAGGGATATTTGAACGAAAAAGACCGGCAGCGCCTGCTGATCAACCTGAACCTGATGCGAATGGTCTGCGACAGCACCTACATCATTGATCAGGAGACAAGGCACGATACGAAAATCGATGAACTGATGAATATCCTGGAGGAGTATTTCGACGGGAACGGGGAGAAGGTTGTAGTGTTTAGCCAGTGGGAACGCATGACCAGGCTGGTTGCGCGCGAACTGGAGACAAGGAACATCGGCTACCGCTACCTTCACGGAGGCGTTCCCAGCCGCGAAAGGAAATCACTGTTCGACCATTTCAACGGTGATCCTGAATGCCGGGTATTCCTGTCAACCGACGCCGGCAGCACCGGTCTCAACCTTCAGTCGGCCTCTATGATCATAAACCTTGACATCCCGTGGAATCCTGCCATTTTGGAGCAACGGATAGGTCGGGTTCACCGATATGGACAGAAAAGTAAAGTCCAGGTAATTAATTTTGTGTCGTCAGGTACCATCGAGCACCGGATGATCGCCGTGCTCAAATTTAAGACCTCCTTATTCGACGGGATCCTAAACGATGGTGAAGATTCCATTTTCATGGGCGAAGACAAGTTTCGCGAATTTATGAAGACCGTCGAAAGCATTACCATGCCTTCCGAATCCAATGAAAACGGAACGGTTCAAATCGCTGAAGACTTTGAAGAAGAATCAGCAGGATTGAGAATCGGGGCAGTTGATGAGATGAGAAAAGACTCTGAAGATCTCGCAGATACCGTGTCTGTAAATCCCATCCCGGGAGATGACGATGTGGTCCCCGTTGGCATTGATCTGACAAGAAGCATTATTACCGAACAGCTTGAGACAAGACAGAATATCTCGATCCCTGGAATGTCGGAAAGTAATGACGTTTCTGTATCTTCTTCAGAATCCCGGGAAGAATCAACAACAACCGGCCAGGCATTCGATCAGCCGTTATCGAAGGATTCATCAAGGATAACCAGCGCTCAGGGAACCTACAGCCAACCGGATTCTCATCTGGCTGCACCACCACCCGAACCAGCTGATCTAATCGCAAGAGGATTTGGATTTTTCAGCGGACTGGCACAGACATTTTCCTCCCCTGAAGCAACCCAAAAACTTGTTTCATCGCTGTTCGATAAGGATCCCCATTCAGGAAAAACATATCTGAAGATTCCTGTCGAAAACGAAAAAGTGGTGGCTGATGCACTGAATTTATTTGGACAACTTGTATCGGCATTTAGAAAATGATTATTACTTAAAAGTAGATTGCTAACGAACCTTCTTAAAAAATCTGGATTCCGATTGTTTTACCAGGGCATGCTACTCCTGGTCCTCATTGGTTTTACCGTTGGTTGCCACCGTCTCAACATCGACCGGCCCGTTGAAGAATATTACAAGGTAAACTATGCTCCCCGCCTTTCGACCCTTGTCATCCCTGTTGAAACCAGTACCGCAACCCTGAAGAAGCTGATAAACCGGGAGATCGCCGGAGTGATTTACTCCGACACCAGTTTCGCCGACAACGACCGTGACAACCTGATGCTGCGCGCAACCCGGAGCGACAGCATCACCCTCTCGATCGACCGGAATACCGTGTACTACCGGATCCCGCTGAAAATATGGGTTCGGAAACGACTGGAAACAGGATTTCTGGGATACAGTTTCGGAACCACCCAAGATGCCACCGCCGAAGTGGCGCTGAAGTTCAAAACCACGGTCAACCTGAACAAGGATTGGAGCATTGGGACCCTGACCCGCCCCGACGGCTACGAATGGATCAGCTACCCGCAGATGATGGCGGGTCTCCTGAAGATTCCGCTGCCGGTGATCGGCGATCTGGTGGTTGAGGAGGCCATGCCTGTGATCAGCAGGGAGATCGACCGGTCGGTTAAATCCACTTTCAACTTAAAGCAATTAATTACCAACACCTGGACTTCGATTCAACAACCTGTAAAGATTTCTGATGAATACAACATCTGGATGCAGGTGACCCCGGTTGAAGTCAGTACGGTACCATTCGGCGGATCGGGATCGGTTTTCAGACATTCGGTAAGCGTCGGCGCGATGGTGGAACTCAGTTTCGGCGCCAATTCCGGGAAAACAGAGAGCAAGCCATTACCCCCTTTGAAGATCACCAGTTCGCTGCCGGAGCGGTTCGCAGTGAACTTCACCGTTGATATCCCCTTCTCAAAGATCAATGATATCGTCGGAAGGGAATTTAAGGGATATGATTACTCCTACAAGAGGTACAAGATAAACATCCGCGATATCAGTCTTTACGGACAGGGCGAAAATCTCATCGTGGCCATGGCCGTCGAAGGAAGCGTGAAGGGATCTATGTTCCTCTCCGGGAAACCGGTTTTTAACCGGGAAACAAACGCGGTAGAACTTGAAAATCTCGATTTCTCAATCAACACAAGGAATGTACTGGCGAAAACCGGTTCGTGGATCTTCCATTCGGGATTACTCCGGAAAATGTCGGAAGGGCTGGTCTTTCCGGTGGGCGACCAGCTTCGCGAAGCCCGCGACGAGATGCAAAACTACCTGAAAAATAATCAGACTCATCCCTATCTTAAAATTTCAGGCGATATAGATAATCTGGAAACCGACAAAATCCTGATCTCGCCGGAGTCGGTGAAGGCGTATTTTCAACTGACCGGGAAAATCCGGATCACAATTTCTGAATAACTGTATACCGATTTGTAAACCAGTCCGAATCGGTAAAACTGCCTTATATTTGTATTCGATATGAATAATTGGAAACATTTTCCGGGTTTGATTTTGTCACCCGTTTTTATCCTGGCATGGGCTCTGATGATCTGTGCCGGATGTTCAAAGAAAGAGGATGCTCCGGAAGTACCGCCATCCAAGCCGGTTCTCACTACTGCCAGCGTGACCCAGGTTACCCAGACCACAGCCGCCTCGGGTGGCGACATTACCTCCGACGGTGGGGCTATCGTGACCGCACGGGGCGTTTGCTGGAGTATTTCGGATACGCCCACGGTAGCCGGAACCCGGACCCTGAATGGAACAGGGACCGGCGCCTTCGTGAGTTACCTCGACGGGTTACAGCCCGGTACGGACTATTTCATAAGGGCCTATGCCACCAACACCGCCGGGACCGGATACGGCCCCACCCTGACCTTTAAAACCCTTGCCCTTCCAGTCGATACCGTGACCGACATCGATGGGAATCTGTATCATGTAGCCGTCATCGGTGACCGGAAATGGCTGAAAGAGAACCTCCGGGTGACCCATTACCGTACCGGGGCTGAAATCCCCGAGGTTCAGTCCGATCCCCAGTGGAAAATCCTCACAAACGGGGCCCGTTCTGTTTATGACAATACCGCGGCCAACCTGACTCTTTACGGGTTTCTTTACAATTTTTTCGCAGTCACCGATCCCAGGGGAATCTGTCCCGAAGGATGGCACGTAGCAACCGACGATGAATGGAAAACGCTGGGTGCATTTTTAGGTGGTATGGTCGGTGCAGGCGGAAAAATGAAATCGACCGGGACCATCGAACAGGGAACCGGGTTGTGGTACGCCCCGAATGCCGAAGCCGATAATTCCAGCGGGTTTACAGGACTTCCCGGTGGTTACCGCATAAATTACGGCACCTTCTACTCTATCGGAAATGTTGGTATGTTCTGGACATCAACCGATACCGCTTCTGTCAACGCCTGGAATTATATCCTCGACGCCAACAACGGGTCGCTCAAGCGCAATTTCAACTTACTTCAGAACGGGTTTTCCGTGAGATGCTGCAAAGATTGAAGGAATCAACGGTTCCCTCTGATACATTAAGAGACTGTTTAAAAATTTACGATTGAACATGATTTACTAAATTTAAACAGACTCTGATATTCAAAGCAAAAAACATGAAGGATAAAATATTTAACACATGAAAATTATCCACTGGCTTCCACGCGTTTTATGCATCCTGGCAATACTGTTTGTCAGCCTGTTTGCACTCGATTCGTTTGACCCGAAACTTTCTGCCTCCCGGCAATGGCAGGAGTTTTTCATGCACCTGATCCCATCTTTTATCCTGATCATAATTCTGATTATTGCCTGGAAATGGGAATTGGTCGGAGGAACGATATTGGCCATCCTGGGATTGGGATTCACACCCTATATCTTCAGCGGGAACTACCACCATAACCACTCCATCTGGATAAGCCTGGCAATCATTGCCAGCATTACCCTGCCTTTTGTGATAACGGGAGGGCTCTTTATCCTGAGTCACTATTTAAAGCTGAAAAGAAAGCTTAAAACTCCACCATGTAACCCACCGATATCGTAACCGGCCAGGGATCGTTCTTAAGGTCGATCTGCGGATCATTTTTAATCCGGCTGACCATATCGAAAAATTCCGGTGAACGAAAAGGCACATTCAGGTCGATGTTGATCCCGTTCTTCTTGATCTTTCCGAAACGCAGCTCCAGACCCGCGCCGACGGTGAGACCGTAAAACATTTCATCATAGCCGTTCTTTCCCTTGACTTGGGTAGCGCCGTTCACACCATACATGACCTTCAGATATGGCCGGGTTCCGTGTTTGCCATCAGCCGGGATAATACGCCCTAAAATTCCCACATTCCAACCGATCCCAACGATTTCCCATCCGACAGCCCCAAACACAGCCATATACTTTATGGGATAAAAGGAAGCCTTTACCCCGATCAAACCGCCATAATCCAGACCTAACCCGGCGCCGCCATCACCCCACCGGCGATCGGGTTTCATTTTCGTTTTTTTCTGTGATTTTACAGCGGGGATCGTGTCGTTGGTTACCTGATTGGTCTTCTCCTGAGCAAGAATCACTGTCAGTGGCATCAGCATTATCATTACCAGGACGATGTGCTTTTTCATGGTTTCGGATCCTTCAATAAATGAAGCAATAAAGATAACTGAAATTTATCGGCGCCCCGGCATAACCTGAAAGTTTATTATAACGCCGGAATAATACTCAATCAATAAAGAATTCTAATAATCATAAACACACCTTACAGAAAGCCCTTCATTCATGAACCAGCCCCAATATTGAATGGTTTCACTATAATTATAAATATAGTGCATCCAGGCAAATCCGAGATAACTTTCTGAAGAACTCCACCATTCACAATGTGCTCCAAGACCGAAAGACAATCCATCAACGCGGTATCGATTACCTGCAGGAAGTGCTGAAAATCCACTTTCATTGCTTGCTCCAATATTAGGTTCAACCCACAAGCCTGTTCCACCCTCAATTGTTCCGGGAGTCTTCATTTTTCCACCTGCAATAAGTCCACCAAGGAATGTTATTAGTGTATCCCATTCATCCTTAGTGGGCAAGTGCCAATTCTTCGGACAGATGCCCTGTATCCCCGGCGTGAAATCGTATTGCATTATTTCATACCATTGATATAACCCTCCATAAATGTTACAATTGTTTATGTTATTGTCGTAACAATACTTTTCAATAATTCCATTGTCCGTTTGTTCCTGATTTCCATCAATCCTCACTCCCGAATTAAGATTCTCCCTGAGCCAGCACTGTGTTCCTGCCAATAACGTATTGTAGGTTTGTCCCATATATGTTACCGCAGGCAATCCCGGGCATGAAATTCCTGTACTTGGAAACTGGAACGTAAATATAGTGTCGGTAATTGGTGCATCCTGGAATGCAGTTGTATTGGAATCCAGATATCCGATAAAGCGCAGCGTGTCGCCTGTTGAAAAAGAAAACCCACTGCGGCTTTGGGCTGATTTATTTGGTGAAAGACCATGCTCTGTTCCAACATATGTAAGCGAACATCCAGCGTGAGAATCTTCCATTGTTGAAATAATTTTTATACTTTTCTTCATCATCTTGCCGAAAACTGAAACTATATACATGTCAGATTCTCCCGGATGAAATAAAAAGGAATGAAAGCCGCGTTGGAGCTTATGTTTAAAAAATGCAACCCGATCACCGTTCAATAGCGACACCTGAATTGATATCTCTTCGCTTTCGGGCACATATAGCATGATCTTAGCACTCTCACGGACGGGATTCGGAACATTCTGAAAAACCTGCAATTCGTTTGAAATTGAGGGTAAGTCATTGATGGCCATTGGCTTTATTGACAGAACAGTGTCTGGCCAATAAATTGTTGTATCGCTGTTTGAACAAAGATTTCGTATTTCAACCTTGCTCAACTGCACATACTTTTCATTTTTTATCCCTGTTGACTATTTCGGACCATACCATGCCACTCATTTCGGAGTAAACAGTGCCAGTGATTCCGGATCAAACCATGCCACTGATTTCGGAGCAAAGTGTGCCACTATTTCGGATCAAACCGGGCCAGTAAATTTCAGGTTTTATTTTGTATTACAGAAAACCTGAACTGACATTCCGGCATAAACCAGGCCACCAGTTTCAATGGCAACATGGGCCCGTATAAAGAAGAAAATCTTTATACGATGGCAAATAAACCTATTACCATGTTGCAAGTAAGACGAATACTACAGCTAAAGTCTCAGGGCAAATCCAACCGCGATATTAGCGTTGAGCTTCACAGGTCGCGCAATACGATCAATGATTATGTGAAGCAAATACAGCAGTTAAACAAAAGTCTGGAAGAGCTTTTAAAGCTAACTGACGAAGAATTATCGTCATTGGTGTATCCTGAGCCTCCTTCACCTGGGCCGGACTGGAAGTTGGCTGATTTTCAACAACGCATCCCAGGCCTTTGTGATGAACTTAAGAAGCCTCATACTACTCGGATGATCTTATGGGAAGAATACCGCCAAAAAGTTCCTGATGGTTACGGTTACACGCAGTTTTGTGAACATCTGGGCCGTTTTCTTGAGACCCGAAAGGCCGTAATGATTTTTGATCATGAACCTGCTGCCAGTATGATGTTTGACTTTGCAGGAGACAAAATCTCATTTGTTGATATCCAAACCGGCGAGCTCAATTGGTGCGTGGTACTGGTCTGTACGCTTCCCTTTTCAGGTTATACTTACGTCGAAGCGATGTTATCGGCAAAACGGGACAATCTTTTGAAAGCATTGAATAATGCGTTGCAATTCTTTGGAGGGGTTCCCAGGTCGGCAAAGACCGATAATATGAAACAGGTCGTCAAAAAGAGCAACAGGTATGAGCCAGCCTTTGAAGAGCTTGTCCAGCAATGGTCGTTTCATTACGGCACCACCCTGTTGGCTTCCCGGGTCGCAAAACCCAGGGACAAAGCCTCAGTTGAAAGTCATGTGAATGCTGTTTACAACCGGATCTACGCTCCACTGCGCAACATGGTCTTTCATGGTCCGGATCAGATAAACCAGGCCTTATGGTCTGAGTTGGACCACTTTAACAGCCGGAACCTTCAGCGCCAGAATTACAGCCGTCGTGATCGGTTTACACTTCATGAAAAGATCTTGTTACTTCCCTTACCGGTTGGGCCATTTGTACCTAAAACCAAGGTGGAAGCCAAAATACAGCGAAATTGCCACATCACGCTCGGGGAGGATTGGCATCACTACAGTGTTCCATTCCAGCACATCGGGAAAACAGTACAGCTCATTTACGATACGGACCATGTTGAAATCTATCTTGATATGGTTCGCATTGCCAGTTACCGGCGTAATTATAACAGAAACGGGCACACCACTCTTTCGGAGCATCTTCCACCAAACCAAAATCATTATGCCCGAATCAAAGGTTATACCAGGGAATACTTTATTGAAAAAGCCACGCAGACAGGAGAAAATACAGCCAGTGCGATCAACAGGATACTCCAACAGAAATCATTTATTGAACAAACCTACAACTCATGCCTGGGGGTACTACGCCTGGGCGAAAAATATGGCAATAACCGCCTGGAAGCAGCCTGCAGACGGGCCATGGCAGGATACAAAGTAACCTATATGATCATCAAGAATATTCTGGAACGCAAGCTCGACCAGATACCCTTGCAGACCGATCTGTTGTTCAGACTTCCTGAACATGAGAACATCCGGGGGGCAGAATCGTACCAATAAACCAACGAGCAATTGGCGCCTTTTTCAATTAATATTTACATCTAAAACAACATTCCATGATCAACACAAACCAAACCCATGAAAAACTACAGCAGTTGAAGCTGTTCGGTATGGCACAGGCGTATGAGACCACACTGGCATTGCCTTCACAGGAACTTCCTTCAGCACACGAGTTGATGGCACGGCTGGTAGAGGCTGAACAACTCAACCGGACCCAGCAACGCACCCAAATGTACCTCAAGCTGAGCAACCTGAGATACGATGCGGTTCTCGAACAAGTACAGTGCTCTTCCGCACGCAATATCACCCGGGATCAGATACTTGCATTGGCTGATTGCGCGTTCCTGGAACGTGCTGAAAATATCCTGATTACCGGCCCTACCGGTTGCGGGAAAAGTTATCTCGCCTGCGCCTTCGGCCGGCAGGCGTGTACGCTGGGATACAAAGTCCTTTATCTCGGAATGAATCGGTTTGCTGAGAAGCTTGCCCTGTCGAAAATCGAAGGAAGTTATATCAAATTACTCAATCACATTGAGAAAAACCCATTGATCATTATAGATGATTTTGGCCTGGCCCCGCTTGAAAGCCAGTTCCGGTTAGCTCTGCTTCAAGTCCTGGAGGATCGGTATGGTAAACGCTCGACCATCATAACTTCACAGCTACCGGTCAGCAAATGGCATCAATATATCAATGAACCAACTCTGGCCGACGCAATTATGGACAGATTGTCAGGTTCTGCACACCGTTTTGAATTAAAAGGAGAATCACTCAGAAGGAAATCAATTGAAAAAAAGTAGTACTTTTATGCGCCCAGTTGCCATATGAAACACTGGCACGGTTTGCTCCGGAATCACTGGCACTGTTTACTCCGAAATGAGTGGCACTGTTTGTCCGAAATAATCA
>SACF01000022.1 GCA_009928665.1 Alphaproteobacteria bacterium
GGGTGGGGGCGGGGGTGGTGCTTCTTCATGAGTAATATCTTTCATTTCGATCCCAACCTCCTTTTCCTTCTCCCTGACCAGTTTGCCCTTTGTGATATATGCATTGATCAAGGGGTAGGCCACGGCAACAGATAAAGTAAACAGGCCAATGATAAGGGCAATGGTCATGTACTTGCGGTACTTTTTCCGAAGAACATACGATCCATATTCCCTATTCCTGTTCCGGAACACAATTTCATCCAGCGGTTCTATACGCTGTTTTTCAATTGCCATATGCTATGTTTTTAGAATTGTAAGAAACGTTTTCATAAATTATTTCGGAGCAGCATTCAACATTTCCAATTCGACCGGTGAAAGATCAACGATCGCATAACTGGCAACATTGCAAATAGCCATTTCATCAATAATATTGACGATATCCTTGTATTTTGCTTTCGCATCAGCCTTGATCAGAACGATCGGACCTCGTTTGTCCTCCTTTTTCAATCTCTTGATCTCGTTATCGGCTGTTGTATCTGCAACAACAATTTTCCCTGTTATCCGCTTATCCCTGTATTCGGCGATTTTGGTAAACAGCTCCCTGTTTTTGATCAACAGAACTTTTCTGATGCCATCTTTGCTGAAATCGGTCTTAACAAGCGTCGGCAGCGGAGGTTTCTTAGGATCTGCAATTCCCATATAGTAAAACACTTCATCTTTTTCCGTCAGTAAAATATTAAGTGTTCGTTCAGAGGAGATTTTCGGGGCATCTTTGGGATCTTCCTTTTTATCCTTTTCAGGCATGGTGATCACCATTACCTTGGGTTTGTTGAAGGCGGTTGTGAGCATGAAGAAGGTGATCAGCAAACACATCAGGTCGACCATGGGGGTCATGTCGATGCGGGTGCTGTGCTTCTTCGGTCTGCGCTTTCCACCTTTTTTCCCTTTTTCTTCAACAATAAGTTCAGCCATGTTGGTTCTTTTTTACAGTGATAATTCCCGCTATTTTACCTCAGGAGGAAGGTCTTTGAGAAGTACTTCCTCTTTGGTAAGGTTGGTAACGAGATTAAATTTATTGACCTTGTTTTCCTGCAAAAGGTCCATGACTTTCTTCACGACAACGTAAGGTGTTTCAGCGTCGCCTTTGAGGGCTACTTCGGCTCCGGGATTGGTCAGACGGGCTAACCTGACCCACCACGCAAGCTGATTGTCAAGAGAGTCGGTCGGAATCCCTATCTGTAATGCATCACGCTCTTTGGTGTCTTTGGCATTGATCCAAGTCTTTACATCTTTGATAGGCATTCCGAATGCCGCCATGGTTTCAAATTTTTTCAACTCAGCAGGAGTAAAGATGATCTTGTATTGTTCACCCATTTTCCCCAAAAGTTTTAAACGGAAATGGGTTGAAGTATCCTTCCCGTTATCGATATTGAAAAAAACCAAACTGTCTTTGGAGATCAGAATAGTCATAATATCGTTATCCGGGGCCTGCTTTTCAGAGACGCTGGTCGGAGCTTCGATCGGTTTAACTTCCGAGGGCCTGAACGAGGCCGTCAACAGCAGGAAGATCAGAAGCACAGAAAACAGGTCCACCATGGGAGTCATGTCAATGTGCGGTGTTCTTACCGGTGGTTTTATCTTTGGCATGGGATTCTGATTTTAAGTGATAAATACACAATGAAGGTACTTAATTTGCTCGAATGCCAAAAATTACTTGGTAGAGGCAGCAAAGGACTGTACAAGGCTGAATCCTGCTTCGTCAATTTTATAGGTAAAACTATCAATTCGAGTTGAAAAAGTGTTATAAAGCACAATTGCTATTAACGAACCAAAAATACCGAAGGCCGTATTGATAAGCGCTTCTGAGATACCGGTTGCCAAAGCAAGGGCATCAGGTGATCCGGCTTGTGCAAGAGCGCCAAATGCCCTGATCATCCCGAGAACAGTACCAAGAAGACCGATAAGAACGGAGATAGAGGCAATGGTTGAAAGGATAACCAGATTCCTTGAGAGCATCGGGAGTTCAAGTGCGGTAGCCTCTTCAAACTCTTTTTGCAAAGCAAGAATCTTCTGGTCTTTTTCCAAGGTTACATCATTCTGCAGGGTACGATAACGAAGCAACCCGGCTTTCATAACATTGGCAAGCGAACCTCTTTGTTTATCACAGACCACTATGGCATCTTCAATCTTGTTTCCGTCGAGCAGATTCTGAAGGTTTTTAACAAAAACATTGATCCTTCCCTTACCGGTGGCACGCGTCAGGGTTATGAGCCGCTCGATAGCAAAAATAATGGCCAGTAAATTTACAGTGATAAGGAAGGGGACAATGATACCCCCTTTATAAATCATTGCCAGATAGTTCCCGGGAAGTGGGTGTCCTTCAGGATTTCCACCCTCAAAATTAATAGGGCTCCCCATGATAAACTTGTAAACAAGCCAGGCGATAATGAACGAAACAATCATCGCACCCAGTGTAAATGTTGACCTTAAGGCCTCCCCGAGGGTTCCGCCTTTTTTATTTGTCTTGCTCATCTGTAAAGTGTTTTAAATTATAAATTAATTAATTAATTAAAGGATTTTCAATTAATCAGGACGGCAAATGTAAGAATTTTCTAAAAGAATTCAAAACCATCCTATTTTATCTTTTGCTTAAGAAGATCAATGACCGGTTTGACAACCGCTGATTTTTCATCATTTGGATTTACAATGGTCATCCTGGTATAATATTCAAGGGCCTTTTGCGCCTCATCTTTGTTCTTCTGATTAAGGGAGAATTGACTATAATGATAGAAGGCAAGATAGTCAAAGGCTTCAAAACGGTCTTTCATGTATTTTACCGTGTCGCTCTGGGTTTTTTCAATAATGGCTTTGTATACCGGAACCGCGTAACCTGTGGTGTTAAAGCCTTTGCCATCTTTGATATCGAGATTTGATTTGGTTCTGGCCCTCCAGGAAAATCCAGGTACATAATCGGTCTGGGCTGCATTGAAAATTGCCAGGTTGGTATCGGCATTAACAAAGTCCTGTAAACTGTAATAAACCTTCCCCAGGTTATAGTAATCCATGGGGATTCCCCGTTTTAAAGCAATTTTTTGTTCGTAAAGATCCCGCGCTTTTTCATATTTCTTGACTTTGGTCCAGCAAAGCGCAGCTTCCGAGATGATATCGGCTTTTGCAGTATCCATTTCAAAGGATTTCATCATTTGCTCTGGAGCCAGCGAATCCATCTTCAGTTTTGCCAGCAAGCGACCATAATAGGCATAATCGAGCGCTCTGATCTTTTCGGGTTTCGCATTGGCTATAAAGATTTCAATATACTTTAATCCTTTATCGTATTGTTGGGTTTCGTAATAAGAGTAAGCCAGGGCGCGATTGACGTCGTTATCGGTCATATCAACCTTCTGAATTTCGTTGAGCTGTATTATAGCCTCATTATAGTCATTGAGTTCGATCAGGGTATTCACAAACTGCTTCCTGGCTGAGATGTTTCTGGAAAGGTCGAGGAATTTGTAGAAATTCTTTTTAGCCTCCTCCTGCCTTCCGGCCCTCGAAAGTAAAGTACCCAGTTCCCGGTAAGCAGGTGCGAAGGTAGAATCCATTTTTACCACCTCCTGGTAATAATTCAGCGCTGTGGTATACTGCCGGGCGCGGAGCCACAACTGACCTGTTTTCAGTTTGGCTTCGGGTGATTGTGGATCGAGCGACTGGGCCATGTTGTAATTTGAAATAGCTTTGGAGCCGTCGTTTAAAAGGTAGAAATACAGGTCGCCTTTGACAATGTATAACTCGGGATTTTTGTTGTCAAGTTTTTCGGCACGACGCAGGTATTCGAAAGCATTGGCAGTATCGTGCACATTGGCGATGACATAGGCTTCGGCCATTTGGATCAGTACCTTCGCCTGCCGGGCAGGCTCCATTTTTATGGCCTTATTGGCCTTTGAAGGCAGCAGGGCCAGGGCTTTGTCAAATTCTGCCTGAGCCATCGGGATTTTTTTTGTAATGAGGTTCAGCAATCCCAATCCCACCAAATTTAGAGGATTCGACGGATCCTGTTTGATCCCGATTTCATAGATAGCCTTTGCAGAGTCACCCTTTTCCTCAAACGACAGATTCAGGGTATCCGAATAGTATTTTTCAAGGCAATTCTTTCCATAATAATAATAAAGATCCCCATTGCCCGGGTTCTGCGAAATAAGTTGTTTGAACAGCGTTGCAGCAGGAGCAAACTGTTCACTTTTGGTCAATTTGATTGCTGTATTCAGATCCTGTGAAATCAGTTTTGTGAGAAATGGGGTAAAAAGCAGCAATACAGCGACGATACCAACCCTTTGTGTTACTCTTGACATAATATATCTCCTTGTTTTTAATGTTTGATTTCAACAATTCGGACGGGCATTGCAGCAGGAACCATGCCAGAGTGCAGAATAATGAGCTGGCCTTTCTCCCCGGCAATAAACGACGAGAAACCATAAGCCAATCCCGTGTAAGTCTGACGGTTTATACAGAAAACTTCCCGGGTAAAGGGATATGATCCTTCGGCAATATAAGCCTGGTAGGGTTTATAAAAAGTCGAACCAGGATCGTTATCCCCCTCCATCGAAATTCCTGCCACTTTAACGCGTTTCAGGAACCGGTTTGAAACCGAATCGGTTTTGTCGCTGATCCAGTTGACCCCGATAACTCCAATGGCTCCGGGATGGGTCTCAACATAATCGATAACCTCCTGATTGTTCTTAGTTGCAAAACAGGTGGGCGGAAGTGAATCAATCTTGAATTTATCCTTGAAATACCTTGGATTGGCTGATTTGAAGTGATCAAAAATGACTTCAATAGATCCCAATTTCGATTTGGAGTTGATCTGGTTCCACCGGGTCAGTTTTCCTTCAAAAATTTCTTTAATATTCTGGTAAAAAAAGTTGGTATCAGAATTATCTTTATGAAGAATGAATGCCACTGCATCGATCGCAATTTTCGTGATTTTTGGGATGTATTGTCGCTCTTTCAGGTATTGGATCTGATTTTCAGAAAGAGTTCTGCCCACGATGATAAGGGGAATAGAATCGTTCATAAAAGCATTGATCAGATCTGCTTCATTGGTATAAAGCGTGTCGATATCGGCATATTTATAAAAAGATTCGAAGGTGTAGATCTGCGCATCCAACATCAGGCGGTATGATTCTTCGATACCAACTTTGATCCGGCCCATGGTTGGAGTATCGCTGTTTTTACGGTCAGCCCCACCTCCACAGGAGGCAAGAAACAGGAAAAGAAATGCAGATAAAAAGATAAAGGATAATCTGCCTTTCGCTAACAGTGAAGCCATAGTACCGGTATTGTAAACCATTCGTTATTAATATAGAATACAAAAATAAATAAAAAATTATTGTGACGGCCGGATCGCGCCATAAAAATACATTCAATGCTTGAAAAGTCAAGGGAATTTAGGTTATTCGGAATCCTCTTCTCTTTTTTTGGTCCAGAGACGAGCCATTCTGAATCCCCCGTAAAGGAACAGGAAGATGGAAAAAATGACCTTTACCTCTTTCGGAAGGTGTGCGAAACGGGGACTAACCAGAAGGTATATTCCCAACGCGAAATATAACAATATAACAGCCCAGGAAAAGTATTTCGTAAATTTTTTCATGTCAACGGGTTACCTGCCAGTATGGCTTCAGATCCTGATTTTCCCATTGGTTCCAGAAAGCAGGTGTGATCACTTCGCCATCGGGCCGGAACAGTCTTTTTTGATAGAGTACCACGACGGGATTGAACAGAATATCGGTTACCCCGACAAGAAAGGTTCCGGTCGGGCTCCCATCCTTTGCTTTTTCCGCATCAATCCTGACATCATACCGGTTAAATTCAAGAAGGCCTTTCAGAAATTGAGCCCTGGATTCGGTGCATCCGCTTTCGACCACCGTACACCTTAGTCCTTCGATTTCGGCGATATTGTGTTTGCCTTTTAATGATGCCATAATGTTTTGATCTTAAAACAATCCGAAACTTAGGTTGAAAATCATTTCATAAATCATGCTGGTAAATCCGACCACAACAATACCCGCAACACAGAGCAACAATCCCACGCGGGTATAGCCGTCCGATTTGAATTGGCCGATCGGTTGGTC
Organism: Alphaproteobacteria bacterium; assembly: GCA_009928665.1. Classification (GTDB taxonomy): domain Bacteria; phylum Bacteroidota; class Bacteroidia; order Bacteroidales; family FEN-979; genus CAIVAT01. Next base: position 6,105 of record SACF01000022.1, read on the forward strand.
GCTGGTGTTCAGGAACATGGCCTTAATCACCAGTAAATAATAATAGAGTGAGATGATGGTATTGAGGATCGCGATGAGAACCAGGATATAATATCCCTGTTTGGCAGCGGCTGTGAAAAGGAAGAACTTACCAAAGAATCCGGCTAAAGGAGGAATGCCTGCGAGAGAAAAAAGAGCCAGCATCATGACCAGACTTAGCTTGGGATTGGTACGATACAACCCGTCGTAATCGCTGATATTCTCTTTTCCCGTCCGGTTTGAGATAATACCGACTACGCCAAAAGCGCCCAGATTGGAGAAGATATAAACCAGTACGAAGTAGATCACTGTTGTCATCCCGGTCTGGCTCTGGCCAATGATACCAAGCAGGATAAATCCGGCCTGTGCGATCGAGGAGAAAGCCAGAAACCGTTTGAGGTTCTGCTGGCGCATAGCAAACAGGTTACCGACCGTAATTGTAAGTATGATGATCACATAGAGCACCTGGCTCCACTTCAGTGCAATCTTTGCAAAAACGGTGTAAAGGATGATGGTGAAAATAAACACAGCGGCTCCTTTTGAAATCACCGAAAGATAAGAAGTTACGTTGACCGGCGCTCCTTCGTAAACATCGGCAGTCCAGAGGTGAAAGGGTACGAGGGAAATCTTGAAAGCCATTCCCGAAAAGAAAAAGATAAATGCGAGCACCTGGAGGGAGGATCCGTTCATAAGGGGAGCAATATCGGTAAAGTACATGGTCCCGGTCGTGCCGTAGATCATGGAGAGGCCATAAAGCAAAATGCCGGATGAAAGGGCCGAAATAAAGATCAGCTTCACGCCGGCTTCTGCCGATTTTTCCTTGTACCTTTCATAGGCGGCAAGGGCCGCGATGGGGATGGTTGCTAATTCGAGCCCTAAATAAAACATCAGAAAATCACCTGCCGAAATCATATAATTCATCCCGATCAGTGTGGAAAGAATCAACAGGAAAAATTCGCTGATTTTTTCCTTATTCTGATCCTGCTTCAGCCAATCGACCGACTGGATAAAAACGATCAGTACCCCGATATTCAGGATGTTCTTCAGTAATATCGAAAGTTGAGTCGACTGGTACATGCCTCCAAACAATTCACCGGGCTCACCGGGCAAGAACCCGATAAGGGTCACCGCTGCCATTAAAAGGATGGCCGGCAAAATGATTTTCCGCTTCTGCGTGTTGGGCAGAAAAATCTCGACAATCAATAAAATTACCGTGATGGAAACCAGCAGTAATTCATGTCTCATTATAAGCATCTGTCAGATATTTAAGCGTTGTTATTCATTGATGACACATGACGTGTATTAAAACAAATGTTTTCTCCGTTCCCTATTTCCGAGCAACCGACACCTGAGCCCTCGCCCCATTTTAAACCTTGAACTTTGAATTTTGACATTTGAATTTTGAATTTTCAATATTAATGCCCTATCGGAGCTGCTGCAAGAAGCTTCGCCATGATCGGACCAAGCCCCTGATTGATCATATCGGAGATCCAGAGGGGTGCCACGCCGATGATGGTGATCCCTGCAATGAGCGCTACCACGCTGATTTTATCGTACCATTTGGCGTCTGTGATCAGCTCATATTCATCATTCCGGATCTTGCCCAGCAACAGGATTCCGACAACACGGAGGATATAAACTGCGGTGACCACGATAGATGAAGCGGCAATGATCGTGGCGACCCGGTGAAAAACATCTGCATTTTGAAAGGAACCGACAAAAATGGTCATTTCTGCCACGAATCCGCTGAAACCGGGAAGTCCCAGCGAGGCGAGACCGGCTATGACATAAGCAACGGCAAGGAATGGCATTACCTTCATAAGTCCACCCATCTCATTGATATACCGGGTGTGGGTGCGGCCATAAATCATTCCGATCAGGGCAAAGAAAAGGGCTGTCATGATACCGTGAGAGATCATCTGCATGATGGCGCCATTCATTGCGGTCTGGTTGAACATCAGGATTGCGAAGAGTACCAGGGCACAGTGACTTACCGAAGAATAGGCATTGATGTATTTAAGATCTTTCTGCCAGATAGCTCCGAGGGCGCCATAAATAACCCCGATGGTGGCCAGGATCAGGAATATCCATCCGAGTTCATGTGCCGCCTGGGGAAGGAGGAACACTGCCACGCGGTAACAACCGTATCCGCCCAGTTTCATCAGCACACCGGCATGGAGCATGGAAACTGCAGTTGGCGCAGAGGCATGACCGTCGGGCGACCACGTGTGGAACGGGAAAAGCGCTCCCAAAACCCCGAATCCGATAAAAAGGAACGGGAAGAGAAACCTTTGTAAATCCATCGGTAGCGTCTCTTTTGAGATCTGAATGATATCCCAGGTAAGAGCCCCCCCGTTCGGAGCTGAATTCAGATAAATTCCGATCAGTCCCAGCATGATCAGCGCCGATCCACCCATCAGCATCAGGGTCAGTTTCATGGCTGAATAGTGCCGCGGACCGCTTCCCCAAATCCCGATCAGCAGGTACATCGGAATGACGGCCAGTTCATAGAAGAGAAACATCGTGAACAGGTCAAGGCTGATAAAGAATCCAAACACTCCGGAGGCAAGCAGAATAAGAAAGGTGAAAAATTCACGCGGAAGATCCTTGATATCCCAGCTTGCAAAAATTCCGGCAAAGACCACCAGGGAGGTGAGCGCGATCATGGCTACCGAAACCCCGTCGACCCCGATATAAAAATGGATATTAAGGGTTTCATACCACACATTGTTCTGGACAAACAATACTTCCTCCATGTTTCCGCCCTTTCGTTCGGCCAGAAACATCAGGATCAGGATGATGGCATTGATAAGTTGGATACCCATACCAACCACGGAAACCCATTTCACCTGCATATGATTCTTACACAAGAGAATACCGAATATGGTAAGAAATGGTACGATAATAAACAGTGTCAAAAAACTCATTGCCTATAGTGTTAGCAGGTCCATAAATACAAGAAAATTAATACCAGGAACACGGTGCCCGAGACGAATACCAGGGCATATTGCTGGAGCTGTCCCGACTGCAGCTTTTTAATCCGTTCCGAAGCCTCATTGGTCACGTAAGCCAACCCGTTCATGGTTCCGTCGACAATATGGCGGTCGAACCAGGCGATGGGGCGGGAAATATAATTAAAGATGATTTTTTTGGTAATGAACAGATAGAGTTCATCGACATAGAATTTGTGATAAGCAGCCTGTGCAAATCCGCCCAGGGCTTTGAAAATCTGATCGGGGATGCTGGTCTCTTTACGGTAGAACAGCGTTGCCACAATGATCCCGAGGAGCCCCACCAAAACAGCCGGGATCGCGATTCCCATTTCGACATGAGAAGCAAACGGGATGCGGTCGGATGAAACAAAGTGTGAAAAAGGAATCAGACCGGCAAGCAGGGCGCCCAGGGCAAGAAACATCAGCGGGATGGTCATTGTTTTTGGCGCTTCATGCGGTTTGTGATGATATTCCTGGTTTTTGCCCCAGAAGATGGAGTAGTATAACCGGAACATGTAGAAAGCAGTCAGTCCTGAAACGATCATTTCGACCCAGTAAAGCAACAGGCTTTTTTCATGACCCGCAGCAAGAATCTCATCTTTACTGAAGAATCCCGACAGCGGGGGTATCCCGGCAATGGCCAGACAGGCAACCAGGAAGGTGGCATGGGTAATGGGCAGATTTTTCCGCAACCCTCCCATATCATACATATAATTACTGTGCACTGCATGAATAATGGCGCCGGCAGCAAGGAAGAGCAACGCTTTAAAGAAGGCATGTGTGAACAGGTGGAACATGGAGGCCATATAACCCAACCCTTCGTGCCCACCATAACCTGAAACTCCCAGGGCAAACATCATCATTCCAATCTGCGACATCGTTGAATAGGCCAGCACCCTTTTGATGTCGAACTGGGTACAGGCTATTATCGCGGCAAAGATGGAACTGAAAGCCCCCACATACATAACCACATCCAATGCAGCAGGCGCAGAAAACACGTAGATCGGGAAGAGGCGGGCTACCAGGTAAACACCGGCAACCACCATCGTGGCAGCATGGATCAAAGCAGAAACCGGGGTTGGGCCCTCCATGGCGTCGGGCAGCCAGATGTGTAGCGGGAACATAGCTGATTTTCCTGCCCCTCCCATGAATACAAAGATCATCGACCAGGTCATGGTGGAAAGACCGAGGAACCAAATCCCCTGTCCTGAAGTGAATGCCGGACTGTTCGGACCCGTCAGGGTGATGAAGTCAAAGGTACCGGTTATATACGATAGCATCAGGATCCCGATCAGGAATCCGAGATCGGCAAAACGGGTGACAATAAATGCTTTCTTTGATGCAGCTACTGCCGTGTCGCGGGTATAATAAAAGCCAATTAGCAAATAGGAAGAGACCCCAACCAGTTCCCAGAAAATGTACATCTGGAATATATTGGTAGCCACTACAAGCCCCAGCATGGAGAAACTAAAAAGAGAGAGAAAAGCAAAGAACCTCATGAATCCTTTTTCACCATGCAAATATCCGATTGAATAAACATGTGCCATGAAAGACACAGTCGTGACTACGAGTAACATCATCACGGCAATGGGGTCCAGCAAAACACCCATGTCGATATGAAGTTTGTCGGTAAGGGTGAGCCAGCGCATATTCACGGCCATGAAGGTCTGGAAAGAACCATCAGCCGCCCGTTCTAATACGAAGAAATATTTGTAGGCTGTTATCAGTGAAAGAACCCAGATAACAAACAGCCCGGTCGTACCGGCAATGCCTGAAACGATGGGTTTGAACCGGTTCCCGAACAGTCCGATCACCACAAAGAGAATCAGCGGTATAAGTAGGATCCAGGCGGTGTAACTGAAATCGATCATATTGGTTTGATTTTACAGAGTTATGCTACTTGATGCAGTTAGTATCTTATTGTTATCATTCTACTATGCAAGTGATTAGCGATTAGTAATTAGCGATTAGGGGGATGAGATCAATTTACTGGTATTACTTTATTCGCTATTCGCTAATCCCTATTCCCTAATACTTCATTTCATTCATCTTTTCCACATCAATGTTAACCAGACGACGGTAAATGTTAATGATAATGGCTATGGCAACGGATGCTTCTGCAGCGGCAACTGCGATTACAAAAACGGAGAAAAACATCCCCTCCAGGTGATCTGGATAAAGGATCTTGTTAAATGCCACAAAATTGATGTTGACCGAATTGAGCACCAGTTCGAGTGACATCAACAGGGTGATCAGGTTTTTCCGGACCAGAAATCCATAGATCCCGATAAAGAACATAATGGTACCTGTAATCAGAAACCAATGCAATGGAACGCCTTCAAACATATTTTAACTTTTTCTTATTTGTCAATCGTCAATTGTTAAATCATAAATTCGATCAGTCCTTCCGTTTCTTTGCCAGTATGATGGCCCCTACCATAGCTGCGAGCAGCAGGATGCTGATTACCTCAAACGGCAATGCATAACCGAATTTTTCCGTGCTGATGAGGCTTCGGGCAATTTCGCGGATGTTGGTTCGGTCACCATTGGCCACGATCTCTTGGGGGAAGTTATACTGTAAAATGGTTATGATCGTGATCACCGCACCAAAAGCGGTAGCCAGAAATGCGGGAATCACTTTTTTCCAGGAGGGAGCATCCAGTTTTTCTGCGATGTGGCTGGTAAGGAGAATGGAGAAAATGATCAGCACCACGATACCTCCGGCATAAAGTGTAAGCTGAATGGCGGCAAGGAAGTTGAACCGCAACAGGAAATACATGCCCCCGGTTGCCACCAACACGAAAAGCAGGAAGGTGGCAGCCCGCAGGATTCTGCGGCTGGTGACCGTAAGAATCGAGAAGATGATGATGATTGCCGCGAATAACGCGAACATGAACTGGTTGATTGTCATTCTGCAATATCTTTAATGATGGATGATCCGGGTTGATTTAATATTTTGGTCAGTTTCGAACGGTCGAATACCGCATGCTCAAATTCCTGTCCCCATGCCAGGGCATTTGACGGACACGATTTGATGCATAATCCGCAGAACGTGCACATCGAAAGATGGTAGATGTGTTTGTCGATGATCCGTTTCTTTTTCCCGTCGGGCATGTCAGCTTTGGCCTGAATGATCTCGATGGATCCGTTGGGACAGGCGGTCTCGCAGATTCCGCATCCGGTGCAGCGATGTTCATTGTTTTCATTGTGGGGCATGATGACCTCACCCTTGAACCGGTCGTACATCTTAAGGGACTTCCGGTTTTCAGGATACTGCTGGGTGACGATGGCCCCCGGGCTGAAAAAGTATTTTCCGGTTACTTTCATCCCTGTCAGGAGTGATTTCACTGCATGGAAAATATCGGTAAAGTACGTGAAAAAGCTATTCATAGTTTTCTAAAAATGCCAACCCATTAATACGACAAATGCCATGATAAGTATGTTGACCAGGTTGATGGGCAACAGATATTTCCATTCCAGTGTAAGCAACTGGTCAATCCTCAGTCGTGGAAATGTCCATTTGAACCACATCATCAGCCAGATCACGAAAAAGGTCTTTCCGATATACCAGATAAATGGCGGGATAAAATCCATGATATGGTTGAATCCTTCCCATCCGCCGATATGAAAAGGCATCCACCCTCCCAGGAAAACCGTTGCGGCGATCGAGGCGACAATGAACATATTCATGTACTCGGCAAGGAAGAAGAAGGCAAACTTAATCCCGGAATACTCGGTATGGAATCCGGCAGTAAGTTCCGATTCCGCTTCAGCCAGGTCAAACGGACCGCGGTTGGTTTCGGCCGTACTGGCAATCAGGAAGATCACGAAGGCGATAAATGCCGGAATGTGCCCCTTGAAGATAAACCATCCTGTTTCCTGCCCTTCCACAATAGCCGAGAATTGCATGGTGCCGGCAAGCACAATGATGGTAAGCAGCGATAAACCGACCGACAATTCATAGCTGACGATCTGGGCGCCCGACCGCATGGCCCCAATGAGGGAATACTTGTTGTTGCTCGACCAGCCGGCCAGCAGAACCCCGATAACTCCGAGTGATGAAACCGCTATGACGTACAGCACACCAATGTCGAAATCGATGGCATGCAGTCCTTTGGCAAAAGGTATTGCGGCAATGGCCATGAAGGAGGCACAGATCACAATAAAGGGTGCGATATTAAAAAGCAGCTTGTCGGCGTTTTTGATATATACCAGCTCCTTAAGCAACAATTTGATCAGGTCGGCGATAGTCTGGAAAAAACCATAGGGGCCGACACGGTTCGGGCCGACACGGTTTTGCATAAAAGCGCATACCTTTCGTTCGGCATATACCAGGAAAAGACCAATCAGCGCGTAGAAAAGCAGCACAAGCAATCCGATCACCACCATTTCGATCGTCACGGCCCAAAAAGCGGGCATGTTGTCGTACAGCAGCTTGTCGAACCATTGTGTGAATGACGTTAAGTCGTAAATGCTAAAATTCATAGCCGTTTCGTATTATCTGTCAATATCGGGAATAACATAATCGAGGGAACCGCCAATAGCCACCAGGTCGGCTATTTTGCATTTGCGGCTGATATGGTCCAATGCGCTAAGGTTGGAGAAGTTCGGTGAGCGGAACTTCATGCGGTACGGCGATTTGTTACCGTCGCTGATAACATAGACTCCTAATTCGCCGCGGGCTGCCTCGACGCGCTGATAATACTCACCTGCAGGAAGTTTCAGCACGGCTTTCATCTTCGCGGTATGGTCACCTGCAGGAATGTTGTCGATCAGTTGTTCGATGATTTTCATCGATTCGCGCATCTCATGCATTCTCACCATGTAACGGGAAAAGGTATCACCTTCGGTCCGTAGTATCTCTTTGAACTCGATTTTATCGTACATGCCATAGGGATGGTGTTTGCGAACATCGCATGAAAATCCCGAGCCGCGTCCTGAAGGGCCGGTAACTCCGTAACTGATGGCATCCTCCTTCGTAAGTACGCCGACACCTTTGGTACGTTCCTGCATGATGATGTTTCCGGTAAGGATTTCATCATAATCTTTTATCTTTTTTCTGAAGTATTTGATGAAATCCTTGACATTTTTCTGGAAGTTGGGATGAATGTCGCCCATGAGTCCACCCGGAGTGTAATAGCTGTGCAGAAGTCGCGATCCGAATGATTCTTCGAAAATATCGAGGATTTTTTCACGGTCACGGAGACCATAAAAGAAACAGGTCAGTCCGCCCATATCCATACCGAAGGAGCACCACCAGAGTTGGTGCGAAGCAATACGGTTCAATTCGTCGATGATGGTACGAATGTACTTCACCCGTTCGGGAACCTCTACTTCGAGCGCCTTTTCAACAAGCAGGCAAACGGCGTGGTTATTGATGTGAGCGGAAAGGTAATCCATCCGGTCGGTGAGGTGAATGATTTGGGGATAGGTATCCTTTTCGCACATTTTTTCGATACCCCTGTGAATATAACCACAATGGGGTTTAAGGCTGTTGACGATCTCTCCCTGGAGGGAAACGACCAGCCTGAGCACCCCGTGGGTCGAAGGGTGCTGGGGACCCATATTAATATGGTATTCTTCTTCCTCTATATTTTTAACAGGCAGGTTGATGACTTCTTTCATACCTTAGAGTTCTACGATGTTAACTTCATCCACATAATCTTTACGCAGCGGGTGCCCTTTCCAGTCCTCTTCAAGGAAAAGCCTTCGCAGGTCGGGGTGGTTTGTGAATTTCACACCCAGCAGATCATACACCTCGCGTTCATGAAATTCAGCGGTTCTCCAGATGTCGCATACTGTGTCGACCGATCCGTTGTCGCGGTCGGCCGTCCGAACCTTCAGCACCAGCTGATGTTTGTGAATGGTGGATTCGAGGTGATATACCACCTCAAGATATTTGACCATGTCGACGCCGGTCAGGCAGAACAGGTAGTCAAACGCAAGGTCCGCTTCCTGTTTCAGTTTAAGGGCAAGATCATGCAGTTTCTCGGGCGGAATGACGAAGGTGAGGAATTGTTTGTTTTCCTGATATTCAGCGTCCGGAACAAGGCTCAGAATCCGATCCTTCAGGGTTGCATTATCCATTTTGGGAATATTTCTATTTTAAATTTTCCGTTTTTCTGGGATTGGCTATACTTTCCAGTTTGATCTTCCGCTGGAGCTGCATCACGCCATATAAAAGGGCTTCGGGTCTCGGCGGGCAGCCCGGAACATAAACATCGACCGGGATCACATGATCGACGCCCCTTACCACATGATAGGTATTATAAAAAAATGGGCCTCCTGATACTGCACAGGCGCCCATCGCAATGACGTATTTGGGATCCGACATCTGGTCGTAAAGCCTTTTGAGAACCGGCGCCATCTTGTTGACGATGGTTCCGGCAACCACGATCACATCGGCCTGGCGGGGACTGGCCCGGTAAACTTCGATTCCGAACCGGGCAAAATCGTGCCTCGAAGCCCCGGTAGCCATCATCTCGATACCGCAACAGCTTGTGGCAAAAGTGAGTGGCCAGATAGAATTGGAACGGCCCCAGTTGATTACGGCATCAATGGTTGTGAGCAATACGTTTCCTCCGGTCTGTTTGAACAGGTCAAGGGTTTCATTATCGCGGAAATCCGCTTCTTTCATATTTTTTATTCCCATTTCAGCGCTCCTTTCTTCCAGGCGTATAATAAACCAAGCCCAAGTACGAAAAAGAAGATGATGATTTCCACAAAGGCCACCATTCCCAATTCCTTCATCATGACAGCCCAAGGGAAGATGAAAACACTTTCCACATCGAACACCAGAAAGATGATGGCAAAAAGGTAATATCCCACATTGAACTGAAGCCAGGTAAGACCTTCGGTGGGGATGCCGCATTCGTAAGGTTCTGCTTTTTGCGGATTGGTGGAGGTCGGAGCTACATAGTGGGCAAAGACCAGGGCAAAGCCAACCAGGAATGCGCCGACAATAAAGAATAAAATCAGGCTTTCAGCACTCATAGTGAATGATTTAACAGGAAGGCGGCAAAGTTAAAAATTAAAATGAAATAACCTAACCTGATATATAGACAAACACATATATTTGAATTCTATCCAAATAATAATAAAATACTTACAACCGGCACATGTAAATATATCATAGATATTGTTGATTTATATCAACCAATATGACTAAATCCATGTAATGTTAAAAAGATTCGGAAATTAGGCGGCAACCAGCGATCGCTGACGACCCGTCAACCGCGGGGCTTTGGAACCCACACCGCAACAGCAGAAAGTATCAGTCAGGAGGTTCCTGATGCTGCCCGGGTCTCGCTGACCCCCGGGTGTTTATCCGGGTGCCTGCTCATTCCTTCTGCCCGGCCCAGATCAGATGGCCTGCAGTATGGTCATAGGCCATTTCATGGAGGGTAATCGTATGTGTGCTTCCGTTGTAGCTCAACCGGAGCCATCCAAACATGGTCTTTCCGTTAATCAGGATCTTAAAACCGTAGTAACCGCCTGCCCGGAGATTGTCGAGATTGCACGGGAATGCCATCCAGTAGCGTCTGACCGTAACGCCACGTTCTGCATATATCAGCGATTCCGAGATCCCGGCTCCTTCATTCAGAACAATAGCGCAGTCTTCGGTGTTGTTATTGATGACCGCTACCGAATCACCTGCGCGGATTGAATAGATGGCCGAATAATACTGGAAATTATAGCAGGGGTTGCTTGCGCTGTGAAATTCATACCACTGCCTGATGAAGATCCTGAACTCAGGAGTGCCGTCCTGGTCTAAATCCAGGTAATAACTTGCAGCGGAATCGATAGGCACTGGCTGATAACAATCATATTGCAGCGTGGGAGGGTTCATATACCTCACCGATGTGATCCCGATGGGGGGATCATAAAGGGTATATTCAATGGAATCGGGCAGGATCCTGACAAAAGAAACCGTGTCACCGTAAGCCGTGCCCGCGGAATTAGTGGCATAGGCCCTCACATAATAGGGAACCGCGGCGTTCAGCCCGGTCAACTGGCTGGTGAAGGTTCCCAAACCCTCCCCGTCTGATGTTTTATCATCACCGGTGGTCGGATCCTGCCGGGTGCTCCAGCAAATCCCCCGGGCGGTAACGGGGGCGCCACCGTCATCGCTGACGAATCCGCTGACCAGCGCGGTGGTTTGTGTGACCTGACTCACTTCGCCGGTCGTTACCGATGGAATGGCCTTGTTTTCTTTCTTTTTACACCCCATAAGGGTGAGGATCATCAATCCTGCAATAATCCAACTCAAACCGTTGCTCATCCTGTGATAAAATATCGGATTAATGGTATTTGTATGTCAAAGATAGTTCATTTAAAGTGGGATCGTGTCTTTGATTTCATATTTTCCGGAAATATTTAATTTTGGTCAGCCTTCTTATCAAACAAAAAAACATGAAGCAAAGCAAAATCAAAACGGCCGTATTCCCGAACCGGTACATACAGGGTCCCGGCGCCATTGGCCTTTTGCCCGAATGGATCGCACGGCTTGGATCCAAAGCATTGATTGTGGCAGGAAAGACCGCCCTGCGTGAAATCGTTCCTAAACTTGAGAAAGAATCACCGCAAAGCCTGATGGTGACAGGATTTGGCGGAGAATGTTCCATGAAAGAGATCGGCCGGATCGCGGAAACAGCAAAAAACGCAGATTGCGATGTGATCGTCGCGCTGGGCGGCGGCAAGGTGATCGACACGGGAAAAGCGGTGGCGCATGAACTGGGTCTGAAGATGATCATTGTACCAACCATCGCCTCAAACGATGCTCCCACTTCCGCGATAAGTGTTGTTTACACGGAATCGGGAACTTTCGACCATACCATCTATTTGAAAAACAATCCCGACCTGGTACTGGTCGATACAGAGATCATTGCCAAAGCGCCGGTCCGCTTGCTGGTGGCCGGAATGGGCGATGCCCTTGCGACCTGGTTTGAAGCAGATGCCTGTAGCCGGTCCGGTTCTCTGAACGAAGCGGGTGGTTACTGCACCCAGGCTGCCTTGGCGCTTGCCCGGCTTTGCTATGAAACGCTCCTTTTACACGGTGCTGAAGCAGCGGAAAACTGCCGGCAAAACAAGGTGACCCCTGCGCTCGAAAAGGTGATCGAGGCCAATACGCTGCTTAGCGGGCTGGGTTTTGAAAGCGGGGGACTGGCCAGCGCCCATGCCATTCACAACGGCCTGACACGACTGGCGGCCACCCATGTCTTTTTCCATGGCGAAAAGGTTGCATTCGGCACACTGACCGGTCTCTTTCTGTCAGACAGCCCGGAATCCCTGATTGATAAGGTATACGGATTCTGCAGGTCGGTGGGATTGCCGGTAACCCTGACCCAGATCGGGATCACTGTGCCAACGGAGGAAGATCTTCGTATCGTTGCTGAAGGGGCCTGTGTTGATGGCGGATTTATCTGGCACGAACCTTATGAAGTTACCGTCGACCGCGTTGTGGAAGCCATGAAAAAGGCAGATGAACGGGGAAGGATGTATCTCACGGATAAACCGGATTCCGCAATCGATTTCTGAAACGGCATCATACCTGCAACTGCAACAGGTCTTTATAGGTGTAAGATTTTTTTAGGACCGCCAGAAAATATTCCATGTTCTCTTCCTAATTTTGAAAGTTCTGAAACCCGTTCGCAATGAAAAAAAATCTCTTCTTAATCCTGGCAGGTCTCTGGCTATTATCCTGCAGAAATGAAGATCCGGCTCAATGGTTGAAGCATGCCACCTGGATTGATCTTTCCCATGAATACGACAGCAACACCGTGTACTGGCCCACCAATGTCAAATTCAGGCAAGACACGGTCTTCTGCGGTATCAACAGCCAGAACTATTTTTACGCATCGTTTAAATATTCTGCCGAAGAACATGGAGGAACGCATTTCGATGCCCCTCTTCATTTTCACCAGGGTGGTGAAAGCATTGAAAAAATAGGGATGGAGCGATTGCATGGACCAGCGGTGGTGGTCGACGTCACCGAACAGGCCAGTCAAAACCGGGATTATCTGGTTGGCAAGACCGATCTGGAAAATTGGGAAAAGATCCATGGTAGAATCCCGGATGGTGCGGTGATCCTTCTTCGAACAGGCTGGGGAAAATTCTATCACGACCATTTAAAATACACGGGAACACTGAAGACGGGAGTTGAGGGGGTCAGAGAACTCCATTTTCCCGGACTTGATCCGCAGGCAGCCAAATGGATTGCCGAAAACAGAAAGGTGGTAGCCATCGGCATCGACACCCCAAGTATTGATAATGGTCAATCGACCGAATTTCTCACACATCGTATCCTGTGCGCTTCGGGAATTACCGCCTATGAAAATATTGCCCGACTCGACGAGGTCCCGGAAAAAGGAGCCTATATCGTTGCCTTTCCTATGAAGATTAAAGGGGGAAGCGGCGCACCTTTACGGATTGCTGCGATCCTGCCATAGACTTCATATTAACGATTGATCTGATTAACTACTTAACTGGTCCGCTAGTCCATTTGTCTACTTTTCCTCTGGTTCGCAGGTATTAAAAATTGTCGTACCTTTGCACCCCCAAAAAAAATCACGTTACATGCCATTAAATAAACTCAGAAATATCGGCATTGCCGCACATATCGACGCAGGTAAGACCACGGTAACCGAGCGTATCCTGTTTTTCACGGGTACCAATCGCAAGATGGGAGAGGTGCACGACGGGCAGGCCACCACCGATTTCATGAAACAGGAACAGGAGAGAGGGATCACCATTGCCTCAGCCGCCATTACGTGCGCCTGGAAGAGCCATCAGATCAACCTGATCGACACCCCGGGGCACGTCGATTTCACGGTGGAGGTGGAGCGTTCTCTTCGTGTCATCGACGGGATGATCGCTGTATTCTGCGCAGTCGGCGGCGTGGAACCCCAAAGCGAAACCGTCTGGAACCAGGCCGACCGATACCGCGTTCCGCGATTCGCTTTTGTCAATAAAATGGACCGTACCGGTGCTGATTTCCAGGCCGTGGTTATGCAAATGAACAAATACCTTGATGCCAACGCCGTTCCAATCCAGATTCCCATCGGTTCAGAAGAGCATTTTGAGGGGGTGATCGACATCATTCACCGCAAAGCTTATGCATTCGAAGAGATGGAGCCTGTTGAGATAGAGATCCCGGCCGAATACCGGCAGAAGACCGAGGAAGCCCGCGCATGGGCCGTGGAGAAACTCGCCGAGTTCAACGACGATATCATGGAGTTGTTCATGGATGATAAGGAGGTCCCGGCCGATCTGATAAAGCATGCGCTCCGCGAAGCCACCCTGAAATTACTCATCACACCCGTCTTTTGCGGCGCTGCTTACAAAAACAAAGGCATCCACCAACTTCTCGACGCGGTGATCGATTATCTCCCCTCACCCATTGATGTGGGCGCAGTTTCGGGTAATGATCTTGATAATCCTGAAAAGATACACACCTGTCATCCTTCACCGAAAGAGCCTTTTTCGGCGCTGGCATTTAAACTTATTCACGATCCTTTTGTCGGTCAACAAACCTTCACCCGTATCTTTTCGGGAACTCTTAAAAGTGGCATGCAGCTCTATAACGCCACAAAAGGGAAACACGAACGGGTCGGCCGGATTTTAAGGATTCATGCAAAGGACCGTGAAGAGGTCAATGAAGCAGGTCCGGGCGATATCGTGGCCCTCATCGGCATGAAGGTGACCAAAACCGGGGACACGCTCTGCGGCGATGAACATCGCTTTTTGCTTGAATCCATTCATATTCCGCCCAGTGTTATTGAATTAAAGATCAGTCCGGTCAAGAGGGCTGACCAGTCGAAGCTCGGCGAAGCCCTCCATAAACTGGCCATGGAAGATCCCTCTTTCAATGTAAGATTTGATGAAGAGACCGAAGAGACCGTCATCGCAGGGATGGGAGAATTGCATCTCGAGATCATTATCGACCGGCTGAAGCACGAATTCAAGGTTGATGCCGAAGTAGGCGAACCTGCGGTTGCCTTCCGGGAGACCATCACCGCTGAAACCGAATCAAATTACAGGCATGTCAAGCAAACCGGCGGTAAAGGACAGTTTGCCCATACCGTGATGCGTCTCGAACCGAATGAAGGGAAGGGCTACGAATTCATCGAAAAGATCAAGGGTGGTAATATCCCGGCAGAATACATTCCTTCGGTAAATAAAGGCATTCAAAAGACTCTCGAACGTGGAATCCTGGCCGGGTTTCCGATCGTCGATGTCAAAGTTGTGCTGCTCGATGGCAGTTTTCACCCGGTCGACTCCAGCGACATGGCCTTCCAGACCTGCGCCTCCATCGGCTTCAAACAAGGCTTTATGAAAGCCGACCCGATCCTGCTCGAACCGATGATGAAAGTGGAGGTAAATACTCCCGATGAATATATCGGCGAAGTGGTGGGTAATTTGAATCGCCGCCGCGGAAAGATCGAAGCCATGCGGCGTTTCCGTAAAGGTTCGCAAAAGGTGAATGCATTTGTTCCCCTGATGGAGATGTTTGGATACGCCACCCAATTGCGCAACATCTCCAGCGGCCGGGCAAATTATTCCATGGAATTCTTGAAGTACACCCCATTACCCAAAAACATACAGGATGAGGTGTTGAAGTCCGTGGCTGAAAAGAAGAAAGCGGAGCAACGATGAAACGGAGACTCCGTTTCATCGTTTGAATTAGTGATTCCAATCATTCCTCACGCAGGTTTCTAATGATTTCCCCTTTCAGCGCCCCATGCAAGGCATGCCAGATCCAGGTTAATCCTGATAAAAGGACCAGCAGGATGATGATGCTCATCCATAAGATGGGAAATTGAAATCCCGGTTGAACCATCCGGGGAAGCAGGATGGCAACCGAAGGCACAATGCCTGCAACCATTCCTGCTGCCAGGATTTTAAGGTATTCCAGGAAAAGCATCCTCCGGATCAGCCGTTTACTATACCCGATCGCCCTCATCATTGCCAGTTGGCCCCGTCGCTCCTGGATATCGCGCCGGAGAATGATCCCAAGGCCGATGGTACCGATGATCAGGCCAAGACCGCCCAACATCATGAAAACCGTCAGGTAAGTGTTTTCAACGGTGTTGAATGCGGCAAGCCGATCGGTTGCAGGCAGAGTCATTAACCCGAAGTCGCGCAGGGCATGCTCAAGGACCGCAGCCAGAGAATCCAGCTGAACCTGTGTTGGCCTGTCGAATCCCTTTTCACCGGCAGAGGCAGGAATGTCATGGTAAGCAATAAATGTCTTTGCGCCCGAAACAGAGGGAAACGCCTTCCTGAAAAAGACATCGGAGATCAAAAGATTTCCCTGGAAGATGGAATTCTCCAGCCCGCCGGCCAGTTTAACCAACAGCTTATCGCCATGCTCATCCATGAACTGCAAGGTATCTCCGATCTTTTTCTGAAGCCCCCAGGTGATCACGGTCATGTCGGCAAATCCGTTTATCACGCCATTCCCATTGCTAACCTCCAGGCCGGGCCAGGGACGGGCAGGATCGATTCCCGGGGCGAGTGCGTTGAAAGTCATCACCCCGAGCGAATCAAATAACCGGGCAGGAATGGCCATCAGGGGTGGATTGGAAACCTGGTTCAAATTCAGGCAACTGGCGTCATCTCCGGCTTTGACCTGTAATGGAATGAACCTTACATGGTCCAGCACCGGTTCACCGGCCAGATTCAGGATAGCCTGCGCATCTTTTGAATTTAGGTCCTGCAGGACAGGCAGTGTGGTTTCCATCCATATCAGGAAACCGCCGGTTCCCGATTCCTTTTGGGTTTCAGCAGTGGTATTTTTCCTGTTCGCACCGGTGACCAGGATGGCCATGGTTCCAATGGCAAGAAGGATGATAGCGGCCAGTTTACGTGGGCGTCGTATCCCTGTGTGGACGGGGACTTTGGGGATTCCCTTCAGCAACCATGCAACTGGCAATCTTTTGTGCATTCCAAGTGTGAACGTCATAATGGCAGTTGCGATAAAAATGCCCGACACAGCTCCTGTGAGGAGTGTACCCGGGAGCACCTTCGCTACCAGCGAAGAGGTCTGAACTGCACCGTACCATAAGGTATTGAGCCCCACAAGGAGCAATTCATTGATCCCGATTCCCGCGATTGCGCCAACCACACTTCCCGTCCCTGCAATAAAGAGCGCTTCACCAAGCAGGATGCGGAGAACAACCATTCGACGGATCCCAATAGCAAGCATCAGCCCTGCTTCTTCCATCCGGCCGGACAAGTGCATCGAGAACAACATTCCGGTCAGAATAAGTGCAGCCGCTATGATGAAAAAACCGAGACCCAGGAAAAGTTGCCCGAAATCGGTGGAGCGGGTCGCCGCGGCCATACCTTCCTGGTAAACCGGCCGGAAAACAATCCCGTTTTGCATGGGACTTAATCGCTTCATCATTCGCTCCTTCATAACCGGGATGCGGTCAGGTTCTGAATCAAACCTGAAAGCGGTCAGTGAACCGAAAGGATTTCCCCACAATCTTTGTCCGTCTTCAAGCGAAATGAATGCCTTGGGGGTTCCCCGGTATTGTTTCCAGTAATCCTCATCCCGGGTGCGGATCTTCGACAGATCAACCGGCGAACCCGTCTCCCAGTCGCGGCAATGGCCGGCCTGCGAAATGCCGGGGAAAGCAGGCATGAGTGAAGGACCTGCTGCAACTTCATTGACAAAAACAATGGATTTTACAATGAACCGGGCAGATTCCTCCCTTAATGTCCTCATCGGGCCCAGGATCCAGTAAGTCAGGGTCATGGAATCGCCCGGACGTGCCTGAAGGTCTGAGGCCAGCCATTCATTGATGACGATCTCTCCCCGTTCCGGGGGAACCGGCAGCAATCCGCTATCGGCGGCCGTGACGAAAGAATAGGGAGTCGATCGGTTGTTTGATATGATCGAATTGACCATAAAGGTCAGTATCGGTGTGGATTCCCCGACAACCTGCCGGATGACGGTTGCCTGGTTGTCGCTGATGAAGATCTGCTCAGAGGTAAGCTGGTATAGTGATCCTTCACCGGTGATCCGCCCTGACCTTTTTTTAGTCTGCTCAGCCGGTAAAAGAGGTTGGATCAGGATTCCGGCATCCTCTGCCTGCCAGATCTGTGTTGTAATGCTGTCCAGCATGGCCGGGGTGAGATCTGGCCCGTCGTCGCCTGTAACAAGCATGCCATTTGCCAATCCGTGCAACCCCATCCGGTCGGTAAGTTCCCCAAGGTTGACAAAAACATTCAGCGGCGCAGTCTGTTCGGTTCCGAGGCTGAACCTGCCATACTCCTCATCCGTTACAAGTGCTGCAATCCTCAGATTCAGGGCGACCGGATCCTGGCGGTCCGGCACAAACGGTGCATTTCCGGAGATCTTTCCGCGGGACTCGATCCGTAACAGGATCATATCCCCGATATCTACACCAAGCCTTGCAGCCGTGTTCAGGCTCAGTATTGCATCTCCCTGTCGCGGAATTGTACTTGATCTCTCCCATAACCCCGCAAACGATTCATTGATGCCGGATATGTCAACCCTGTTGATCCGTGTTCCTTTTTCGTTACTGATCGCGATGCCGGTGGTATTGAAAAAAGGGACAACCTGGAGTCGTGTTCTCATACCCAATTCTCCTGCAAGGTCCTGCCGGAACAACCGGTCGCCCGGAACCAGGGCAAGGCGTATCTTTCCCAGGCGCTGACCGGTGATGCGACGGAGGCTGTGTTTCACCGAATCACCCACCATCAAGGCTCCGGTAAGGACGGCAACGGCCACCACAACACCCAGGAAGACCGTCCAGGTTATTCTCCGGTAATGCCAGAGGCTTGATCCAATGAGTTTTCCGATCTTCATGCCTTGACGGGAGTGAGTTTCCCGGCTCCCAGCCGGTAGATCTTATCCATCCTTGATGCAAGTTCTGAGGAGTGGGTGACAACGATAAGCGCGGCAGATTCTTCATCAGTCAGCCTGAGTAGCATGTCGCCCAGAACGGCGGCATTCGCAGCATCAAGCGAGCCGGTTGGTTCGTCGGCCAACACCAGGCGGGGCCGGTTGATGAGAGCCCTCACCACGGCCGCCCGCTGGCACTCCCCGACCGACAACCGGTATGGGTGTTTCCTGTAATGGCCGGCGATACCAGCTTTTTCAAACAGTGCCATGGCATGATCCCGGGCATCACGCGCAGCGGCAGGATCAGTGCCGGGAAGGACGGGAAGCAGCACATTGTCGATGATGCTGAGTTGAGGCAGAAGATGATGCATCTGGAACACAAAGCCGATAAACCGGTTGCGCAAAGCCGAAAGGGCGTTGTCGGAAAGATCGCTGGTGTCGGAACCATTGATGATGACCTGACCGGCATCCGGCCTGTCGAGGCATCCGATCAGGTTAAGCAGGGTGCTTTTCCCCGATCCCGAAGGCCCCACAATGGCCATGGTATCGGTTTCTACGATCGATAAGGAGATGTTGTCAAGCACCCGGACTACGGGAATTACTTCACCCTTTTTCCCCGGTACTTTATCCTGAAGGTAGGATTTGGAAACATTTGATAATTCTGCCAACATGAGCGATGTTCTTTGTTTTTATAAACTGCAGACGCCAAGGTCAATTCCCGGCAAAATTGCCAATAACCTGCCGGTATAACCCAACCATCTTTTCTGTCAGTACTCCGGCATTGTACTTCTCCTCCACAACCCTTCTCCCTTCTCTGGCCATTGTTTTCACGCGCAGAGGATCTGTAAGGATTCCGGCGATTGCATTGGCCAGCGCTTCCGCATTATTCGGATAATAGGTGATCCCGCCTCCGGTGTCGGAAATGATCTCCGGGAAAGCGCCCAAAGCCGGCTGAACCAGCGGAATACCGGAGGCAAGCGCCTCGATCTGGTAAAGTCCGAAGGCTTCGCCTTTCAGTACCGGCACCGACATCACCGACAGCGTCTTGAAGAAGGAGGTAAGTTCACCGGGTTTGTAGTGTTCGAAGATCCTGAAATCATCCTTGAATTTCCTTTCCCTGATTTTTTGTTCCTGATGGTGGATGAACGCCCTGTCGTCACCTGTGTAACCTCCGGTGGCGTGAAGCCTTAACCCGGGAAACCTCCCGCTCTCTTTCAGGATCAGGAAGGCATCAACCAGGATATCGAATCCGTTGTCTTCGCATATCCGTGAAAGATAGCCGATCGTCGGGGGAGAGAAGGATGGTTCATTGAACCGGTATCCTTCCGGATTTACCCCGATGGGTATGACATGAAGCTTTTCGGCGGGAATGTCAAGTTTTTCCTGCATTTTCTTGGCAAACCACGCGGACACCGATACAAAGGCATCGACATTCCGTGCTTTCAAGGCCATCAGTTCCCACATCCGTTGCTGCCATTGTAAGTCCATCGCATCGATCCAAACATCCTCATCCTGGAGTGAAAAAATGACTGGCACTTTGACCTCTTCCCTGATCTGTTGGGCAAGTCCCAGCAAGAGCGCATTTGAGACATGAACGATATCGGGTTTCTCATGATCCTTCAGGAAACGCACCAGTTCATCAAGTTCCTCCCGTTGAAAACCTTCCGCTCCAAGCATCATGGATTCGGTGAGCGCTTCCATTCCCTGCGCACGGGTCGAACCGGCCTTGCTTGCTGCAAATTTCAGGATCGGCCGTGAATTAAATATATTTTCCAGCCAATGCGGCATTTTGCGCATCACGGGAAACTGTTGCTTCAGATAGATGCTAACCGCTCCATAAAATACCGGAGCGTCGCGGGTATCATCAGTTTGATCCAGTGAATCCGTCAAATTATTCATGGTCAGTGGTAGATACATTGGCAGGATAATCGCCTGGTGCCCCCGATGTCGCAGTTCCTTCACGAACGCCCCGTCGCGTTGACAATTCCCGCAATAAAATGTGCCTCCGAAACCAGGAACAATGTTGACAATCTTCATGTAACAGTCATTAACAGGTACGGACGATAAATCAAAAAAATATTAATTCGAAAATCGTAGATCATGTTCAATCGTAAATCCTTTTCCTCCTACTTCTTTCCGAAAGCATATACATTTCCATCCCCCGCTCCTACCACCACCAGGCCTGCCACCACTGCCGGTGTTGCAACAATCGCACTGCCGATCTCATACATCCACTGCTCTGCACCGGTTTTCAGGTCGAGGAACCGCAGGCGCCCATCCGAGGAGGCTACTACCACCGAACGGCCGGTGATGACCGGTGATGCATCTACTTTTCCCAATGTTTTAAATTTCCAGCGAACTTTACCATCGGTAGCATCGAAACAATACACCATTTTGTTCTGGGTTCCGGTAACCACCAATCCGCTGGCCACTGCAGGTGAAGCAATGAAGGGGCCGCCTCCCTCAGTTTTCCAGACTATTTTTCCTGTTGCAAGGTCATAACAATAAAAAGCTCCGTCATAATTCCCGGCATAAGCGCGATTTCCTGATATTGCGGCGGATGCAGGAACATAGGTTTCGAGATCGGCCATATCCAGAAGCTTTCCGTTCCCGGCATCTACGATATGAAGAAATCCGTCGCAACCGCCTATTATCGCCTTTTCCTGGGCTATAGCCGGAGTTCCGTTGATATAATTCCCCGTTTCGTATTTCCAGATCATATTCCCGGTTTCAGCGTTGATGCAATGGAGGTTGAAGTCATAGCTGCCCACCAGAATTCTGTTCTTTTTTGTATTGGAACCCCCGGTCCATGTCGGACTGCCCGAAATCTGTCCTTCGGTGGCATATTTCCATTTCTGTTTTCCTGTTTCAGCATCCAGTGCATAAAGCGTTCCTTCCAGATTTCCAACGTAGATTACCTTGTCGAGCAGTAACAATCCCGCCTCAATGGAATTCCCGGTCTCAAATTTCCATTTCAGCTTTCCTGATTGCGAAAGACAATAAACGGCACCATCATCCGATCCGACGTATACATTTCCGTTACAGATAACAGCCGATGATTTTACAGCATCTGCGGTTTTATAAGTCCATAAAAGTTTTAAAGGCGGCAACACTACGGCGCCTGTACGACCTGTCAGTTGGTGATCGCCCCGGAAAGCGGGCCAGCAGGTAAACCGGGATGGTTGTGAAAGAAGTGTATTGGACGTCAATAATATCACCAGAAAAATTACAACTATAATTTCCGGAAGAAAATTATGTTGATCGTTTTCGGGATGGCTGCTGCTCTGATTTTGTAAACGCATTTTACAACGCACATGAAGATTTAAAATTGAAAAAAAGCAGTTCTTCACAGTTTAAAGTTTCCTGAATTGTTCAAAATTACTTCGATTTCCATGCTAATGCCCCTGTTGGGCAGGATTGCACCACCTTTTCTGCAGTGCGCGTCAAGGCTTCCAGAATTGATCCTTTCAGCGGGACATTAATCCGGACATCAAATCCCCGGCCAATATACGAAAGTCCGATTGGTTCCTTTTCACGACTGGTAATGGCTACACATAAGCCACATTTAATACATTTTTCAGATTCATAAACCACCATAGGATGACCGGAAACTTTTGTGATCATTTTTCGTTCCGGTCCGATAAATCGTTTTTGATGGGCCTGGTATTCGCCCGCATAGTTTCTCAGCTTGCAATCCTCCTGTCGCCGGCAGTCGCAATGCATACAGCGGGCCGCCTCACGGATCGCCTCACCAATCGTGAATCCACTCCGGAGTCCACCGGCAGGTTCTGTACGTTTATCCCTGCTCCCTTCCACCAGGTACGTTTCAAACTCCGTTTCCCGAAGGATCCCGAAGGAAGAGTTGAATTTTTTCAGTGGACCGTGGGGTTTGCCTGTTCTTAAAAAATGATCCGCGGAACGGGCAGCGTTTTTACCCTGTGCCACAGATCTTACAGCCATCTGATTCTTACTCGCCGGGGTACCGCAGGCAAATATCCCCGGATGCGTGGCCCCAAACGTCGTTCTGCTGACCCGGATTCCTTCTTCATCAAGGATCAGTCCGAAATCGTGCAGGATTTTCTGTTCTTCATTTCCCGTGGCAAGGATCAGGGCATTAAAATCGTGAAGTAGCGTTTCCTCGAACCTGCGGTCATCGATCCGGGCGCTCATTCTGAATTCAGCCCCCATGTTCCTGATTACATCAATTTCGGCATCCAGAACATGACGGGGAAGCCGCTCCTCCGGAATATGACTGCGCAACATCCCGCCCGGATCGGAATGCTGATCAAACAGGGTGCATCCATGCCCCGATCGCAACAGGTAAAATGCAGCTGAAAGCCCGGCCGGACCGGTACCGATAATAGCCACCCTTTTGCCTGTGCGGGGCACCTTGATCAGCAGGTTATTCCCTCTCCGGGAATCATCTTCAGCGGTAATTCTTTTTAACAGGCAAACAGATACCGGCAGATCAATGGTTCCCCTGCGACATGCTTTTTCGCACGGTGCAGGACAGATGTATCCGAGAATCCATGGAAGTGCGATCTCTTCCCTGACCAGGTCAAGGGCCTCCTGAAGCCGGTTCTGTGCAATCAGACGGTTCATCCGGGGGATGTCCATATGAGCGGGACACGATCGCTGGCAGGGAGCTTCACAGTCACCCACATGATCGCTCAGCAGCAATTCAAGGGCCTCCCGCCTCAATTCCCGGATCTCGGGCGAATGGGTCTGGATGAGCATTTCATCTTCCACCAGGCAGGAACAGGAAGGGATAAACTGGTTCCTTCCGATGTCTTTCACCAGACATACCATACAGGAGGGATGGTTGTGCACTCCTGCAATGTGGCACATAGCGGGAATAACAATTCCTGCTGCGGCAGCCGCCTCCATGACAGTCATACCTTCTTTGGCTTCGATACGATGATGGTCGATGGTAATCTTCATGAATCTTTAGGACCTGAATTATTCACCTTTTTATCATAACATGCCAGGAAATTCCTACGCATGTATACTATTGTTAAATAATTTTCACCGATCCGACCGGACAAACCTGTCGGCAGATATCGCACTTAATGCACTTCTCCGCATCAATTG
Organism: Alphaproteobacteria bacterium; assembly: GCA_009928665.1. GTDB lineage: Bacteria > Bacteroidota > Bacteroidia > Bacteroidales > FEN-979 > CAIVAT01. The sequence goes on from SACF01000022.1 coordinate 30,081, forward strand.
AATGAACCGCGTACGGGGTGAATCCGATTGCATCGCCGGGGCATTGCTGGGCGCACTTTGTACATCCAATACAGGTTTCATCAATGGTATAGGTGATCAGAGGCAGGCATTTACCGGCCGGACATTTACCCTCAAGATGTGCTTCGTACTCCTGCCGGAAATATCTGAGTGTAGATAAAACCGGATTGGGAGCGGTTTTGCCAAGCCCGCACAGGCTGGCCTTCCGGGTATTGTGGGCAAGATGCTCCAGTTGTTCAAGATCGCCTGACCGGGCTTCGCCACACCTGATTTTTTCCAGAATGTCAAGCATCCTGCGGGTTCCGATACGGCAGAAAGTGCATTGTCCGCAACTCTGGCTTTGCGTAAATGAAAGAAAATAATGCGCCATATCAACCATGCAATCCGATTCATCCAACACGATCATCCCTCCCGATCCCATCATCGCACCGGCATTATTCAATGCTTCATAATCGATCGGCTGATCTGCCAGGGAGGCAGGAATACACCCCCCCGAAGGCCCCCCGATCTGGACTGCTTTAAATCCCAATCCCGAAGCGATTCCACCTCCGATCTCCTCCACGATCGACCGGATGGAAATCCCCATGGGAACCTCGATCAATCCTCCCCGTTTGACCTTTCCGGCAAGGGCAAAAACCTTGGTACCTTTACTTTTCTCAGTGCCAATGGAAGCAAAGGAGGCAGCACCATTCCTGATAATCCAGGAAACCAGCGCGAATGTTTCCGTGTTGTTGATCAGGGTCGGATTCCCGGATAAACCCTTCACGGCCGGATAAGGGGGGCGGAGCCTTGGAATCCCGCGGTGACCTTCGACCGACGCGATCAATGCGGTCTCTTCACCACATACAAAGGCTCCGGCTCCTTCGAAAATCTCAAGATCAAATGAGAAATCCGTATCATAGATCCTCGAACCGAGAATCCCTTCCGCGTAACATTTACCAATCGCTTCCCGGATTCGTTGCACGGCTAAGGGATATTCGGCCCGGATATAAAAAATTCCCCTGGAAGCGCCCGTTGCATAACCTGCAATAATCATCCCTTCGATGATCCTGAAAGGATATGATTCGAGCAACATCCGGTCCATGAAAGCCCCCGGATCTCCTTCATCACCATTGCATATCACGACTTTCGGGAAATGGATCTGGTCGTGCACCATTTGCCACTTCCGACCGGTCGGGAATCCTGCTCCCCCGCGTCCCCGTAAACCGCTTGCCGTGATCTCATCGATCACCTCCTGAGGAGTCATCAACTTCAGGCACTTCTTTAAGGCATTAAAACCCTCCGACCTCCTGTATTCGTCGAGTTCACAGGGTTTTACAGCCCCCCGGTTTTCCGTTGCAATACTGCACTGGGGCTCCAGAAAACATGTCAGGGGCGAGTCCCTCTGTTCTGAAGGATACCTTTCAAACGTACCGGGAGCTCCGTCCTTCAGGATCTTTTCAAAAAATGAAAGGATTCGGGTCCGAAATCTGTTTGCCGGGTTAATCGGTCTGAAATGACTTAATACAATCTCTTTGACCTCTTCCGGCTTTATTTTGGAATAGAACATGGGATTTTCGCCCGGTTTGATGATTTCAAGTACCGGGACCTGATGGCAAACGCCTACACATCCCACTTGCTTTACATCGACCACAATCCCGGATTCGGTAATGGTTTGTTCCAGTTCGGCCTTGATTTCAGCGCTGCCGCTTGCAATACAGCAGGACCCCAGTCCGATACGAATTTCACCCTGAATGTTACCGACCGAAATTAAACCCGACTCTGAATCCGGACCTTTACGTTGCGGGCGACGAAGAAAATCGACGAGGATCTCCCCGGCCTGTTCAGGCATAACATGACCATAAGTAATGTCATCTATACGAATTACAGGGGCCAGGGTACAACAACCCAGACATGCCACTTTTTCGATGGAAAAAATCGAGGAGCGATCGGTGTCTTCTCCCGGCGCCAGCTTTAATTCCCTCCTGAAGGCATTATAAACCTGAAGCGCCCCTTTTACATGACAGGCGGTTCCGGTACAGACATGGATCATGTGTTTCCCTGCCAGGTTATGTCTGAACTGAGAATAAAAAGTCGATATCCCTTGTATTTCCTGCAATCTAATATCCGTAATCTCGCAAACCCGTCTCATGGCTTCTTCGGGGAGATAATGAAATTCCTCCTGGATCCGCTGCAGGATCGGAATGACCTTATCGGGCGATGTTCCGCTCTTGCTTACGATCAGATCAACCTTTTCTATGATCTCCTCTTTCTTCACCGCTTAATCCCGAAAATTTCCATTCGCAAATAATCCATCATTATCAACCCTTGAATCGTAAATTTTTTTAATCCTTTCATTTTCCAATGCAGTACAAATTATTGTTCCCCCGGATATAGATTCGCCCATCGGTAAAGGCCGGCGTGCAAAAGGTTCCCTCCCCCAGAGCGGGTTGTCCGATCAGTTGAAATTTATCCGATGCATTAAAAATGTACATTACGCCCAGCTTATCCAACAGATATATTCTTCCTTCGGCCATCATGGGCGACGAATAGATAGTCTGATCAAATTCATGTTCCCAGAATTTTTCCCCGTTCATAACATTGTAGCACACGACGGTACCGTAACTGGTCGCCAGAAACAGGTATTGCGTCGTCGCTACCGGGCTGGGAACATCCGATAAGTACTCCGAATCTTCCCAGAGGATCCGGGGCTGTTCACCTAATTGGATTGCCGTAAGCTTCGAATATTCATTAACGGAAAAGACCCTTCCGTCGGCATAGGCAACCGAAGGCCCGACTTCGCCGTTGATGCAATCCGTTCTCCACAATTCCTTCCCGTTTTCAGGATCGTAAGCAGCAATGAACGGTTCGGCCGCCAGGATCAGTTCCATCCTTGTTCCGGTATGAACCAGAACCGGCGAAGCCCATGAAACCTTGACAGCCCTCTGGGTTTTCCAGATCACATCGCCGGTTGGTCCGGCCAATGCCATCACGGCGGCGCTTCCGCGTTGATCATACTGCACAATCACCCGGTCTTTATACATGATCAGGGAAGAGGAGTGCCCGTAGTGATTGGAGGGAACGCCCAGGTTTTTAACCCAGACGATCTTCCCTTCAAAATTCAGGGCAGCAATGTCACCATTGGCAAAGATGGCATAAATCCGCCGTCCGTCGGTGGTCATGCCCGGTGCAGCCTGACCGGTTTCTTTGTTAACCGCAGGCGCTTTGGCAGGACTTCCGGGGACTTTATCAATTACCGTAGTCCATAAAATCGTTCCTTTCCCGGCATCGATCCCGTAAATTTCGCGCCGGGTCTCATTGGCCCCCGATAAAAAGATTCTGTCACCCCAAACAATGGGCGAATTAAAACCTTGAAGCGGGATCTTGGTTTTCCAAATAATGTTTTTTCCTGATTTTCCGTCCCAGGAAATCGGGATGTTTTTATGATGATCTATTCCGATCCCACCAGGACCTCTGAACCCGGGGAAATTTTTCCGGATTTCGGCCTGGGTCGGGAATCCCACGGGATTTGCGGCGAAACCTGATGGCTGATCCGCCCTCTGTGTAACGGAATCGGCAACCATACCCGGAACATCCGTTGGTAATTCGACCGCCCCGTTCTCCAGGTTTGCCTTATCCGATCCGACATTTGCATTTGCCGGTTCACCTTTTGCCGCAACAGCTCCGCTTAAAGCATGTTCCAGATCTCTTCCCAGCTCATGATCGGTCATAAAAGCGAGGATCAAAGCGGAACAAATCATCACAACACCAGCCCCTGCAATCCACTTCCGGCTTGCAGACTGCTGTTCCCAAAAATCCAATTTCTTCCGCCCAGGTTCATCGGGTGAAATCTTTACAATAAAATCGGTTGCTTTCAGGGATATTACAACTACCAAACCACTTATCAGCAACAGGTATCCTCCAATTCTGATCTGCCACTGGCTCGTGAAAAATGCCTTCCGTGCCAGCAGATCAAGGCTGCGGATCTCCTCACGCAACGTTTCATCTTCAGGGTTGGTATTCAGCCGCTCATTCAGTAAGATCAGGGTGCGTGAATTCAGCGGATCAATCCGCTTCATCTGCAGATAATTTAAGATCAACATCACACTGAGGATCAATGCAAAAACAGAGCCTGCGAAAGCCGTGATGTGCAATGACCTGATGGTGCGGTCAGGGGATTTATCAGGAAGTTTATCCATCGATCATTTCATCTTTTTGAATCCCGGGTTTAAAATTCCACTTGACTGGCTGGCTGTTGATTCCAGCCCGTTTTGAAAGTGATGCTGTTTTAAAAACATAATAAGTTCCAATTTCTTCAAGCCTTATGATTCAATTCTGTTGGCATGGTATTTCCCATCACGGGGCAATAATCCGTACATCTTGCGCAACTCAAACAGGCACCTTTATCAGGAACATAGTCCGATTGATGATTTTCCAACAACTTTCCTGCAACCATCAAACCGGTCGTTAATCCCAAAAACGCCCCCAATATCCATCCTCCGATTAAAAATCTATGAAGAATAATTCGTGCTTCCTGATAAACCTCTGTCAGCGGTTTCCCCGATGATCTGAATGCTTTTATCTCAAACGATTCGTTGTCTTGTCCGTTTTGATCTGAAACCAGAAGTTCTTTTGCGAGCTTTACGGTCCGGTTGACACCTGCAAATGTCTCTTGCAATCTGCTTCCTGCCCATCCTCCCCCAACCATCAGAAAGGGAATTAGCAAGGTAATAAACATCAGTTTCCGTACCCGTCGGCGTCTGGTTTCGGCATATTTCACGGAGTTCGGGATTTTTATGGCGCCGCATGGGCACGAATTCTCACAGAGCCGACAGTTGATGCATTCGGCCGGAGTTATGGTCATGTGACGATATGAAAACCGGCTGATCCAGTTCAGAAGAACACCGTAGGGACATAAATACCTGCAGTAAGGCCTGGCGATGAAAATTCCGGTTAACAATAAAATCGCGGCAAATAGTAACATTGAAAAACTGGCGTTGATCCTGAAAATCCCGACAAACGGATCGTACCTGCAAATAATAAAATCGGTACCCGTAGCAGCGAAAAGCACGGCCAATCCAAGGTACAAATAGGGCATCATCCCCAACGCGGCATCAACCTTTGAATTGATCGTTTTGGGTCTGAAAGCCACAAGGTCCTGCATTGCGCCGAAAGGACATACTCCCGCACAAAAGGTCCTCCCAAAGAACAGCGTGAATATAAGCGGAATAATAAAGAAGGCTAAAACTGTCAGCGGTATAGGATAGGTCGGATCAAACAAGGCAAGGGTTACATTCTGAACAGACCCGACCGCACAAATACAGCCTTCACGGTAAAATCCAAAATAGACCAGGGAAAACATCGAAACCCAAAAGACACCTTTTCGCGATCGCTTTTTTAACACCATCCATGATACGGCCGACAAGGCCAGTATCAGAACGGAAAGATCAACCACGGCCATGATCTCAGCCCGCGGTCCGGGGAGCATAGTTTCAGGTTGCTGGTACCCGGTCTCAAATTCCGGTCGCGGGAACCGCTGGATGGCAAAGGAACTACCTGCCAACAGCATCAGCAATAAAAGTAACCAGAACTCCCTGTTTTTCCTGAACATGTTGTCAAATCAAATATTTAATGTCTGCGAATGTGCATTTTCTTATTTGATAATTAAAAAGATTCCGGTCCTCCCGGTTTGTCCCCCGACAATGGCTGTTTCCCAAATCCCCTGAGTAGGTATGGACTCGTTGCTGGTACCCGGCTGAAGGCTCCGGCCGGGCACTTACGCGCAATGGCACATTCATTACAATTATCACAAATATGGTGGCGAATCTGAAGCTGAAGGGATCCGTTCCCGAAAGCCCCGCAACCCTTGACACATTTGCCACAACCTATGCAAAGATTTTCATCAATGGTATATTCAAAGAAGGGGTCCTCGATAAAACTCCGTTTAATTGCGCTGGTCGGACACAGTTGATTTTCAGCGCCCGTGTTCAGGGTTTTGGTGTCGGGTTTGAAGTATCCGCCACATAAATCGCAATAGCCACACATGGCGTAAACATGCACACATTTCACTGCCGAAGGCGTGCGTACACACTCGGTGGCACAACGTCCACACTGGATACATTTAGCGGGGTCGAGTTGCCAGACAAACTGTCGTGTTTCAAACGCCGGAACCAGTGTACAACTTCCGTTTTTGCTGCAGGCGTTACAGGAAATATTCAACCGGCATGTTCCCTCTTTCCGCGACCGGAAAACAAGTGATCCGGTCAGCAACCCCAATCCGGCAAGAATCCCGCCTCGGATCAGGTTCTGGAGAAAGACACGTCGTGTTGGCATAAAAGCGGATATTAGCTAACTTTTTTGTTACTTCCTTACAAAAACCCGCACCTGATTTTCAGCCGGATCCAGAACCAGGATCCTGCCTAGCGGATCCACAGCCAGGTCCAACCCTTTGACCCCTTCCGCGAACATCTCAGGAGTGGCAACCATTTCCCGATACACTCCTTCGTTCGAGTATATTTTAATTCGTTCAATCCCTTTTTCACTGGTTACGAATGATCCGTCATTCAGAAGGGCAAAGTTTGTCGGATTGCAGCAACCGCAAAAACCTGCTGTGCTGTTTGAAGCGGAACCCCACGAGTTCAGAAGGTGTCCCTCCATGGTGTAATGTTCAAAGGAATGTCTGCCGGGATTAACAATCCAAAGTGTACGATCCTTTCCAATGGCGAGGTCAAAATATGGGCTTGGTATCACAAACCCGGGGATATTCTGCACGGTATCCTTTTGTCCGATCCTGTTTAGCAATTTTCCCGCTGCAGTATATCTGTAAACCATTTTGTTACCGGCATCGGCCAGAAAAACATCGTTCCCGTTGACCGCAATACTGGTAATAACCGATCCCGGGGCGGTTCGTTTCCACCTTTTGATCCGGTCACCACTTATGTTAAATAATTCAATGTGATCAAGAATTCCTACATAAATCAACTGATTTCTCATTGTAATACAGGTTCCGATACCGCTTATCGGAAATGAATTTTTCAGGTTCCCGTCCCGGCTGAAAATTTCAACACGGTTCTTTCCCACAACGTAAATCGTTCCCGACGAATCTACATCCACCCCGTGTACCTCCTCCATTTCAGGTTTAAACGGTTTCATCTCGGTGTAATTCAGAATAGACGAGTCGACCCGTTTTAAATCGCCCAGCTTATATTCCCATGGATTTTTTGCTTCCGGAGGCGCTGATAAAAACAGATCCCATGCCATATATCCCATGATTGCAATGAGCATCACGATGGCGGCAATTATGATAATTTTACTTTTCATCCATTTGAATTATTAACGGATCATTTATCGGGCTTTCATGTTCAGGCATACCATCGTTTTTGAATCCCGGATCAACATATAACCCCCTGTGAGCGCAACAGGCCCCCAGGAGTCCTGGCCATCGATGATCCTTGCCCGGTCAAGGACCTTGAACTCTTTTGGAGTCACCATGGCAATGGTCATTTCTCCATCGTCATTGAGGATAAAGAACTTTCCATCGGCAAAAATAAAGGGGCCGAGGCCGTAACGGTCACTTTTCCCGCTGGAAGTGATAATGTTCCGGCATTCGGTTGCTTTAACGACTACAAACTGGTTCCGCAAATTACCGGCATCTTTGGGCAGAATTCCATAAAGATAACCATTTAGATAAACAGGCGTTTGCTGTTCTGATGCCAGTCCCTCGGAGGGTCTGTATTTTTGTAACACCGATACTGCAAACCTGCCGGGCCCTGAATTTCCTGCGCTTTTTACCTGAAGCAATGCAGATCCCGCTCCGTAACCTGCCGTGATAAAGATATACCCATTTCCGATGATCACCGGAGAGGGGGCAATGACTGACGGAGAAAATTCGGTAGATTCCCACAGTATAGCGCCCCGGTCGGGTGCCGATGCCGAAATTCCACAGATTCCTCCCACGGCAAAGTAAACATAACTCCTTTTCCCGTTCAAAGTCATGGGCATCACCGATGCGTGCGACATCTTCCATTTGCGGGGATTCGGGGTTTCCCAAACCTTTTTTCCGGTCTTGCAATCAACCGCAATGAATAACGAACGACCTCCGACGGCAATTATAGCCGTGTCGTTGTCGACCAACGGACATTGTCCCGTGTACCAGAAGGGAACTTCTGTTCCGTACTCTTTTATCAGGTCCACTCCCCACAAAAAGTCCCCGGTGATCCGGTCACAACACATCACCTGGCATTTTGGTCCGATCGTGACGACATACCGGTCTGTCACCGCCGGAATGGTCCGCGACAACCCGTGATTGCGCTTTAACCTGACTCCGTAAGCCCGCCTCCACAATTCCTCCCCGGTGGTCAAAGAAAAACAACGCAATGCATCCTCCCGTTTCTTTTCATCATAATCAAGCACATATACCCTGCCGTTATAAACTGCCGGCGCGGCGTGCCCCTCCCCCAGTTCCACCTTCCATAAAATATCAGGGCCCTTTTCCCCCCAGGAATCGATCAGTTTTACCGGTTCTTTGTTTATGTTATCAAAATCACGTCCGCGAAACCGGGGCCAACTGGTTCCGGTCTTTTCTACAGAGGATCTGAAAAAGGTGAACAGCGCTCCGATTTTCACCTCCTCCGCCGTTTTCACGCCCGTTCCCCGGTGATCCATTCCCGGAAGTGACGGGATGTAATCCGCAACCGGGTCATGGAAAAGCCAGAACAGGATCACACCCGTTCCCAGAAAAAAAATGATTAGCGGAAGAAGAATCGACCATCGTCCCATTTTGTCCTGTTCATTGTTTTAGTCACCTGGCCGTAAAGAGATCGGTATATTTGTATTTAGCGGAAATATCATCAATCATTCCTCCTGTCTTCGGATATCGAACGCCATTAAAACATCGCCATGACGAACATACATGACGCCATCCCGGATTGAAGGATGGGCAAAATGTTCATTCGTTCCTTCTGTGATTTTAAAGGAACTCACCAACGACAGCTTCCCCTGGTCATCACTGATAAGTCCCATCGTACCATCTTCACCATAGCAGTAAAACATCCCGTCGGCATAAATAGTGGAGCCGACGCTGAATTTCAAGGTATCGGCGACCTGTCCTGTTGTGGCATCAATGCTCTCGAACCGCGCCGGACGGTAACGGGATCCATAAAGATGGTTCCCAAGTTTAATGAACCCGCTTTGCACATTTCCAGCCTTGAAATTTCGCCAGACCTCTTTTACAGAATCTCCAGCCGCTGTGAGTGACAACTTAAGAAGACCATTCCCCCCGCGATCATTGATATAAAGATCACCATCCTCAAACCATGGAACATTACAATGAATATCACCCTGACGATCTATTTTCTGTGACCATAACAATTTTCCGTCGGAAGCATCGATCCCCAACAGATGATGGATCGATAACGTGGTGAGGATTTTTTTCACTCCCTGGTGAATCATGATTGGTGAACAATAAGCAGCAGAATCACCCATGGCTTTTGATTTCCAGATTAGTGATCCGTTTAACCGGTTCAGCGCGACAATATTGGTATCCGGTCCGCCCGGTGAACAAAAAAGCACATTCCCGTCAACCAGCAGCGATTCGGTATATCCGAACCTGATGTTGATACCATGTAAATCCTTTAGTAGATCGACCACCCATTTTGATTCACCGTTCGCAGCATCCAGGCAGATTATTTTGCCCATGCTGGAACAATAATAGAGCAGATCCCTCACGATCGTTACCGTCGAACGCGGGCCGGGAAAATTTTCGATCCATTCACGACCGGTTTCCTTTTTCCACTTTAAAACCCCCTTATTATCAAAAGCAAAAATATACCCGGTACTGTCTTTTTCCCCGGCAACATAAACTAATTTCCCATTGCTGACCGGAGTGCTGAACCCATTCCCGGCACCTGTTGCCTGCCAGAGCAACGGGGGGCCTTCGGCAGGCCATTGTTTGAGCAAATGTTCCCCCGGGTAGATACCGGTGCGATCCGGTCCGCGGAACTGGTATAAAGACTGTGCAACAAGTAACGAATTGATCAGGGTCAGCAGGCTTAGCAAAATGGCATAACGGAAATAGTTCATTTTTTTATTTGTAAAATTAGAGTTCTCAGGAGCATGACACGAACTTTTTTGACCATCCCGGGCCTAATGTCGATGAAGTCGATTTTTTACCGTATGATTTGGAATCAAGCAATTGATTTCAGGCGCGACAGAACGCGAATCTTATTTCTTTGCAATATCAAAAGCCATTAATACATCCCCGTGTCTAACATAAAGCCTGCCGCCGTAAATGGAAGGATGGGCCCAGTAAGGGCCTTTCCCCAGGGTAATTTTGAAAGAACTGATAAGATCAAATTTTTCGGGGGTAGGTCTTACCAATCCTATATTTCCTGATTTTTCATCCTGACAGTATAACATTCCATCGGCTCCGATAATCGGTCCTTTGTTAAACCATTTTTGCTCATACATTTTTTTACCTGTGGCCCAGTCAATACAGCACCAGTTTCCCATACCATTATTGATCCAGTTAGAGCCATAGATATAATTACCTGATTTAACCACGCCACCATGATGACAATCCAGTACCGTATCAGTCCATATTAGGGAAATAGCCGAGGCATTGTCCGATATTTTAAACAGGGCTCCTACATGATCGTATCCCCCGGTAATGTAAATATTGCCATTATCAAACAGCGGTGTGATGGTATTGGTCTTGGGAGCGCCAGGCCATACCTTCAACCCCTTTTCAGGAGCCAGTGCCGAATAGTTGTAGGTCCACAGAATCTTCCCGGTCTGAAGCTCAACCCCTGCCAGGTACTTGTTAATCACGGTAAGAATAATATCTTTCCCGCCAAAATGGATCAATCGGGGTGATACATAGGCGCTGCTGTCGTTTAGGGTGCCAGATTCCCATAAGGTCTCACCGGTTTTTTTGTTTAATGCGACCAGGGTGGTCTTCATTCCCGCCGGCGTGTAAATCACCATATCTCCGGTAACCAGCAACGATTCACAGACACCCCACTCCCCGTAAAGCCCTTCGAAACGTTTTACCCCGTCGAAAGACCAGATGATGGCTCCATCCCCTACATTAAGACAGGCAAGGACTCCTGAACCGCTGACTACATAAACCCGGTCCCCGTCAATCGTTGGAGTGCATCTCGCATCGGGAAATGACTTCGACCAGGAAGGGCCGAAAGGCACCTTCCACCGAACGGAACCATCCAGATTCAAAGCAGTGATGACATCCTTTTCGTCTACCATCCCGGTAACACAAATTACCTTGCCATCTGAAACTGCAGAGGAATAACCCGTTCCTATCCCGTCGACTGACCACAACAGGTCCGGACCTGTTGCCGGCCATTCTGTCAGCAAACCGGTTTCGGGATAAATCCCGCTGCGATCAGCTCCCCTCCACTGTGCCGGAACCTGGGACCATGCAGTTTGAAAAATTGTAAGAAGGGTTATTATTAACCAACCGTTTTTCATAGTTATCATTGTGAAATATCATAAACCATTAACGCGTTTCCATGACGAACATAGAGCCTGCCGTTGTGGATGACCAGATGGGCCCAATGTTGTGCTTCACCGTAAGGTACCTTGAAAGAACTTATCTTTTTAAAATCGTTTTGACCCGGTTTTGCCAATACAACTTCCCCGTTCTCGCCGTATAAATAAAGCATTCCGTCGGCCGTAATGATATTACCACGACCCGTGATCTTATCACTGTACATATCCACGCCTGTTTTCCAATCAACGCAGAACCAGGCCTTGTTGGAGTCATCAGAACCGAAAATCTTACCATTCATGAAAACGAATCCGCCCATGCGGTTATCCAGTGAAGTGTTGCGCCAGATTTCCTGCACGGCGCTTCCGTCGGGCGAAAGTCTCAGCAAAACTCCCCCTTTCCCATATCCCGATACACAATAAATATGTCCATCGTGGTAAAAGGGTGTATTGGCATGAACTGAATACTTATTGGGCTGTTCAACACTCCAGATTAACCGGCCTGTTTCGGCATCAAGACCCAGAATGGAACCGGCTGTATGGGTCACAAGAAATTTCCGGCCTGAATGCATGATCAATGCCGGAGAACAGTAAGCGCTCTCCTCCCCCTTCGCGGAACTCTTCCAGATTAACTTCCCGGAATTTTTATCGAGGGCGACGATATTGTTGACCTTCCCCCCAACGGTACAAAACAACTTGTTGCCGTCAATTAACAGATTTTCGGTAATACCCCATCTGATATTGGGTCCGTCGTACTCTTTTAAAACATCCACCGTCCAGATGAGATTCCCATGGTCGGCGCTCCGGCAAACCAGTTTTCCCATCCCGCTCAGCAAATAAATTTTCCCATCAACGATCAGGGGCGTACTCCTGACCCCGGGCCAACTTTCGGTCCACTCCTCCCCATAGGGTATTTTCCATTTCAGCTTCCCATCCAGGTCAAATGAAAACAGATATCCTATTCCGTTGATCTCGCCGGTTGTATAAACGCTGTTCCCGGAGATAGCGGCTGAAGCGTGGCCTTCTCCGAGTTCACCGAAATGCCAAAGTAGTTTAGGCCCCGATTCAGGCCAGCTTTTCAATAAACCGGTCCCGGGATAAATACCGTCGCGATTAGGCCCGCGCCATTGCGCAATTTCCTGCCCGAATATGATGCCCGAAACCTGCAGGCATAAGAACAGAAGGGATCCAATTTTCCACATAACCAATTGTTTTTGATCCTTCAAAATTACAAAATCTTCACGACACATGGTAAAACATGCATTTAGCGGGGGCCTGAACAAGTCAGCCCAAAAACAAATAACAAGAATTCTGGTGATTTCCTTAATCAGTTCTACAAGATGAGATTCAACAAATCCGGTGCTGATTTTTAAAACCAAGCATCACAATCCAAACTCCCATCTGGTAAGAATTGCCCGGTCAAATTCAGTAAATACCCTCAATTATAAGGGTTTCAGCGTCATTTTCAACTCGGAATCAAAATACATCTGAATCCATGTGTAGGGTACCGGTCCGGTCAGTGTTGCGTAGATCCGGAGATAGAAACCCTGGTTGGTAAAGGGGATCTTGTCGTTATTTACAGTAAGAACCACCGTCCTTCCGGTTCCACCGGCATTGATTACACTTCCGATCTGAACAGCAGAAGTGTAGTTGGCATTGTCGGCAACCACTGCACGGGCTGACTGAAGCCAGGCAAAATTGGCATCGGCCGGAAGGGTGATCGTGATGGAGAATTTGGTGAAACTGGGATCTTCGACAGAACCGCTGGAGATTCCATTGGCGCTAAGCAAACTGTCCACATTGATTTTTACAAATTCCTGGTACATGATCTCTTCACTTGATTTCAGCGTAGATGGGGTGTACGTGAAGTTAGTCCTGGGCAGTGAATAGGTGATGTTGACGGAGGCCAGTTCGCTGATTTTAGAGCAGGAAAACAATAGAACCGCGGAGACAATTCCAACGGTCAAAATGGAAACTATCATGCGTGTCTTCATAAACCTGTTTTTTATTACGCAATATACTTCAAAATGCGTTCATTGTCAAGAAAACCTTTTAAAAAAGAAGGCTGTCTTCAAATTTTCAGACAGCCTTCCGGAAAACATTGGGAACTATATGTTGGGGGTATCAGAATTCGGCAAAACGGGGTGTAACTGGTGCAAGCAACTGGTTATCGATGTCAATCGTCGAAGGAATTTCTTCGAAGCTCGCTTCCTGCGGAATCACCGGAGCAAGGTCATTCAACATCGGGGTTTCAGCAGGGAAATCTTCAAAGGAAGCGGAAGCGGGCATTTCCGGCGTAAGCAGGCCGACCAATGAGCTGTAATCAAACGCTGCCGACACTTCCTCGAAATAAGCTTCTGAAGGTGTTACCGGGGCCAGAATGCCAATTGTGATGATTTCCGATTCACGGTTCAGGTCTCTTGATAACCCTTCGGCCGTGGCCATCTTCGTTCCGGTCAGGAAAAGAAATAATGCGCTTAATATCAGAGCCGGGATGTTGATGATTGTTTTCATTTGCTGTTTTGTTTTTGATTGATGCAACAAATTTAAATCGGATGTTATCAGTTGTAAAAGTTTTATCGATAGTCTGAAGCAATGATCCGGTGAATACCTGAAGGGAATCGGTGAAATATCCGGATGAATTTATAATTTTGAATGGTTGCATTATTAAAAGCTATTTTTATCAGGTCTGTTATATCTGTTATAACCATAGAAACAGGTTCATCCAGTAAAACCATCAAACATGTCTGTACAAAGTCACCGTCTGTCAAAAGAAGAATTGTCCAGGAATTTTTCCGACATCAATCCTCCCTTCCGGTGTGCTGATGCGGCGATTATGGAAGCAAGCCGTTGTCTTAATTGCTATGATGCTCCTTGTGCCCGGTTTTGTCCGACACACATTGATATCCCTAAGTTCATCCGTCAGATTGTGACCGGGAATATTAAGGGATCGGCCCGGACCGTTTTTACCTCAAATATTCTGGGATTAGCATGTTCAAAGGTATGTCCGGTTGAGCGGCTCTGTGAAGGCGTATGCGTGCATCAGCTTCAGAAAGAACGTTCCGTGCCAATCGCCAGATTGCAAAGGTTTTCAACAGAAAAAGCTTTAAAGGAGAAATGGAACTTGTTTAATCCCAATTGCTTTCTTGATAAAAAAGTCGCCGTGGTGGGATCGGGCCCTGCAGGACTTGCCTGCGCCCATTCTTTGGCCGTGCAGGGCGTACACGTGACCATTTTTGAAAAGGAAAAACGGCCGGGTGGTCTTCTGACTTATGGGATCGCAGCCTATAAGGTCACTCCGGAATCGTGCCGGGATGAAGTTGATTACATTCTTTCGGTTGGGGGAATCGGGCTTCAGCTCGAGAAAGAACTGGGTCGTGATTTCTTTCTTGAAGATCTTACAGCCGGTTTTGATGCGGTATTCCTTAGCATCGGTCTTGGGAAAACGCGTCCTTTGGGGATTCCCGGCGAACACCTCGATGGAGTGATTGATGCAATTGGCTTTATCAGCAGGATCAGAACGGGAGAATTCAGTAAAGTGCCCGTAGGAGATAAAGTGGTCGTAATTGGGATGGGAATGACAGCCATTGATGCAGCAACCCAGGCCAAGCGATTGGGGGCTGATGAAGTCACGCTGGTGTACCGCAGATCCATTCAGGAAAAACCTTGTTCCGACCGGGAGTTGAATCTTGCCAGGCTGGATGGTTGCAGGGTTCAGTGGCTTGCCAGTCCCCGGGAGATTTTGGGGAAGGATGGAAGGGTAACAAGCCTGATCTGCGACCGGATCAAACTTGAAGATCAGGATGATGACAACCGTCCGAAACCTGTCATCACGGGGGAGACCTTCTCCGTTGAAGCCGATATGGTCATCAAAGCAACAGGACAGGTGCCGTATACCGACTGGATCGGGAAATCATCACTTCAAAACATACATGGCAGAATCCTTACCGGCCCGGGATTTGAGACCAGCATACCCGGAGTTTTTGCGGGAGGCGATGTGGTGAACGGGGGAAAAGAAGTGGTGCATGCCGTACAGCAAGGAAAAGAGGCAGCTATGACAATTTTAACGTATCTCAAGAAAAACTAATAGACATATGGCAGATCTTATTATCAATTTTTTAGGTATTAAATCACCGAACCCCTTTTGGCTTGCTTCCGGACCTCCGACCGATAAAAAGATCAATGTTCTGCGGGCTTTTGAGGCTGGCTGGGGAGGTGTCGTGTGGAAGACCATCGGGACTCCGGTCCAGAATGTTTCATCCAGGTATTCCAGCCTGAATTACAGTGGCAGAAAAATAGCCGGGATTAACAATATCGAACTGATCTCTGACCGACCGGTCGAAATTAACCTTGCTGAAATCAAAGAAGTGCTGAAATTGTTCCCTGACCGTGCAATGGTGGTTTCGCTTATGGCCGACAACCACAGGGAAAGCTGGCATGACCTGGTGAAAAGAACTCAGGATACAGGAGCGCACGGACTGGAACTGAATTTTGGCTGCCCGCATGGTATGGTCGAACGGGGTATGGGCGCCGCCGTTGGTCAGGATCCTGAAATCGCACGCATGATTGTTGAATGGGTTATGGAAGTGGCTGAAATTCCCGTGATCACAAAACTCACTCCCAACGTTCATTCCGTTGTACCCGTAGGAAGAGCGGTTGCCGAAGCAGGGTCCGGCGGGATCTCTTTGATCAATACCATCCAATCGGTTACGGGCATCGACCTCGAAACCCTGGTTCCTAACCCAATTGTAAGCGGATGTTCTACATTTGGCGGATATTGCGGCCCGGCCGTGAAACCCGTTGCCCTGAAATTCCTCACAACACTGGCGCAGGATCCGGTTACGAGTCATCTTCTGCTGTCGGGTATCGGCGGTATCGCCACCTGGCGTGATGCCGTTGAGTTTTTCCTGCTCGGGGCCTCCGGCGTTCAGATTTGTACGGCAGCCATGTTGGGGGGATTCAGGATCATTGAGGATCTCTGCGAAGGACTTGATGATTGGATGGATGAAAAAGGATATCAGCAGATCTCTGATTTCAGGGGATTGTCGGTCCCGAAGATCACCCGGTGGGAAGAACTCAATCTGAATTACAAGGTGGTGGCCTCCATAAACCAGGACCTGTGTATCCATTGTGGTCTGTGTTATATAACCTGCGAGGATACATCCCATCAGGCCATCGTTTTGGAAAAGGGATTACCATACAACACCTATAATATTAAAGAAGAGGATTGTGTCGGCTGCAATCTGTGTAAAATCGTCTGTCCTGCATCAGGATGCATTTCTATGATTGAACGGTGATCACCCCAAAAAAGTTATTACCACCATCTGTTCATAAAATTGCCGCACAGATTCGTTTTTTTCTTCCAATCCAGCTTACTTTTAACCGACTAATGTAATACCGGCTACCATGAAAAATCACCGACATATTTCTACTGCCGATATCGTGGATAACAGACTGAAGGTTTCAAACCATCCCATCTCGGTGCCAAAAGAAAAATTGCGGGCAGGTTCTCTCGAAGATAAATATCCGGTCTTGCTCGACGACGGACGGACGATTGTTTTCATAAAGGACAAACACCGGGAAAGGGAAGTCCGATTGCGGTACGCAACACGTTGATCCAACTATTACGGTTATTCCCGACTTAACTCCTTTCTGAAATTTTCCTATTTTCCTGAACATTTTTTCCTTGCCATTAAAAAAGGTTGTATTTTTGCATCCTGAACGTTCAGTATGTATCGACATGAATGATACCAAAGAGTATATTATCGATCAGGCCTACAGTCTTTTTCTGACAAAAAGTTATGAAGCCGTTTCAATCAGCGATATCAGTAAGGCCATCGGATTTACCAAAGGAGCCTTATACCACCACTTCCTGAATAAAGAGGAATTGTTCAAGGCTGTTATCGACAAGTATCTGAGAATATCTGCAATTGGCAATCTGAAACCGGATATCACCCTTGCAGAATTTATCCGTGAAAATGTGGAACACGCAAGGCAAATTGTTGATGCCATCCGGATTGAACCCCAGCAATTCGTCCCTGTAAATTATCTTTCGCTTATCATCGACGCTTTCAGACACTATCCCGGTTATGACCACGACAATGTACAACTCTTCAGTGTTGAGACAACCCGAATTAAAAAGATTTTAGACCACGCGGTTGAAATCGGCGAAATACGAAATGATATTGATACCCAGGTCATGGCCCTTAATTTATTAAGTATTGCCGTGGGAATCGCTACCAATCTCATTGCCCGCAGTTCCCCGTCCGATGCAATTGAGACTTTTCAATTGCAAATGAATCAATTTTATTTACTCCTGAAACGATAATCAGAAATCAAAAAAATCATTTCTAAACAAATTAAATCATTAACATACCGTACGTTTAGTATGTTTTAAATTAACAACAACCATGAAGATAAATAGCATTTATTATCTGGCTTTTCTCATCCTTCTTTTAACAGGATGCAGCCAGGAACCCAGTCTTAAATCACCGGCTACTGATAAAATAAAAGTAGGGGTAGCGCAGGTTATTACTGCATCCGGTGCAAGTCAACTGAAATACAGCGGTACTGTTGAGGCATTACAGACCATTCCCCTCAACTTCCAGGTTACGGGAATGATCGAAAGCGTAAAGGTCGATGCAGGGGATCCGGTAAAAAAAGGTCAACTCCTGGCGACGTTGGACGGTTCCGATTTAAGAAATATTTATTCGACAGCCCTTGCAAAATACAACCAGGCAAAAGATGCTTACGACCGTTTGAAGCAGGTTCACGAGGAGGGCACACTCCCCGAGATAAAATGGGTCGAAATGAAAACGAACCTCGAACAGGCAACCTCTTCACTCGATCTGGCAAAGAATAATCTTGAAAAGTGCAAATTATCGGCTCCCATCAGCGGGGTCGTCGGACGGAGAAATATCGAACCCGGGCAGCTATCACTAAGCCTTGCGGGTGCAGCGATTGAACTGGTAAACATCGACCAGGTGTTTATCAGGATTGCTGTTCCTGAAAATGAGGTCAACAAAATAGAGAAAGGCAGAAAAGCCGGCATATCCGTGCTGGCTGCAGGCGGAAAACTTTTTGAAGGAAAGGTAACCAGTATCAGTCCGGTTGCCGATCTTATTTCGAGGACCTATACGATTAAGATCCAGGTAGATAATCCCCATCACCTTCTAAAACCAGGCATGGTCTGCGATGTTTCCCTTTCGCCTGACTCTGAATCCGAAGTCCTGGTCATTCCTTATCAATCGGTTAGCAAGGACCGTGAAGGAAATCTTTATGTATTTATCGTCACTCCGGATCGGTCAAGAGTGAAAAAACAAATTGTCCGGGTCGGTCAATTCCGTAGTGCAGGCATTGAAATCATCGGGGGACTTACTGTTGGACAAACGATCGTTACTAGCGGTATTGAAAAACTATCTGATAACAGTCTAATTGAAATTTGAGATGAAACGCGGAAAAATTGATTTTATCGCGGCATGCATGCGTAATCATACGATCGTCATTCTGGTTGTACTGGTTCTGATGATAACGGGTGTGATTGCACTGATTCGTATGCCGCGCAATGAATATCCCCAGTTCACGATCCGACAGGGCGTTATAGTTGGAATTTATCCCGGTGCAACATCGGCCGAGGTCGAAGAACAACTGACCCGGGTGGTTGAGAACTATATCTACAGCTATCAGGAGGTAAACAAGGAAAAAACCTATTCGCTTTCGAAGGAAGGAATCATGTACATATTTGTTGAACTGACCGACCAGGTGACCAACTCCGATCAATTTTGGTCAAAGATCAGACATGGGCTCAACGAATTGAAAATGAAACTTCCTTCAGGGGTATTGGCATTGATTGCGAATTCTGATTTTGGGGATACCTCGGCAATTCTGATCACCCTCTCCTCCGAATCAAAAAGTTATAAAGACCTTGAAGAACAAGTAAAAAGGCTTGAGGCAGAATGCCGAAAAATACCTACTACTTCCAAAATTCGACGGTATGGAATCCAAAAGGAAAAAATCTTTGTCAATGTCAAACCAGAACTTCTGAACGAGTACAGCATCAAAACGATTTCGTTGCTCGGGTCATATCAACTGAACGGGATGGTAAATTACGCCGGGGTACTTAAAGATGGCAAACACGAACTGGCAGTGCATCTGCCGGCCAGCTTTGCCTCCGAAAACGATCTGGCCGAACAAATTGTTTACGCAGATCCTGCCGGTAATGTGATTCGGCTTAAAGACATTGCAACAATTGAACGCAAACTGGCGGATCCCGATAATTATATCAGGCAGAACGGGATGAAAACTGTGCTGGTTTCACTGGAAATGCAACCGGGGAATAATATTGTTCAGTTTGGTAAAGATGTAGAAGTGGCATTGAAACGGTTTGAAAAGGGGTGCCCGAAAGAGATAACCGTGTCGAAAATATCCGAGTTGCCAAAATATGTCCAGGATTCGATCAGCAACTTCATGAAGGAGTTTTTGATTGCCATTGTTGCAGTCATTCTGGTCACCATGATCCTGTTGCCTTTCAGGATCTCCTCTGTGGCTGCCGTGACCATTCCGGTCTCTGTTCTGGTCACCATGGGCATTCTGTACGCACTCCATATCGAACTTCACACCGTCTCACTGGCAACACTGATCGTTGTTCTGGGGATGATCGTGGACAATTCCATTGTGATCATCGACAACCATGTAACCCGGCTCGACAGGGGCGGCTCCCCCTGGCATACCGCCATTGCCAGCGCACGTGAATTGTTTACACCGATCGTTACAGCTACCTTAGCCATTTTCGCGGCCTATTTCCCGCTAAACCTGTTTCTGACAGGCGCTGCCGGTGAATTTACCGAAACCATACCTGTTGTCGTGGGAGTCGCCCTGACAGTTTCAATCCTGGTCGCCGTGTTTTTAGTGCCCTATTTGAACTACAGTTTTATCAAAAAAGGGTTAAAAAGAACCAATCCGGCCTCCTCGAAAAAATCCTTTCTGGAACTCCTGCAAAATGCATATGATAAATCGCTCGAAAAAGCATTTAAACATCCATGGATAACCATTGGAACCGGAATAATTTCTGTTCTCTTAGCGCTATTTCTTTTAGCGGGATTGGACCGGCAGATATTCCCGACGGTTGAAAGAAACCAGTTTCCTGTCGAAATTTACCTGCCCTCCGGGGCTTCTCTGGAGCGAACAGCAGAAGTCGTCGATTCCATGGCTGTTATTCTGAAAAAGGATAAACGGGTCACCAACGTCACCAGCTTTATTGGTACCAGTTCCCCCCGGTTTCATACTGTTTATGCACCACAAATGCCCGCAACCAATTTCGGACAGCTCCTGGTGAATACGGTATCGAATAAAGCAACCATCGAGGTTATCGCGGAATACGGCGAAAAATATGCAGAATATTTCACCGACGCCCATGTTAAGATGAAGGAACTTGCCCTGCAACCCAATAAAGAAGCAATCGAGATCAGGATATCATCCGATTCGATCAGGGATATCAGGTTGGTTCAGGAACAAATACATGAAATACTGAAAAAAAACAAACATATTACCTGGATTCATGATGATTGGGATCAAAAGAGAACCGGAATTACCGTGAACCTTGATCGCGATAAAGCCAATCGTCTGGGTTATAGTAAGGGTTTCATCGCGACCTCTCTCATGGTCGGGCTCGACGGTATCCCCCTTACGACAATCTGGGAGGATGACTATCCCGTTGAAGTGATGCTGACGCAGGAGACAAAAGGGCCTAAGGACATACACGTTCTCGAGGACCAATATATAACTTCGCCGGTAAGCCTGAAGGCAATTCCGTTGCGATCGTTCTCCACATTCACGCCTGATTGGAACGAAGGAACAATCGTACACCGCAACGGTGTGCGCACCCTGACCATCATGGTTGATAACGATAGTAAAGTTGTGGCATCCTCCGTGTTTAACGAACTAAAACCCCGGATCGACGGACTGAAGCTGCCAGAGGGAACTACGATCAGCTACGGAGGAGAATATGAAGGACAGGCAGAGGTTTTCACGCCAATGACCTATGCGTTGGCAATAAGTATCGTAATTATCTTCTTCATCCTTTTAGTGCAATTTAAAAAAACCAGACGTGCACTGCTTATCATGTCGGCCATGCTCCTGACGCTGCCCGGCGCAGCAATCGGACTGTATCTGATGGGATACCCGTTCAGTCTGACTTCTTTTCTGGGGATAACCAGCCTTTGCGGATTGGTGGTCAGAAACGGAATCATCCTGATCGATTATCTGATCGATTTGAGGAAATCACAAAGGATGACGGTTTATGAATCGGCGTTGGCAGCAGGTAAGCGAAGGATGCGTCCCATATTTTTAACTTCAGCAGCGGCAGCAGTAGGTGTTATTCCGATGATCATCAGCAGGTCGTTGCTTTGGGGGCCGCTGGGAACTGTGATATGTTTCGGGCTTATCGTCGCCATGTTTCTCACCCTTTATATTTTACCTGTTCTTTACTGGACCTTGTACAAGCATGAAGACCGGCCGATGACAAACCGCATTAAGGGTTCGGGTGTCTCATTTAAGAGTGCCATTGTTTCGGTTGCTATAATCACAGGGTTTACGATGGTCACCCATGGCCAGAATGTTTATACCCTGGATCAATGCAAGCAATTGGCCCTGCAAAACAACATCCGGATTCAGAACGGGATCCTCGAGGTAGAATCCTCCAGGCAGGTCAGAAAAGCAGCATTTACGAAGTATTTTCCTTCGGTCAGCGCAACCGCGTTGGCTGTCAGATTCAACAAACCCCTGATCGAACTTGAGATTCCTGGGGGAAATCTACCGGTCTATAACGGTGATCCCTCCACCTTGCCGTTTGCAACCCAATTCGCATATTTTCCCGGAATCTCTATGTCGACGCTGGGTAAACTTACGACAGGATTTGTGACTGCGACACAACCCGTTTTCACCGGGGGAAGAATATATTTTGGTAACAAGCTGGCCCGTCTTGGGTTTGATGTCAGTTCAAGGAAACAATCCCTTTCCACAAATGAAGTACTTCTGGAAACCGAGAAAAAGTACTGGCAGATCCTGACGTTGAAGGAAAAATTGAAGACAATCGACCGGTACGACAGTTTGCTCAGGAATTTGAAAAAAGATGTGAATAAAGCCCAACAGGCCGGACTTGTAAATTATAACGATGTACTTAAAGTCACGCTCAAACAAAGTGAGCTTGAGTTGAACCGGTTGAAGCTCAACAACGGGATACGGATGTCGATCATGGCCTTTTGCCAGCATCTGGGGATCCCGTACGATTCGCTCATGAATGTTTCAGATACGCTTGTACCAATCATTGAACCGGCCGGATTCCGTGTTGATCATAAGACAGCGGTATCCGACAGGGAAGAATATCGTTTGATCCAGGACAAAGTCAAGGCCGAAAACCTTCAATACAGGATGAAACTGGGAAAGTACCTTCCGGAGCTCGGGGTCGGTGTCGGTGCATTCTCCTATAATATGAGCAACTCCTGGAACAATAACCTGATGGCATTTGGTTCTTTGAATATTCCCCTTTCGGATTGGTGGGCGGCCTCCCACGAACTGAAAGAACAAAAGCTGAGAGAAGAGATCGCTACTAACCAGGTAAAATACACAGCCGAAATGCTGAATCTGGAAATGGAAAATGCATGGAGTAGCGTGATCGAAGCTTATCAGCAGATAAAAATCGGCGAAGAGGCTGTCAGGCAGGCTGAAGAGAATTTAAAGATTACCGGGAATAATTACCGTGCCGGGATTAACACTGTTTCCGACCTGCTGGAAGCTCAGGCAATTCTGCAAAAGACAAACGACGACCTTTCGGAAGCCCGGTTCGGATACTTTACTCACATGGCCGAATACCGGAAGACTACCGGAACCTACAGGTAATGGAAAGATGTAAGGGGGATTCAGAAGTAGTTTTTAAGGAATTCTCTCACGCCATCCTCCAGTCCTGACCCCCAGTGTGCAGTATAACCCATGTGACGCGCAGGTCCGGTGACCCTGACTGCCCAGATAATTTCACGTGTGTGGATATCGAAGAAGGTCACCCATGCCGTCGAAACCTCGTTGGGCTTATTGAAATTTTCGGCAATGATTACCAATCCCATTCCCTTATCCCGGGTCAACCGGTATGAGCTTATGGCTTTTTGAACCGTATCAGCCGGAAAAGCATAATCCTTACCAATGATGAAATCAGGAACAACGAATCGGGTTTTGTGTTGAACCTCATCCGGAACATAAACAAATCCTTCGTTTTTTAATTCACGCTTTACGTCATCATATGGCGAAAGCTCTTTTTCAAGATATTGAACCCATGCGGCAGGATAGACCTTGCTGTAATTCAGACTCCGGGGAATTTTTTCAACATCAGTCACCCTTACATGCGAAACATCCAATCCGTAATACCACAGGGTATCGCAATTTTTTACCCGCTGTGAAATACCGGTCGCTTGGTTCCCCTGTCCCATCGTGTTAAACGGGATCATGCAGAGCAACATCAAACAAGCCGCTCCGGAAAATATCAGTGTTCTCATTTGTAATAATTTGATTTTAATGGTTATCTGGAATATTTTAATACTATTTCTGCCGCAGTTTGCGATGGAAAGGTTTTAGGATTTTTGGACGCACTCCTCCGTGTTTGGTTACGTTCTTCCGCTTCCCAACCTGCCTGCAAGATAACCCATGGGAATGTAAGCCAGGATCAGGTCGGCAAGCGTAAACCACAAAGGGGAGGGAAGAATGACGACATTAATAATCCCGCCGGCGAGGAACCAAACGCTGACAACAAGCGCATAAACCATTTTATGGCTGGTTGAGATCAGGGCTGCAATCAAAGAACCGATAAATGTTCCGACCGCATGTGCCAGAAAGGGAAACAAAAAGTTGACCGGCGTGAAGAGGTGCATCGATGCTTTGAGCCCCTCGGTTGTGGTAACATCGGCGCCTGCCGGGGCTGCAATTACCGCTCCTCCCAACATGACCAGGCCCATGTTGACGGCGCTCCCGGCAACTATACCGGCGACGATTGCAAGTATATTTCGAATTATCGGTTTCATGAGAATTTTAATTAATGTACAAAGTTAACATGTTTATCTTTAATCTGGAAACTTTAACGGTTGAAGGTTCAGTTGGAATATTCTCAGTATTTTTATAATTAATTTGATGGAATATCCGGGCTGGTGACAACCGGGATTATTTCACATTATTGCATTTACCTTACTACTTGTGATTTCTGATAATCTGAAAGATCACAAAAACCAATAAAAAAGGTCTTGACAAAATTATTTATATATGAAAAAACTTTCAGCCAGAACCCTTTTCGCGCTTCCATCCTCTCTCCTTGCTGTAACGGCACTTACAGGGTTTCGTGAAGCAATTCCGGAAGGAAAAACAAAGGAGACGCATCCGAACATCCTGGTAATCATGGTCGATCAGATGCAGACCCCGCCTGAAGGTTATGGTTCCGATGAGGGGGCGCTCCAGGGATTCAAGGAAATACTGGGATTCCGACCACTTTCGGCCGGTAATCCGTATGCACAGTTTTTTCCCGGATTATTACGGTTACGTCAGAATGCCGTGGTGCTGAATAAACATTACACTGCATCTGCTGCTTCCGTTCCCAGCCGATCCTGTATCATGACCGGTCAGTATCCGGCTGTCACCGGGGTGACACAGACCAACGGACTTTTTAAATCGGCTGAAGATGTGCCGTTTCTTGATCCGGAAGGGACCCCGACCATCGGTGACTGGTTCCGGGCAGCAGGTTATACAACCCATTACTTTGGCAAATGGCATGTTTCAGAAGCCGAACCACCTGAATACCTTGACCCGTGGGGATTTTCCGACTGGGAAAGTTCCTATCCCGAACCCCATGGGGGCACCTCAAGCAATCTGGGTGTTTTTCGCGATGTAGTATTTACCGAAAACGTTGTTGACTTTCTTAGCAAGAAAGGGAACGACACCATTACGACCCCCTGGTTGACCGTAGCATCGCTTGTAAATCCCCACGACATCAGCGCCTGGCCGATCAACTGGATTGTTCCACCCGGAAATACCGGGGTCATACCATGGAGTATTTTTCCTCAGATCCCCACCATCCCGGCCCAGGGAGAGAAAAGCCGGTCCGACACCGTGACCATGATCCTCAATGGCGATACGGTGACCCGGATTTTCAGGGTCGATCTGAATCCCGATGGCTTTCCTCAAAACAACAGCGCCCTGCCTTCCTCCTATTCCGAATATTTCGACCACAAGCCGACATGTCAGCAGGACAATGCATTAAAATGGGGGCTTAGTTGGGGCGCAACCATCGACAACAATTACATTCAAAAAGGATTGCCTTTCAGGTCGACACATCCTTTTCAGCTTCAGGGAGATCAGGCGTCCGACTGGTCGCTGAGTTATAACCAGTTCTATTTGTATTGCGAATACCTTGCCGATCTCCAGATACGGAAAATCATGCAGGCGCTCGATGATAACAAGCTTGCCGCCAACACACTCGTTGTATTTCTGTCAGATCACGGTGACATGCTGTCGGCCCATGGCGGAATTATTCAGAAATGGCATAATGCTTATGAGGAATCCATTAGAGTTCCGATGGTCGTATGCTCCCCCCTTCTGAATCCGGATTCACTCGAGATGCGTATCATAACCCAACCTACCAGTTCTATCGACCTGGCCCCAACACTACTGGGCCTGGCAGGTTTAAAAGAAGACCAGATAAGAAGCAACCTTGCTACGATGCATGGGAATACATCCATCCCTCCCCTGGCAGGAGTTGACCTCACTCCTTATATCAATGGTACCAGCCAGGGCCCCATCATCGGAAAGGATGGGAAACCACGAACCGGTGTATTATTCATTTCAAATGACCAGATTACCGAACTCGGAACGGTCAATCCGGGCGATAACAAAAAAGCCGCCTATAATCTGTTCCTGTCAAGAGTGGATTCGACGATCAACCTGGGATATCCCATTGATACCGGTGTCGTTTGTCAACCGAACAATGTAAATGCATTTTGTACGGGTGACTGGAAAATTGTCCGATATGTTGATCCGAAAGGCCAGAAGCAGGATGAATGGGAGCTTTATTGCCTGGTATCGGATCCGAAGGAACTGACCAACCTTGTTGATTTTTCCACCGGAGAGATCCGCGATGATGTATCTGTTCCGGGGATGACCATTGAAGAACTCAGGCAGAAAAATTATTTACTCCGCGCAGAGCTTGCTCATGCAATGGGGATTTCCCAGACTGCCCATTTTTCAAACCAATTGATACTGCTCCAGAATCATCCTAATCCGTTCACCAGGCAAACAGGAATTTCCTTTTCAATCCCCGATGCCGGACCGGTAAGGTTATCGGTGGTCGACATGACAGGAAAAGAAGTCAGCGTATTGACCGAACAAATTCTGAGACCGGGTTTTTATCAGTATGCGTTTGAAGCATCCGGATTGTCATCGGGAATCTATTGTGTCAGGCTGGAATTTAAATCCCAAATCCGGGTGAAAAAGATGATCCTGATGAAATAAGCTCCTTTCGAATGGGATTATTGAAAGCTCAGGAAAGATTTTCCTGTTTTTCCGGGAATGGCTCTCGAATTAACGATTGCGGGTCCATTGTCTTACGTTCGACGGAGGGCGTTGATGCTTCAGTTCATTGGCCATGAAATCAAAATAGGGCTCGGAATAACCGAAAAAATTCTTTAACCCCCTGCATAGGTAGTTTAACCCTGCTTCTCCTTCGGGTGTGATTGCTATGCGGTTTTTGGGACATTCGCCATTACACAGATCAAGATAACTGCATCTCCGGCAAAAACCGGGAAGTTTGTCCCACTTATTCCTTCCAAATTGCTCCTGAAACGGGGACCCCATCAGGGTCTGAACGGAATCTTCCAGGATGTTCCCAAGTCTGTGAGTGGGAAATACATAGTGATCGCAGGAGTAAACGTCTCCGTTATGTTCAACGACACCCGCATGACCGCATGTTTCGGCGAAAATGCAGACCGAAGGGGGCACCCGCATCCAATTGGCCAGAATACTTTCGAAGGTAATCACAAAATAATCGCCGACATCTTTCCTGACCCACTCCTTAAAAACTGTAATCAGAAAATTACCGTAATCAACAGGATCGACTGTCCAATCGGTCACCTCAGCGGTTTTTCCCGATTCGGGCGGAAGTTTACTGAGCTCCCGGGGCCCTGCCCCGGTATTAATCCACTCGACCACCGGTAAAAATTGAATATAACGACTGCCGATCTGCTTCAAAAACCGGTAAACCGCTTCGGGATATTTCGAATTATAATCATTGATAACCGTCAGCGTGTTGAACTCTGTTTTATGTTTCACCAATAGTTCCAACCCCTTCATACACCGGGCAAAGCTACCTGCTCCGTGCCTGGTCATCCTGTAATGATCGTGACAATGCTCAGGCCCATCAAGGGAAATACCGATCAGGAAACGGTTATCACTAAAAAAACTGCACCATTCATCCGTAAGCAAGGTCCCATTGGTCTGAAGCGAATTTTCAACTCTTCTTCCCCCGCCATGTTTTTTTTGCAGGCGAACGACATTTTTAAAAAAATCTAGACCCCGGAGGGTCGGTTCGCCGCCATGCCAGGCAAACTGAATAACCGGTTCCCTGCAGGAATAGATGACCTGCGCAATAAAAGATTCCAACACCTTTTCATTCATCATCCAGAAAGAAGGCTCACCGGGATAAAGTTTTTCCTTTTCAAGGTAATAACAATAAACACAATTTAAATTACACTGGGCGCCAACAGGCTTGGCCATCATATCGAACGTGGGTGTCATGGCAGTATGTTAAACAGGTATTTAATGAATTCTTTAGTCAGCATGATTTACGGTTGGCCTATCTGGTGTTATGGTCCCAAATGTTTAATGGTTTCTGTCGGTTTAACCTAATACGAATCATTTGATGCTTCAAAATTACATTTAATTAGTTCCGATACAGACATAGAACAATAGCGCTTAAATTTATCCTGATTACTGATCAAAACTCCGGGTTTTACTGCCTGGCATGATAATAAACATGCAATTAGTCATCTATGTTTAAAAAAATTTGATTTCGGGAGCGTTTTGATTATCTTTGAAAAGTGACATTTCAATAACTGTCAAATCCTTTAAAACTAAAAACCATCCTATGAAAACAAAACACAGTGTTTATCTTATCATTACGGTGTTGATAATGGCTTTTCTTATATCCGGTTGTAAAAAGAAATCGGATGATGAAGACCAGGGATCGAAAGAGTACACCGAAACCATCTATTCCAATCCCGAGGATCATCAGATTCTGGAGGTTGATAGCGCAGGCAGAAAAATTATCCTTATGGGAACCAAGATGCTACCGGATTACCGCTTACAGTAACCCAGGCGCTGGTCGATGCTGCGGATATGAATCCGGATCACAGACTGTTGATGGATTTTAATCCGGATGGTACAGTCAGCCAAATCAGCAACCCCAATCTGGGTATCATGTCGTTTACCTACGTTAATGAAAACACTACCGTGGTGAGGCTTACCTTACCCGACACCCTTGGATCTTACCAGATGTCATTTGATCCGAAAAATGTCAAATCAACCGGCAATTGCGGATGTGGTAAAAAGAAACCACCCGTAACAGGACCAATGAGAAGCAAGACCTATGTGCCACCGGTAAATGTGAGATCCGGGTCTCAACCCACCTCTAATTTCGCAACCAATCTATTCAAACCCAATTCTGCCGGTTCCATCGATGCGGTTATCACGGCAACTTACGGCAATGGCGGCAGTTTTGTAAAGGGGCTTACCATGAGTGCAACTTATCTGACCAGTGAGGGTAAAAAGGGTGCGGTTCAGGTAAATCCGGGATATACCGACGGCGTATGGGGGTATTCTATGCCATCCAACCCCGCTCCTCCTCCCCCTTCCGGGTTCAAGGCCACAGCCTATAGCCTGTTCAATAAAGTCTGTTACGGTTCTATCCCGATTGGCCTTGCAAAAGAGACCATTTGCGGAGCATTTGCCCCCACCGGGGTCGGTTTTGCCGCATGCGAAGTTATACTGACTGCCTACGTATGGCTCTGTCGCGCTAATACGGTATATAAGGTAGGTTCTTACGTTGTAGATATTTATTCCGCAACCGAGGTCAATATTACCATCACAGCACAGCATCCTACCTTACCGGCACAATCAAAACAGGTAAAATTCCTGCCCGCATCTCCATCCCTTCCTGATGTTGAGTTTTTCTATGAAGCCAATGCCACCTTTTCGGACGTTTATACAGAGCCGGCGGCTCCTGTTGCACTAAACGGCTATACCATCGTCGCTACCCTGAGTGATGCCGGATCGGGAACCGTCACGGTGCGTCTTTCCATGGTGGGATCCGATGGATACACCCAATCCCAGGACTTTCAGGTTGAACCGGGAGGTAGTTGTCAGATGGGAATACCGGGAGCTATTCAGGGGGTGAGAGACGATATCGTGGCGAGAATAAACCCCGGTCAACCTACACTGCCAGGACAGGTGGTAAAACTTCATATTATCTTCCAATAGACTTCGAGGCCGGAATATAGCGGATCGAAACAATTCTGAACGCCCTCGACCTGAATACCATTCATTATATTTTAAAGATCCGGAAAGAGTGATACGCTCGTAATATACGGCCTGATCAATGCCGGGTATTTAATTCTGCAGTACCAACATACCGGTTCTTTTTGTGAATCGGCAGCGGGTGACCTTGTTTTCAGATTAATTCAGGGGAAATATTTCGATATCCGATTCGAAAATTACATGTATTTTAGTTCCATCAATATCTTGTATTATGAACATACAAAATAACCGGCGTGCCTGGATTATTTCTGGAGCCGGATTCATTCTGATGGCAATTATGGTTTTCATCATCGTTTCGATGGTCTCACCAACCCGGAGGCAAACCGAAAAATGGAAGACCCCAAATCTCAAGCCCTCCGACTGGATGGCCCTGCAACGCACCTATCCCTATGGCAGGATCAACCCGGTGGCATACCTGGATGCAGTACAACAGACCCAGGTCATGATGCAAACCCGTTTAAACCGCAACAACCCATGGACTTTCACAGGGCCGGACAACATCGGGGGAAGGATCACCGATGTGGAATGCCCCCCTGGTAATTCACAAATCATTTATATTGGTGGTGCGACCGGCGGAATCCTGAAAACCACCGATGCAGGAAATACCTGGACAAATCTTTTCGATGATGTGCCGGTCATCTCGGTAGGTGATATTGCGATAGATCCCAATCATCCCGATACGATCTGGTGCGGTACCGGTGAGGCCAATTCATCCAGTTTCAGCTTTCTCGGAAACGGGATCTACCGCTCAACCGATGCCGGCGAAACCTGGCAGCACATGGGTTTGACAAACTCGGCATACATCGGAAGGGTTCTGGTTGATTACGCCAATTCCGACCGGATATTTGTCGCCGCCTGCGGAAATCTATTCTCCACCAACGACGAAAGAGGTGTTTACCGAAGCAATGATGGCGGACAAACCTGGGACCGGGTTCTATTCCTGACCGACAGTACTTCGGCTATCGATATCGTGCAACACCCGATAAATCCCTTGATTCTTTACGCCTCGATGTGGGAACGTACCAGGGGTCTCACCTATCGCAGGTCCTTCGGCGAAACTTCCGGCATCTGGAAAAGCACCGACGGCGGAACCACCTGGAATGAACTGACCAACGGCCTGCTTACCGGTGATAATGTCGGCCGGATCGGGATCGATATCTCACGCTCCAATCCCGAAATTCTCTATGCTTTTTACGACCTGGATAATGAAGAAGTAGGGGTGTTCAAAACCAACAATGGAGGGGCATCGTGGACCCGCACCAACGACTGGAGCCTGAACGGCATGAACAGCAATTTCGGATAGTATTTCGGACAAATTCGAATCGATCCTGCTAATTCCGAAAGGGTTTTCGTAATGGGGGTGTCGCTGTACCGAACCGAAAACGGTGGCAGCTCCTGGATTGATATCTCCAATTCCGGGATTCATGTCGACCATCACGCTATGTTTTTCACAGGTACCAGCATTCTTGAGGGCAATGATGGGGGATTCTACCGCAGTACCAACAATGGAAACATCTGGAACAAGATCAATAATCTGCCACTCACCCAATTTTACGCCATCGACATCGACTACCTGACACCGGAACGGATTTACGGGGGAACCCAGGATAACAATACCATCCGTACCTGGAACGGGGGCATCAACACATGGGAACCGATTCTCGGCGGTGACGGCATGTACTGCCTGGTAGATTATACCAATTCAGACAGGATTTATTGCGAGTACCAGTACGGAAATCTTTTCAGGTCGGATGACGGAGGATACAACATGAACTATATTTCAGGTCCGATGTCGGGCGACCGCGTCAACTGGTCTGCGCCATTGGCCATGGATCCGCAGTCTTCGTCCACCCTCTATTTCGGGACCTATCGTGTTTGGAAAACCACCAACTACGGCGATAGCTGGCAATCTGTAAGCGATGATCTCACCCATGGTATTGATCATTATTTCTATACCCTGACCACGATCGATGTTTCACCGGTCAATCCATCCATTGTCATTGCCGGATCGGGTGATGGACTGGTTCATGTTTCAACAAACGGCGGACTTACCTGGCAAAACATTTCGGCTGGGCTTCCCGAACGATGGGTGACCCGGGTTAAGGCCGATCCTTTCGACGCACAGACCATTTATGTAACCTTGTCGGGATTCCGCTGGGATGAACCCCTCCCGCATGTCTTTAAATCAATTAACCTGGGACAAACCTGGACCAATATCAGTGGAAATCTGCCCGAATTGCCGGTAAATGACATTGCGTTAGACCCTGATTTCCCCGGGAAAGTCATCGTGGGAACCGATGCGGGTCTGTATGGCAGTATCAATGACGGGCAAAGTTGGTCGTGGATCTGGGACGGACTTCCCGCGGTTGCCATCTGTGCATTGAAAATCCATGAACCCACCCGGACCATCGTTGCCGGAACTTATGGATTATCCTCTTACAAAGCCAATCTTGACGATATTCTCACCGGTATTTCTCCGGCCGTAAATTCGAAGAAAATAGCATTATCGGCATTCCCCAATCCTGTTCAAAACCAGACCCGTCTCCGTTTTTACCTCCCGGCAGAATGTACTGTTTCGATAACCCTGACCGGAATGAATGGAACACCGGTTCAAACTATTTTTCAGGGCAACCTCCCGAAGGGGAAACAGGATATACCGGTTGTTATTGGAAACGAAAACCATACCATTCCACCGGGCGTTTATATTCTAAAGGTCGATGGAGGATCTTTCACCGGTAGCATTAAAATCGTTAAAGTCTGACGTATTCGTATCTGAACCATCCAGTCACAACACCGGGGTGTTCCTGCAACTTTTTGAAAATGAAAGGTATTTCCCCTTTGAGATTCATTGATGCCAGGAGGAATAGCAATTCTTTGTTGCAAACCTGTCCCGATGTTAAATAATTCATCATGAAATTTTTTGATTCCATTGTTTATTGATATTTATTTTTAACTTTGCAGTTCAAAGTACTTTTAAATGGAATCAGAATCGACCAACCCCAATAACGACCTCCGGGCCATCCGCGACATTATGGAACGGTCGTCAAGGTTTTTATCCTTGAGTGGATTAGCGGGTATTTTCGCGGGTTTATGCGCGCTGATCGGGGCATTTTTTGCCTGGCTTTTTATTTTTGATTCGGATAAGGAACGATTCGGTGAATTCCTGCGCAGTACAGATGTTTCGATAACTTCAGGCATTGGACTGTACCTCTCCCTGGATGCGATACTTGTTCTGGTAGCTGCTATCCTGGGGGCTGCCTGTTTTTCAAGGAGAAAAGCCCGACAGGCCGGCCAGCCGGTCTGGACCACCACAACCCGTCGGCTGATCATTCACGTGGCCATCCCACTACTCACAGGTGGAATTTTTATCCTGATCCTGGCAGTACGAAACCATTTGGAACTGGTCGCTTCTGTGATGCTGATTTTTTATGGCCTGTCACTGGTTAATGCCGGGAAATTTACCTTCAGCGAAATTCATTACTTGGGACTTACCGAAATTGTCCTGGGAATCCTGGCCGGGGTCTTCGTCAGTCAGGGTTTGTTGCTTTGGACCATCGGTTTCGGACTGATGCACCTGCTTTACGGTTCCATCATGTATTACAGGTACGAACGGCAAAAAAAAGTTGTGTAGTCGGAATTTTATGAAATATTTCGTTTCCAATCATTCAACATTATCCAGAACCCGGTGAAAAATCCCATTTCAAACCTGCAGAAAGTATTTGAAAGCCGCATCAGGCTGGGAATCATGTCGGCGCTTATGGTCAATGACACGCTCGATTTTAATACGCTGAAGGGTTTGCTTGGATTGACCGACGGGAACCTGGCCAGCCATTTGAAAGCATTGGAACAACAGGAAATTATAGCGGTTTCGAAGCAATTTATCGGCCGGAAAACCAGTACAAGCTATAAAGCAACAGGACATGGCCGGGAACTGTTTCGCCGGCACCTGGCAGCTCTTGAAAAACTCATAAACCAAAAATAATTTTTTTCATTATTAACTTTGCATTTCAAAGTACTTTTAAAACAAACATCATGGAGCCTAAAAGTGTTCAACAATTCCTTAACAGTTACGGTGTTAAGATGATCATTGTGGCCTTCCTGGCCATTCTGCTGCTTATTCCTTCCTTTCTGATCCGGGAAATAATCCAGGAACGGATGACCCTCAGTGAAAAAGTGAAAAATGAACTGTACGCCCAATGGGGAAGTAAACAGGTGGTTGCCGGTCCCGTATTGAATGTGCCATTTTCGGTCGATAAACCGGGTTCCGATAACAAGGTCTCTCCCGAACAGCACGGGGTGGCGCATTTCCTTCCGGCTACTTTAAATATGGATGGAACACTTTATCCCGAAACGAGGAAACGCGGGATTTACACGGTAGTTGTTTACGAAGGTAAACTCCGGTTAAAAGGCTCCTTTGCCCCCCCGGATGTTTCCCTGCTTGACCTTCAGAATGCCCGGTACAACTGGAGTGCAGCCTATTTTACCCTGGGTATTTCAGATATGCGGGGTATTAAAAACCTGCCGGAACTGATCATCAATGGCAGCAAATACCCGGTTGAACCGGGCGTCGCCGATACCGACCTGTTCCCCTCGGGGATCACCATAAAATACAGTTCTTTTGACCTGAAACAGCCTTTGAACTTCGGGATCGAACTGGTTCTCAACGGATCGGAAGATCTTTCGGTGGAAGCGCTCGGAAAAACCTCTGAAGTCACGCTCCGATCCGACTGGGCCCATCCGGGATTCACGGGGGGCTTCCTGCCGGTCAACCGCCAGGTTTCGGCAAAAGGATTTACAGCTGGCTGGCAAGTGACCCACCTGAACCGAAACTTCCCACAGCAATGGGCCGACCGAAAATATAACACACATGATGCAAAGCTCGGAGTCGAACTGCTCATCCCCGTTGATCATTACCAAAAGTCGATGCGGTCGGTAAAGTACGCCATCCTGTTCATTGCACTTAACTTCATTGTTTTTCTGTTCATCGAACTGAAAAGCCATATGCGTATCCATCCCTTCCAGTACGCTTTGGTGGCCTTTGCCCTGCTCATCTTTTACGCCCTACTGACCTCCATCGGCGAACAGATTGGATTCAACCTGGCTTACCTGATCTCGGCCGTGGCCGTCACGCTCCTGATTTCATGGTACGCCTTCACGATCCTTCGGAACACCGGAATGGCAGTGTGGGTGATCTTATTGCAAACAGGCTTGTACCTGTTCCTGTTCACCATTTTACAATTACAGGATTATGCACTGCTGACAGGAAGCATCGGAATGTTTGTAATCCTTGCCCTGATTATGCGCGCATCGAACCGGATCAAATGGTATCATGAGGAATAAACCGGCAGGCATGGTACCCCGAGGGAAAATGTCAAAACAGCGGAAGGCCGGACCAACCGGAATGGTACGTGGAATTCAACCCTTAAAATGCAGCCGCCGGCGAGAAGAAACTTGCAATCCGTAATTATGAGAAGTCCGTCGAACTGAACCCGAACAGCCTGTCGGGAACAGAGGCATTGAAGCAACTCAAGGCAAAGCAGGTTTTTCGGCTTTTTTAAGAGCCAGGTAAACCCTCAGCCAGTATGCAACATATAAGATGGAAGGAATGGAAATCACTCCCATGCCTAAGATAAAACCGATGTGGAAATCGTTCCAGCCGATAAACAGCACGATCAGGCTGATAAGTGTGATCCCTCCTCCCAATCCCTCTTTCCAATAGGCAATGATAAGGCCGATAAAAGCGAGCGTCAGGGTGACTGCCAGGAAATACTGTCCATTGATCAGGGTCAGCAACGGAGAAGTGCTCTGGTTATTTATTTCTTCCTTGAACTCAACAAAGGTCATATAAAATAATAAAACCACCTCAATCGTTCCGAGGATCCTGGCCGACCAGCGGAGAATGCGGTTGTCATACAGTATGTCTTCGTATTTTTCCGGATCCATGACTTAAATATTTAGGCCGAAGCGGGTTTTTACAAAAATACGACCTGCAAAAGCCAAAATCAAGTCCGGAAGAATATACCGCTCTGCAGATTAACACGTAAGTTCAATCGGATCGCTGAAGAACAACCGGGAATAAACTACTTTTGACACCCCGCAACCATTGTCGCTGAATCAAAGCAATGGGTCGGGCACTTCACCCTACCGCCATGATCGAACCCGGCAAACTGGCTGTAATGGCCAAAGCATCGCGCAAGGAGCACTCCGCCCTGGTAAAGCGCCTATCCGCCGGCGACATCCGTAAACTCGACAAACGGGTGCATGCCCTTCATGAAGCGGTATTCTCATCGATCAACTGCCTCGAATGTGCCAATTGCTGTCGTAGTCTCGGCCCCCGGGTGACTGATGCCGATGTCAGACGGATCGCGGCCTTCCTGCGAATAAAACCTTCAATGTTTGTGGAAAAGTACCTGGTTATGGATGAAGATGGGGATTATATCTTCGCGCATTTGCCCTGCCCTTTTCTGGAAAGCGATAACCGCTGCGCCATTTACGGGACCCGTCCCCGTGCCTGCCGGGAATATCCCCACACCGACCGCCCCAGGATCTACCAGGTTTTGACACTGACCCTGAAGAACAGCGCCACCTGCCCGGCCGTCTTCGAGATCCTGGAGCGGCTGAGAAAAGATGGTTGACGGGAAAAACCACCCTTATTAATTCAAGAAATTGAAGTACGAAGCGTAAAAAGCCGGAATTATTTCATATATTTGCATATCATGATGAATGGGATACAAAACCAGAAGTGCGAAATGCGAAGTGCGATTCAATGGATTCATGATTCCCTCTGAAACCAATTTCTTCCCTAAGACTGGTCTAAGACTTGTCTAAGTCTGGTCTAAGACTACGTCATGTATGATACAGTGTCCTTTACTGAAAAAACTATACAGTTAAAAGGGTTTATAC
>SACF01000096.1 GCA_009928665.1 Alphaproteobacteria bacterium
CTTTTTTCTGCAGATACCATATAATTCTCCTAACCCACCCTGGTACGGAGTAAAAGCATCCCATTCTTTCGAACAATGATGGTTTATCATACCACAACTCAATCTATTTGTTAATATCTCTATGCCTTGAATCTTTCGACTTTGTCAAAAAAACCATCCCCTCCGTGGAGGGGATGCGTTCTTCCTTCATAATGTTTCTATCTCTTCTATTCGTGACTTTAGTGGATGCTCCATGCGGCAAAGAACCCGCCTCTCACAGCACCTCCAATTTGCGCCACTTCTTTGCAATCCCCCACGATAGCCGTGGTGGGATACTTCTTAGCAATTTCATTGGCCAAATCTTTTCGAGCTTTCATTCCAAACGCACTGATTACAGTATCCGCTGGTAGGAATACTTCCTTGCCTTCCGAGTCTACCGCCTTTACACCCTCTTGACTGATTTCTTGAATGGTATGACCGGTATAGGCTTTCACATTATAATCTTCCATCTGGAACATCAATGGGTTTCGATTGTCCAAAAGCATTTCAGGGGCCAATTCCGGCGCCATTTCTACAATAGATACTTCTCTTCCTTCCATGGCCAGTTCCAAAGCACAATCACAACCGGACGCGCCACCACCCGCCACCAATATTTTATTGCCTTTTATCGTGTCGGGCTGGGTATGTGCCGTAAGAACGTTCACCGTGGTTTCCACTCCAGGAATGGGAGGATTAAACACCTCAGCGCCTACTGCAACAATAATGCGACCCGCCTCTTCCAGCTCTGGAGAATCGGCATTGATTTCATGATTCATCACCACTACGACACCGGCTTTTTGTAACTGTAGTTTCTGCCATTCCACGAACAATCGCAACCTTCTCTTAAAAGGTGGTTGGTATGCAGATATCAGCTGTCCGCCCAAGGCATCCCCCTTTTCGTAAAGCTTCACCTGATGACCTTGTAAAGCCGCCACACGAGCGGCTTCCATGCCTCCCGGGCCACCACCCACCACTACCACTTTTCGAGGATGGTCGGTTTTCACCAAAGGATACTCTTTCTCAAAGACAGCTTGCGGATTGATGGCACAGGAGATGACTCTGTTTTCATACAATCGACCTACACAGACTTCGTTACAATAGAGACAAGGTCTCACATCCTCCGCCATGCCATCCAACAATTTGTTGGGAGTGTCCGGATCGGCAATGAGTTGGCGTCCAAACATCACCACATCACACTTTCCTTCCGCTAAAGCCTGTTCTGCCGTTTCCGGTGTCAAGGTTCCCGCCACTAACACAGGTACGTTGACCACTTCTTTAATTTTCGCTCCATATTCCATCATACAAGCATCCCCGGAGTAAATGGAAGGAACAATCCATTGCTTTCTCTCATAACATCCCAGGTCGATATCGAAGGCATCCATGCCCAACTTCTCCAGATACTTGACGATTTCAATGCTTTCTTCCAGCGTTCTTCCCCCCGGGAAGTCGTGATCTGCAGCCATACGAATCATGATGGGATAATGGGAACCTACTTCCCCTCGGATGGCTTGATAGATTTCCGTCACCAGACGCATACGGTTCTCGAAACTTCCACCGTACTCATCGGTTCTTTTATTCCAAGCCGGCGTCATAAACTGGTCAATCATATATCCAGCATGGGCGTGAATTTCTACCGCATCCGCTTCTGCCCGAATGGCGTTTCTGGCAGCGGTCCGGTAAGCTTCCACGATGTCCTTTACTTCCTCTCTGGTCAGTGCCCGACAAGGACGATCCGGGAAATAGAAGGAGGGAACCTCTGATGCCGAAACCATGGGGTCATCACTGAAAGGAAACGCATTTCTTCCCAGTCCGCAACTTAGCTGCAAACAAATTTTTGCCCCCTCCGCATGACATGCTTCCGCAATGAGAGCCCAACCCTTCATCTGTTCATCGGTGCCGGCAGTGGTAACGTAGTCAATCCACGGGTCCGTCTTATTGGTAATGTACTGACCTTCCAGCATAATGAGACCGGCGCCTCCTCTGGCACGAGCTCTGTAATATTCAATCTGTTTTTCGTTGGGAAATCCGTTTCGATCTTCCGAAAAAGTTCCCATGGGTGCCATAGCGATACGATTCTTCAAATCCAACCCATTGATTTGAAAACGCGAGAAAAGATTTGGAAATTGCTTACTCATAATATTACCCCCTTCTTACGAATCCATGAATTTCCGGATAGAAATCCATCTTGGCTTCATTGTATCGGTTTGTTAATTAATCTACAATGTGCGTTAAGATGAATCCCCTCCTGTCTTTTCGACATTTTGCACAATCATCTCTCCACTTTTCATTTCATCTCCCGTGGATTTATGAGATAATATGAGGTATCAACAACTGTTACAAAATGGCTTTGATTGAGAGGTATATGATGGATAAAAAAGAAGTTACCCTCATCATGTTTGATGCGGTAAAATCAGGAAGCATTGATCAGGTATTGGAGGCTGCCTATCAAGTATTCCAAATGCCCGTTGCCGTATGCGATGCATCCTTTGAAATGCTGGCACAAAATTACCCTCCCACCCCACAGGATGACTTATGCTGGGATATGCCTCTGGCGGAGAAAAAGGTGCCGTTGGAAGTCGTCCAAATCTTTCAGGAACATGACTTAATAGACAGGGTCAACCAATCCCCTGGGGAAACTATTTTTCTGAATTGGGGTTGGTTTCAAGACCATCCCAGACTGACCACCGCCATTCGTTCCGAGGGCGGTATCATTGGTTATATTGCAGTTCTTTGTACTCAGGAAACTTATCAATCCTGGCAGGATGAAGCCCTTCAAGTAGTAGCGGATGCCATGGGGATTATGATGGAGAAGAAAGGTCTGTCCCGAAAAGAGACCAACATCATTCTGCAATCCTTTGCCAGGGAACTTATTATGGGAAATGTGCAGGATCCCTTGGAACTTGCTCGTTGGTCCGAACTGGTAAAGTTGGATTTGCATGATACCTATGTCATGATGGCCATATCCTCTCCTCCCGAAGCCAACCGGCAAGAACTGTTTTCCTTCTTCCTCCGGCAACTCAAACTTCATACTACCTCTATGGTTTACCATATTCAAGGCCACACACTATATCTCCTCTTTTACCGACAAAGCAAAAAGGGCATCCTTACGGAAACCCTCGTTGGTATGGAATCTATCATGAAATCCATTGGCCTGTATGGAGGAATCAGCTTGCCCTTCCAAAGTCTGGAGCACATTTCTAAATATAGGGAACAAGCCTCCATGGCGCTGACGGCAGGGCGAAAAATGGATTCCCAACTCAGAATATATTTTTTCGAAAAGTATGCGTTGGAAACCATACTCTTCTCTGCTTTCGAAAAGATTCAACCACAAAATTGCATTCATCCTGCCATAAATCAGCTGAAAAAACATGACCAGGACAACAATACCGACTACTTGGATACCCTGAAATCCTACGTCATGAACCATCAAAACGTGGGAGAAACCTGTCAAGCCCTTCACATCCACCGGAATACACTGGGTTATCGGCTGAAGAAAATAGAAGAAACCACAGGAATCGACTTAAAGGATACCAATACTAACACTTACTT
>SACF01000097.1 GCA_009928665.1 Alphaproteobacteria bacterium
GATGCGTTAAAGGTGGTTTCCCGGGAGTCTTTAACCGGGCTAGAAGAGGCCATTCAACAGGCCGCGATCCATCCCGAGAAGGAACCTGTCGACTTTGTATATAAGTTGTCCTCCCATGTAGCCAGTCAACCTATCTGGCTTCATGGCAGAGGGAAATATATTCCCTATGGAGAGGGGCGGGGATTTTTCCTGGTGATGAGCAATGACATCACCCGCTATAAGGAAAAAGAAGCCCTTTTGGTGGGGAACCAACAGTGCTATCGTTGGGCCCTGGAAAAGTCCGGACTCAGGCTTTGGGATTACGATTTGACCACAGGCATATTTGTCAATGCAGAGGGAATTCAATATAGAGGTGCGGAAGGTCTGGTGGAGGCGAAGGTGGTTCATCCAGACTCCGCGAGGGATTTGGTTCAACTATTCGAAGAGATGCATCATGGCAAAGTCACCGGGGAAACCATGATACGGGGTCGAATCGCCACTCAGGAATACGAATGGTTGAAGCTGTCCTATCGGTTGGTCTACGGAGAAGAGGGCCAACCTCTGCGTGCCTTGGGAATTACGGAAAAGGCACCCGTTGCCATGGGAACCAAGCGGCGATT
Source organism: Alphaproteobacteria bacterium (assembly GCA_009928665.1). GTDB lineage: Bacteria > Bacteroidota > Bacteroidia > Bacteroidales > FEN-979 > CAIVAT01. Next base: position 600 of record SACF01000097.1, read on the forward strand.
CCTGCGGGAGGAATGGATTCGAAAATACTGGAAGAGACGAGAATGGCCCATGTTCCAGGTTAATCTTTCCACGAATCTGGTGGAGAAGATACACTGCCCAAAAGGCCGTTTATGTCAACAGGAAGTCCCCGGTACTTACGAGGAATTGTTGTCTTTGTTAGTGGCGATGATTGTGGGGGATCGAAAAGCGGCGTCCTTTGAAAAGCATCATAACCGAGGTACATTGGTGAAGGCTTTCTCGATAGGGCAGGAATCTCTGGAAAAGACCATCCATATGAAGGATGAATCCGGCAAATTGCGATGGACTACCATTACCCAAAGATTGTTGATTCACCCGGACACCGGGGATTTGTATTGCTATACCTATATTAAAGACGACGAGTCTCGAATGAAGCGGGAAATGGCCCTAATGGAACCCATGGATTTGGATCCGGTAACCGGTCTTTATATGGAGGCTTTTTTGAGAAACCGCGTGGATTCTCCGGAAATGACGGGAGAATGGAATGTTCAAAGCCTGTTAATCGTGGATATGTTGAGTTACTGGTCTCAGAAGAGGCAATTGGGGCAACAGGAAATGGATAAGGCCCTGGCGGTATGGGGAGAAGACATTCGATTGATTTTACCCTCCCATATCCTTTGTTCTATTAAGGAAAGGGGAGAATTTCTATTCTTTTTATCCCAAGAAGCGGGGGAAGAACAGGAAGAGGTAACCAAAGCCTTTTTTGATCAGATTCATCAACTCTTTCAGAAGACGGATCCCAAGGGTATTTTTATTTTTGCGGGGGGAGCGGCTCATCGGGAAGATGGAGAGTCTTATACGGATTTATATCGAAAAGCGTATTCCGCTCGAAATGTAGCGGCTCGGGAAGATAATTGGGGGTATGCTAATTATCAACTCCTTCCTCTTTTGGACAATGGACTGGAAGCAGAAGGGACAGAAGGTTTTCGTTACTATGATCCCGCAGGCGAAAGGGGAAGCCGAGAGATTCAACCAGAGGAAGAAGAAACACTGGTGGGCGATTTTCTCTATTGCACTTCCTGTTTTTTGGAAAACGAAGATATTGAAAAAGCCATTTTGTTGGTTTTTCAAAGGTTGGCCCAGCATTACTATGCGGATAGAGTCTTTTTTGTGGAGGTTCAAGAAAACCCCTATCGGGCCATTTCCAATTATGGATGGAGCCATGGAGAATCTGGATTGAGCCGGGATTTCCATTTGGAAGATGAAACGGTAACTCATCCTATTTTTGAAAATGCACTCCTTCGAAAAGAAGCCATTGTCATTCCGGATGTGGAGAAGGTTTTTCCGGTGGATTCTATCGTCTATAGGGATTTAAAGAAACGTGGAATTCAAAGCATGATGGCGGTTCCCTGTCATATTGACCGGAAATTCGTGGGATTTCTGGGAGTGGTGAATGCCCTCTCTTATGAGAAGGATTTTCGGCTGTTGGCCAATGTGGGATACATTATCGGTGCAGAAATATCTCGTTCCCGTATGGTGCAACGGGAAGATCATTGTGAAAGATACGATGAGCTGACCGGATTCTTCAATCGAAAGGCCTATCTGGAAATAGTAGACCAACTGAATCCGGATGTGTTGTCTTCATTAGGGGTCGTAACCGTGGACTTGAATGGAGAGGTGGATTTAAATACACCGCAAGGAGTTCGCCAATGGAATGATCTGGTGGGAGAAGTTGGAGAAAAGCTGAAGGAGCTGATTTACGACGGAGTGGGATTTCGGGTTACGGACAGAGAGTTTGTTATCCTTTATATGGACTTGGAAAGCGATTCTTTTGTATCTATCGGCCGAAGGATTCAAACCGAGCTTCGTGCTGCCTTCCCTGGTTCTACATCCAGTGGGTACTGTTGGTCCAGTGAGGACATCGATGTGGATCGATTGTTGATTCACAGTGCAGAGTTAAAACGGGCCGACCATTTGAAATACCGGGAGAATACGCTTCAGCAGGTAAGGAAACACCACGATGAAACCCTTCGAAAGCTACTGACGGATATCAAGACGGGCCAATATATGATTTTCTTTCAACCCATTATGGAAGCCACCACAGAAGAAATGCGAAGTGCAGAAGCTCTTTTAAGAGGGGTGGATGCACAAGGGAACCTCATATTGCCGAGAAAATTTGTGCCAAATTACGAGGCCTTAGGGTTGATTCGTTATCTGGACATGTTTGTATTGGAAGAAACTTGTAAAACTATGCGTCAATGGAGAGAGGAAAAACTCCCCATGGTTCCCGTGTCGGTGAACCTTTCCAGAGAAACCATTTTAGTGCCGGACATTCTGCCGAAAATGATAGAAATCAGTAATCGATACCGGATTCCCCGGAAAATGATTCAGATTGAGGTGACGGAAAGAGTGGGAGACATCGAGGAGTCCACCATCGCCAGGGTGGCCAATGCCATCAAGGAGAGCGGGTTTTCTCTGGCTATTGACGATTTCGGGTCGGAGTACTCCAACTTGTCAGTGGTCAGCCGGCTGGAGTTGGATGCTTTGAAAATAGATAGGGGGCTTATTGCACAGATGGAGGGAAATCAGGGAGCGGAAATTGTGGTTCGCACCATCCTATCATTATGTGAGGAGATGGGTCTGGTTTCGGTGGCGGAGGGAGTGGAAACCCTACATCAGAAGGAAATGTTGGTTTCGCTCGGATGTGACTATTTCCAAGGATTCCTTTTCAGTAAGGCGCTCCCGGTGAAGGAGTTTACCTACCGGTACTTGGAACCGAAAAGGAAAGAGGAGGAAAATGATATAGAGCAGTAATGATATGAAATCAGTAATCATTAACAGTTAATTTTAAAGAAAGCGGGGACAGGACTATTGTTTAGCACAGTGAAAGAGGTAGCGGAGTTTTGTAAGAAAAACGAAATTCAAATGATTGATTTTATGATGGTGGATATTAACGGGCGATGGCGCCATCTCACCATTCCCAAGGCCAGATTCA
>SACF01000098.1 GCA_009928665.1 Alphaproteobacteria bacterium
CCGAAATCATCCCGTCCACCCGGGCGTGGACTTGAATGTCCCCTGCACCTGCACTGGTTGGGTCAGACTGCAGGGAAGGGGGTTTTCGGAGGGGATTCATTATTCTGTGGTCACTGCGACATTGGTCGCACCTACCGTGGTACCGTTTTCCACAAAACGCAAATACAGACGGTTGAAGGCTGGATCAAAGGGGATTTCAACTCCCTGAGAGGCAAACACATTGACCGTGTAATAGACCGTTTCGTCGGCATTGACGGTGCGGGTGAGACGGGAAGCACAGGAACCGATTCTTTGCCCGCTGGCAGTGGTTTCGCAAATTTCCAGGGTCAGCGGTAGGACACGTTCGCCATCGTCGGCCTGCACCTGGATCGTACCCGTGCTGCCGATGTTGACGGCGGCGGTGGCGAAGAAGCCGATCCCCGTGCTGGGGTCAACCTGGACGATGCCATCGTTGTTCACGGTGGAGGCAATGGCGACCAGATCGGCAGGGACGCTTGAGGAGGCTGAGAGGATGAACGTATTGACGCCCGTATGGCTGGGGGCGGGGGCACTGTTGGTACAGTCGAAGACCACGGGAATCTCGGTGGCGGTGAAGGTCGCGGTGGGGGTGATACCGAAGACGAATTGCTGTACCGCCCCCGCCGGGATCGACACGGGGGTATTGGGTGTCCCATTCAGGGCGTTACCGGCATCGGTCGTTTGATAGCTGAAGGTGGCTGGAATACCGGCAGGTAGGGCCAGGGCGCAACCAGTAGCCGTCAGGGTGCCGCTGTTGATGAGGGTGCCAAAGGCGGTGGCGGTCTCACCCATGCCAATGGCGCGGGCGTAGGGTAGCACGGCAGCGTTGAGAGCGGGTTCACCGGAACCGCTCAAGGCAAAGTTGGCGGAGACCGTTTTGTTGGCGTCCATGGTCACGGTGCAGGGGGCGGTGCCAGAGCAGTCAGCGCCACTCCAGCCGACAAAGGTGGAGCTATTGTCAGGGGTCCCGGTTAGAACAACGTTTTTGAGTGGTGGAAAGGGATGATCGCAATCGCTCCCACAATCAATGCCGGTGGGGTTGCTGGTCACGCGGCCGAATCCATTACCTTGGAAAACAGTGGTCAGGTTGTAGCGGGTTCCGTCATCAAATTCATAAGCGCCAATATCTACCCTGCCACCAACGATTCTGGGGTTACCTTCGAAATCTGTGGAGGGAAGATCCGGGGTATCGGGATAGCCGGCGTTGATCATGGGTGAGCCAGATTGGAGGTGGAGGTCACCGTTGTCGGGATCGACGAAGAGGGGGTCAACTTTATTTAAATTGCTGGGGTCGATGGTGATGGGGAGCGTCGTAAAGTAGCCAGTGCCTGCTGTCTGATCGAAGTTGTTGGAACGTAGGGTGATAGGAACCGAAATAAAATCATTGCCGTAGTCGTTATCAATCCAGAGGTCTGTTACTTTGTCTTGGGCATCTGAATCACCGTTACTCCAAAATAAATTGTTAAAGATTATTGCATGGGATAAATTTTCATCACGTCCAAGATCGACTCGAAGTCCAGGTCCCTTAATATTCTTGTGGAAGGTATTATTGATAAATATAGTGATGCCGTCTCTAAAATAACTACTTACATTCAAACCCCCGCCTTCGTTAGTGTCAATTAAGTTGCCAATAAACTTAACGGTACCACCATCCGAATTGTTGATAAATGCACCGCATCCATTATTGCTTAAGATAGCGTTATTAGAAAAAACTGTTAAGCCGTCTGGATCAATATTGACGCCCCCACCACAACAGTAAGGAGGAGTATAACTACATGAGTTTTCTTCTATCATATTATTACTAAATACTAGGTTGTTAGCAATAATCCAAGCCCCGCCACCCAAAACTAGAGCGTGATTATTTTTTATCACATTATTTATCAGCGAAACATCTAAATTTACCCCCCAGGGTTTACTGATCATTATCCCCGCAGCACGTTTGGCGACATTTTCTTTAAAAATATTAGATACGACATTTACCCGGCTATCATTGCCCGCGCGAATGTACAGTCCACCTCCATCATTTGATAAGCGGTTTCCATTTTGCATCGATAAGCCTTGGAGTAGCAGGCTGCTGATAAAATCCGCCGATATCACTAATACCGTGCCAGATTGGTTTCCGTCTAAAGTAGTGTTGGTAGGATCAATGACTTGACTAGTGCATCCTGTGGTATAACCCCCCTTTACCGCTAAGTCATAAGCCTCTGTTGCCGTTGCATAGACGAAATTCCCCACATAAGTACCTTGAACAATCTGCACCTCATCATCCTGACCATTAGAAGACGCAGTGGTTAATGCCGCCTGTAATTCTTCAGCGGTATCAACGCAGAACACTTCAGCAAATGCACTATTGGCAATCGCCAATAGCATCAACCCAAAAAGCCACTGACCGATTTTTTTCATGGCAAATGTTAAATCCAAAATGTTGTGATTCCGAGGCTATACTCTTGGGTTTATACCACCTTCCTGCTCGAAACTTAAGACATAAATTCCGACAAAATCCGACCAATTCCGACATTTGCACTGAAATATTTTATGTCTCCATAAGTCAAACTCATAGGCTGCGTCATCCTGATCTTTCCCGTTTCATCAACTTACTTCTGGCAAAGGGATGACTTAGCTCTCTCGCTCGTCCTATCTTCCGGTTTCTCCGCGCAATGTTCCCTTTTGACCCGCTCAGCGATTCATCCCGGTTGAGGTTGGTTTTGGACACAGGAAGTCTCAGTCAATTTGGCGCTGCCAACAGGGGCTGATGGGTTCGGTCAACAGGCCAGGCCAAGTTGTGGTAGGTGATTGAGGGGAGATGTTTACTACTGCAAGTTCATCGTAAGCACTCTCGGGACATTGGGGACATCGGAGACAGATGCCTCAACACCATGATCTGATACTGGAATAGTGTTCCCATCCTGTCCCTGGTTTCAGCTCTGTCACTCTGTACCTGGAGTAACCATGTTACTGAGCCTTGAACAGGACCCTCCAGTTACCCCCTCCTTCACCGCCCCCGGGTACCCCAAGACTGCCACTTTTGAAGTACAACCCGAACACTGCATCACTTCATCAGGGTCAGGTGGACAAAGGGACATACCAACTAACACACTGACCCCAGATGGGAAACCGTATCCCGATCCTGTCCCCGCAACTCAGTCTGTCCCTGGGTACCTGGCAGTACCATCCTCACCTACCCTGAAAAGGACCCCGCCGTTATCCCCCCTCCCCCTATATCATCACTATCCCGTCCGCGCCTTAGTCTGCTCATTGGCTGGTCGTTCCCGCCTATATCCCGCTAGCCTGTCCCCCAAGTACCCCTCAAGTACCTCTACCATCAGCCACCCTGAATACCTCATCCCATCATCGGTATTTCAGGAGCAAAAGGGTCAAGTTCTAGGCAGATCAGTTAAGAGCGCCCGTTTTTGCGAGGAACATCAT
>SACF01000099.1 GCA_009928665.1 Alphaproteobacteria bacterium
GGCAATATACACTATAGACTTCCCCAGTTCCGAGGCGGCTTCCACTACCAGCTGACCCAATCGATAATGGTGCAGCACCGACAATCCGGACATGCCCATCCGCACCACTTTGAAGGAAGTGGTTTCTGCCATAATCATGACCAGAGGAACCAGTATACCGTGATCTAGGGCGGGATCCTTCTCTCCTTCGGTGCCAACCGGAATTCCGTGCGCAAATCCTTTTTGGGAAATCCTTTTCACCAGCTCTTGGTCGTACTCTACTTTCATCTTCTCTTTGCCGCCTCCAAAAGATGAAAAATCACCGGACCCGTAGTTCCCCGGTGACAGATGAAAATAGTCGGAATACATGACCGTATGGGGAGACATAATAACCAAAGTGTCCGGGTTTAATTCTTTGATTTCCCGGGCCACCTGTTCATATGCCTTTCTAGTGGCTTCAATTTGTCGCTCCCGACCTCGTCCGACCTGTTGGTGAATCAATGGTGGATGCGGCACTAGATAGGCTGCCTTCAGCGTCATTTCTTACACCTCCCTGGCGATGCAACCTCCTTCAACAATGGCATGATAGGCCAATATTTCCAGAGGATCTACAAACACTTCCTGGATATCTCGAATGCGATGAGACACGGTAGAAAGCTCGGTGCACCCCAGCAGAAAAAGAGTGGCACCCTGTTGTTTCAATTCCTTCACCGCTTCTTCGATTCCGGCAAGGGTCATGTCCAGACGTCCAGATTTTACGCCTTCATATATGAAGGCCATCACATCTTTCTGATGTTCTTTAGGGGTCAACACCGAAATGTGCTCGGTTTCAAAATATTTATGATATGCTCCGGATTCCACCGTTCCATCGGTGGCCAATAGCCCTACTTTTTCTCCCGGGTATTTCTGTGCTACATACTTCACCGTTTCCTCCATCATATTGATGAAAGGGATTTTCGTGGTGGCTTTGATTTCTTCAATAATATGGTGAGCGGTATTACAGGGCATAATCAAAAAATCGCATCCCGCCGCTTCTAATCTTCGAATAGATTTCACAATCTCCGGCAAGGGGGAAGGTCCTCCATGGAGAATGTATTCGGTACGATCCGGAATCCAAGGGTTGCTATCAATGATTACATGAACATGGTCCTGGTCTTTTTCCGCCACGGTGCCTTCAATCATTTTACGATATAAATCTGCCGTAGCCAAAGGGCCCATACCGCCGATAATGCCAATGGTTTTCATCATGAAGCTCTCCCTCCTTTCTCCATTTCCTTTTTTAATAATCCTTAACTACTATCCTTATTATTTCATTATATCAAACGATAGCAAGATCTCGCTATAAAATTCCCACAAGCTGCATAATTATGGTCCATATAAATATTGAGATGATCGAAAACAGAGAGGTAAATACCACGATTTGGCTGGCCAGTTCGTAGTCTGCTTTCAACTCTCTTGCCATTGAATAGCTAGCCACCGCCGTAGGAACCCCAAAGGTCACAAAGAGAATGACGATTTCCGGAGAGGAAAATCCCATCCATAGCGCCATGCCAATTACTAGGCCGGGTATGAAAAACAGACGGACAAGAGTTACCCAAGCAACATTCTTTAAATATTTTTTCGTGGATGCAAAAGTAAAGGATGCTCCCAGTACAAAAAGTGCAAAGGGGCTGGCTACCTGAGCAATGGATTCCAGGCCTTTAAGCACCATGCTGGGAATAGTAATATTGGTTAAAACCAATACGACAGCCAACAGAGTGGCCAGGATCAGTGGGTTAGTTACAATGTTTTTCATTAGCTGCTTTTTGTTGACGGATTCTCCCCGAAAATATTCCAGGGCAATAACAGAAAGGCCATTGTATACCAGCACCGCAAAGGCTACCACGATAGACATGAGTCCCAAATACTCGGTTCCGATTAAGGAAACCACCACAGGGAATCCGAAATATACCTCATTCCCGCGTATCAATCCTTGAATAATCACACCACATCGCTCCCTCTTTTTCTCTATCCGAGGAACGATAAGAAAAGAAACAAAGAAAACCAAGAAAGTTCCAACTACGGAGAATACCACCACCCCCACATTGAACACTTCCCGCAAGTCCGTCTCGTAAATGCTTACCAGCAAAATGGCCGGTAAAAAAACCCAGAACAGCAAACGGTTTACCGCTCCCACTCCCAGGTCATTGATAATACCAATCCGCCGGGTGATATAGCCCGCCGCCATTATAATAAAAAGAGGAACCACCACATTTAGTCCCAGTACAATCATCTCCACGTCTTATCCTCCTTGTTAATATCGCTATCGCCATTTCCAATTCCAAAGGTGCCTCCCCTATTCTATCCCATTCCGCCTTTTTATGGTAGCCGTATTCGTTCCTTTTTTTACTGAAATATGGTATGATACCTGTCAAAAGATTTGTTATAGGAAGATACGAGGAAAAATCATATGAAGCCTTTGTCCGGATGGTGGAAAGATGCCCGCTTTAAGATTGGACTTAGAAACATTAAAACGGCCGTATCTGTAGGTCTCTGCTTACTGGTGTTCCAAATCATCGGGGTGAGCGATGGCATTCAGGCTGCCATTACTGCCATCATTTGCATGAAGTCTTCTCTCCAAAATTCTCTTCAAGTAGGGGTGGAGAGAGCCATCGGAACAGTAATTGGTGCCGTCCTGGGAATTCTTACCCTAATTTTAATGATAGAGATAGGCCTTCAATGGGCCACCATTCTAGCCATTATGAACGTGGTTTTGATTATTTACTTATGTAATATCTTCAAAGTGCAAAACAGCACCATCATCAGTTTGGTGGTGTTCCTCATGATTCTCATCGGGGAAAAGGACCAGCCTCCTTTAATATATGGCTCCATGCGCTTGGTGGAAACCATCTTTGGAATTGGCATCGCTTATCTGGTGAATCGATTCATGGACCCTCATCGTATTCTACGAAAAAAGCAGGACTCCTTCATTGCTTCGGAAATCCGTCCATTCTATCCCGGAGATTTGCCCCAGATAATGTCCATCTGGCTCAGTGCACACCTGCGTCTTTATCCACAAGTGGAGTCTCTTCATTGGCACGAGGCATATGATGGAGTGCGAACAGGGTACAAAACAGAAGATGCATTATATCTATATACGGAAAACCTTAAGGTAGTAGGATATATTGCGGTAAAGGGCGGAACCACTTTGGATGGACCATATGTAGAAGGAACACAAGATCGAATAAAGGTAGGTGGGCTGCTTTTGGAACATGCGCAAACCATATTCCCTACCTTGAAAATACAAATTCCCATGACCAACGAAAAGTTGGAAGAACTCTTTCTACGAGCCGGGTTTATCGCCACGGAAGAAACCCATCACGAGGCCTGGAATATGGATTTGGCCACCTTCGAATGGTCCAGGAAAACCCATTGAAAAACAAAGGGCCTTGTGTTACGATAGTGCAGGTGAC
>SACF01000100.1 GCA_009928665.1 Alphaproteobacteria bacterium
TCTTCTCCCTTCTCCTTCTGCCAGGAGAGAGTCTCTTCCGAGTATTTCCGGTAGAGAGGTTCTCGATGGCGTGCCATCTCTTCCAACGTTGCCAGGTCTTTCGATAGAGGCCGGCCATCCCGAGCCAATTCCTCCAAAGGTCTCTTTACCCAAATGACTTTTCCGTTTTGCCGAAGAGCATCCATGGCCTTCTGTTGCAGCACCATGCCTCCTCCCGTGGCGATGACCTGCCCTGTTTTTTTGCCGAATTCCTCTGCCACTTCTCCCTCCCAATGTCGGAACAGTCCTTCTCCTCCTTCGAGAAAAATCTGGGGTATGGTTTTTCCAGCGCGTTGCTCTATCAAAGAATCCGTGTCCACCCATGTTTTCCCCGAGGCAATGGCCAAGGCTTTCCCCCGGGTAGTTTTTCCGGACCCCGGCATGCCAATTAAAACAAGGTTCAACAGCTTATCGGTAAGAATACTTAGAATTTCTTCGATCCACTCTTCCCCCTTTTTCCCCTGCGGTAGTTTGCCATCCAGGAAGATTTCCGCACCCCGTACTGCTTGCGCTACCAACATAGAAAGCCCGTTGCCCGTTACCAATCCCCGATCTCTTCCTTGGAGTAAAAGAGAAGTGGCCAATGGATTATATATCACATCGAAAACAGCCTCCAGAGATGAAAAATCATCTAGGTTCACCAAAGATTCTCCATTTTTCGGAAACATTCCCACCGGCGTGGAATTGATGACAATTTCTGCTTGGGGCCAACCTTGGTCATAAGACACTTTTTCCACATTATCCTCGACTTGACCTTTGGGTCTTCGGGAAGCCACCCGTACCTGAGCAGCCCCCAACTTTTCTACACCATGAACCACTGTACGACCTGTGGCTCCGTCTCCCAACACCAATACTTTTTTCCCCGACAAGGAAATGCCGGCTCGACGTATCATATACATAAACCCAAACAGGTCGGTATTATGGGCCGTCAACACGCCATTTTCACCCTTCACCAGAAGATTGGCCGAGCGAAGAAGGGCTACCTCAGGTGCCATTTCTGAAACAAAATCCAACACCGCCTCTTTATATGGAATGGTTACCATGGCACCGTCAAAGTTTCTTTCTTGAAGAAATTCTGCCAATTCTTTCGATGTTTTTTCCCACATTCCAAAAGAATATGCACCTATAAGTTGGTGAATTTCCTTGGAATAGCTATGACCCAGGGATTTTCCCAGAAGACCGTATTTCTTTTCTTCCACTGTATATTTTCCCTCCATAGCACATTTTTCCTTTCTTCTCTATTCAGTAGTGCTTAATATTTCTCGGTTTTTCTCCACCTGGCTTACCTTCATATCTTGGGCATCTTCTGGAGAAATTTCTTCCAACAGCCCTAATATGGTGGGGCCCAGATAGATGGTTTCTAAAATTTCTCCGTGCAGAGATATTTTGCTGAAGGGGGTGAAATTTTCTCCTTTGATATAGTACTCTTTCCCGATTTTTACCACCTCTTCGATTCGGATGGGATATATTCCCATGGCCAACGATGTGGGCTCAAATGGATTCATTCCTCCATAAATATACCGATTTCCGTACAACATATCATATGCTATTTGTTCCAATTGCCCCATATACTCTGGATCCTCTTTGTGATTTTGATGATATGTCATCAGCGTGCCTTGTTGAATTTTCAACTTACCCAATACCTCCGCCGCCAACTGATACGCATGTAATGTTTTCTCTTCTTTGGGAAGCCAGTAGTTTGACCAAATAACATATTCCGTGGCATAAAGATTCCCGGTGGTCAAGTCCTCTTCCGTAAAATCGATGGCCGGAAGATGATCTCCGTAAAAAACCACGATAGCCCGCTCCCCTTGTCGGGAAAGCTGCTGGATTAAATCTCCAACAAACTGATCCATGCTATAAAGTAGATTGGCATAGTATTCATACTGCCATTTTTGCTCCTCCGATGGCGCTTCCGTAACTGTGATTTCCGGGTCCATAAGAATCTGACTGTCCGGATAGGCTCCGTGGCCTTCTACGCTGATGGCATACACAAAATCCTCTCCTTCGGTAGATTCCAATGCATTCATGATGTAATGAGTTAACACTTGGTCTCTGGCCCAGTTTTTCGGGGTCTTTACCACATTGTTCATGTACTCCAGGCTGGTGAAGGTGTCAAACCCCAAGTGGGCAAATACCTTGTTTCGTCCATAAAAGGCGCCACGATGATTGTGAAGAGCATGGGTATGAAATCCAATGCTTTTTAAGTCATAGGCCACTGTCTCCAAAGTGGTTTCCAACAAGATGGATTTATAGGGGTATTCGCCCGGACCAAAGCTTTTTACGCTGATTCCACTTAGCACTTCAAATTCTGTATTGGCGGTACCGGCCCCCACAGAAGGTACCATCAACATTCCGTTGGAGTACCTCTCCTTCAACTTCCGAAAATTGGGGATGGGGTCCTGAGAGAAAGACACATCTTCAAACCATGTGGGGTCTGCAAAGGATTCCAACTGAACCATAATGATGTTGGGGTGCTTTTTTCCGTCATCTTCCGGGGGCCACACCATCACCTGATCTTCCCCCAGCTCTTCCGCGCTAAAAATCAGTTGATAGTAGTCTTCCGTATAGCCGGTAGGTTTGATAATTCCTGTGTTCAGCCATGTGTTGATAAAGCAGTACGGAAATCCATAGTCCCGATAGGCATATGCCAGGTTCCCGAAATAAGTATCCACCAAACCGGCCCGAATCCCCATACCGGACACACCGAAGGTACCAAACACAATCACCAGAAACAAGGCCACCACCTTTCGATAAGGAACCTTGTCACTTTTCGGGCCTTTAAACCAAAACAATACCACCCCGATAAAAATGAATGCCAACAAAACACCACTGGCAATCAGGGCTTCCTTGGATAAATAATTGGTGGCGATGGTCAGCCCATCCTTCCAGTTGGCCAGATCCTTGGTGGTAAAAGGAGTCATTCGATTGGATAAGATGACACCGTTTACCGTACCCAATACCACCCACAAAAGGGAAATAAACAAGTACACCAAAACCTTTCGTCGAAAAAGGATTCCCGGAGAAAGAGTGGCAAATACAATGAGCATATTGTACAGAAAGACCAAAGGCTTGTCGCCAATAAATTCCATCCCGGGTAATATACCCTGCCTGGCCATGGCTTCAATATAGTAGTTCAGGAAGAACGCTAAAACCACAGGAACCCATAAGCTGTCCCTGATATTCTTTTGGTAAAAAGCCATCCACGGATATTTCGAATATGTTTCGTTTTCTTTTAATGTCATGAAAGGGTTTTCCTTACGATTTGAGAGAGTCCCGCATATTCATCCAGGGACAAGGTCTCTCCTCTTCTATTTTCCTGAATTCCGGCAGTTTCCAACAGGGATTTTATCTCTTCCTTGGACAGCCCAAAAACAC
>SACF01000023.1 GCA_009928665.1 Alphaproteobacteria bacterium
TCCGCCGCTGGCCGCAATGTTGAAATCATTTTCAGAATTGATCAAGGGATCCAAAACACTCGAAACCTTGATCTTGTATCCATTAGCAGGAGTTATGTACGATGGTATCCACCATGCCCAGGTAGTTCCACCCACTGACCAGGCCAGTGTTTCATAGACTGAGGTCAAGGGGTTCCAGAGTTCCAGTTTGACATTTTCGGAGAATGATTTGGTCCAGGCAATGGTCATCGTTGAGTTACGGGGATAGGTCGCGGTTGCAATAGGTGGTGTTGTTAAAGTAACAGTCCCGCCCATACTGGCAACTACCGAGAAAGCTTCCTCCTCATTTATACCGGAATCATTTGTACTAGAGACCCTGATCTTATATCCAGAAGCAACAGGCAAATCAAACGGTACCCACCAGCCCCATGTTGATCCCGATACAGAAGCAGTCAACGTACTGTATCCAGACAAGGGATTGAACAACTCAATCTTTACATTCTCAGGAACATTTGTCTTGGTCCACTGAATGTTATAGTTTGAATTCCTTAAAATGTTCGGGTTCCCCGATGGCGCAGTCACGTTAATCGCCGCACCAGGAAGACTTCCTGAAATGGTCAGGGGATTGTCAGAAACATCGAAGCAGCCTTCAGGAACAACCGATCTGGAAATTTTAATAAAGTAATTGGTGCCTGGTGTCATCCAGTTTGGAACGACCCACGAATAGGAGTTCCCGCCCACAGATGCTGCAATATTCATTGAATAGGTACAGGTGGCTGAGGAGGTGCCACTGTAAAGGTCTATGATTACGTTGGAGGTCAGGTTATCAACCCAGGTTATGGTATGGGATGATCCTTTTAACCAGGTTTCCCCTCCATTGGGCGAAGTGACTGTGACATAGGGAGCCTGTCCAGAAACAAAAGAAAAGGCGCCGATGACAAAAACAGTCGCTAAAAGTAATTTGTAAAAATTAGCTTTCATATGGTTTGTTTTTACTTATTGACATATTTAAACATTTCGAGAAGTATAGTTTTTTAGCATTTTACAAAATTACGCCATATTTCACCCGAATCAAGTGGATGTAATTAGAAAATAAGTAAGTGTTGCCGGTTTTCTTGTAAGTGTTGCCGGTTTATTCTGATGTTATTTTTGACCAGATCGGGAGGGATCCGACATCGGATTCAAACCTTATATAAATACGGCACCAGATGGGATTAGATCCTGATGGGTTTTATATCAATACAAACCGTAAAAACGGGGAGAAATAATTAGCGTGTCGCTGAATTCAGCGTATAGGCGCCTATTAAACGCGAATATAATGATCCTGTTTCTGTATAATATATCCTGATGGAGTAATCATTCTCCGTTTCCCAATGGCTTCCTTCGATGAGGGTTTCATCACCTCTGACCCTACCTTTCTCCCGGAATACATACAGATAGTTATAGTACCCTTGTTTTAAAAGGAGATCGGTTTCATACCCTCTTCTGGAAAAGTTATAATTCATTTTAGAAGCATCATTTAACTGCATCTGCGTGAGGTCACCCAGGATGTAAAAATCGCCGTTTGGGATGGCTGCAGGATAGGGAAGAAAAAAATGAACAAGCGCGTAATCTGCTTCAATCGCGCTATTTTCGGCATGCTCCTCGTTTTTGATAAAAAACCGGCCATTCAGATCCTGATCAAAAGTGTACTGTTTGTAAGTCCGGGGCAGATCATTCAGCAGATAGACCTGTGTCATAGTATCAAACAGAATTTTACGGATGTACTCCGATTGATAGAGCAGACTTTTGATATCGAAATTCCGGAACTGGTTTCCTCCTGCGAAGGTAATGTTTTCATCGTACCGGTAATCCAGTTCACCCGGTCGGGAAAACCGTGGTTTCAGAATGATAATTTCATTATCGGTTCTTCCGTTTTGCTGAACTACTGTACGGATTTCACGGGTCACATCATTAATCTGAAAACCATTCAGGTTGACTAAAAAATCAACCTGCTGGCTCATTTGCTGTACTCCCGGCATCGAGCTCTGTACTACGCGTCCTGAGAGGGTAAGAGGAGTCGTTTCTGCTACCAGGAACCGACGTGTAAATACGATCCTGTAAGGCTCTTCTTCATAAACGATAAGCAAGTAGTTACCGCTTACCTTTGGGCTCATATTTTCGGTGGGGAAAACCGCTGAAAAATGGATATATTTTACCGTGGTGTTATAAGAATATTCAAACCGGTCAATATTTTCTTCCCTCCATCCTGCAATGAAGTCAGCAGGGTCCATGCGTTCATTCAGGGTCCAGTCGAAATTGCACTGTTGAATGGTAAATTTGTAACGCTTCAGGTCTGGTCCCAGATCGTCGAATGAAAAGGCCAGACGCTCCTCCGATCCCAAATGAATTAACGGCATTGATAAGGCATCTGCCTCTTTGTGAACCTGAATGGTCCTGATCATCGGATCATAACAGATATTTTCAGCAGGAATGTCTGCGTGAACCAAGAATGAACCTGTGAATATGAAAACTAAAACCAAAATCTTTCTCATCGGATCAGGTAATTGTCAGGAATGAGTGAATTCATCAGGCTGGCAAATTAACATAATTTAAGAAATAGCATTTTCGTTATTTATGAATCTCCTGCGCCGGAATTCAGAACATATTATGGCAGCGGCAACCGCTGCATTCAATGATTCGGCACGATTTCGTCCTTTGGGAGAGGCAGCGGGGATTGCAATCCTGTATTGTATCAGGGGTTCAAGCCTTGCTGAAATGCCATGGGATTCGTTTCCAATGACGATAATACCACGGTCCTGAATATTTTCAGTTGAATAGATCGATTCTCCCTCTAAAACAGCTCCGAAAACCGGTAAAGGCCCGACTGGAATATTCCGGACTATGGTATGCGGATGGAGCAGTGCTTTTTCCAAATCGGTTACATAAATTCTGACTCTCGCGATGGAACCCATGGTAGCCTGTACAACCTTTGGATTATAAGCATCGACGCTGGATTGTGAACACATGATTGAGCCGATTCCAAACCAGTCGGCGATCCGGATTATGGTTCCAAGGTTGCCCGGATCCCGGATATCGTCGAGTGCCAGGATAAGCGGGTTGACCAATCGTTTGGCAGAGGTGATGAAAGGTTCGGATTTTATACTGTCTGAAGAACCAGGAGGATCAGGATTGGGAGTCGGGTCGGTAACATCTTTTTTGGCATAATCAGGAATCCGGACGACTGCGAGTACCGGACTCGGAGAGGTCAATGAGGATATCCGTTGCATTTCGCGGGGCAATGTTTCAAAGAATGGAATGCTGTTCGTCGCCTCATGATGATTCTGCAACCACTCCCGGGTGGCGTAGATTCCCCGAACCCGATATTCGCTATCAAGGATTTCCCCGACGATTTTTTGTCCTTCGGCAATAAAACAATCGTACGCTTCCCTGAATTTTTTTTGATGCAGGGAGGATATGAATTTTATCTGTTTGGCTGTGAGCATAAAAAAAAATCCCGGAATCTTCAAATCCCGGGATAAAGTTACAAATTCTGTAAATGTTATTCAGCAAAAACCTCGAAGGTAATTTCGATATGTACTTCTTTATGAAGGTGGATTTTTGCTTTATAGGTTCCCAGTTCCTTGATATGTTCCTGATCAACATGGATCTTTTTCCTGTCGATATCGAAGTTGAACTGTTCTTTTAATGCCTGGGCGATCTGGATTGCATTGACCGATCCGAAGATCTTACCGCTTTCTGCGGCTTTTGCTCCGATTTTCACCACAATATCCTTCAGGTTCTGAGAAAGATCCTCGGCCGATTTTTTGATTTTTGCTTCCTTATGTGCCTTTTGTTTAAGGGTTTCAGCCAGCATTTTCTTGTTAGAATCAGTTGCGAGAATTGCTATTCCCTGCGGGATCAGGTAATTTCTTGCATAACCCGGTTTAACCGATACCTTTTCATTTGCATATCCCAGGTTCAGGACGTCTTGTTTTAAAATCACTTCCATGGTTATGACCTCCTTATTTTAATAAATCTCCAACATAGGGTAAAAGAGCGATATGACGGGCGCGTTTAACAGCCTGAGCCACTTTACGCTGGTATTTGGTAGAGGTTCCGGTAATTCTGCGCGGTAAGAGTTTCCCCTGTTCGTTGACAAATTTGAGCAGGAAGTCAGCGTCTTTATAATCAATATACTTGATGCCACTCTTTTTAAAGCGGCAATATTTTTTCTTTTTGGTATCGACCGCTATCGGGGTCAGATATTTTATTTCGCCTTGTTGTTGTGTTGCCATGATAAGAAGTTTTTGAGTTGTTACTGTGCTTTTTCCTCTTTTGCCGCTTTTGACTTGTTCCTTTTCTTTTCGTTATAAGCCAGCATGTGCTTATCAAGAACAACAGTCAGAAATCGGAGAATACGCTCATCGCGTTTGAAAGTCACTTCCCATTCGCGAATGATCGAAGCCTCAGCTTTGAATTCAATCAAATGGTAAAAACCGGTTGACTTCTTTTGAATGGGATAGGCCAGTTTGCGCAACCCCCAGTTTTCCTCAAAAATGATCTCGGCTCCTTTGCCGGTAAGGAATTTTTGATACTTTTCTACCGTTTCCTTCATCTGTTCATCAGACAAAACGGGAGTCATAATGAAAACGGTTTCGTACTGTTTTAACATTTCGTGCTAATTTTTAAATTTGTGACTATTTTTAAAAAAGGTCTGCAAAAGTACGTAGAATTAATCAGTTCACCAAATTACTATGTTTATTATTTTTGATGCAGGAATGTGATACGAACGATTTTCAGGATCTACCATGAACAATATACAACCAAAACAATCTTTTTCTTTCCTTCTTTCCCTTAGCCTGGCGGTGTTTTTTCTCTCCTTTTTCTTAGGGGCCAGAATATTCAGCGATCCGGCCGG
Organism: Alphaproteobacteria bacterium; assembly: GCA_009928665.1. GTDB lineage: Bacteria > Bacteroidota > Bacteroidia > Bacteroidales > FEN-979 > CAIVAT01. Next base: position 4,880 of record SACF01000023.1, read on the forward strand.
CAACTGGAAACATATTGTAACGAGCGACGGCCGTGGCTATTATGCTTATCTGCCGGCACTGTTGATCGACGGTGACCTTTCGTTTGATCAAGTGGTTCAACGGGAATCCCGGTTACTTGATTATCCCCGGTATAAACCCGGTTATCTGGTCAGATACGATGAAAAGAACCTGAACAAGTATTTTGCCGGCGAGGCGCTGCTGCTCTTACCGTTTTTCCTTGCCGGGTTGCTTTTCTCCGTTCTTTTCGGAACGCCTGTTGACGGGTACTCATTCTTTTTCCAGTTTTTCACCGGCATAGGGTCCCTCTGTTACCTGATCACCGGATTCTGGTTCTTGGTAAGAATATTAGAGATTTACAAAATCAGCCGGAAGGTTGTAGTTTGTTCCCTTCTCCTGCTGGCTTTCGGCACCAACCTCTTTTATTATGGTTTGTGGCAACAAACCATGTCGCATGTCTTCTCATTTTTTGCCATTAACGGTTTTCTCTATTCTCTTTTGATCCTGTCGGAAAAAGCCAACACCGGCCGTGTGGCAGTGTTGGGAATATTCCTCGGACTTGTCGTCCTGATCAGGCCCACCAACCTGGTTATCCTGTTGCTGGTTCCATTTTTCGTCAACCGGCAGGCGATACCCGGACAGGTGATGCGATACCTGCATTCCAAGAAAAACCAGCTTACCGCTTTCCTCATCCCGTTAGTACTGATCCTATTGGTTCAGCCAGTTCTTTGGTATTTTCAAACCGGACACTTTTTTATCTGGCCTTATTCCGGGGAGGGTTTCAGGTTCGGAGATCCGCACTTTACCGATGTACTGTTCAGTTACCGGAAAGGATTGTTTATTTATACTCCCGCGATCCTGCTCGCCCTGCCCGGTATCTTCATGATTCGCCCGAAGGAATTCCGCCGATGGATCAGCATGATTTTGTTCCTTATTATCAGCACCTGGATTGTTGCAAGCTGGTGGAACTGGTATTATGGCGACGGATTTGGCCTGCGGGCCTTTATTGATTACTTCGGCATTTATACGCTACTGATCGCCCTTCTTCTGAATGCAATAATTAAAACGAAAACCGGGACTGCCACGGCTTATTTACTTACTATTATCCTGATCATCGTCAACCTGATACAGACCTGGCAATATAGCCACCGGATCATCCAGCCAAACAGCATGAACCGGGAGAAGTATTGGCATGTCTTTCTCCGGACTGATTCGGCGGTATTCAACAGTCTGGGCGGTAACCGGGAAATGGCTGATTTTGCAGTGAATACCCGACATGCAGTCCGGCATTACAGAGCCGGATTTGAACAGGCCGACAGCAATTGGAACCAGGCCCTGATGGTCTTTACCCATGACGCTTTTGCCGGTTTGAATGCCGGTTATCTTGACTCTACCCACACCTTCAGCCCCGGTCTTGCGATCAGGGCTGCAGCACTAGGAACGATTCCCGGTCGGTTTTTCATTGAAGGAAGGGCCATGATTTACGACAGTATTCCCGGAACAAGCAACCAGGTGTTGGTAGTTCTGAGCATGCAGAAAATCAATGGTGTTGAGGACTGGTGGCAGGGGTTCAGGGTGAATGATATTCCGGTCACTTCAGGACGGTTGTGGCGCGAAATCAATTTTTCGCTGATGCTTCCTGAAATAGCCAATCCGGATGGGATTCTGAAAATCTATCTTTGGAACACCGGGAAAGGCGCCATGCTGATCGATAATTTCGATCTAAGGTTTTTCCGATAACAGCAATACCACGGCATAGGCTGAAACGCCCTCTTCCCGGCCGATAAACCCGAGTTTTTCGCTGGTTTTTGCCTTGACCGAAATCCGGTCGACCGGAATGTCGAGGCAACTTGCCAGGCATTCCCGCATCAGCGGGATCATGCTTTTGAGTTTAGGGACCTGAAGAACAATGGTGGTGTCAATATTTCCGATTTGATATCCGGCAGAGGTGACAAGCGACAGGGTTCGTTGCAGCAAAATTTTGCTGTCGATCCCTTTAAAAGTATCATCTGTGTCGGGGTATTGTGTCCCAATATCACAGAATCCGGCAGCTCCCAGCAAAGCATCGATAATCGCATGGATCAGGGTATCTCCGTCAGAATGTCCTGTGGCTCCTTTGGAATGGGGTATCAGTATCCCTCCCAGGAAAAAAGGCACATCCGGGCTCAATTTATGGGTATCAAATCCGAATCCGATCCGGAACATGCTTTGTTTCAATTCTGACGTGAACAACATTCAGGTTCCACGTCACATTAGAATCAGTTGGTTGACTTTCCCTCTTTGGTATCGGTCTTTGAAGCCCTGTCGAAGTTGAACAACAGGGTAAATTGCAATGTATTCTGCAACGGATTGTTATTTTTTATGGGCAGCAGATAAGAGAAGTCAAGTCCAAAAACGTTATACCGTAATCCGGCTCCGAGGGTCACGAATTGCCGGTCGCCTTTGTATTTTGATTCATAGAAATAACCGGCACGGATGGAAAACAATTTGTTATACCAATATTCTGCCGCAATGGCTACATTGATTTCCTGCAATTCTTCCGTGAATCCCCAGGGTGCATCATAAAATGACTGTATCATTCCTTTCACCGGTGAAACGTCAGGATCCATTCCATACTCAATAACCTTTTTCCCGTCAGGACCAATAATCGGGCTGCCGTTGGAGTCGAGTGCATAGACAGGTGGCGTTGGCACCAACAATTTGGTAAAATCAAGTGAAAATGACAGGCGATTATAATCATCAATATCCATGGTGAATGAAGGACCGATCCGGAGGGTAGTAGGGATAAAATCGCGAACAACCGAGGTACTGCTGTACGACATTTTTGCCCCAATGTTCGAAATATTGAGGCCCGCGTCAATGGATGCGCCGGAGATCCCTGTTATCTCCATTACATGGTGGTAATAGATGGCAACGTCGGCAGCGATGGAGGTACCTGGTCGAACATCATAATTTGAATAGTTTACAGGCACCAGGTTTGAATAGATGAACCGGGCGGCAACAGCTCCTGAGAATTCACGGGAGAATTTCCGGGCATAGGTTGCGTCAATGGCCCATTCATTGGGTTTTACTTCGCCCAGTTCCTGGCCCACATCGTTGGTGAACATCACGGCTCCCATGGAAAAGAACCTGAGTGATGCCGCGATCGCTTGTTTATCGCCAAGTTTTCCGTATCCGGTCACGGAAGCAAGTCCGATATCGTTGACCAATCCTCTTAACCAGGGAACATAACCGATACCGAAACCGAACGATTTATCCATAAACGCGTATTTGGCGGGATTCCAATACATCGAGTATGCATCGGGAGTGGTTGCTGCCCCAAGGTCTCCCATGCCTCCTCCCCGGGCATCAGGGGCAATTGAAATAAAGGGAACGGCAGTGGAGATGACCCTGCTTCCATCTGTGGGTTCTGTTCCTTGTGCAAACAATGAGGTCGTTGCCATGGTCATTGCCACTGCTAAAAGTAACCTGATCTTCATTTGATTCATTCTAAATAGATCGTTAAAATAGTAAATTAAAAAAACTGGCAAATAAACGGTATTGCCTGGAAGTTATTGCATATATTAAAAATCCAACGAGAAAAAATTCACATTCACTTGATAATCACCAGTTTTTGAGTAGTCTCAGAATAAGAACCATTGGCGCCTTTAAAAATGATCTTATAGGGATATAGTCCGGAATTCAATTTCCTTCCGTTGGCATCTGTCCCATCCCAGGAAAGGGCCATGGAGTTATCCTGCGGAATTTGCCAACCGGTTTTCAGGGCCCGGACCATTCTGCCATTCAGATCATAAATACGTATTTCCACTTCAATACCACCATCCACCTGCTGTTGAGGCTCAAAAATGAAGGTTGTGTGGTCGAACATCGGGTTGGGAACGTTCATGACATTTTTCACGGTCAAATTGGTTGTACCGGACACAAAAAACATGATTGACTTCTCGGAAGAATTGTCAAAAAGGTCCCATGCTTTCAATGAAAGCGTATGAAGCCCGGCCGAAAGACCTGATAATTTACAGGTTACTGTTCCATTTGTATAGGAATTGAATTCAGGCTGATAATAATCGTTAAGCAGGGTTGAATGGACCCGGTCATTGTCTATTGTCATGGTGATTTCATGACCAATTCCCAACCCGATTGCATTAATCCCGTTTTCATCATACAGGTCGGCCAGTAAAAGCGGAGCGGAGGTTGTCCGCGCCCCGGAGGTGAAAGAGCGGTCGTCGAGATATAAGTTGATATCCGGACCAGGGTTAACAGGAGTGATGTTTTCCATTCCTCCGATTATGATTTTATCAGAATACCCGTTTGCATCAAGCACATCATTCCAGGCATAATAGGATATTTTTCCGGATCCGACAGGTAAAGAAATAGCCCTGGGTATGATACCTTTTACAATAAATTCACCATGGGTCACGGAAACATCTCCGTTAAATATCAGGCTATTCTGCATTTTAAAATCCTCCGGGTAGGTTTCACCCTGCCGGTTTGCAAGGGTGCGGTAAGTAACCTGCTTGTCGAATATCCTGCAATTCAGCGATCCATCAAAGGATGTCAGGGTATTTCCAGATTCATCTTCGATTCGACCTTTGATCTCTACCGTCGACATGCCTTTCACCGTGTCGGCCTGGTCGGGGAAAATATGATTGATCTCTTTGGTGACTACTTTCATTTCGGGAAAAGCGATGTTTTGGGCCGGGTCGCCAAGTAAGACGAAATTGCGCAGCGATTCACTGTTGAGATTGTTATTTTTTGATATCCGGATCAGGTCCCCCATTTTTACATATGCTCCATTGTCATCCCGATCCATCAAATGGCGAAAAAAGCTGGTATCGAGTTTAATATTCTGACCGGCGAATGCAAGCCGGGTTGTCGAATAGAGTGCGATAGCGCCTCCATTCTCGTGGAGGATCACCATTTCGCCGGCTGTGAACCGTTCCGGATTGTCGAACCTGCTGAACTCACAGGTCGCGGTTATAAATACAGGGAGCCGGTCGAAGTTGTTCCAGGCCTGGATGTCTGAAGTATTCAATGCCTGCTCGTAGCTCCAGCCGGTTTCACCACCGTGTCCGGTATAATTAATGATCAGAGATCCCTTGTCAACGGCCCGGTTGATGGCGGCTGTTGCGTCCGGAAAGCGATAACCTCCCGGGATTGGTTCGATCTGATAGGCATCGAGGTAAATTTTATTTATATTGAAAACCGGATATTTATCAGCAACGATTTTACAAAGCTCTTCCGCCTGATGCAGGTGAAGGTTTTGATTTTCATCATCGGCCACGAAAGCGATGTTATTCCGCCACGCTGATCTGACGGGATATTCTTTCACGTCATAATGTAATATTTTATTGATCATGGCCTGGGCTTCTTCAACCGTGGATACCGGGAATCTTCCGATTCCGATATCGATGCGACCATTTGCGCTCTGTCCCCATTGATCGGCCATGATACCATAATAGTCGTCGGTTACATAAGATGCCGTTCCTGCAAGTGATTCCTGTGACTGAAAAGTGGGTATATAATTGTTGTTGCCCGGAATTCTGTTTTTCGGGTCGTAAGAACCATCGCCAAACAGCAGCAGGTACTTTGGAGCTTCACCGTCCGATCGGTCATAAATCAGTTTCATGAAGTCCCGGATAGCCGTTGGATCAGGCCTGCCACTTGAGAATTCGTTAAACACCTGGTCAGATGTCACAACCAATGTTGTTAACCCTTTTTCATTCCGGTGAAATTCAGCAAGCTGCTGTGCCTGATTTTTAAACAAAGGATACGTAACGATAATCATTTCCGCGGGGTTGGAGGCATGAAGGTTCTGATTTTCCAATTCTCCCGAACATCTTACTGAGAAGAAAACCGATTGATCGAACGCGACGAATTCATGCAATGTATCCGAATTTTGGAAAAAGATCAGGGTATCATGGTTGAAGGATGTCTGTAAGCGTTTGATAGCAGCGGGATCGGTAACATCCCAGACCTGTACGGACGCATCGGTCTGCGTGATTCGAAATTCCGAATGCTTGCCGGGCCCCGTAACAGTACCGCATCTGAACAACATTTGCGGCCCCATCCAAACCAGCTTTCTGGCATAACTCAATTCAAGATAGTTGAGCCAACCTGTTGAATTGGGGGTTTGCAATTTATACGTTAAATTGATTGTTATATCAGGTTTCGGATTTGAAATATAGGAGTATTTGGTTGTAGCCCTTCCCATCAACGTGAATGCAGCAGGATCAGAAGAGTCAACCTTCAGGGAGTCAATTTTTTCGTTATTATGAGAAATAAGAAAATAGCTGATATAGGGTGATCGGGCAACCACGCTGGTCCTGAGTCTGAGAATAAAAGTCGAATCGATATCAGGAACGACAAAATGGAAATCACGACTGTTCCGCGATTTATCGAACAATTCACCGTACCACTCTCTTCCTGAACGTAAAAGGCTCAGTGAATCCAGTTCATGAAGCTGGTAATCTTCATAATTGGTGATGACATTTTCAGGATTTCCGACAGGGGGATCGGCATTCAGAACTCTCAGACCAACATCGGTATTGATATTCAGGAAATAATAGGTTGAATCAGCGTAAAGGTTCCGCTGATGTATGAAGTAATGCTTCTGCCGGTCATACGTCCATTTGTCCGCCTGCTCCCCGTAGAACAGAATGTCGTCGCCCTGATCCAGTCTGCCATTTCCATCATCTCTTACCTGTATTGCGATCTCGCGAAGATCGTCAATTCGCGGCGTAAAATTCATCTCGGGAAGCATTCCGCTGCCGTTACCAAACACCCTGATCTTAGAAATATCAACTGTTTCAGGATCGATACCAAGGGTAACAAAATCGTTGTAAGTGATCTGATGAATGCCTGTTTGGGTCACCACCAGTTTGAACCATCGACCCTGGGCAAGTACCGAATGATCTTTATGGGGCAAAGAGGCGCTGAGCGTCCAGGGTAAAATGCACAGGATGAGTAAAATGGTAAGATACCGGTTCATGTTCAGAATAATTGGCAAAGATATAAATTTAACGGATCACCACCAATTTTGACGCCTGCTGCTTAACTGTACCGTCGGGGATTTTCACCTGGACCTGATAAACATAGGTACCTGATGAAATTTTCCGGCCATTGTCCTGCGTGCCATCCCACTGAATGGTAACATTCCGGTAACCCTGTGAATTGATAGTCCGGCCAATGGTTTTTACAAGATCTCCAATAAGAGTGAAGATACGGATTTCAATCTCCAGTGTTTGGTTAACCTGGTTGGTCTCCCAACAAAAGGTCGTTTGATCCCGCATCGGATTCGGATAGTTAATAAGGTGCTGAAAGGCAAATTCAGCCGAGGAAATCACAATAAAATCAATAGTTACTTCCGAAGAGTTGTTGTAAACGTCCCAGGCCTTCATGGTCAGCGTATGGGGACCATCTTCCATGGCACTCAAAGGGTAGGTAATGATTCCGCTCTTAAAAGTATTCAGGTCTGATACATAATAATCGTTCAGGATCATCGGGGTTGTTGACTTATGATCGAGTACAGCGGTGATATCGTGTCCGATTCCGTTTCCGACCGTATTAATACCTGAGGAGTCACTCATTACGGCAATCAGGGTTGGTTTCGGATCGGTGATGCCCCCGGAAACAAAATGAAGGTCATTGAGGTAAAGTGACAACTCCGGCCCACGGTCATCGATAGGAGCTTCATTGTTATACCCGCCTACCTGGATGTTTTCGTCAAATCCATTTGCATCGGTTTCAGCGTTGCGGGCATAATAACTTATTTTTCCCACTCCGTATTGATAAGCAATGTCCTTAGGAACAATGAATGAAAATGAGAACTGACCATTGACAACTTCAACTTTCCCCTTATAAACCGGGTTTTTACGCAGGAAAAACCTGATGGGATCATCGTAGCCATAATTCGCCTTTGTCCAAATCTCAGAGGGTTTATCATATACAGTCGGAAAGAGCGTTCCGGAAAAACCTTGCTGAAAGTCTCCGTTGGCATCCCGTATTTCGCCCCGGATGTTAATCACGGAAAGGGCCTTCAGGGTATCGGGTAAAGATTTATTTTCCTGCGTGTTGATCTCAGTAGTTACCACGTTCAGATCCGGGTAAGCGATCTTCATTGCCGGGTCGCCCAGGAGTACAAATGAATGAACATTCGGAGAGCTGCCAAGCGAATCTTTTGCCTCGCGCAACAGGTCACCCATCCGGGGGTATTTTCCATTGTTTTTTACGAACAGATATTTGTAAAACCTGTCTAGAAGGGTTTTATTAGTCCCGGCAAAAGTAAGGCGGGTCGTGGTAAACAGCGAAATGCCCCCCCCGTTGTTGTTCAAAAACACCCATTCGCCGGCGGAAGTACGCTCAGGATCATCAAAGCGGCTGAATTCGCAGGTAGCGGTGACAAACACCGGCATGTTGTCGAAATTTCTCCAGGCTTTTATATCCGGCACTTCAAGAATCCTTTCATGGGCCCAACCCACTTCACCACCGTGACCGATATAATTCATGATCAAGCATCCTTTTTCGACCCGTTTATTGATGACGTCATTGACTTCAGGATAGCGTGCCCCGCCCGGAGTCGACACCATCGTGTAGGCATCAGAATATATTTTATCAACATTGTAGGCCTTGAACTGATTTTCAATATCCTTGGCTAGGTCTTCGGAATCGTTGATAAACATGTTGCCGCCTTCATTCTGATCATCGGCAACAAAGGTGATGATGTTGCGCCAGTCATTCATCACCGACACCCTGTTGGTGCAGTAATGGATAACTTTATCCACCGCATTTTTTGCTTCTGCAAGCGTGGCAACGGGGAATCGTCCGATACCGATGCACATATTGCCATTGGCAGACTGTCCTTCAGTTTCCTTAAGTTTTCCGAAGTAATCATCTGCCACAAAGGAGTTGACCGGGGAGAATGATTCGACGGAGGCATAAGAAGGAACGTAGTTGGTGTTGTTCTGGATCCGGTCCTTGTAATCGTAAGAGGCATCTCCGAAGAGGAGCAGGTAGGCCGGTTCTTTGCCGGGTTCAGCCTTATTGTACATCATTCTTACGAAATCACGAATCGCGGTAATATCCTGAACCCCGGAGGAAAACTCATTGTAGATCTTCTCGGGTGTGGTCACAAATACTGAAAACTGACTCTGTTCGCGATGAAATTCAGCCAGACGGTTCGCTTCATCCATAAACAGGGGATGTGTAACAATGATGTAATCGACCGATTGTGTGGCGTGAAGGTTTTGGTTTTCAACCTTTCCAATAAATGTAGGAGAAGCAAAGGAACTCCCGTCAAAAGCAATAAATTCTCTCAGGTCTTCGGTGGCCACTCTGAAATTGTAATTATTGCCGGTTTTTGAGGCATCCAGTTTCCGGATATTATCAATTGAGGTCACATCCCAAAAACTAAGATTCTGACCATTTGAATTGATTACAAATTCGGTTATGGCTCCCTGGTTGGTCACTGAGGCTGAACGAAACGACATCTGTGAACCATACATGATCAATTGACGGGTGGCATTCACTTCAAGGTAGTTCAGATATCCGACCGAGCTGGAGGCTGATTTCGAATAGGATAACCTGATATCAATGGCAGGATTTGTGGAAAAAAAACTACCCGAACCGGTGACCTGTTTTGCATAATCATCGTCAAAATTTCCGGAGGTGGACGGGATGGTCAATGTTAGAAGCGAATTACCCTGGGCATAGATGGTAAAAGCGCTGCTTCCGATGGTCGACCGGGCGGCCAGGTTTCCGGTAAGGGTCACTTTTTTGGTGCCATCAATATTGGGAAAACTGAAAGCATAATTTCTGACGGTTGTAATGTCAAAAAATTGCTGATCCCACCATTCACGGCCTGATTTTGCGAGGTTTATATCGTCTTTTTCATAAAAGGCATAATCATTAAAGGTGGTGGCCACGGAGGTAGCCGGGTCGGTCAGGCTTGTCTCCTTACCCACCCGCTTACCGGCGCCATGGTCAAAATTGAGAAAATAGCAGGTTTGATCGCTGTAAGAGTTTTTTGCATGGTGAAATAACTGGTCGGTTTTCGAGTAACTCCAGGTATCGGGTGACTCACCGTAAAAGAGTATGTAATCACCGGCATCGAACTTTCCATCATCTTCTCCCGAAACATAAATGGAATTTTCAAGTAAATCGTCCACTCTTGATTTGGCATTGGATTCCGGTAACATACCTCCCCCGTTCCCAAAAATCCTGATATTTTGAGGGTTTATGGTGGCAGGATCTATTCCCGCGGTTTTGAGATCCTCATAGCCGATCCTGTAAATTCCCGATGTAGTGACACTGAATTTGTACCAGGATCCCTCGGCCAGAACGGATGTGGTGGCATATTTTGGGGTCAAGGATGAATGAGTCGTTCGAATCCCTGTGGTGAAAGTGATCGAAAGTCCGAATGACACCAGTACCTGAATGGACCCGGTCGTTGTATCCATACGAACCGGCATGATGGCAATCCGATGGGATAGCTCACCGGTAAAATTCACCGGTTCGTTCCAGATTTGAATGGCATTTCCGATCAGCCCATGGTCTCGGATGTTCATTTCTTTGGTTATTCCGATGGTGAGATAAACAGGTTCGGTTATAACCACATCCGTGATGGTGTCGCCGACAGCGGGCGGATTGACGAAACAGTTGAAAACTGGTAACAATCCAAACTTCTGATCCAGCAAGGATCCCTCAAAGGAAAGTATGGTTACCTGCCGGCCTGAAATAACCTCCTGCGAGCGGAAAGGATTCCATTTGAGAATAAAAGGCCCTTTGGTAATCTCCGTGCCATGGGCAACCCCGGCAGCCGTCAGAATCAGAAGAATAGTTGTTATCCGGAGGAAGTGAAGTATTTTATGACTCATATCATGGTCCGATTATGCATAAGACAAAAAAAAATTCAGACTGGTTGCCACCCAGAAAAAATATTCAGTAAGAGAGATTAAACTTGCTTTTTAAACGTTTGGTGTTGGTTAATATTGCAAATTACCTTAAGGCTTTACGTTTTTTTTTAGTAATATTGTAACCTCTAAACAGGCTGGATTCAGCATTATGTCAAGAAGAAATCAGGTATTGGTTATTATTCTCCTCTTCCAGTCTTTCAGGGGGGTTATGGCTCAGGATCCTGAATTCTCCCAGTTTTACGCCAATCCGCTGTATTTGAATCCCGCGCTGACTGGCCTGAACATTTGTCCGAGGGCCATCGGAAATTACCGGAATCAATGGCCTGGTCTTGGTAAAGCATTCAACACCTACAATGTTTCTTACGATCAATATGTCACATTTCTTCATGGTGGCATCGGCGTTTTGTTGACGGCAGACAGGGCCGGCGGGGGAAATCTGAATACGACGGTAATCAGCTTGATGTATGCCTACAAGTTTAATATCACCTCACGACTTCAGGCCAGCGGTGCGATAAAGGCAGGGTATTATCAGCGCAGGCTGGTATGGGAAAACCTGACTTTTGAAGACATGATTGATCCTCAGGGAGGATTTATTCTTCCAACCAGTGAAAAGCAACCGGATCAGCCCCGGATCGGTGTTCCTGATTTCTCCGCCGGGATTTTCCTGGCTTATGATAACCTGGTATACGGAGGCGTTGCGGTAGACCACCTTTCTCAACCAAAAATAGGATTTTACGCGAACAATGATTCACCGTTATACATGAAGTTTACAATCCATGCCGGTGGTACCATCAACCTGCGGAAAAACGGTAGCGCTGAAGATGAAAGAGAGTTTTCTCTCTCTCCCAACGTTCTCTACCAGCAACAGTTTAAATATCATCAATTAAACATCGGATTGTATCTTACCATCGATCCGTTTGTCGGGGGTGTCTGGTACCGTCACAGCTTTGAAAACCCTGACGCAATTATTCCGATGTTGGGTATTCATTATAAAAATCTCCAGGTGGGATATAGTTATGACTTCACGATAAGTAATCTGAAAGGCGCATCGGGCGGGGCTCATGAGGTATCGGCATCCTGGCAATTCCCCTGCTCTGAAAAAAGAAGACATATCAGAGCAATAAAATGCCCACGTTTTTAGTTATATGAACAATTTGTTTTCAAGCACAAACTAACACTCACAAAAAATCGCATGGAACTCTATCAGAATTTGCAGAATTTGAGGATTTCATGTAGGTTTGCAAAAAAATTTCTCGCATGAAAATGAACAGGATCTTTCAGCTTGCGGCTTTATCGGGTATTATTATTCTGGCAGGAGCCTGCAAAAAAGAAGCTTCACGGTCAACAGGATGGGAATACAACAATCCCAAAAACGGCGGTTTCGAGGTCAGGCAATTTGCCGATCAGCAAACCGGACCCGGCCTTGTGTTTATTGAAGGCGGAACCTTCACCATGGGCAGTACCCAGGATGATGTGATGTTTGAATGGAACAACAGTCCCCGCAGAGTAACTGTTGCCAGTTTTTATATGGATGAGACAGAGGTCCGCAATCTTGACTACCTGGAGTACCTTTACTGGCTCAGCCGGGTTTATGCAACCGACTATCCGGGTGTTTATCGCAAGGCTTTGCCTGATTCTCTGGTATGGCGGCAGAAACTTTCTTACAATGAACCGATTGTAGAGTACTATTTCAGGCATCCGGCTTACCGGAATTATCCGGTTGTGGGAGTCAGTTGGGTTCAGGCCAATGATTACTGCCTGTGGAGGACCGACCGGGTTAATGAGATGATGCTGATCAAGCGGGGCATTCTTGCCATGGATCCTGCCCAGAAAAACGAAAATAATTTCAACACGGAAGCTTACCTGGCCGGGCAGTATGAAGGGTTGGTTGACAAGCCGTTACCCGACCTGAACCCCAATGGAACGGGAACCCGTAAAGTCAAGATGGAAGATGGTATAATGCTTCCCAAGTATCGCCTCCCGACCGAAGCCGAGTGGGAATATGCAGCGCTTGGATTGGTTGGTAATACCTTGTACGAACGCGTTGTTGAAAGGAAGAATTATCCCTGGAACGGGAACTATGTACGTACCGATGAAAACCGTTATTACGGAAGTTTCATGGACAACTTCAAACGTGGTAACGGAGATTATATGGGTGTTGCCGGTAACCTGAACGATGGCGCGAACATTCCGTCAGCATGTGGTTCTTATTTCCCCAACGATTACGGTCTTTACAACATGGCAGGAAATGTAAGCGAATGGGTTCTCGATGTTTACCGTCCACTCAATTCCTATGAAGTTTCCGACCTGCATCCTTTCCGTGGAAATGTATTCAAAACGCCGGTCCGGGATGCTGAAGGTTTTCTTGCTGAAAAAGACAGCCTTGGCAGGATCAAATACCGTGATATAACCACTGCGGAAGCCATGAACCGTAAGAACTACCGTCAGGCTGATAACATTAATTACCTCGACGGCGATTATGCTTCGAACATCGATAACAATGTCTGGAAAGAAGGCGCCCGGGATTCCAGCGCTACAAACCTGATGTATCAGTATGGCATGAGCTCGTTGATCACCGACCACGCCCGGGTTTATAAAGGCGGAAGCTGGAAAGATCCCGCTTATTATATGAGTCCGGGTACCCGCAGGTACCTTGATGAAAATGATGCATCCGATGCGATCGGTTTTCGTTGTGCGATGACCCGTGTCGGCGGCTCCATTGCCGGAAGATAATACTTGTTGTAATGCGGAAACCCCGTTTCTGACCGAGACGGGGTTTTTTATATATGACCCAGTTCACCGAAACGATTTACCGGCTTTTTCAAAGTCACCCATCGATCTCGACCGACACCCGGAATATTTTGCCTGGATCCATATTTTTCAGTCTGAAAGGGGAACATTTTGATGGTAACAAATTCGCCTCAGCTGCCTTGGAGCGGGGTTCTTCGTACGCCATTGTTGATGATCTGTCGGTCGTCAAAAGCGATCGGTTTATCCTCGTGGAAGATACCCTGAAAGAATTACAATCCCTTGCTACTTTTCACAGGAACAGGTTCCGTATACCGTTGATCGCAATTACCGGAACCAATGGGAAAACCACTACCAAGGAGTTGATCAGGACGGTACTGGAACAAAAGTACAGGACCGTTTCGACCTCTGGCAACTTAAATAACCATATTGGGGTACCGCTGACCTTGCTTAAGATTACCCCTGAGAGCGAAATCGCAATTATAGAGATGGGAGCCAACCATCCGGGTGAAATTGATTTTCTGTGTCGGATTGCCAATCCCGGTTACGGTATCATCACCAACATCGGTCGGGCCCATTTGGAAGGGTTCGGCTCCATGGAAAGCGTTATCAAGACAAAAACAGAACTATACCGTTTTTTAGACGAGGTCGATGGAACCGTATTTCTGAATACAAACGATTCACTGCTCAAAAAACATGTAACGGGGCTCCACATCTCCACCTACGGATCACCGCCAGCCGAAGTCACAGTCAGGTCATCGGAGGCCGATCCTTATGTTAACGCGGAAATCCGGTTACCCGGCTGTGAAGATATAACGATCCGGACAAAACTGTACGGAAAATACAATGTCAGCAATATCGCGGCGGCAGCTTGTATCGGACATTTCTTCCAGGTTCCGGCCGACCTGATCAAAAGAGCAATTGAAGGTTACGAACCCGCCAACAACCGGTCGCAGATCATGATGACCCGATCAAACAGGCTGATTCTCGACGCCTACAATGCGAACCCCAGCAGTATGGAAGAGGCACTGGTTGCTTTTGCGGAAACTTCATTCTCTGAAAAGATCCTTATCCTTGGAGACATGCTTGAACTTGGGACCAATTCGGATCAGGAACATCAACATATTTTGAGAAGGATTGGCGAGCTCGGACTGAAAAGGGTTTTCCTGGTCGGCCCGATATTTTGCAGGAACAATACCCTACCGGAGTATCATGGTTTCACCGATGCTGCCTTGGCAAAGTTGTGGTTTGAACATCACCGGCCCGAACAGGCAACCATTCTGATCAAAGGATCCAGAGGTATGCAGTTGGAAACACTTGTTGACACGTTATAGGACCAATTAGTATTTTCATGAGATATTCAGTGATAGGGTTAATGTCGGGAACCAGCCTCGACGGAATTGATATCGCTTTTTGTGAGTTCAGACTGAACAAAGACAAATGGACCTTTGAGATTCATCAGGCTGAAACCATTCCGTACACCCGATCATGGAAGGATCGGTTATCCGCTGCAGATACCATTCCAGCGCTGGAACTTATTATGTTGGACCGGGATTTCGGACATTTTACAGGAAAACTTGTCCGGAGTTTCATCGACAAACACAGCATTCATCCCGACTTTATTGCTTCGCATGGCCATACTGTTTTTCATCAACCCGTAAACGGGCTGACACTTCAGATCGGGCATGGTCCGGCCATCAGGGCCGAAACCAGAATCCCGGTAGTGTGTGATTTCAGATCGCTGGATGTGGCCTTGGGAGGGCAGGGCGCTCCCTTGGTCCCCATAGGAGACCGGCTTCTTTTTTCCGATTATGACTTTTGTTTAAACATTGGGGGATTCGCAAATATTTCATTTGAAACAGGAGACAAACGGATAGCTTATGACACCGGACCCGCCAACATTGTATTAAATCAATTGGCTTCACGGGCGGGATATTCATACGATCGGGATGGATTTTTGGCACGTCAGGGGAAGATTGACCATCATTTATTAGAGAAATTGAACGCCTGCAACTATTATAACCTGCCCCCGCCGAAATCCTTAGGGAAGGAATGGGTATCTGAAAATATAAACCCAATACTGTCAGACATTGCGTTGCCTGTTTGCGATTTGATCGCAACGTTCTGTGAACACATTGCCATTCAGATCGGAGAAGCAATCCGTAAGGCAGAGGTTCCGGAAACAAAGCAGTTTAAATCCTCCACAACACTCTCTCCCGAAAACAACTCGGGGTCCTCAGGCCGGACAGGTAGGAGCGATTGGACTGAATCACCGGAAATCGGGAACCCGGAAGAGCGGTGCAGGAAAAGAATCCTGGTAACGGGTGGTGGTGCCCTGAACCTTTTTCTGGTGGAACGGATTGCACATTATGCCAATGCCGATCTTGTAATACCCGACCGCCTTACGGTTGAATTTAAAGAAGCCCTGATCTTCGCTTTCCTGGGTGTCCTTCGTTGGCGAAATGAACCCAACTGCCTGAAAAGTGTCACTGGCGCCATGTACGACGCTTCAGGCGGAGGAATTTTTTAGCAACTGTTGACATTTTCATTCCATTATTATATCTTTGGTGAAACTCATTAATCGAATCATTGGGTTGATGGGATAATTATTGGTGAACTTAACCGGATAAAATTATGAGTTACAAAAAGACATTGGATTACATGTACGCCCAACTTCCGATGTATCACCGGATCGGGGCCTCTGCTTACAAAGCGAATCTTGATAACACGATTGCACTTTGTAAAATTCTGAACAATCCGCAAAAATCTTTTCGTTCGGTTCATATCTCAGGAACCAACGGAAAAGGTTCGGTTGCACACATGCTCGCATCTGTTCTGCAAACCGCTAATTACAGGACCGGCCTTTACACATCACCGCACCTCCGTGATTTCAGGGAGAGAATCAGGGTTAATGGAAAAATGATCCCCAGGTCCTATGTCTCCTCTTTTATCAAAAAATACCAGGATCAATTTGAAAAGTTCCAACCCTCTTTTTTTGAGCTTACCGTGGGTATGGCTTTCAACTATTTCAGAGATCAGCAAGTTGATATTGCGGTTGTTGAAGTCGGGCTGGGCGGTCGTCTTGATTCAACCAATATTATTACACCCATAGTTTCGGTGATCACCAATGTAAGCATGGATCACATGCAATTTCTGGGAAACACCCTGAACAAAATCGCCACGGAAAAAGCAGGGATTATCAAACCCGGTATCCCGGTAGTGATAGGTGAAACCCAGAAAGAAACGAAAAAGGTTTTTTTAGAAAAAGCTTCCAGCTATGACTCTGAAATTCTTTTTGCCGATCAGCTTTTTTCGGTGAGTTCAGGCGGGTCGTATCATGATTCTGCAAAAAAAAGGATTTTCGACATTGAGATGAAAGGCAGTCCATTTATGAACAAAGTTGTATTACCGCTGCCGGGATTGTACCAACGGAAAAATCTGGTCACTGTAATGGGTATTTGCAGTGTTTTAGAGAAAAAGGGGTATTCACTGACCCAGCAGGAAATCCGTGATGGATTACGCAATGTGATTGTAAACACTGGTTTTGCCGGAAGATGGCAGGTTCTGGGACAGGATCCCCTTGTTATCTGTGATACCGGTCACAATGAAGGCGGCATAAGGGAGGTCGTTGCACAACTTGCAATCACACCACATAAACAACTTCATTGCGTTATCGGATTTGTAAATGACAAACGTTTGGAACCGATTCTAGAACAGCTTCCGCTGAAAGGCATTTACTACTATTGTAAGCCGAATGTTCCGAGGGGACTGGATGTGAAGGTGCTCCAGAAGGCAGCGACAGACTCAGGATTGAGGGGAACTGCTTATCCATCGGTAAAAGATGCCATTAAGGCGGCAATTGCAAATGCCGATAGAAATGATCTCATATTTATAGGGGGCAGCAACTTCGTGGTTGCTGAAGCTGTGTGATCTTCTGTTCTTTTTCAGGCAGTAAAACTGAAAAAAGGAGCGCCATAAGTCCTGCAGCAATAAAACTCACCAGCCTTTCGGACACACCGGTTGAAGCCTCAAAAAAATACTTCCAGATAACCGTCGATGTCGTACCGGTGATCAGTGAGGCATAGACTCCTGCACGGGAGAATTTTTTCCAGAACAAGAGCAGCAGTAATGCCGGGCCGAAGGAAGATCCGATCCCAGACCAGGCATAGGATACCAGCCCATACACCGTCTCGGTAAGGGTCAGGGCGAGAATGATTGCGATGACTCCGACCACCAGGGTCATAAGTTGGTTGAGCAACAGCTTTTTTTTATCTGAAAACGCATTTCGGAATGTCCGGTGCAGGATATCTTCGGTGATCGACGCGGAAGAAACCGTAAGTTCTGAAGATGCAGTTGACATCATGGCCGAGATGACACCCGACAACAACACACCGGCTAAAATCGGATTTACAAACATCATAACCATTACCGGAAGGATCTTTTCCGCATCATCGGCAAGTCTGGCAGATTCTGAACCCAGGTATCCGTTCTGAACGAAACCTATCCCGAAGAGTCCGATCATAATCGCTCCGGCATACGCCAGCAGCGTCCATAAAATCGCGACGATCCTTGCCGGTTTCACATCATGTTGGTTTCTGATTGCCATCATTCGGGTAAGCAACTGGGGCTGCCCGCTGTAACCCAGAGCCCAGCTCAGTCCGCTGAGAATAAAAAGGAATGCTGTCATCCCGCTTTTTCCTGCTGTCAATGAAAGGTGAGAGGTTCCGGCCTGTTCAATAGCCTGAAGTAAATGGATATCATTCGAGGTAGCTACCATTAAGGCAAAAAAGGGAAAAACAACCAGGGTAAAGATCATCAGCATGGCCTGAAAAACATCGGTAACCACCACAGCAACGAACCCACCCATCATGCAGTAAAAAGTCACAATGACCGACCCGATAAGGATTCCCCAGACCGGGTCCAGATTAAACGTTTTATGAAGGACTTTCCCCGAGCCGCTGAATTGTGCTGCAATGTAAAAGACAAAAAAGAAAACGATGATCACCGCAGAAAGAAGCCTGATGTTCTTTTCTGCTCCCGGAAAGCTTTTTCCAAGCAAACCGGGAACAGTCAGAGCTCCGGTCTGGTCTGTTTTCTTTTGAAGCCGTCCTGCCATTACCAACCAGATAAATATGATTCCCAGCACACATCCCAGAGCGACCCAGATTGCAGAGATTCCTTCGGAATAGGCATGCCCGGTAAGCCCGAGAAGCAGCCAGGCCGATTCACCTGTCGCACGCTCTGATAGAGCCAGGGCTGGTCCACCAAATTTCTTCTGACCCAGTATGAAGGTTGAATTTGTCTTTTCACCGCGTGAATACCACCAGGCAATGAAAACAGTTATTGCCAGATAAAGGATAAAAACAGCAAGCATTGTGGATTTTTTGGACTTTTTGAAAATAATGGGATCCCACAGGTCAACCGCCGGAAATCAGATGTAAAACCATAACATCGTCACCTTCATGGATTGCAGTCTTTTCGTAATCTGACTTCTTCACCAATGTCCCGTTAATTTTTACAACCAGCATTTTGAAGGTAAAGTTTTTAATTCTCAATAAATCGGTTACAACGATCGAATCGGCTTCAATTTGTTCTATGTTGTTATTCAGAATAATATTCATTTTTCAAGCAGTGTTAAAGAATTCAGGAATTTAACAGGATTTCCAATACGGTATTTGCCTGCATATGTGCAACGATACCGACCCGGGGGGCAAGCGGAGGCATTCCCGGTCCGACTTCAGAGATCCCATCCCCGCAAATATACAAATTATCAATTTTTTGAGAGCTGAGTATATTCGTTCGCCCCCACCCTGCCATCCCGTTACCGGATACCACGGGAATGTGCGGCAAAAACTCAAGCATGGTCTCGATCAACATCATCTTTTGGTCCGCCAGATCAAAGGCTTCAACCACGACATCGCACCCGCTAAAGAGAAGCGGAACATCGGCAGATTCAAGTTTACAATCACTCACAACAATGTTTAACCCGGGATTGATACGCAAAATATTTTCCCTGAGTGCATTCACTTTTTTTATGCCGACCTGATCGAGAAAATAGTACTGGCGGCTCAGGTTGTCAACGGTGACCACATCATAATCGACCAGCAATAAGGAATGCAATCCGGTCCGTGCAAGTGCAACTGCACAGTTCGATCCCAGCCCCCCGCATCCGGCAATTCCCACCCTCTTCGATTGAAGTGTTTTACTAATTTCTTCTATAGTCATAAAACAGGAATCAGTAATTTATAATGAAAGGCCCATCCGGATTAAATGCAAAACCGGAAATCATCGTTTCATCAACACATAAATAAA
Organism: Alphaproteobacteria bacterium; assembly: GCA_009928665.1. Classification (GTDB taxonomy): domain Bacteria; phylum Bacteroidota; class Bacteroidia; order Bacteroidales; family FEN-979; genus CAIVAT01. Next base: position 24,848 of record SACF01000023.1, read on the forward strand.
TGCCTGTCAGGAAAAAGTATTTTTCTCATATTTACAAAAATAGCAAATTTCGGATCATTCAAATCATTAAATTTGCATCTTGTTATTTAATTAACAATAAGGATATGGCGAGAAGAAAACTGTTGATCAGAGATCTTACATTGCGTGACGGCCAGCAATCATTGTTCGCGACCCGGATGACGCAGGAACAGGTCGACCGGGTATTACCCTATTACAAAGAGGCCGGCTTTTATGCCATGGAAGTCTGGGGGGGAGCCGTTCCCGACTCGATCATGCGTTATTTATCGGAAAACCCATGGGTCCGACTTGAAAAAATCAAAGAGGCAGTTGGGGATAAGTCTAAGTTGACAGCATTGTCGAGAGGAAGGAACTTGTTCGGATACAATCCATATCCGGAGGAAGTAATTGAAGGGTTTAACCGGAATGCAATTAACAGTGGTATCGGAATCATGCGGATCTTTGATGCGCTGAATGATGTCGATAACATGAAATCGACCATCAAATATGTGAAGCAAAACGGCGGTTTGGCTGACTGTGCCATCAGTTACACCGTTGATCCCAAATTCTCGACGAAGCAAAAGTTTCGTTCGTGGATTCATTTTAAAGCGCTTCCGCATGATATTTTCACGATTGATTACTTCGTTGAAAAAGCAAGACAGTTAGAGGCTCTTGGAGCCGATATGATATCCATTAAAGATATGGCCGGGTTAATATCACCCTCAAAAACCGGCAAGCTGATCCACAGGTTAAAAGAAGAGGTAAGGGTTCCCATCGATTTTCATACCCACTGCACTCCTGGATTCGGGCTGGCTTCGGTTCTAACGGCCATTGTCAACGGTGTTGATATCGTCGATACGAATATCTGGAATTTTGCGGGAGGTCCGGCCGCCCCAGCCTACGAACTGATCCATATTTTCTGTGAAAAACTCGGCGTTGACACCGGAGTCAATATTTCTGCCGTCACCTCCATTAACAAAGAACTTCGCGAGATCCGTAAAGAGCTGAAACAATTCGACACCTGCAAAGAGCTTCCGGTTGAATTTGATTTTACAACCGAAAAGCTGCCAAAGGATATCAATAAATTATTTGTCAAGGCCATCTATCTGGCAAAACATGACCGTGAAGATGAATTGCTTGAAACCTGTCTTGCCATCGAAAAACACTTCGCATTCCCGGAACCGGATGAGGCAGTAAAAAGAGCAGAAATTCCGGGTGGCATGTATACAAACATGCTGGCGCAATTGAAACAGATCAAACTTGATCACCTGGTACCCCGTGTGCTCGAGTTGGTACCCCTTGTTCGCATTAAATCGGGCTGTCCGCCGCTGGTCACTCCTACAAGTCAGATTGTCGGAGTCCAGGCTGTTAACTGTGTAATCGATGAAAATAAGGATTTACCCTTCTTCACGACCAAGTCGATTCAGTTTGTCAACTTGGTAAAGGGAATTTATGGAAAGACTCCCATCCCGATTGATCCCGATTTCCGCGAGCAACTGACCGGGATCAGAGAAGAAACGCCCTATGACACTAAAAACTATAAAAAACAGGAAAACACGGTCTTTGAGGAATACGGCGATATGAAACTTGCCGAAAATGAAAAAGAGGAATTGCTGCTGGAACTGTTTCCAACCGTAGCGCGGGATTTCCTTCAAAAATGTGTTGAAGAGAAATATACTGCCAATATTTACGCCATTGAGGAAGAAAAACGTCGGAAAGCACGGGAGGCAAGGGATGCGTACGAACGACTGTCACCACAGGAAAAAAAGGACCGCCTGATGCAAGGTCTCTACAGCTGGCATGAGGTGTCATACCCCGAGGAAGAGAATCTGGGAAGATCATAGAAAAAAGTACAACTTACCTTTGACGATTTACGATTGGCGAATAATTATTTCGTTCGTTTAAGTATTTCCGATATGCACGAAAAAACTAATCGAACTTTTTGATCTACGGTTATTTGCGTCTGTTTTTTTTCCTAATTTTGTAACGAATCCGGATGATTTCCCACCGGGTTTATATATAACATATTCAGGTTAAGGAATATATTATCATTTAAAACCAGAAACCATGACATCCGAAGATTTTAAGAAATCACACACCCTGCTGGCACAGTACCCGTACCGTTGGGCGCCCATTGATAAAGGTTATAACAACCGGAGCATTTATATTAATGTTGGAGACCGGGTTATCCGGGAAAAGGTTGTTACCGGGGAAATGAAGGAAAAGTTCATTGGCGGAAAAGGATTCGACCTTCGTTTGTTATGGAATGCTACCAAACCCGATACGAAATGGAATGACCCGGAAAACGAAATCGTCATTTCAGGAGGACCGTGTTGCGGAATTACCCAATACTCGGGATCAGGGAAAGCGATCTGTTGTACCATCAGTCCCCAGACCGACATTGTAGTTGATTCGAACGTGGGAGGATTTTTCGGACCCTTCCTTAAATTCTGTGGTTTTGATGCATTGGAAATCCAGGGAAAATCAGATCGGGAAATTCTTATCCTCTTTGAGGAGGAACGCGAAATTATTGAGATCTATGAAGCCAGCGACCTCCCTTCCGACAGCCATGTCCTGGCCGAGCAATTACATGATATTTTTGCCAATCCGGGGAATGAAAAAGATAAGTACAACGTTTCTGTCGTATCGGCCGGGACTGCGGCTGACCATTCACTGATCGGAATGCTGAATTTCAGTTTTTACGATATCAAGCGTAAAAAGGTCCGGTTGAAGCAGGCAGGCCGTGGTGGTATCGGTTCGGTTTTGCGAGATAAAAAAATCAAGGCGATCGTTGCACATGTCAAAACCATCGGAGGGAACCGTAACAATGTCGTGAACCTCGAAGCCATTCAGGAGCGCGGGCGCCGTTTTAACAAGGAGATGCGCGAACTTGACGATAAGCAGTGTGAAATGAGATCAAAAGGAACCGCACACCTTACGCATATCATGAATGATTACGACCTTCTTCCGGTGCATAATTTCAAGTTTGGGAGTCATCCAGATGCCTACAAGATCCGGGGGGATGTCTGGAAATCCTATTTCACCCAAAATGTTCCCGACGGATGCTGGGTCGGATGCAATATGGCTTGTGCCAAGGGAGTAGATAATTATGAACTACGTACCGGACCTTATAAAGGAGATAAGGTAATCGTTGACGGCCCCGAGTATGAAACCACCTCCTCTCTGGGATCCATTGCCGGTATTTTTAATCCCGACTTCACTATTGAAGCCAATTTTTATTGCGACACTTATGGAATCTGCACCATCAGTTGGGGTACGATTCTCGGGTTTGTGATGGAGTGTTTCGAAAACGGGATCCTGAATGAAGAACGTACCGGAGGATTAAACCTTAATTTTGGAAATGCTGACGCCGCCATGGATTTGTTGCACCAGGTATCGCGCGGAGAAGGATTTGGTCTGATTGCCGGACAGGGCGTCAGGAAGATGAAAAAGATCTTTTCAGAAAAGGGCTGGGGAGAACTATCCTTCATGCAGGACATTGGAATGGAGAATAAGGGATTGGAATACTCTCAGTATGTTTCGAAAGAATCGTTAGCCCAACAGGGTGGTTACGCCATGACCAACAAGGGTCCGCAACACGACGAAGCATGGCTTATCTTTATGGATATGGTCAATAATCAGATCCCGACCTTTGAGAAAAAGGCCGAAGCCCTTCATTATTTCCCGATGTTCCGCACCTGGTTCGGATTGGCCGGATTCTGTAAGTTGCCATGGAATGATGTTGAGCCTGAAGATAACGCCCAGACATCAGAACCTGCAAAAGTTCCCGAACATGTCGACAATTATGTGACTATATTCAATGCAGTTACCGGAGCCAATATTGACAAACAAGGCATTATCAGGCAATCGGAACGCGTATATAATTTCCAGCGAATCTTTAATATCCGGAGGGGTTACGGCTTACGGAAACACGATGCCCAACCTTATCGCGCCTGTGGCCCCGTAACGAAAGAAGAATATGAATCAAGAGCCGAACGTTACGATAAACAACTTATCGAACAGGTTGGGTTTGATCCCGCCGGGAAATCAACCGAAGAGAAAATGAAGGTGCTGCGCCAATATCGTGAAAACCGGTATGAACAACTTCTTGATGCCGTATATGAACGTCGCGGCTGGACCAGGAACGGGGTTCCGAAGATCGAACACCTGAAGGCGCTGGGAATGGATCTTCCGGAACTCATCGAGGTTGTGGCTCCACTCCAATAAATCTTTATCCCGTTCAATCCCTGATCTTACTCCCAATCAGGACTGCATAGAGCTAATTGTTCAATGACACCGGTCTTCTTTCATGAAGGGATAGGTGAACTCTGTTGGTGGTAACAGGGTCTCCTTGATCGTCCTGGGATTGGTCCATCTCAGTAGGTTAAGATGACTTCCCGATTTATCGTTTGTACCTGATCCCCTGGCTCCGCCGAAAGGTTGTTGGCCAACAACAGCACCGGTGGGTTTATCGTTAAAGTAGAAATTCCCGGCAGCATATCGCAGGATCCTGCACGCAGCATTGATAGCCGAACGGTCTTTGGAGAAAACCGAACCGGTCAATCCATAGGGCGATGTCTGATCACAAATATGCAGTGTTGCTTCAAAATCCTTGTCTTTGTAAGTATAGATGGTCATGACAGGACCGAATATTTCCTCCTCCATGGTCTTGAAATGAGGATTGGTAGTATGAATAACCGTCGGCTGAATGAAATAGCCTTTTGACTTATCCCCGCTTCCGCCAAATATCACACGTGCATCGTTTGATTTTTTGGCATAGTCAGTATAGCCCATTATGTTATCAAAGGAAGCTTCATCAATAACCGCATTCATAAAATGGCTGAATTCACGTACATCCCCTACCGTTATCCGACTGATCATTTCCCCAATCTTCGATCTGATATCTTCCCACATTGATTCAGGGATGTATGCCCGGGATGCAGCGGAGCATTTCTGTCCCTGGTACTCGAAGGCGCCCCGGACGATGGCAACGGCAACTTCCTGGGGATCGGCCGAAGGATGAACAAAGATAAAATCCTTACCACCCGTTTCTCCCACGATACGTGGATATGACTTGTAATTGGCCATGTTAGCAGCCGTCATCTGCCAAAGACTGTTAAAGGTAGCATTGGATCCGGTAAAATGGATGCCGGTCATTTCGCGGTGCTGTAAGGCAGTCCTGCCAATAACGGATCCCGGGCCGGGCAGGAAATTGATTACGCCATCCGGCAATCCGGCTTCCTGGAATATCTTCATCAGGAAATAGTTTGAAAGTAACGAGGTGGAGGCAGGTTTCCAAACAACAGTGTTCCCCATCAGCACCGGTGCCATATTTAAATTGGAAGCAATCGCGGTAAAATTGAACGGAGTCACTGTAAGAATGAACCCTTCGAGCGGCCGGTACTCAATCCGGTTTATGATTCCCTGTTGAGAATGCGGTTGTTCCTTATAAATCTCCGAGATGAAATAGGCGTTGAAATTCAGGAAGTCGATCGTCTCACAGGCTGCATCAATTTCGGCCTGGTATGCATTCTTTCCCTGACCCAGCATGGTCGCCGCATTGATCAGCGGCCTGTACTTTTTCGAGATGAGTTCTGCTGCCTTCAGGGTCATCGAAGCGCGTTCGACCCAGGAGACAGATTCCCACTCCCGATGGGCTTTTAATGAAGCCTCAATGGCCATCTGAACCTCTTTCTCTCCTGCCATATGGTAATTTGCCAGAACATGGCCATGGTCGTGTGGCATTACAATCTTTCCTGTCATTCCGGTACGTACCTCTCTCCCTCCAATGATTAAAGGTATCTCCAGTACCGATTGACTGAGTCGGTCGAGCTCGGCATTCAGGGCTTTTCGTTCTTTACATCCCGGTGCATAATTCAGAGTGTGCTCATTGACCGGTCTCTCCACATTAAATATTGCGTTGTTCATATCACTTTTTTTTGCAAAGTTACAGATAAGATAGCGTTATGCAAATTTTGACATATCGCTTAATGAATTCACGATGCAAATTTATTATTTATTTAGAATTAATCTAAATGGTTTAATTATTTATTTGTCTGCCCCCGAATAGCTGTTTTGTGCATAACGTAAAAACAGTATTTTTGCAGATTGATACCGGGTAATTATTATCCACCGGACAATCTATTCTTTCATGTCGGAAAAATTTGAAAACAAACTTTCGAACATCAGATTACACTATAAGATCTGGATGGCCGATGAAAAAGAGGAGGGAATTCTTGGTGATGGAAAATGGAAAATGCTGAAACTGATCGAAGAGAAGGGTTCCATCAAGGCGGCTTGTGATGCACTGGGTTATACTTACCGCCGTACCTGGGGAAACCTGAGAAAGATCGAGAGGTTCTTTGGTTTTCCCCTTCTGGAAAAGCATCGGGGCGGAAGCGAGGGGGGGCGTACAATGCTGACACCGGAGGGAAGAAAACTGGTCAGGGCGTTCGATACCTTTCATCAGAACATTGACAATCAGATTCAGCAAGGTTTTGAAAAATTCATTGAAGATTTGAAGAACTAAAGCCCAATAACGGTTCATGAGAAAGCTCCTATTTTTCATTTCTGTTTTCTGCAGCATGGCTGTGCAGCTTGGTGCACAAAATCCCGGAGTGATGGAAAAGGGCAACCTGATCATTTTCCATGCAGGAAGTCTGTCGCTTCCCATGAAAGAGCTTGCTGCTGAATTCAGAAAACTTCATCCGGGAATTAAAGTACTTCTGGAACCAGCCGGGAGTGTTGAATGCGCCCGAAAAATCACCGACCTGGGTAAACCCTGCGATATTATGGCATCATCCGATTATCAGGTGATCGATAAAATGCTCATCCCAAAGTATGCAGATTGGAATATCAAATTCGTATCCAACGAAATGGCCATAGTCTTTAATGATAAATCACGCAATGCAAATCAAATCAACCGCAGCAACTGGTACGAGATCCTTCTCAGGGAGGATGTGGCCTACGGAAGATCCGATCCCAATGCGGATCCGTGTGGTTACCGATCTGTAATGACAATGCAATTGGCTGAAAAATTCTATAAAAAGCCGGGATTGACTTCCAAACTAACGGCAAAGGACAGAAATTACATGCGTCCTAAAGAGGTCGATCTCGTGGCATTACTCGAATCAAACGCACTGGATTACATTTTCCTTTACAAATCGGTCGCCATTCAACACCACCTTCGTTATGTTGAATTACCGGATGAGATAAACCTACGGAATCCTTCATTTGTGAAACTTTACAATTCGGCCAGCGTTGAGATAAACGGTAAATCTCCGGGTATGAAAGAAACCATGAAGGGTGAGCCCATGATTTACGGAATCACTTTGTTATCAAATGCTCCCAATAAGACTGCAGCCATTGAGTTCCTGACGTTCATGCTTTCACAGGATAAAGGGATGAAGATCATGGAAAAACATGGTCAGCCCTCGGTCATACCACAGCAAAACAGCAACTACGGTAAAATTCCCGACGTGTTAAAACCCTTTGCCAGACCATAATTTAATTCTGTCAAAAACCCTGTAATGAAATCAAGCCCCATGCGACATGCACAGAAAAACCTAACGAAAATCAAACGAATTCATTCCCTATCCACCGGGAGATCAAATCACATGCTATGAAAAAAACACAATTCAAACTGATTATCCTGATCCTTCTTCTTGCCATTGTATCATGCAAGAAAGACGAGAATCCTTCGCCTCCTGTGATCACCCTGAAAAACGGACCCGCTTATACGGCTGATAAATCGGTAATCGCTGTTGGCGGCCGGCTCTATTTTGGAATCTCAGCCTCGGGGGAAGATGCCAACATCACAAATTTGGTTATCAAGAAAATCATGCCCGACGGATCGGTGAAGGTCATGCTTGATTCAGGACTGAATGCAACAGGATTTTCGGTCAACGAGACCTTTTTTCAAAGTGTCGAGCCTGAAGCGCGTTGGACATTCCAGGTTATGGATCGCAACCGTCAGTTTGCAACCACTGCAATTACAATATTCAAGGATCCGAATAGCACGTGGGGAGGCATTTTTGAATATAACAACATCACGTTGGGTTATCAGAACAATGCAGCGTTCGGGCCATTCTGCAATGCACTCACCGGGCGGGTATTCACAAAAGATACGGCTACTATGTACCCCGACTCCATCGACATCGCCACCTATTTTTATGTGGATGATGAACTCCCCTCCCCTACTTTTTCATCGCCCGGTGAACAAGGCGGTGGGATCACTGAGTATTATCCTGAAATTGCAAACTGGACAACCAAAAGATATACAAAGTGGGATGTAAGCGTCGACACCGACCCTGTGCCACCGGCGGTTTTCGACGCGTGTCATAACGACAGTCTCCTGATCCTCTCCTATGATGATGTCTGGGGAAAACGAAAATTCAAATGGGCATCCCCGGGCGATGTTATTCCGTTCATTACTGCAGCCGGGAAAAAGGGACTTATCAAGGTTGTATCAGCCGATCACGATCCGGCAGGAAAAATAACCTTCTCCATGAAAATACAGCAATAACCACGATCGGCCAGTTTCACCGGTCATGAAATGCCTATTATAAAACAAACAATTCAATAAACCCTAAAACCTTAACGCTATGAAAAAAGTTTTACTTATGATCTGTGTGCTCCTCTTATCAGGAGTATTGTTTGCTCAGGACACCCTCACCGGGTGGACATTTCCGGTCAATTCAGGCCCCGACAGCCTGAACGCGAACCTCGGAACCAACCAAAACAAATCGTATGACATTCGGCTTCAGATGGTCATCAGTCCGACCATCGATTCGACCATTAACACCATTTTCTTTGCCGACGGACCAACTACTTATGCGGCGGCAACCCCAAATTGGGATAATGGTAACGATTCGAAATTCTGGTCTGCTAAATTCAAGGCAAACGGGTACAGCAACTTTAAGGTCTCGTCGAAACAGAAGAGCGATCCGATTTTAGGTGGACCAAAAGATTTCAAACTTCAATGGAGGCTCAGCAGTACCACGTACGAAGATGTTCCCAATAGTGAGATTACGGTCGCCGGTGACTGGACCACAGGTGTTATCAGTGAACTGCCTGTTCCGATTACAAACCCGGGATCAAGCTCCATCTACATCCGCTGGATCATGCGCTCAAACGACGATATCAATGGTGGAACTGTTGCAGCCACCGGCGTTTCGATGATCGATGATATCCTGGTTACTGCCACTGCTCCTTCAGGAAATAAGGAAATCATTTACAACAGCAAACTCCAGGTATTCCCGAATCCAAACAACGGATCATTTACACTCATTTCGACAAGACCACTCACTTCAATAACAATCGTTGATGCCAGCGGGAAAGTTATTCAGAACAGCAAAGCGGAGGGAACCAGTATGAAGGTTTCCATTCCGGGTGCGGCAGCAGGTTCCTACCTTCTGAAAGCTAAGGTACATGGTGATGACAGCGAAGCTGTTACGCGCTTTATTGTTCAATAGTAAATATATATTGCTTCTTTTTAAAATTTGAAAAATTTCCAAATTATTATGATAAGTTCCGGCAGAAGAAGAGGATTCCTGATATCAATCCTCGTTCTGCCGGTTCTTTTTTCAATTTGCCAGGCACAAACCGGGCGGATTATCAAAGGGATTATCACCGATTCGCTCACACGAAGACCATTAGTCGGGGCCCATATCCTGATCAGAGAATCGGGAAAGGGCGTTTTTACCGATGGTGAAGGTTGTTTTGTGTTATCCGGCCTGCCCGATGGGAAAGTCAGGCTGACCATATCTTTTGTGGGATATTTCACCGAAAACAGGGTCATACAGCCAAAAAACGTGCAGCAGGTCGGGTTAAATATCAGAATGATCCCAAAGATTATGGAAGCTGCAGAAGTTGAGATAACCGACAACCGGTTCAGTCAGGCCAGACTTTCAGTACCCATGCGAATGGATATCATATCGGCAGCCAGTATCAGCAATACACCAGGGCAAAATATTACTGCCGTGCTGGATTACCTTCCCGGGGTCAATCTTTCGACCACCATGGGGAGTTTCAGTAATAACACGGTTGTAACGATGCGTGGATTGAGTGGTTCAGATCAGGGAAGAACTCTGGTGCTGCTCGATGAGGTACCGCTAAATAAAGCCGATCAGGGATCGGTGAACTGGAATCTCATCAACAGGGACAATATTGATCGGATTGAAATCAGTAAAGGCCCGGGAAATGCCAAATATGGAAGCAATGCCATGGGTGGCGTGATCAACATTATCACCCGTAATCCAGTTAAGAAGATATCGGGAACTGCTACCCTGGATTACGGGACGTTCAACACTGCAGGTATCCGGTATCAGGTTGCCGGTAGAATCCCGCTAAACAACCGGCGTCAACAGTTTGTTTACGGACTTCAGGGTTTCTACCGCCGCAGCGATGGTTACAACGCAGAGATCCCTGAATACCTTGAGAAATCGGATACATTTTATGTCAATAATTTCTTTCGGGAAATTAATATCGGAGGAACGATCGGATACCGTTTTGATTCGCTGAATCAGGTTGAGGTCCGGACAAACTTTTTCAATGACAAACGGGGGCGTGGCGTTCAGGTTTATGAAGTTGACGGAGCCTATGAACGACATAAGACCTGGCAGATCACCGGCAGATACCGGGGGGGTACCGGGAAAGTCAGGTGGGATTTTCTGGTTTGGAATCAAAATGAAAATTTTGAACGGTTGAATGAAGCCATGAATGAGGGGGAATATACCCTCTATCTGGTCCGCTCCGATCGGATCGATCAGGGCGCAAGATTACAGATTAAGATTCCGGCAGGCAGAATCCAGAATTTCACGACGGGATTGGAGTATCAGGGCGGCAGTGTGGATGGTCAGGATATTTATTACACCTCCACCGATGTCATCTCCAACAAGGGGAAAATGAATACTTTCGCTGCATTTGTTCAGGATGAGATATCCCTTTTTAATGAAAAACTGACCATAATACCGGGATTGCGACTGAACGGGGCAATTTTTCATGACGGCAGTTTCAGGATTGATGACCCCTCTTATGCCATCCAGTATCTGGTTGATTACCAGGACAGTGTGTTTCCACAAAAGGTATGGTTTCAGGCCGATCCCAAATTATCGCTCCAATACCGCTTTACACCCCAATCCCGGATTTACCTTACATTCGGAAGGGGATTCAGAGCCCCGAATCTCGACGATCTGTGTCGAACCGGAAAAATGAGGAATGGCTTCAAAATAGCAAATCCCGCCCTGAAACCAGAAGTTTTGGACAACATTGAATTTGGAGCAGACCTGGTTTTGTTCGAAAAGATCCATCTGGCGCCAAGCATCTATTATTCAATAGGTCGTAACTTCATGTATTATGTAAGTACCGGAGATTCGGTAAACATGGGTTACAAACTGGCTCCTGTTTTTATGAAACAAAACATCAGCAGTGTTGATATCGCCGGATTTGAGTTTGAAGCTGATGTTAACCTTTTCAGATGGTTGGATCTGTCAGCCAACTACACCTTCAACCATTCGGTGATCAGCCATTTTACTCCTTACGACACTGCGGTCGATAAAGACCTTAACGGAAAATTCCTGACTGATGTTCCTGCCCATAAAGCAGCTGCCACCCTTAAATTCACGAATAAATACGTCAATGTCAACCTGTTGTGGAAATATGTGGGATCGAAATGGATCAATGATGAGAATGGGGTTGATCCGTACCTCGAAACTGCTAAATATCCCGCCTATCAAACAGTGGGACTTCGATGCTGGCATACCTTTTTTAACCATTTGACCGTTGCCCTGAATGTTGATAATTTATTCAATGTGATCTATGTCGATGACCGGCTTCAACAAAGTCCGGGCAGGATGATCACCGCCGAACTGACCGTAAAATTTTAACAACCAAAAAAACAAATAATGATGAGAAAACTGATAACATTAATTCTATTCACCTTATTTTTACAGATTGTCCTGGGTCAAAATAAACCTGTAGTGAACGATAATGAAAATCTGAAAGTCGATGCCGGATTCGTACCCGACAAATCAGACCGTAACAACAATTTTTATGACAATGAGCCGGTTTATCAACTTCCGATGAAGGATCTTTATATTGACGGGGAAGTTGAAAATCCGGGTAAGGTTGATTTTTCCAAACTTCCGCTTCACACGGTCATTGTCAAAGAGGCGCTTTTTAAAGGAGATACGTCCAATCGTTTTATCGGCGCTTACCGTTATGACGGATATTCTCTGTTTGATATTTTGAATGACAGGATTCTGAAGAAAAAAAATGCAGCCGAGTTCAAGCCGATCATCGATGTATATGTTACCATTGAGAATGATAAAGGAGATAAAGTGGTCATGAGCTGGGGAGAGATCTATTATCCGAACTTCCTGCATAATTCCATCATTGCCAGCCATGTAATGCGGATCGTTCCCAGCAAAACAAAAGATCTCTGGCCATTGCCTGCTGAAAGTAAGCTCGTAATTGTTAATGATCTGATCACGGAACGGAATATTTCCAGCCCGATCAGGATCACCGTGCATTCACTTGACCGAACCTATCCCATTAACCGGGAATTGTCCCCTCTTGTATCAGAAAAAGTTGATTTCTACCAGGGAGAAAATCTGACCGGTCAAATGGAGTCTATCCCGGCCAATTACCAAACCGAAACGCTGCACACTATTTTTTATGGCAAAGGGAGAGGCATCCACAGCACCCAGCCCTTTTCGGGTATTTACCTGAAGGAATACCTACTTAATAAAACGAAGATGGATGGCAGTGCATTAAAAAAGGGGTTAGTGGTAATGGCTGGCATAGATGGCTACCGTTCGGTTTATTCGCTCAGTGAAATCGTCAACCGGAATGATCAGGCAGAGGTTCTGTTTGTACCGTGCCCGGGAGAAAAGGATGGCGGAAAATTCCGGATTTTCCCATCCTGTGATTTCTTCTCCGATCGCGCAGTCAAGGCCCTTTCTGGGATCCGCATTGAACTGCTGAAAGAATGATAACCGGAAGGAACCGGGTGTGGCAGGAATTGTTGTTCAACCTCATTGAAAACCATGAAGAAAATCGCCACGCTGCAATTGGTATTTACCCTTCTTGGAGGGCTGGTATTACTGTTTATAATTGCCCCGCTGGCAGGTCTTTTCCTGAGCACCACCCCGCATCAGATATTTAATACCGCGGGTGAAGAAGAAGTGACTACCAGTATCTGGTTGACGGTAATTACGTCGGTATCGGGAACCATTCTATTTGCTTTTGCTGCTATTCCGTTGGCCTGGATTCTGGCCCGCAAACAATTTCCGATGAAAAAACTAGTCACCGGTGTCATTGATCTGCCGGTTGTAATCCCGCATTCGGCTGCCGGTATTGCGCTGCTTGGTTTTGTTTCCAGGGATTCATTGCTGGGTCAGGCAGGGTCAATGGTGGGGCTGAATTTCGTAGGGCATCCGGCCGGTATTGCCATTGCCATGGCATTCGTGAGCATCCCGTACCTGATCAATGCAGCCCGGGATGGGTTTGCAGGGGTACCCGAACGGCTGGAGAAGGCCGCGCTAACGCTGGGTGCATCACCCGCGAGGGTCTTTTTTACAATCACACTGCCTCTTGCATGGCGAAATATCGTTTCGGGCCTGATCATGATGTTCGCAAGAGGAATGAGCGAATTCGGGGCTGTTATTGTCATTGCATACCATCCGATGGTAACCCCCGTACTGATCTATGAAAGGTTTGGCGCTTTCGGTCTCAAATATGCACGACCTGTGGCAGTACTATTCATCCTGATCTCTTTGGCCCTGTTCATTTTTCTGCGAAGTTTGTCGAAGGAAAAGGAGGAGAACCGGCAATAAACGTGAAAATGAAAAAGAATGGTGCACATTCAATTGAATAAGATCAGTAAGAAATATGCCGGATTTGAGCTGAAAGAGATCTCCATTTCCGTCAGTGAAAACGACTATTTCATTTTGCTGGGTGAGTCTGGCGCCGGGAAATCCATGATTCTTGAGACCATCGCCGGCTTGGTATGGCCCGACAGCGGTGAGATCCTCTTCCGGGGTAAGAATATCACACAGCAAAAGATCCAGCAGCGAAAAGTCGGGATCGTTTTTCAGGATCACGCCATCTTCCCGCATCTGAAAGTTTTCGATAATATCGCCTATCCGCTTCGAAGCCGCAAATGTGAAGGGCATACTATCCGTGAAATGGTTACGAAGATAGCTACCCAGATGGGGATCGCCGGTTTGCTTGACCGCCGACCTGCTACCCTCTCCGGCGGCGAACTCCAACGGGTCGCGTTAGCCCGGTCGCTGGTGCAGCAGCCTGAGATACTACTTCTTGACGAGCCTCTTGCATCACTTGATACCGGATTGAAAACCGAGATCAGAGCGTTGCTGCGTGAAATCCATAAACAAGGGCAAACCATCATTCACGTTACCCACGATTACGAAGAGGCGCTTGCACTTGGAACCCGGATCGCCGTGGTAAACAAGGGCAAAATTATCCAGGAAGGAAGCCCGGAAGAAGTTTTTCACCATCCGACGTCATCCTTTGTGGCCCATTTTATCGGTATCCGGAATTATTTCAAGGTAAAAACTTTTTCTGATACCCTTGGAATGAAAGCAATTACAGAGGAGGGGTTGATTATTCAGTTGCCTGAAGAATGTGTTGTAAGTGAAGGATTCGTGCTTATCAGAGGCGAAGACATCATCCTGTCCGATGAACCGGTCAGCTCGAGTGCCACGAACACATTCCGGGGAACCATCACCGAGATCCTGCCGACCCCCCGCGGTATTGAAGTATGTGTTGATACCGGTACACTTTTCTATGCTTTGATCACCCATTCCTCGTTAAACAGGATGGGGCTGGCAGAGGGGGGAGTTGTCTGGATTCATTTCAAAGCCACTGCTGCCCGGTTTATAAAAATCTGATCCATTACTGAAATCCGTATTTTTGTATCATGATTTCATTCGAAGAAGCTTACAGGATTGTCATGTCCGGTTCCAAGACAACTGTTGCAGAACGTGTTCCGCTGATGACAGCCCTGGGAAGAATACTGGCAGAAAATATTATTGCCGATCTTGATATGCCTCCATTCGACAAGGCGGCTGTTGATGGATTTGCATGTCGCAGGGCTGATCTCGGGCTCCTTTTCGTTTCCACCGAATCCGGCCGGCTTTCCCAAAACAGGGACCTCAGCCATGAAACATCAACTGCGGAACATTGTGATCGGCTTAAAGTTGTTGAAACGATTCCGGCTGGAAAAGTACCGGTAAAAACAATCGGATCCGGTGCGTGTGCGCGCATCATGACCGGAGCCATGGTTCCGGAAGGGGCAGATTGTGTGGTTATGGTTGAAGATACTGAAGAAATTAGACCGGATCAAATCCGGATCAATAAAAAACAGAAATCTTCCAATATCTGCTACCAGGCTGAAGATATCCGAAAAGGATCAGGCATCCTGATGAAAGGAACCTTATTGGATCCTGCCGGGATCGCTTCTCTCGCAACCGTGGGAGTCACCACCCCACTGGTTTCCGTTCAACCCTCTGTCGGAATTATCTCCACGGGAGATGAACTTGTGGAACCTGATATTGTACCCGGTTTATCACAGATCAGGAATTCGAATAGCTGGCAACTCATGGCCCAGTTGATGACGATGGGCATCAAAGCCGAGTATCACGGTATTGCCGGAGACACCACTGCCGCACTCAGGGAAAAGATTGAAAATGCCTGCCTTAAAAACCGGGTAATCCTGTTAACCGGCGGCGTTTCAATGGGAAATTATGACTATGTTCCTGAGGTAATGACAGCGGCAGGTTTTGAGCTAAAGTTCAGAAGTGTGGCAGTTCAGCCCGGAAAACCGACTGTCTTCGGTTGCCGGGATGATCGATGGTTTTTCGGTCTTCCGGGTAATCCGGTTTCTTCATTCGTATTATTCGAAATGTTGGTAAAGCCATTTCTGTTCCGGCTTATGGGTCATCAGTGGCAACCTCTTGAACTGATCATGCCAATTTCTGATGATTTCTCAAGGAGAAGGGCTGAAAGGAAATCAATGATTCCGGTCAGGATTACAGGAAGTTCGGCATCACCGGTTGAATACCATGGATCTGCCCATATTCACGCCTATACCATTGCCAATGGTATAATGATGGTGGAACCCGGTGTTACTTTTATCAAAAAAGGGGATCCAGTATATGTTCGACCGGTTTAACAGGCGGATAAACTATCTCCGGGTCTCGGTGACCGACCGCTGCAACCTCCGGTGCACCTATTGCATGCCGGAAGAAGGAGTACCCTTGCTCCATCATGATGATATTCTCCGACTTGAAGAGATCGTTGAAGTGATAAAAGTAGCAGTAGGTATGGGGATCTCGAAAATCAGAATTACCGGGGGAGAGCCGTTGGTCAGAAAAGGGATTGTCGGTCTGGTCAAGGATATTGCCGGTATCCCCGGAATCAGTGATTTCGGACTTACTTCCAATGGCATTCTTCTGGAAGAATTTGCCGGCCAGCTCTCTGATGCCGGATTGCATCGTATTAACATTAGTCTGGACACCCTTGACCCTGAAAAGTTCGTTTTATTGACACGCGGGGGGGATGTAGGGCGCGTGATCCGTGGAATTCATGCTGCGAAAGCAGCAGGTCTCAGTCCCATCAAGATCAATTGTGTCGTAAGAAATTCTTCCGGTGAGCCTGATGCGATAGCCGTAAAGAAATTCTGCGCTGAACATGGGTTGGAGGTAAGATTTATCCATGAAATGAACCTGGCCGACGGACGCTTCACCATTGTCGAAAATGGTCATGGCGGTGATTGCATACACTGTAACCGGCTCCGGCTGACTTCAAACGGCATCATCAGGCCCTGTCTGTTCAATGACGCCGGATTCAGTATCCGCGATTTAGGCATCAGGCAGGCGTTGGAGATGGCTGTCGGAATGAAACCGGAAAAAGGGACCCTGTCGAACAGCCATTTTAACTCGATCGGAGGGTGATCGCCGCGAAACAGTAATTGGTATCTTCACTCAAGATTTTTTCATTATGGCTACAAGAAAAAAACAAGTCCTGACCCATACCGATCCCTCCGGAAAGGCCGTCATGGTAGATGTGGGAATGAAACCGGTACAAAAACGCACGGCATTGGCCGAAGGGTTTATTACCCTGTCGCAGGACACCCTGCAACTGATCCGGGAAAACCGGCTGAAAAAAGGGGATGTACTCACTGTTGCAGAGATTGCAGGGATCCAGGGCGGAAAAAGGACCAGTGATATAATTCCTTTATGTCATCCGCTTCAAATCACGAAACTGGATGTCAAAGCATCCCTGACCGAAAGTGGGGTCAGGGTTGAGAGTTATGCTGGTTGTATCGGGCAAACCGGAATTGAAATGGAGGCACTCACTGCCGTTACCATCGCCCTGCTAACGGTTTATGATATGTGCAAAGCCGTTGATAAATCTATGGTTATCGGTCAGATCAGGCTGCTTTCAAAGACCAAGGAGGATATCGAGAATCATCAAAGAGAAGCATCACAACCCTGCTGACCTGTCATCAGATACCTATCTGATCAACAGCCAATTTGAATCCTACTTTTATCTTAAAAAATGAAAACGATTTCAGTAAAATCCGTGAACATCTCGAAGGAAAAGGGCACTGTAAAAAAACCGGTCCGGATCATCGAGTTAACCCATCAAGGGGTGTCGGGTGATGCCCATGCCGGGCCATGGAACCGCCAGGTAAGCATGCTGGCCTCAGAAAGTATTGAAAAATTCGAGCATCAGGCCCATCGGAAGGTCAGACCCGGCGAGTTTGCCGAAAACATAACAACCCAAGGATTAGAATTATGGAAAACCCATCCTCTCGATCGGTTTACCAATGATGAAATCGAGCTTGAGGTTACGCAGATCGGCAAGGAGTGCCATGGTTCATCGTGTGCAATATTTAATGAGGTGGGTGATTGTGTGATGCCGAGGGAAGGAATTTTCTGCAGGGTGCTTAGCCCGGGTATCCTTCAAAAAGGGATGATACTCAATTATCACCCGAGGATGTTCAGGGTCATGGTCATCACTTTAAGCGATCGCGCTTCTGCAGGTGAATATGAAGACCGTTCCGGTGCCCGCGTCCGGGAATTGTTACAACAGTGGTTCAGCGAAAATAACCGACAGCACTATGTTCATTACTTTTTGATTCCCGACAACCCTCATAAGCTGGAGGAACTCATGGAGAAGGCAAAGGAAGAATTGATCGATATTGTCATAACCACAGGAGGCACCGGCATTGGGCAAAGAGATTTCACACCCGATATTGTCAAACCGTTACTTGATAAGGAGATACCCGGTATCATGGAGGCTATCAGGATGAAATATGGTCAAAAGAAACCGGCTGCCCTGTGCAGCCGGTCTGTTGCCGGTGTAATGGGGAAAACGCTTGTATTCACCCTTCCCGGAAGTGTAAGGGCTGTTAATGAATATCTGGAAGAAATCTTCAATTCCCTGCTTCACATGATATATATGCTTCACGGGCTCGATATCCATTAAAGATTATTTTTATCTCCGGTTCAGGTAAGTCGTTCGCGAAGGGCCTTTGCCACGGCCTGAGCCCGGGTATGAACCTGAAGTTTTTCGTAAATATGGCGGATGTGATTTCTTACCGTTTCTTCGCTGATATATAGGGTATTGGCGCCGTCGGAAAGGCAGAGTGTCCGGATGGGCGCTTTGGTGCCTGAATTCAGCTTCCTGAAACCCGGGACATGACTCTCAGCAATGCATGGATCAATGAACAACAAAAGCAGACAGGCCCCCAACAGACAAATGTACCTTTGAATCCCGGCTGTGGTCATCGAAAAGAAAATATAATGCTAAAGTTACATTAAAATATTCCCGACCCGATTGCTAATGCAATTTCGCATGAAAATCAATGGATGTATCACCGCGCCGGCTTTTTTATTTACAGATTTAAAACCGGTTTTAACTTCCCCTCTCCGTCCAGCGACAAAAACAAAAAAACCTGTAAATAATTAATTTACAGGTTTATACATTATTGGTATTGTACCCCGGGCGGGACTTGAACCCGCACGACCGCAATGGTCACAGGATTTTAAGTCCTGCGTGTCTACCAGTTCCACCACCAGGGCGAAGGGGGTGTGGGTGTGAATGTGTGAGAAAAAAAACCCTCTGGAGGGAGGGCTGTTTTGGAGCGAAAGACGGGATTCGGACCCGCGACCCTAACCTTGGCAAGGTTATGCTCTACCAGCTGAGCTACTTTCGCATGGAGTTGAAATGTGGCTGCAAATTTAAAAAAAAAAATCAACAACTCAATTCTTTTCGAGTAATTTTTTGATCTCATTCAGCTTCATCAAAGCTTCAACAGGTGTAAGCGTGTTGATCTCTGTATTCAGAATATCCTCTTTGATTTTCTGTAATAATGGATCATCGAGTTGAATGAAGCTAAGTTGATATCCGCCACGGGTAGAAGAAGACAACTTTCTGCTGGTAAGCGTCCGTTTTTTTTTCAATTCCTTTTCGAATGCCGATTGAACAGAATTGCCGTCTGGACTTACATCTTCCTCCGAAGGTTGTTCCTGTCGGCCCACCGGTGATAACTGCGGGCCGTTGGCTTCATAATCATTTTCATGCCAACCTAGTTCTTCGGCATCATGAGCCTCTTCCAGTTGCAATAACAGTTCACCTGCTCTTTCCAGTACCGACTGGGGCATCCCGGCCATACGGGCGACATGAATGCCAAAACTGTGTTCACTGCCGCCGGGTTGGAGCTTTCTGAGAAAAATGATCTTGTTCTGAATTTCCCGAACGGCCACATGAAAGTTTTTTATCCGGATCATCCGGGCCGCCATTTCATTCAATTCATGATAGTGGGTTGCAAAAAGTACTTTTGGCCGGAAGATTGGGTGTTGATGCAGGAATTCGGCAATTGCCCAGGCGATGCTGATACCATCGTAGGTACTGGTTCCCCTGCCGATTTCATCCAGCAGGATAAGACTCCGGTTGGATATGTTGTTCAAAATACTGGAGGTCTCATTCATCTCAACCATAAAGGTCGATTCGCCCGATGAAATGTTGTCGGATGATCCCACGCGGGTAAAGATCTTGTCGGTCATTCCAAGCTCGGCACGGTCGGCTGGTATAAAACAGCCCATTTGTGCCATCAGAACAATCAGTGCGGTTTGACGCAGTAGCGCTGATTTCCCCGACATGTTCGGACCGGTAAGTATGATGATCTGCTGGGAATGGTCATCCAGGTATACATCGTTGGCTATGTAACACTCACCCGGTTTCATCTGTTGTTCTATCACAGGATGCCTTCCGTTCTTAATGTCAATAACAAGCCCGTCGTTGAGTATCGGGCGTGTATAGGAATATTTGAGGGCATCGGCTGCAAAAGCCACAAGGACATCGAGCCGGGCAATCAGTGAGGCATTGAGCTGTACAGGCTTGATATAATCATTCAGGAAAATGATCAGATCATTATAAATCTGCAATTCAATTTCCAGCATCCGCTCTTCGGCATGCAGGATTTTTTCCTCGTACATTTTCAGCTCAGGCGTGATATAACGCTCTGCATTAACGAGGGTCTGCTTCCTTTGCCAGTCGCCGGGGACTTTTTCTTTGTGGGTGTTTGTAACTTCAAGATAGTATCCAAAAACATTGGTATACCCTATTTTGAGCGAGGTGATACCGGTACGTTCTGTTTCCCTTTGCTGAATCTGAACCAGGTAGTCTTTTCCTGATACCGACATTTCCTGAAGTTCGTCGAGTTCGCTGTTCACTCCCCTTCGGATGATATTTCCTTTGATAGCCAATGCCGGAGGATCGGGATTGACGATTTGATCGATGCGTTCACGCATCAGGTTGCAGGGTGAAAGTTGTTCGCCGATTTTTTTCAGCCCCTCATTTCCCGAATTTTCACAAATCCCTTTAACCGCTTCGATCGAATCCATTGCCTTTTTCAGGTAGATCATCTCGCGGGGGTTGATCCTCGCAATGGCCACTTTGGATATCAGCCTTTCCAGATCACCGATATGCTGAAAATGTTTCTGCATCTGATCGATAATCTCCGAATGCTTTGTAAAGAATTCAACGGCATCGAGACGTTCCTCAACAGGGTGACGGTTCTTAAGTGGCAGGATTATCCAACGGCGAAGAAGTCTTGATCCCATCGGTGAAATGGTCTGATCCAAAACCTGGAGTAATGTTTTAGCTGATTCATTAAAACTCTCGAGCAATTCCAGATTTCTGATTGTGAACCTGTCGAGCCAAACATAGTGATCCTCTTCAATACGGTTGATCCGCGAAATATGCTGGATGCGGTCATGCTGGGTTTCAGCGAGGTAATGAAGCGTTGCTCCCGCTGCAATGATTCCCTTGTCAAAATTTTCGACCCCGAATCCCTTCAGGGAGGTAGTGCCGAATTGTTTCAGGAGGCTCTCCATTGCAAAATCAATGGTGAAAACCCAGTCATCAAAAGTCGACAGGTAAAATTTTCCGCCGAAAAGTTCTGTAAATTCGTTCCTCTTATGCTTTTGGACGATCACCTCACTGGGTCGAAAGCTCTGCAGGAGTTTATCGATATATTCTGTTCCACCCTGTGCCAGGTAAAATTCACCGGTTGATATATCGAGGAATGAAATTCCAGAAATTTTAGAATCCAAATGCACACTGGCCAGAAAGTTGTTTTCACGTTGTTCCAGAACCTTGTCGTGATAAGAGACCCCGGGGGTAACCAATTCGGTCACTCCACGTTTAACAATGGTTTTGGCCAGTTTCGGATCTTCGAGTTGATCGCAGATAGCAACACGGAAGCCGGCTTTAACGAGTTTCGGCAGATAAAGGTCGAGAGAATGATGCGGAAATCCTGCAAGTTCCAGGTTAGCTGCTGCTCCGTTGGATCTTCTGGTAAGAACAATTCCAAGGATGTTGGAAGCTTTTATGGCGTCCTCGCCAAAAGTTTCATAGAAATCACCGACCCGGAACAACAACAGCGCATCAGGATATTTAGCCTTGATCGCACTATATTGCTTCATGAGGGGCGTATCGGCGATTTCTTTTGTACGGGGCATAAATAAATGGAATGGCTAATGCTATGTTGGATTCAAGTATCGGAAATACAAAAAATCAGGAAACAAAATTACAAACCGCCGTCCGGATTTCAGGATTTTGTTGATAACTAAATATAAAAGTACATTTGCATCCGTACAGACTATTAGGATCTATGTTTTCAAAACGTACAATGAATGAACTGAACCGCCTGACTCCTGAGGAATTCAAGGCAAGTACAAAATTTCCCATTGTTTTGGTACTGGATAATATCCGGAGTCAGAACAATGTGGGAAGTATTTTCCGGACTGCAGACGCCTTCAGGTTATCGGGAATTTTTTTGTGCGGAATTACGGCAACCCCTCCGCACCGGGAGATAAATAAAACAGCCCTGGGAGCCACTGAGTCGGTTCAATGGAGTTACCACACGACCGCGGCTGAAGCCATTCATGACTTGAAAGCTGAGGGGTATACCATCATTGCCGTGGAGCAGACCTATAACAGTACATTGCTTTCGGATTTCTATCCTGTTAGGGGGATTAAAGCTGCCCTGGTCTTTGGCAATGAAGTGAATGGCATCGGAGATGACGCTTTAAAACTCGCGGATCATTGCATAGAGATTCCTCAGTTCGGTACCAAACACTCTTTGAATATTGCTGTAACCGTCGGGATTGTCATTTGGGATTTTTTCAAAAAGATCGAATTTTTTTAAATATTTGAAACCCTGACCCGGGCTTCCCGTATAATGAATCATTGATTAAGAAAAATATTTGTTACTTTTGATTCAATTTTTTTAACTTTACACGCTAAAATGACATATTATTATTTTAATAAATTGTATTTCAATGATATAAACAATGAACATTAATTTGTTTATTTTCATTCCGTAATACTATTGAATTCTTAACGGTAATGTATTATATTTGCTAAATCAGTAAACAAAATTCAAATAACGCATCTTTTAAATTCCTTCTTATGAAAAAACTTTATCAATCCCTGGCGAAAACAGTAATCGTCTTTTTGATGCTGGTTGTGCCTTTCGCATCAACTGCACAAACTCAGAAGCCGGAAGCTTCGAAAAAAGAGGCAGAAAAAACTGAGAAATCAAAAGTTTCAAAGTGTGAAAAATTGTCGACTTACAAATATTGGGCAATTACTGCTTATGGAGCTATGGATCAGTTCAACGGTGATCTCTCCAAGAATTTGCTGTTAAACGATCAATGGATGTTTGGTGCCGGCGCCTCCTTTACCAGACAATTTTCAAGGGTTATCGGCTTGCGTCTGAGAGGCGGCTGGGTTCCTTTGAAGGCTTCTGTTGACAATAAGTTTTTGCCAAAAGCCAAAGAAGCGAACGAGAAAAACAATTACATGGTTTCCCAGAATTTCAAATCCTGGGTTATTGAAGCCGACCTGGAAGCCACAATCAATTGGGTGAACTGGATCATGGGTTATAAACCCGAAAGGTTTTTCTCATCCTACCTGGTTGCTGGTATCGGACTTGATCATACGCAAGGGGTCAAAGAAACCAACGGCGTTCCCAATGTTGTCATCGGGTACCTGGGTTATCCCAGCCACAAGGGCGCCGACAACAACGGGTATGGCAATAACAGCGGAATTGGAAGTTGGAATATGGATTTTAAGGTGGTGGCCGGTATCGGGTTCGATCTTAATCTGAGCAAGCATTGGTCCATTAATCCGGAAATTCTCTGGAGATGGAGAAGCAGCGATGTGCTCGATCTCACAGAAGGTGGTGAAAAGCAGGTTATTAACGATATGTACAGCGGCGTTAATCTTGGTCTTACTTATAAATTCACCGGTGGTTGCGACCTCAAGAACATGGCAAAACTTTATGACCTTGTGAAATACGAAACCACTCCTGCCGTTTTAACGGAAAAAGGCGATTCGGTCATGGTTACTGTTAAGGGAACCGTTCCCCCGAAGTATTTCTGCCCGACTGCCGCCATGTATTTTCAACCGGTGCTTACCTACAATGGCGGGCAATATGAAATGCCCTGCGCAACCCATCTGTATGGTGAAAAACTCACAGGCCAGGGAACAATGATCCGTTATAAAGAAGGTGGTTCATTTACTTACACTTGCGTGTTCCCTTACAAACCTGAGATGAATACCTCCATGTTAACTGTTGCTCCCGTTATCTATGAAGCAAAGGAAAAAGTCCTGTTGAAGAAAGATGAAATTAAAGTCAAAGCCAAATTTATCAATCTTCCCCAACGCGACCTTGCACCCGGAATCATTTACACTCCGACGAGGATCCAGCATGATGAGCTGACCCTTATTGCTGATCACGGATACCAGAAAGAGGTGATCGTTTCAAAAGGAGGGGTTATCTATTTCAAGAAGAACAAATATGATCTCGACCTCAAATACGGTATCAATAAAACCGATGATGCTAAAAACAAGCTTGTTGAACTGAATGCTTTCATCAAACAGGGTTGGAAAATCAAAGAAATTGCCTTCAATGGCTACGCATCTCCCGAGGGTGAAGAAACCTTCAATGCCGGCCTTTCCGAAAACCGTTCTAAAACCGGTCACTCATGGATGATTAAACAGTACCAGGAATGGACAAAGGAAGCCAACAAAGACAACAAGGACAAGAAAGCCGTAAAGGCTGCCATTGAAGCTGCAGGCAAGGATGTAAACATGACACTTCAGCATCACGGTCCCGATTGGAACGGATTCCTCAAAAATGTCCAGAGCTCCAACCTGAAAGACAAGGACAAAATTCTGAATGTCATCAATTCCAATGCCGATGCCAACAAGAAAGAACAGGAAATCAGAAATATGATCCTGATCTATCCTGAAATCGAAAAAGATCTTCTTCCCGCTCTGCGCCGTTGTGAAATCACCGCCAATCTTTATGAACCGCGTCTCACCGATGCTGAACTCCTTCAATATGCATCTTCAAATCCTGAAAAGCTGAAGGCTGAAGAATTATTGTATGCCGCTACATTGGCAACCGATAATAATGTAAAGGTAACCATCCTTGAAAATGCCGTAAAGCAATTCCCGAACAATTGGAAAATCCTGAATAATGATGCAGCTGCACAGATTGCAAAAGGAAACCTTGGCCGTGCCAATGAACTCCTGGTGAAAGCACAGGCTGCCATGCCAAATAACGGGATGATTGAAAATAACATCGGTGTGGTCGCTGCAAAACAGAAAGACCTCAAGAAAGCAGAAGCACAATTCAAGAAAGCAGCCCAACTGGGTGAAAACACCAATTATAACCAGGGAGTTCAGTTAATCCCGAAAGGTGATTACCAAAAAGCTCTCTCACTCCTTGGAAATTCTAAATGCACCTACAACCTGGGTCTTGCTCAGTTGGTATCGGGGAACACTTCAGCAGCTGAAACAACGCTGAAATGCGCTCCCGATTCACCTGAAACAAATTACCTGCTGGCCATTACCGCAGCACGCAGCAACAATACAAAAGCCCTGTATGAATATCTTACCAAGGCTTGTAAAAACGCTGATCTCAAAGCACAGGCAAGAGGTGATCGTGAATTCTACACCTATGCCAACACTCCTGAATTCCTGAATATTGTGAAATAATTCTATAAACTGAAGTTTAAAAGCCGCTCATCAAGGGCGGCTTTTTTTTGAAAATTCAGACTTCCCGGGAGAGACGGCTGATACCTAAAGGATATTCCTCGATGATCCTGTCGCGGATCCACTGATAGTCCTCGGGCTTACCGACAAAATCAATCGTGTTTGTGTCGACCAGAAGTATCCTTAAGTCCTGCTGCTGTTTAAGAAATTCGAGATAGCCTTGCTGGATTTTATCAAGATAATCATATTGAATGTTCTGCTCATAAGACCGTCCCCGTTTCTCAATGTTCCTTTTCAGGTTCTTCAGATCGAGGTAAAGATAAACTATAAGATCGGGCTTGGGGACTACCGAACTGACAATGGTAAAAAGTTTACTATACAATCCGAATTCCATTGACTCGAGGTTCCTGCTCGCAAAAATGAGTGATTTGAAAATAAAATAATCTGCGATTGTGAAGGGACAAAAAAGGTCAGAGGCCTGAAACTGAGTCTTTAATTGTTGGTATCGATCGGCCAGGAATGACAATTCCAGTGGAAATGCGTAACGTACCGGATCCTCGTAAAACTTCGGAAGGAAGGAATTTTCCTCAAACTGTTCCAAAAGCAGTCTGGCGTTGTATTCCTGTGCCATCATCGTTGCCAGAGATGTTTTCCCGGCTCCGATATTCCCTTCGATAACGATATAACGGTACATGAACTACGGGAAGTCAATTGTTAATAGCTCGCACGTAAAATCACTTTGAGCTTCAAAAATAGAACTATTTCTTTAAATGCGGATTACCTGGCTCCTGTCTGTACACATCCGTACCAGATCCCGGATACTTTTTTTTAATACAGGATGTATGAAATCGGGAGTTATTTCACAGAGGGGTATGAGGGTAAATAACCGCTCATGCAATCTGGGGTGCGGGACCATGAGTTCTTCGGTAAAAATAAGCCGGTGTCCATAAAACAACAGATCTATATCAATGGTCCTTGCGGTGTACGAACCCGGCCGTTGAGCCGGAGAATCCGGATCAGTCATGACTGCCGGCAATGGTCCGGACAGAGGCTCCGCTGAAAATGTCAGGCCATCAAGCGGAATGTCTGTCAGACAGCCTGTTTTGCAAGCGGTTTCCCGCTTTCGTATTCGGCCAAGCTTTTTTTCCAGACTTAAAAGAACTTCCAGGAGGGGTGCTGGCTCCAAATTCGAATCGATTTCAAGAACCTGGTTTACAAATTTCACCGGGTCTGAAAATCCCCAGGGTTCCGTTTCATAAACCGAAGAGCAGGCGACAATCGTTCCTGCTTCGGAAGCTATCATTTCTTTTGCCTTCAGAAGCGAGGCAAACCGGTCGCCCCGGTTGCTCCCCAACAGCAAAAAGATGTCTTTCATCAAAAAATCATTGTGAATGCAGTTGCTTTAAAAGTCCTTCGATTTTATCACCATAACCAGGATCCGAAGCCCATCGTCCCGTTAAGTCATGAATGGTCTGAGCGCTTCCCCTTTTTACATGATGAAGTCTGGGATCCACATAAGGAGGCACAATGGGTTCTTTACTTGCATAAGCCTTAAGGTGTTGAATATGGGCTCTGACTCCTTCCTCCATATTGCGGAATGAATCACCGGCCGACCATGGATCGGTCGCTCCCAGACCACAAAAATTATTCTGATAATGACTTACTGATCCTGAAAATTTAAGAAATCCGGTTTCGAGGCACATCTGACAAACTGCAATATCATGGTTGACACCTTCTCTTTTACTTTCGATCAGGTATGCATTTACAAGCCTAAAAACATATGACTGATCAGCAAGCGTGTTGTTTTTAAGGATGAACCGCACGATCTGTTCGCGTGACCCTGATCCTTTATTCATAATAAGGTACGATTTAATCCCGGATGGAATGGAAGAAGAAACCTTTCCTGCCGGATTGCTCTTTTTGGAAAGGGAGTTTTTAGACCCGGCAGAAGCTGACTTAAGATATTTTCCAGATATTTTTTCAGCATTGTTGATGATCCGGTCAACTTTTCTGAGCAGGATTTTCGAATCATTATCAGGAACCGACACTACCGGAGTGCCATGCGCTTTTTTGAAGTCACCTGCCATCACCACCCCAAGTGAAAGCAGTAGAATGCAGCATAGCGTAAAACTCAGAAGAAATTTCACCAGGGTTAAATTACCGGACAATGATACACTGAATTCAGTTAACATACCAGGTATGCCGGTTTTTATTATTCACAAAGGGTTGTTGAAAATCGCAATGGAAAAACAAACTGTAACCTGATCCATACACCTGCATCAAAGTATAAATTAATGGTTACATTTGTTTATTAAAAAAATAATCCCATGAAAGACTTTTTTAAGTTCATGTTTGCCAGTATGCTTGGCACGGTTATTCTGATGATCATTGCTTTTCTGATCAGTTTCGGAATTCTTGCGGTAATAATTGCCTCGGCTTCGAGCGATGAGACCGTTATTTCTAAAAACACCATATTACACCTGCGGTTTGATAAACCCATTATCGACCGTGCTCCAAAAATGAACTTAATGATGAATTTTTCGGGTCCTGAAAAAATGACCGGACTTGATGTGTTCTTGGAAAATCTCAACAAAGCAAAGCGGGATGAGAATATTTCCGGTATTTATCTGGACCTTACAACTATTAATGCCGATATTTCCACGCTGGATGAGATTCGGGAAGCGCTGTTCGATTTTAAGACATCGGGAAAATTTATCTGGGCATACAGCGAATATTATTCACAAACCGCCTATTACCTTGCCACCAGCGCCGACAGGATATTTGTAAATCCTGAAGGAGGGATTGATTTCAAAGGTCTGGCCTCAGAAATGGTATTTATCAAAGGTTTGCTTGAAAAGCTGGATATCCGGATGCAGGTCATCCGTCATGGCAAATTTAAAGCTGCCACGGAACCCTTATTCCTCGATAAAATGAGCAAAGAGAACCGGGAACAGATCACTGTGTTAATTACTGACATTTGGGATCACATGTTATCGGGCATTTCAGAAACAAGGAAGATCAGCAGGCAGGAAGCGATGAATATTGCCGACAGCCTGAAGATCGAAACTGCCGGCGATGCTTTGAAATATAAATTGGTTGATCAACTTGTCTATAAAGATGAACTGATCAAAGAGATGAAAAAGAAGTTGAATCTTAATGAGAAAAAGAAACTTCTGACTGTTTCACTGGAGAAATATGAAAATGTTTCAGATCCCAAAAAGAATCCGGCAGGTAAAGAAAAGATCGCTGTGATTTATGCCATAGGTTCCATTGCAGGCGGTGAAGGAGATGATCAGTCAATAGGATCGGAGCGGATCTCAAAGGCGATCCGGAAAGCCCGTGAAGACGATAAAGTTAAGGCTATTGTTTTCAGAATCAATTCAGGAGGTGGAAGTGCCCTGGCGAGTGATGTGATCTGGAGGGAAATTGACCTGGCACGAAAGACTAAGCCGGTAGTTGCCTCTTTGGGTGGAGTCGCTGCAAGCGGAGGATATTACATTGCTTGTGCTGCCTCAAAGATCGTATCTGATCCCACAACCATCACAGGATCCATTGGCGTTTTTGGTGTTGTTCCAAATTTTGAAGGCCTGTTCTCGAAAAAATTGGGAATCACTTTCGACTGGGCAATGACCAATAAGAACGGGGACTACATTCCCGTTACCAAACCTTTGTCACCCTACCAGACAAAAAAGATCCAGCGTGACGTGGACCATATTTATGAAGTATTTACGGGCAAAGTGGCTGCGGGAAGAAACCTGGAAGTAGCGCGGGTCGATAGCATCGGCCAAGGCAGGGTTTGGAGTGGTACGGATGCGAAGACCCTGGGATTGGTTGATGAATTCGGAGGACTTACCAGGGCCATAGAACTGGCTGCCGAACTGGCCAGTGTCAAAGATTACCGGATCTGGTCGCTCCCTGAGCAAAAAGAGTGGTTTGAAGAACTGATCAACCAGATAACCGGGAATGATCCCACCACGCGTCTTCAGCAAGCGCTGGGAGAAGATTACCGGCTGTACAGGTATTATATGGACATAAAGGAGATGAAAGGGATTCAGGCCAGGATGCTCTACCAGATCGAGATTCACTGACCAGATTAACCGCCTATCTCGGTGGATAAATCTTAAAAATCTCTTCCGATTTCATCAAAATATCAATGTACTGAGCTCTTTTATAAGAGAAAGGATCTTTCTGATGCTTCTTTGATAATTTCCCTTTGAAAGTATCAACCGTAGCGTATTTTTTCCCATCCATCCAATCATTCAGCTCAGTGATCATATCGGAAATGTATCTGATGCCGTGCTTGTAAATGGCACTTACAACCTGTACGGCATCTGCCCCGGCAAGAATCATTTTCGCAACATCTTTACCCGAGAAAATTCCAGTATTAGCACAGAGAGAACCCCTGATCTCACCAAAGAGCAAACCGATATATCTCAAGGGCAGCCTGCAATCCTCTTCATGACTCAGGTTATACGGGAAATGATGTTCTTCCTTATCGACATCAATGTCGGGCTGGAAGAGTCTGTTAAAAAGAACAAAGCCATCGACACCGGCGTAATACATGTTTTGGATTACCATCAATACATTCGTGTAGAATGGACTCAATTTGACGCTTACGGGTATTTTCAAATTCTTTTTTACCTCGTTGATTATATCCAGTTGTTCATTAACGATTACCCGTCCTTCACGTTTAAAATCACCCGGGATAGCATAAAAATTCAATTCTATCGCGTTGATCCCTGTATTTTCTATTTGCCGGGCATAGTCAACCCACGTATCGGAAAAGGTACAGTTTAAACTGGCAATGACCGGTATATTAACCGCGTTGACGACTTTTTTCAGATGGTTCAGATGTTCCCTTGGCCCTGCATGGCTTATGTCGGGGAAGAGGCTTATCATTTCAGCATGCCGCTCATTGTATTGATTTAATTCCTCGTTCAGCTGCAGCCGTTCCAGTTCGATCTGTTCTTCGAACAGGGTTTTATAAACTATTGCAGCCGCCCCGGCTTCTTCCATTCTTTTACAGTTATCAATATCTTTCACCAGATTGCTTGCTCCAACTATGACAGGATTTTTTAACTGGAGCCCCATATATTTTGTTTTCAGATCAGCCATATTATATGTTCTTTAGAATTAGTCCTGACAAATATACAAATTTGTTTATGGATGAAAAAAAAAGTGAACGGGTATAAAAAAAGCAGGAGATGCCAGATCCCCTGCTTTTCTTTCAAACAAATCTCAAAAAAGTCATCCCCTTCAGGATGCAAAAGTTTTAATTTTCATACTTCGTTTCCATGAGCCTCCGGTAGTTATTGTACCGCCAGCGAGCGCTCTCTTCAGCAGCCTTAAACAATTCCGTTGCTTCTTCAGGGAACATTTTCTGTAATGAAGTATACCGAACTTCATTGTTCAGGAACTCCTGAAATTTAGTCCAATCCGGTTCTTTGGAATCAAGGATAAAGGGATTCTTACCCTCTTGGCCGATGATGGGATTGTACCGGTAAAGTTGCCAGTATCCGGCTGCGACGGCGCGATCCATTTCCTCTTCAGCTTTTCCCATACCCGAACGCAGACCATGATTGATACAGGGGGCATATGCAATGATAAGGGAAGGACCGTGGTAAGCTTCAGCTTCTTTTACAGCCCTGAAAAGCTGGCTGTTATTGGCGCCCATTGCCACCTGTGAAACGTACACATATCCATAGGTCATGGCCATGGCTCCCAGATCCTTTTTCCGTACTTTCTTTCCGGAAGCAGCAAATTTAGCAACGGCACCGATCGGAGTCGATTTCGAAGATTGTCCCCCGGTATTGGAATAAACCTCGGTATCCAGTACTAAAATGTTAATATCTTCGCCGGAGGCAATGACGTGATCCAGTCCCCCGTATCCGATATCGTAAGCCCAACCATCTCCACCAATGATCCAAATGGACTTTTTGATCAGGTACTGCCGCAGGGCCATGATATCGGCTGCAAGTTGGTTTGTCTCCTTCGGGAGTAAACTGATCAGTTTCTGTGTAGCTTTTTTGGATGCTTCGGGATCGTACATTCCGTCGATCCACTCCTTCATCGATTCAAGTGTATCGGCAGCCATCAAATTTTCCTTTATAGCTGCGCGCATCTTTTCAGCGATCCTTATGCGGAGCTTGGCAATACCGACTGCCATTCCATATCCGTATTCCGCGTTATCCTCAAAAAGTGAGTTGGCCCATGCCGGACCATGACCTTCCATGTTTGCACGATAAGGTGTAAACGGAGCAGTACCTCCATAAATCGAAGAACAACCCGTGGCGTTGGAGATAATCATTCTTTCGCCGAAAAGTTGGGTAAGTAATTTAATATAAGGAGTTTCACCACAACCAGCACAAGCTCCTGAGAATTCAAATAAAGGCTGGGCGAACTGACTGTTTTTAAAAGTTTTGAACCGGTCAATGATATCTGTTTTATAGGTTACATTGCCGGTCAGATAATCCCAATTTTTCATCTCGGGCAGCTGTGATCCGAGATCACGGAATTCAAGGGCTTTGGTTTTTGCCGGACATACATCGATGCAATTCCCGCAACCCGTGCAATCAAGGGTGCTGACCTGAATACGGAATTCCAGCCCGGTAAGTTCTTTACCTACTGCTTTCAGGGTCATCATTTCAGCCGGTGCATTTTGTCTCTCCTTTTCATTCAGAAGGAAGGGTCGGATGGCGGCATGAGGACAAACGTATGCACATTGGTTGCATTGAATACAGTTTGAAGGGATCCACATTGGAACGTTGACGGCGATACCTCTTTTTTCCAGTTGGGTCATTCCGCTCGGGAAGGTTCCGTCTTCACGGCCGACAAATGCACTGACCGGAATATCGTCACCGTTCATTGCACTAACCGGATCAAAAACGTTTTTCACGAAAGAATTCTTCGATTCGGATTTGACAGGTGTCGGATCAGCATTTGCCCATTCAGCAGGAATTTCAATTTTAGTCAGTTCCCCCCCCCGGTCAATGGCAGCATAGTTCATATTGACTATATCTTCTCCTTTTCTGCCATATGTTTTATAGACGGCCTTCTTCATATCGGTCACCGCCTTATCGAATGGAATAACCTGTGAAACCTTGAAGAATGCGCTTTGCATGATGGAATTAGTCCTGTTCCCGAGGCCGATCTCATCCGCTATCTTCGTGGCGTCGATGATATAGAAGTTGATTTTATGGTCGGCCAGGTATCGTTTTATATGATCGGGCAGCCTGCGCTTGGTTTCTTCAGCATCCCACATCGAGTTGAGCAGAAAAGTTCCACCATCTTTAAGCCCCTTCAGCATATCATACTTTTCAAGATAGGCAGGAACATGACATGCAACAAAGTCGGGCGTAATGACCAGGTACGGTGAACGGATCGGACTGTCGCCAAAACGAAGATGCGAAACGGTAACGCCACCTGATTTCTTTGAATCATAGGCAAAATAAGCCTGTGCATATTTGTCGGTGTTATCACCGATAATTTTAATGGAATTCTTGTTTGCGCCGACTGTGCCATCTGATCCTATGCCATAAAATTTTGCTGAGTAGGTTCCTGCCGGTGCGATGTCGATCTCGGGCAGCAGAGGCAGTGAGTGGAATGTCACATCGTCGATGATTCCGACTGTGAAATGATTCTTGGGCTCTTTTGCTTTCAGGTTATTGAAAACGGAGATGATCTGTGCCGGAGTTGTATCCTTTGAACTGAGTCCGTAACGACCTGCAATAATAATCGGCCGATCGGAACGATCATAAAAAATATCCCTGACATCCAGGTAGAGTGGGTCGCCATTTGCTCCGGGTTCTTTGGTACGGTCAAGAACACAGATCCGTTTGACCGTTTTGGGCAACACATTGAAGAAATATTTTTCAGAGAAGGGACGATACAGGTGTACTGAAATCAAACCTACTTTTTCACCCCTAGCAACCAGGTAATCAACAACCTCTTTAGTAGTATCGGTTACAGAACCCATGGCTATGATAATATTTTCGGCTTCGGGATCACCATAAAAAGTGAATGGATGATATTCCCTGCCGGTCAGTTTTGTGATCTCCTGCATATAGGCATCCACCACATCTGCAACAGGCTCATAAAACCGGTTAACAGCCTCTTTTGCCTGGAAGAAAATATCCGGATTCTGCGCTGTTCCACGGGTAACAGGATGTTCGGGATTCAAAGCCCTGTCACGAAATTCCTGGAGCGCTTTCCAGTCGAGGAGTTTCACCATATCCTCTGTATCAATCACCTCTACTTTCTGGATTTCGTGGGAGGTTCTGAAACCATCAAAGAAATGAAGGAAGGGAAGACGCAATTTGATTGCTGAAAGATGCGCGATTCCTGCTAAATCCATCACCTCCTGAACGGAACCGGTTGCAAGCATTGCAAAACCAGTCTGACGTGTTGCATAAACATCACTGTGGTCACCGAATATTGAAAGGGCATGGGCGGCGACTGTGCGGGCGCTTACATGAAAAACACCCGGCAGAAGTTCACCAGCGAGTTTGTACATGTTCGGAATCATCAACAAGAGCCCTTGCGAAGCAGTAAACGTCGTGGTCAGGGCCCCGGCCTGAAGTGAGCCATGAACGGCTCCGGCGGCACCTGCTTCAGATTGCATCTCCACCACCTTTACCTCATCTCCGAAAATATTCTTTCTGCCATGCGCAGCCCACTCATCCACATTCTCAGCCATGTTCGATGATGGCGTGATGGGATAAATGGCAGCAACCTCACTGAACATGTATGCCATATGGGATGCAGCCTGATTGCCATCACACGATAAAAACTTTTTTGTTTTGTTCATAATATATTGATTTTAAAATATTTGATTTCGCATTTGTTAATTTTATAACAAAGTGCAAAAATACACATTTTCAATTAAGATGCCAAGCGAAATTCCCATTCATTGACCCTGAATTTTTCTATTTTTGCACCCTATGTTATATCCATCCATATTTGAGCAAAAGCTTGGTTTTGATCAGATTCGGCAGAAGCTAATAAGCTATTGCCTATCGCCTTTAGGCCGTCAGGGTGTAAACCGCATCAGTTTTTCATCCAACCGGAATGAGATTTACACGTGGCTTTCAGAGACTTCCGAAATGAAGTCGATCCTTATGTTTGAAGAACATTTCCCTTCTCAGGATTTTTTTGATCTGATCCCTGAACTACTTCGTATCCGTATTCAGGGCACCTATATCGAAATCGATCCCCTTGCAGAGCTCAGGGTATCATTGAAAACCATCGGTGGTATCAAAGAATTTCTCAACAGCAGGAGTGAGCGTTTTCCCTACCTTTTCAAACTGGTACCCGTCGAATTACCCGGCTTTCAAACCGGCGAAAAAAAAGTGAGCAACGAATACCTCGTTGTTTCCTATATCGATCGCATTCTGAATGAAAAATCCGAAATCCGCGATTCTGCTTCACCGGAATTACAGAAAATCAGACGTGAAAAAAAGGAGAAACTCGCTTCGGTTGAACGCAGGGTGATGCAAAGCTTTAAGATTGCCCGTCAACAAGGATGGACCCCCGAGGATGCTGAAGTGACCATTCGAAACGGCCGCCTTGTCATTCCGATGATCAGTAGCCATAAACGAAAGATCAACGGATTTGTGCATGATGAATCATCAAGTGGTCAGACCGTATTTATTGAACCTGCCGAGATCTTTGAAACCAATAATGAAATCAGGGAGCTGGAATATGCTGAGCGAAGGGAAATAATAAAAATCCTTACCCATTTCGCCGATTTTTTGAGACCCTTTATTGACGATCTGCTCTGTGACTATCAGTTTTTGGGACAGATTGATCTGATCCGGGCCAAAGCGCGCTGGGCTGTCGAGATCAACGGGGTAATGCCGGTGATTTCTGAGAACCCCATCGCGCCAAATAAAGACCCGGAAACTACGGATAACACGGGTCTTCCTTATGAGTCCGGGATCAGGGAGGTAACTGATGAACAGCAGGTGGATTCCGGTTCTGTAACATCAGGTAACTCAATTGGATTCCGGTTGTTTGCGGCGCGTCATCCCCTTTTAGAACATCATTTGACCAGTCAGGGGCGGAAAATTGTTCCGCTGCATATTTCCTTTGATAATGAGCGGCGTATTCTGGTGATCTCCGGCCCGAATGCCGGTGGAAAATCTGTTTGTTTAAAGACCGTCGGGCTGTTGCAATATATGCTTCAGTGCGGCTTATTACCTTCAGCAGGTGATGATTCGGAGTTTCTTGTTTATAAAAATATTTTCATTGATATCGGAGATGAACAATCCATCGATAATGATCTCAGCACCTATACTTCAAAACTCAAAAATCTTAAGTTTTTTTTAGAGAACACCGACCGGAATACGCTTTTTTTAATTGATGAGCTCGGTTCGGGAACCGATCCTACGCTGGGCGGGGCTATTGCAGAAGCAACGCTGGAGGTCCTGAACCGAAAGGGAGGCACCGGGATCGTGACGACCCACTATTCCAATCTGAAGTTGCTTGCCGGTCGTGAAAAAGGCATTGTTAACGGCGCCATGCTGTTTGACCTGAAGAACATGAAGCCCCTGTATCAATTACTGACAGGGAAACCGGGCAGTTCGTTTGCCTTTGAAATTGCCAAAGAAATAGGATTCCCGGAAGAAGTTCTCATCAAAGCAAGGAAAAAAACGGGGAATAAACAACTTGATTTTGACAGGGAATTACAAAATTTTGAAGTAGAAAAAAAAGAGTTGGATAAAAAATCCGATACCATTAAAATCGCCGATGATTTTCTTTCAGAATTGATAAAAAAATATGAAAAATTAAATTCGGAGTTGGATTCAAAGAAAAATGATATACTGGAAAATGCCAGAAATGAAGCTCAAAAGATTATTTCAGAATCGAATAAAATCATTGAAAAAACTATAAAAGAAATTCGCGAGTCACAAGCGGAAAAGAACAGGACAAAAATTGCGCGTGAAAAATTGAATGTGGAAAAAAACAGAATCCTCGGTCCTGAAAAAACTTCATCTGTTCAAAAGGAAAAAAGTCCTGATCTTGCGCCAGAATTAATTGGCAGCAAAGCCGTTCCGCACCGGTTTCAAAATTACATTGATGATCTTCAGTCAAAAGTCACCAATTTTTCAATAACTCTTGATCTGCGCGGTAAAAGGGTGGATGAGGCATTATCGGCTTTACAGCGATACATTGATGATGCCATCCTGATCTCTATACCAGAAGTCAGAATTCTTCACGGGAAGGGCAACGGTGTACTCAGGCAGGTAACACGCGATTACCTAAGATCACAGAAAGATGTAAAAATGGTCAAAGATGCCCGGCTGGAAGATGGTGGTTCCGGGATTACTGTTGTATCATTCAGGTAAAATTTGAAAAGATTTTTTATTTTTTTAAATAAAATAAATTACTTATTTATTTTTGTTTATAATTTTACAAAATTAACCACCTAAAAAATTCCGTATGAAATCGATCAAATTCAGTGAAAATGAGCTTGAATTTTTGAAAAATCATTATGAGCTCGAGTTAGCGGATGCTGAAAATTATGTTTCAGAAATAAAGAATATTTTAACAAAATTGAACAAATTGGAAAAACCCGGGATCGTTGAAAAAACCGGTAAAAAAACAGGAAAAAAACGTGGTCGTCCAAGAAAAGAGTCAAAGACCGAAGAAATTCCTGCACCGGTGAAAGAGGCCGCGATCAAGACTGTGAAAGAAAAACCCGTGAAGGTGAAAGCAGTAAAGTCCAAGGTAAAAGAGGCTCCTAAAAAGGTTGTATCAAAAAAAAAGACGGCAAAGAAGCGTAAGCCCGCTCCCAAAAAAGTTGTAAAAAAACAGATTCCGGTGATCACGCCTGCTGAAACTCCTGTTTCCTGATCGGGTCTGCAGAACTTGCGAAAATGAAGTAAAGGGGTGTCGATGGCAGGACGAAGGAAAACGCGTTAGCTATTAAAATCTGATACTGGTTTTGAAAATTCCGAAAAGGATTGTATCTTTGCACCCCAATTAAAAAACATTTAGTCAACATGGCCAATCATCAGAGCGCTGAAAAGCGTATTCGCAGTAACAAAACCAAACGCACATTGAACCGCTATCAGGGACGCACCGTTCGTAACGCGGTTAAGAAAATCCGTGAAGAAGAGAACAAGGATACTGTAGTTAAGGAACTTCCAAAAGTGCTTTCTCAGCTTGATAAGCTGGCCAAAAAGAGTGTGATTCACAAGAATAAAGCCTCGAACCTGAAAAGGAAACTAATGCTCAAGGCCAATGCATCGGCCGTTGCAGCTTCCTGAAAGCGTTCTCAATAAGGAATCTGGAATCCCCTGTTGATATTATTTTCAGATCACAATTCCCGGTGTAAACACGCTTGGATGTGGTCCAAAAAAAATGATCTGCAGGGGGTTTTTGTATTTCACCGCCGACGGCGCCAACGCAATCCTTTAAGAGCGGAAAGGCGCTGAATATATGTTTTCAGATGACGCTCTTTTTTCCGGGGATAAATATCATTGATGTTGATCAGGATACCCGTCTCTTCCACGTCGCCAAAACCATGATTGATGGCAGTTCCGAATGTCCGCATGGTAGGTGATAAGTTCATATAAGCATTGACGAGCGGCGGCACGAATTCGCCCCTGCGTTTCACCTCTTGAATAAGTCTCCTGTAATTTTCTTCGTAAGTAACTCCTGAGAAAATCTCTGAAATCATTGCATCAGGAGTAACTTTTACAATCGGTTCCCTCGGTGTCATCAGGGTTTCATTATCAGGAAAATATTTCCGGAGAAAAAATTGCACGATATCGCGGGCTTCTTTATTGTATTGCGGATACATGGTCATCTTACCGAAAAAATACTTTACATCAGGATTTTCGATGATCATGGCCCCCAATCCGTCCCACAGGTTATCGAGCGAGTACATGCCCTTCCTGAAATTAACGAGTGGTTGGTAATTGGGTTGGACAAAGGATCTTCCCAATTCAATGGAATCCGGGAGAAAATCATGAATGAACCTGTTCGAAAAATCAAAAAGTTCTGCAGTCGCACTGTGAACGCATCCTTTTTGCTCACATACGATATCACGGCCATGTATAAACCGGTACCCCCCGATGATCTCCATTTCGACAGGATCCCAAACAATAAGCTGATGAAAGGGAATCTCCATGGTGTCAAATTCATCGATATCGAGCGACTTTCCGGTACCACCGCCGGCATCCCGGAATGAAATCTCCCGCAGCCGTCCTAATTCGCACATCAAATTGGGCGCATCGTGAGCGTTAAAAACAAAAATTTTATTGTGCCCGTTGTTGGTGTTTCTGAGAAACATGCTTTCGGTCAGTTCGGCCTCCAGAATTCGTTTATCAACGGGATCGATGATTGGTTCCATATAAAATGAAATGGAAGAACAAAGATAGAGAATTATTGAATGCCTTCCATTTAGTACCTTTGTACTGGTTATTGATGTGAAATGGAAGTTCCCGAACACCTTATCGATATCGAGGCGCTCTTCGCCTCCAAGAATCCTGCCTTGAAGAAGCTTATCCCCGGTTTTGTATTGCGGTATCTGAAAAAGATCACCCATCAGGATGAGATCAACGGTTACATTTGGCGAAACAGGGATGAATCGGGATTGCCATTTGTTGACGCGATATTAAAAGAGTTCGGCGTTCACGTTGTGATGGTAGACCGGCGAAAAAAACCTGCATGTAATACAGGCGATGATCAGCCTGATCCCGTCATCCCTCCGACCGGCCGTTTTATCGTGGCTGCCAATCAGAAATTCCAGCTGAAAGTAAAAGAACAGACCGCGTATCTCTGCCGTTACGAGTAGAAAACTTTTATAAGCACCGGCCCGAGGCTCAGACCTCGGGTTTTTTTGTGTCTAT
Organism: Alphaproteobacteria bacterium; assembly: GCA_009928665.1. Lineage (GTDB taxonomy): Bacteria > Bacteroidota > Bacteroidia > Bacteroidales > FEN-979 > CAIVAT01. The sequence continues at coordinate 64,303 of SACF01000023.1, forward strand.
GCACTCCCTGCAT
>SACF01000002.1 GCA_009928665.1 Alphaproteobacteria bacterium
TTCCTCAATAAATGCTTGCTCATTTTGATTCTTTTGTGCAAGTCGCGCTGGCGAAAATTATTTGCCAGGGCAAATTTAAATTCGCCAGCACTTTTGCGGATTAATAATATTTGATATTGTTTGGTATCGATTCCCTGATGGAGTACTTGTTCGTCGGCCTGGTATTCATGGAGCGACTGCATCTCCCGTCGCAACAGCCATGAGAAAGGGTTGAACCAGAAAACAGCGGTAAAAAAATCGAATAAGATCATATCGAACGAATGATGCAATTGTATGTGCGCTTTTTCGTGGCGAATGATTGCTTCGTGGCTTTCTGACAACTCTGCACGCGTAATCACCACGTAGCGCATCCAACTGAAGGGAGAGACAGGCTTGTCGGTGACACACAATACAGTGTGATCTTCAAGCGTTTGCTTTTCCGATGTCCGGATGATAGACACAATCTGAACCAACCCAATCAGGTAGCGGACTACCGTAAAAAGAAATCCAGCAACGAACAATGCAAACAAAATCTCTGCCCATGGGATTGCAAAAAATGATTGATCGTTCACCAATGGCATATCCGAAAGAGAAGCGAAGTCCACTGAAGAGATGTCGTTTTCCGCATTTGGCTCCTGCTTGGGAAGAAAATTGTAACGGAAGAGTGGTAGCACAGATATCATCAGCTGCATCCACAGCAAAGAGAAGCGGTTGGCTGCATGAAAAGTGTAATGGACAAAGAAAAGCCGGTATAGGCCGTAGAACAGAACCATCAACACCGATACGCGTAGCAGGTAATAAAGAAAAGATTCCATGGATGATTATTTTTTGTCGTTCGTTTTTTCCACTTCTTCCAACAACTTCCGGATTTCTTCTACCGTGATATCCTTCTCCTTTATCAAAGAAGAGACCACATACAGGTAGGAATTATCGAAATACTTCCTTACCACATTCTTCAGGTTGCCATTCCGGTATTGTTCCTCCGTGATGACCGGGAAATAACGGTAGGTGCTGCCCAATGCGTCGTGCGACAAATACCCTTTCTCTTCAAGGGAACGAACGTAGGTGGACAAGGTATTGAAATGTGGCTTGGGATCAGGGTATTTCTCCACCAGCTGTTTCACAAACAAAGGCCCTTCCTCCCAAAAAAGATTCATTACTTCTTCTTCTTTAATCGTTAACTCTTTTACTACATGCATTTTATTACTTTTTTTGATCGATTATTCAATAAAAACGAGCATACATATCCTTGCACACCCATGTGAAATTTTAATCACGACACAAATATAACTAAATATTTTAGTTTGAAAACTAAATTTATTAGTTAAACAACTATCTGATTTAGTTAAATAATTCCAATCACCCCATAACTACTTCTCATATAGCACATAAAAGAAATGAAAAAAAAAATAAAATGACTAACTTTGGTACATAAAATTTTGGTTTGAACGTCTGGGCGATGTGGCATACATCGACAAGGTGCGTCTAACTAGCACACCTCGCTGGAAACCAAAAGAGCCTTAGGATCGGTTCTCATCCAACAAACTACAATTTTACACCTATGTCTTCATTCCCAAAAGCATCAATCCTCAGAACCTCTACCCGCTGATCGTGCTCCCTCAGAAGTACAATTGATGATCGACAAGCTGACAGCACTGAAGAAAGATTTCCAATACAAGGTGTTTCAGGAAGCTTCGGGGGCATGGCTTCGACCGCATCGACACAAAGGAGGTAACCGACATCCGCTTCACAGTTTATCAGTTTCTGAATCGGTATCTTAATCCGCCTCATCCCTTCGCATCAGCCAGCGAAATGCGCAAGGCAGCCTACGGTTTTTAAGAAAATTGATTAACTTTGCACCATACAACACGTTGACAGAAATTATTCACCAATTGATATTCGTCATCAAATTATTACACTCATGAAGAGAGTCTTATTTATTACATTTGCATTTATGACTTTGATAGCATGCAACAACTCGCAGAAGTCCGACACCACGTCCCGTGAAAAAGGAACGATCTTTTTCACAGAGTTCGACACCCCTTACGGCACACCGCCTTTCGACAAAATTGAGTTTGCCGACTACAGACCCGCCTTTCTGGCAGGGATGGAAGAAGAAACTGTCGAAATTGATTCAATTGTCAATAATCCGGAAGCACCCACTTTCGAAAACACCATTGTGGCCCTCGACAACAGTGGAAAGCTGCTTACCCGTGTTTCCCAGATTTTCTACGGATTGGAAAGCGCGGAGACAAACGATTCCATTCAGGCACTGGCCGAGGAACTTTCCCCACTCTTGTCGGAACACAGCGACAACATCAACCTCAACGAAAAACTGTTTAACCGCATCAAAGCGGTACACGACGACACCACCGGTCTGAACCTTACCACCGAACAGTATCGCCTGCTAGACGATAAATACAAGAACTTTGTCCGCTCGGGTATCATGCTGGGAGAGGCTGAAAAAACGAGGCTCCGGGAGATCAACAAAGAGCTGTCGGCCCTCACTCTCAAGTTTGGAAACAACCTGCTGAAAGAAACAAACAGCTTTAAAATGGTTATCGACAACAAAGCAGACCTTGCCGGATTACCCGAAGGCATTGTGGCTGCTGCAGCAAATGCCGCCAAAGCTGCTGGTGAAGAAGGTAAATGGGTCTTTGGCCTGCAGAAACCCAGTTGGCTACCCTTCCTGCAGTATGCCGACAACCGCGACCTGCGTGAAAAACTCTACAAAGCCATGTACATGCGTGGCGACAACGACAATGAGTACGACAACAAAAAAATTATCAACGACATTGTCAACCTGCGCATAGAAAAAGCCCAAATGCTGGGTTACGACACCCATGCCGATTTTATTCTCGCCGAAAACATGGCTAAGACACCAGCAAATGTGTACAAACTACTCAATGAAGTATGGGACTATGCGCTGGCACAAGCCAAAAAAGAGGCTGTAGAGTTGCAGAAGCTCATCGATGCCGAAGGAGGAAACTTTAAACTGGCTTCCTGGGACTGGTGGTATTATGCCGAAAAAATGCGCCAGCAAAAGTATGCTCTCAACGAAGAGGAACTGAAGCCCTACTTCAAGATGGAGAACGTGCGCGAAGGTGTATTCACCGTGGCCAACAAACTCTATGGCCTGAACTTCAAAAAACTCGATAATATAGCTGTCTACCATCCCGAAGTAGAAGCGTATGAAGTGACCGATGCCGAGGGCTCTCATGTTGCTGTATTCTATACAGACTACTTCCCGAGGGAAGGTAAAAGTGCTGGAGCTTGGATGAGCAGCTTCCGCGGACAAAAAATACTTGACGGTGAAAATATTCGCCCCCTTGTGTTCAATGTGGGTAACTTCACACGCCCCACAGAGACCACACCCGCACTACTGACACTCGATGAGGTGGAAACGCTCTTCCATGAATTCGGACACGCCCTGCACGGCATGCTTTCTAACGTAAACTATGCCGGCCTCTCAGGCACGAGCGTTTCTCGCGACTTCGTGGAGCTTCCTTCCCAGATCATGGAACACTGGGCATTTCACCCCGAAGTGCTGAAGCTCTACGCGACACACTACCAAACAGGCGAAGTCATTCCCAATGAACTGATTGCCAAGATTGATGCCGCCTCGAAATTCAACATGGGCTTTACCACAACAGAGTTTGTTGCAGCAGCCCTACTCGACATGGACTATCACACCCAGCGGGAGAAAAAAGAGTTGGATGTGCGCGAGTTTGAAAAACAATCGATGGCAAAAATAGGCTTAATCAATGAAATTATTCCCCGCTACCGCAGCACCTACTACTCACACATCTTCAGTGGCGGATACTCGGCCGGTTACTACGCCTACCTTTGGGCCGAAGTACTGGATGCCGATGCTTTCCAGGCATTTGCTGAAAAAGGAATCTTCGACAAGGAAACCGCCCAACTGTTCCGTGACAACGTGCTCTCGAAAGGGAACACCGACGATCCGATGACACTTTACAAGAAATTCCGCGGTGCCGAACCCAACCCTGTTTACTTACTCAGGAACAGGGGTTTTATTGAATAAAAAAAACGTACTGATATTGCCGGATTGTTTTGCAGAAAATAATCCGGCAATATTGTTCTTAAAAAGATAAAAAAAACGTATATTTGCACGCTCAAAAACCAACGGGCATGAAGTGTGCCTTAAATTTTATGTAATCAAATCAGTTAGTAACCTGAGAAATAGTAAATTGTAAACAAAAGTAATATTGAAATGCAAAACAAAGGATTTATTCAAGTTTTCAGTATTATCCTTACGGCTATCTGTCTGTTTTATTTGTCTTTCACTGTAGTAGGAAGGCAGTACAACAAGAAAGCGGATCAATACGCCAATGGAAACTTAGCCCTGAAGAATCATTATTTTGATTCACTGTCTACGGAGAAGGTGTATCTGAACTACACACTGAAACAAATTCGTGAGAAAGAGATTGGCCTGGGCCTCGACCTGAAAGGCGGCATGAACGTCGTCCTTGAAATAGACGCATCACAGGTACTTGCTTCACTGGCAAACACCGACGATCCGCTGTTCAATCAGGCATTGAAGGAGACCATCGTACAGAATCGCCGAGGCAGCTCAGCGGACTTCATCTCCCTGTTCCAACAGAACTACGAACGGATCAGCCCTGATGGGAAGCTGGCAAACATCTACAGCATCACCATGAACGACAGGGTAGCACCCAATGCGACCAACAGTGATGTAATTTCGGTATTACGCAATGAGCTGAAAAGTGTGGCCGACAATTCATTCAATGTGCTGGCCACCCGTATCGACCGCTTTGGTGTGGTAGCTCCCAACATTCAACGACTCGATCGTGCTGAACGCATTCTGGTAGAACTCCCTGGCATCACCGAACCCGAACGTGTACGAAACCTGTTGCAAGGAAGTGCCAATCTGGAGTTCTGGAAGACATACAACCTGAACGAACTGGGCATGTACTTTAACGAGTTAAATGCCAAATCAGGTGAGTATGCCCTGGCAAAAAGAAGTGTAGCAAATGACACAGCCGTGGTGGAAGCACCGCTGCAGGACTCATTGGCAGCACAGCTACCGACAATGGCTGATACTGCGTCTACACTGCTCGCCGAAGATGAGGAGGTACTGATCACCAAAAGCTTCGTGGAATATTTCAACGAGCCCTACTTCGCCATGAGCGGAGCATCAGGACCCATCGTGGGGAGCGTATCGAAGCTGGATACTGCAGCAGTGAACTTCCTACTCGAACGTTACAAAGATATTTTTCCTGCAGACGTCAGATTCAAATGGGGTTTCAAACCCGTCGACCAAAGGGAAACCTACTTCCAACTTTTTGCACTGAAAGGTGATGGCAGCAAACGCGGCCCTGCACTGGGTGGCGACGTGGTAACCAATGCCCGTGCCGACCAGGGTCAGCAAGGTTCTGCCTGGGAAGTAACCATGGCGATGAACTCAGCAGGTGCTAACCGCTGGTCCACCATCACCGGCGCTGAGAAAGGCAAATCTATCGCCATTCTCCTCGACAACTACGTCTACTCGGCACCTACCGTAAACGATCGCATCGATGGTGGACGCTCCTCCATCACCGGCAACTTCACACCACAGGAGGCACAGGACCTGGAGAACGTGCTCAAGTCGGGTAAAATGCAAGCCGGCGTACGTATCGTACAGGAAGATGTGGTAGGCCCGTCACTGGGACAGGAGGCCATTCAGGATGGATTTATCTCATTCATCATTGCCCTCGTGGTACTGTTCATCTTCACCTGCATGCTCTACGGATTTATTCCGGGCATGGATGAATCGACACGGATCATGTATCAGACTACCCTCCTGACCTGGATATTTGTCATGCGTATCCTGATGGTAATCACCTCTATAGCAGCATTCTATATCAATAAGTTTTTCAGCAGGATCATTTACGGAAACCATGATGATATTGATTTTGAGAAACCTCTGACAAACCTGGTATGGATTACATCTATTCTTTCGATCATCATGACTTTTTTAGCCAGTTACTGGCAATTGGGCGACCTACCCGATAACCTCTGGCTGACCCTGTCGGTCATAATTAGTTGCGGGACGTTGGGTGCAGCGCTGATCCCTGAGTTCACGAAGATCTTCACCAGTCCGAAATCGAAACATGTCAACGAGGTCGTCCAGGCTTCCCGCGAAGGAGGGGCATCACTGACGATATTATCGGGCCTTGTGGCAGGTAATTTCAGCGCATTCTGGAAAGGGATGGTGTTCCTGGTTCTGATGTTCCTGGCGTATTATGCCAGTACCTTCGGATTGGATGTTTTCATGAATTATCCCTCCATTTTTGCTTTCGGGCTGGTTGCCTTTGGATTCCTCGGCATGGGGCCGGTCACCATTGCTGTTGACAGTTATGGACCGGTCACCGACAATGCACAGTCGGTTTATGAATTGTCGCTGATCGAGGAGCAGAAGGAGCAGGCCACAAAGGAGATCGAGGCGGATTTCGGGTTTAAACCCGATTTTGAAAAAGCCAAGCACTACCTGGAGGCGAACGACGGCGCCGGAAACACCTTCAAAGCAACCGCCAAGCCTGTTCTGATCGGGACAGCCGTTGTCGGGGCAACGACCATGATTTTCTCTTTGATCCTTCTGATTAAAAATCACTTTGGCATTGAACCGGATATGATCCTGAATGTATTGAATCCATATACGATATTCGGATTCCTGGCCGGCGGCGCCGTTATCTACTGGTTTACCGGGGCCTCTATTCAGGCAGTTACTACAGGCGCTTACCGGGCGGTTGAATACATCAAAAAAAATATCCGCCTGGATGAAAATGCCGATAAGAAAGCTTCACTGGAAACATCCAAGGAGGTTGTAAAAATCTGTACCCAATATGCACAGACCGGGATGTTCAACATTTTCATCGCAATTTTTTCGTTTGCGATCGGTATCGCGTTCCTTTCGGGGTACCAGGACTCTTCATTCGCCATACATACACCGCCCCGCTATGCCGCCGCTTCATTTTTTGTGGCCTACCTTATCGCCATCGCTTTCTTCGGATTATTCCAGGCTGTTTTTATGGCCAACGCGGGAGGCGCATGGGACAATGCAAAAAAAGTAGTGGAGGTAGATCTGAAAGAAAAGGGCACCCTCCTGCATGATGCAACCGTTGTTGGCGATACCGTCGGCGATCCGTTCAAAGACACTTCGTCGGTTGCCCTGAATCCCATTATCAAGTTTACTACTTTGTTCGGATTGCTTGCCATGGAGATCGCAATTTCAGATAATTTTTACGCGGTGGCTCCCTATGTAGGGATCCTCTTCTTTGCCGTTGCCCTTTATTTCGTTTACCGCAGTTTTTTCATGATGCGAATAAAAAAATAACAGGGTTGAGGCCTTGCCGTATCTATTAAATCTGAAAGAAGCCGTTCCTCCAAGGGTCGGCTTCTTTTTATTGTTTTGGGCAACCATTCTGACTTTTTGTGTTTAGATAAGAAGGACTATGTCGTCAGGTGGAAGCGGATCTCATCAACAAAGTCATTGCAAGGGAACCCGATGCGGTCGAAGCGCTGTATGATCATTACGCGCCGGCATTGCTTAGCGTGGGGCTGCGATATTGCGGCAACCTGGCTGATGCTGAAGATATTCTTCACGACAGTTTTCTGAAGATTATCAGCAACCTGGGCAACTTCCGGCAGCGAAAGAACGGATCTCTTGCTGCCTGGATGAAGCGGATAATGGTTAACACAGCATTGAATTTTCTTCGTGACCGAAAGAAAACCAATCATTTTTCAGGCCTGGAAACTATTGAAGCGGTGATCGGTGAAGAGGTTACGGATTCATATGAAACGGATGACCAGTATCGCAACCTGACGCAGGATCAGATCATGAAGATAATATGTGAATTGCCTTTGGGATACCGGACCGTGTTCAATCTATACGTCATGGAAGAATTCAGTCACAAGGAAATTGCCGGAATGCTTCAATGTTCGGAAAACACATCCAAATCACAACTTTCCAAAGCGCGTGCGATGTTAAGGAAAAAAATCAGAAACATGTCAGCAACTGAAAAACATAACGTTTATGAGTACTCCGGAACATCCGACAGATGACTTCTTCAGGGAGATGCTGTCGGATCACAGGATCGTTCCCTCAGTAGAAGCCAAAAAGGCATTCTTATCGGAAGCCGCAAAGATCGCTGTAAAACGATCAGGGCGCCGTAAGGGTTACCTGCTGATCTTGTCAGGTCTGATCCTGGTTTCAGGCGGGTTACTTTTTTGGATCTTTACCGGGACCGGTTCTGATCAGGAATTTGCCATTCTCAGTAAAAAAGAGACAGTTATACCAACTACAATAATTTCAACACCGATTCTTCCGGATGAATTTTCGCATGTCAGCCAGGCCTTTAATGAAAGGACAAGGAAAATTCAAACAGAACCATTCTCGTTATCCGGGGAACCTTTCGAACAGTCGACAACTGAACAGACATCCATAACGCCAGCTATACACAACTATAATCCTGATTCAACGATCCATTTACATTCATCTGAAAAACAACAATACTATGATTCGGTCCCTGTCAAAGAAACACCGGTAAATCCAGGTTTGACAGCACCCATTGTGAATCTGCCTCCTGTCGCACCCGGGAAACAGCATTCCGGGAGTGAGGACCCGGGATCGAAAAAAAATGAAAACCCGGCAAAAAATAAATTCAGCGACCCTTCTCAGGAAAAAAATACAACGGACACGTTGGATAAAAAAGGCACCCGGGAATCCTATTCAGAAAGGAGGATACAAATTAAATTCGGCGTCAGTTATGTTCCTGAACTCATGTTCAACACACTGGAGGGTGAGAAATTCGTCAACACGGCCGGAATAGAGGCCGTTTTGAAATCAGGCCCATTTTCTTTACGGACCGGCGTGGGAATATCGGTATCAAAGGGAACCAATGAGCTTTCGGTTGCTTACAATGACTGGCTGGGAAGCTATAACCGTCTCGATTCGATTCTGTTTACCTGGAACGATCCGGTAAAAAAATATATACCGACGATTTATCTGAGCCGTCAGGAGGTATGGGACAGTTTAATGAAACTGGAATATCCCAGGGTCATCAAGAGGTATTATTATCTTCAGATCCCGTTAATACTGGGTTTTGACTTCTGGCAAAACGATCGGGTAACTCTTGGAATCCGAGGCGGCCCCATACTCTCGGTACTGCTTTCTTCGAAAGAATTATCAGATGCTTATAATCCGGAATCAAAGAAAATTATCAGCGTCAATGGCATCCCACCCGAGCAGGTCGACCTGAACTGGCAGGTAATGGCAGGGTTCAACACTTCCATAAGGCTGGGAAGAAAATTCAGTCTGGAAGTCGAACCCAATATCAGATACTACTTCAACTCCGTGTTCGAAAAACCTTCCACATCCTGGAAACCATGGTCTGTCGGTCTCAGGCTATCATTTTTGGTCGGATATTAATTTTTCACCGGGAGGCAACCATTTGAAACATTCGGGTTAATAGTACAGGAAACAATCCGGAAGCTTCCTGAAAGAAAATAAACCAGTTACCTTTAACCCAAAATTTTCGCATCATGAAAAAGATAATCCTTCTGTCAGCCTTTCTTTGCCTTAATGTTATGCTACAGGCACAAATCATGGTCTTTGTTCAGGGGTACGTGAAGGATTCAGCCACCGGCAATGCCATTGCGAACCATATGGTGATCATACGGTCTGATTCCTCCAACCCGGCAACCACCTATCCCTATTATTCAACAGTGTACACCAATGCAAACGGATTTTATCTCGATACCGTGCCGCTTCCAACAGGAACGACCCAGTGGGCCTGTATTATTTCGACCTTTGACTGTATTAACAACCTTATTGCTTACAACGGAGCATTCGGAGGCGGAACCACGTTGATTCAGCACGATTTTCTGATCTGTTCAAATTCTAATCCCTCTGCTCCTACTGCTATTACAGGAGGAGCGACAGGAATCACCCAGACAAGCACTGTCGTCAATGGTTCTGTCAACCCCAATTCAGCACTGACTTATGTAGTATTTGAATTCGGGACAACCACATCGTACGGGCACAATGTATCAGCAGGTCAATATAGCGGAAGTGTCCTTCTTCCTATTACCACGACGTTAAACGGATTGACTCCTGCAACCACATACCATTACAGGATCAAAGCTTCTAATTCACATGGAACAACATATGGCGTCGATAGTACTTTTACCACCTTGTCAAATCAAACCCCTATAGCGATTACCGGAGCTGCCACTCTAATAACCAGTTCAGGTGGGACTATTCATGGAACATTCAATGCAGGCGGATATAATGCGACAGCAGTCCTGGAATTGGGAATTACAACAGCATATAACAATTTTCTCAGTTATTCTATCAGTGGATACAGCAATCATGCCAAGGAATGGGGGTGGTACGGTCTTCTTCCAAACACCACGTATCATTACAGGGCTTCTCTGATTTACCCCGGTGGAACAATCTATGGCGCCGACTCCAATTTTACCACTTTAGGAGCCTCACCCTGCCATGCTGCGTTTACCATTTCGCCCGACTCAGCCAATGTAAACGACACGATTCACTTTTTTGATCAGTCAACCTCGAGTTCAGGGCCTATTGGTACCTACATATGGGCTTTTGGGGACGGAGCAGTACAAACCATAACATTCCCTCAGAATCCCAATGTTACCCATGCCTATTTATCTCCCGGAACTTATGTTGTTTGTCTGGCAATCCAGGGAAGCGACAGCACCTGTTATGACCAGACCTGCGATACCATTGTTGTTGGCGGAACCGGCTGTCAGGCCAATTATTCCTATTCACTCGATCCGGCATCGGGAATTTATACCGTTAACTTCACCAACCTTTCGACCGGAGGACCGGCAACCTGGCTTTGGAATTTTGGTGACGGAAGTGCCTCGACTGTTGAAAACACGAGTCATACATATACTGCCCCGGGCACCTATCAAACCTGTCTGATGATGACCACCAACAACTGTACGAGCACTTATTGTCAGAACGTGGTGATCCCCGACACCACAGCTTACAATCAGATCTATGGGCAGATTTTTGCTGGGAGTTTCCCACTGGACGCCGGAATGGTAATGATCTTTTCGCTTGATACCAGCATCAATTATCAACCGTACTTCAATGTTTTTAACATCGATTCGAACGGGATTTATTATTTTACACTGGTTCCACAAGGCAATTATTATATTCTGGCTATTCCGTTTGATTCAAATGGCTACCTGCCAACCTATTATGGAGATGTTCTCACCTGGCAGCAGGCTACCCTGATCACCTTGGGGACACCGTCAAATCCCTATAACATAAATCTGTTGCCGGCGGGAGTTATGGCATCGGGACCGGGTTCGGCTTCAGGACTGATCAACATGGCACGAGTGAAAAGCACATTTGTGGATAAGGTGAATATGATCCTGAAAAATGATCTGGGCGAAGCCATTGGTTTTACCCAGGTGAAGGAAGACGGAAGCTTTAATTTTTCAGAAATGGCTTATGGCACCTACTATCTCTATCCCGAGATGCCCGGAATCATCAGCGACCAGATAGCCATTACCCTGACTGCAGAAAAACCGCATGCAGAGGTTAACATGACTTTCAACGGAAATAAGATTACAGGTTTTTCTGATGAGACAGACATCCTGACCGGATGGTCGGTGTATCCCAATCCGGTGGACGATGCATTGACACTGAGCATTGATTTGAAACAGTCATCTGTTGTACAGTTGGGAATATACACGCTTGCAGGCCAGCAGGTTTACCAAATGCAAGCTTCTCTGACTGCGGGCCGGAACCAGGTATCGATAAACCCGTCGCATCTTCAGGCAGGGATGTACCTTTTGAAGGTTACGTCAAATGATGGCATCATGATCGTAACCAAGGTTATAAAGAAATAGGGTGCCAGTACCACTCCGCCAGTAGACAAAAGAGGCTATCCAACACGGATAGCCTCTTTTTTGTTGGACCCCGTCGGGGTGGTGGTACCTTGTCGGGGTGGTGGGATCCCGTCGAGGTCTCTTCCGTTTGATTATAAATTAACAAAGTTTTGATACCTTTGCCTCTCCGTTAAAAAATCCTAAAATTACTGTATATGATCAGCAACAACTTTGCAAGAAGGCACAATGGTCCTTTTGGCGCAGAAATCGAAAAAATGTTGGAGAAAACAGGAGTCACATCATTGGATCAGCTCATTGAACAAACCGTTCCGTCTGCAATCCGAATGAAGGAGCCGCTTCAACTCCCCGAAGGAATGAATGAGTTTCAGTATTTGAATCACATCAGATCCCTGGGATCAAAAAACAAAATCTTCAAGAATTTTATCGGGCAGGGGTACAGTGAAACCATTGTCCCGGCGGTTATTTTACGTAACATTTTAGAAAATCCGGGATGGTACACCGCTTACACGCCTTACCAGGCCGAAATATCGCAGGGAAGGCTGGAAGCCCTGCTGAATTTTCAGACCATGATTTGCGATCTGACTTCAATGCCGATTGCGAATGCCTCGCTTCTTGATGAAGGAACCGCTGCTGCCGAGGCCATGATTATGCTTTTCAACAGCCGGTCGAGGGATGCAGTGAAACGCGGTACCAACAGGTTCCTGGTATCCGAAACAATCTTTCCCCAGTCGGTCGATGTGATCCGTACCCGTTCAATCCCACTGGGCATTGAGCTGACAATTGGTAAGCCCGAAGATTTTATATTCGACGACAAAGTGTTTGGGTGCGTCATCCAGTATCCCGACCGGTACGGAGTCGTTCAAAATTATAGTGAATTGATTCAGAAAGCACATCATGCAGGTGCGATGGTTGCTGTTGCTGCCGACATTCTGAGTCTTGCCCTTCTGACTCCTCCCGGGGAGTGGGGCGCCGACGTGGTATTCGGATCGACTCAACGGTTTGGGATCCCGATGGGATACGGCGGACCGCATGCCGCGTATTTTGCCACACGGGATGAATACAAGCGTCAGATGCCCGGCAGGATCATTGGGGTATCGGTCGACGCCAACGGCGACCGGGCGCTCCGCATGGCATTGCAGACACGCGAGCAGCACATCAAACGTGAAAAGGCGACTTCCAATATTTGCACCTCTCAGGTGTTGTTGGCCGTCATGGCAGGAATGTATGCGGTTTATCATGGTCCAAAAGGAATCCGGCAAATTGCTAGGCATATCAACATTCTCACCGGGGTGCTTTCGCAGGAACTTCAAAAATACGGGTACCAGCAACTAAACCGGTATTTCTTCGATACGGTGCTGGTCATGCTTCCGGGAAATATCTCCCGGGAAGCAATCCGGAAAGCAGCGCTGGAGCATGAGATGAACCTCCATTACATCGATACCACACACATTGGGATCAGTGTTGGAGAGACAACATCACTTTCCGACATCAACACCCTCGTGAAGATCTTTGCAACCGCAAACGGGAAAGAATACGCCGAATTCGTATGCAATCCGAAGGAATGCAATATGATCACCACCATCCCTCCTGATTTGATGCGTACTTCAGAATACCTGAACCAAAAGGTCTTCAACAGTTATCACTCGGAAACCGAGATGATGCGTTACATCAAGAAACTGGAGATCAAGGATTTGTCGTTGAACCGTTCAATGATTCCGCTCGGATCCTGCACGATGAAGCTCAATGCCGCGTCAGAGCTGTTTGCTTTGAGCTATCCTGAATTCGGAAACCTTCATCCCTTTGCTCCGGTCGACCAGGCCGAAGGATACCAGATTTTGATCCGAGGACTTGCGGCTGACCTGGCAACCATTACCGGTTTTGACGCTGTTTCGTTCATGCCGAATTCGGGAGCCGCGGGAGAGTACACCGGATTGCTGGTGATTCGTCAATATCATATTTCCAATGGTCAGGGTCACCGCAATGTGTGTATCATTCCTTCATCGGCACATGGGACGAATCCGGCAAGCGCTGCCATGGCCGGCATGAAGATCGTGGTGGTGAAATGTGATGATCATGGAAATATCGACGTGAATGATCTTCGGGAAAAAGCCACAGAAAACAAGGAATCCCTCTCATGTCTGATGATAACCTACCCTTCGACTCATGGCGTTTTTGAGGAAGAGATCCTCGAAATCATCCGGATTATCCATGAAAACGGCGGACAGGTTTACATGGATGGCGCCAATATGAACGCGCAGGTTGGGATCACAAATCCCGGACTGATCGGCGCCGACGTATGTCACCTGAATCTCCATAAAACCTTTGCCATTCCACACGGAGGCGGAGGACCCGGCGAAGGCCCCATTGCGGTCGCAAAGCATCTTACGCCTTTTCTCCCAAAGCATGTTTGTGTTGAAACCGGTGGTAGTTCGGGAATCAGCGCCGTGGCCTCCGGACCATACGGAAGCGCGCACATCCTCACCATATCGTACGCGTACATTAAAATGATGGGAGGTGCAGGGTTGGCAGAAGCCACAAAGATGGCAATCCTGAATGCAAATTACCTGAAATCATGCCTCGAAAGACATTACCCGATTCTCTATTCCGGGAAGAATGGTCGCTGTGCCCATGAGATGATCATCGATTGTAACGGGATAACCCGCCAGACTGGAATCGGAGCTATCGATATCGCCAAACGACTTATGGATTACGGATTTCATGCACCCACCGTTGCATTTCCCGTTCATGGCACCCTAATGGTTGAACCGACCGAAAGTGAACCCTATTCGGAACTGAACCGGTTCATTGAAGCCATGGTCATGATCAAGGGAGAGATCGATGAAATCGTGGAAGGTAAAGCCGACAAGTCGGACAATGTCATCATGAAGGCTCCACACACAGCCAATATGGTTTCGGCCGATGAATGGAAATTTCCCTATTCGCGCCAAAAAGCAGCATTCCCGGTCGCTTCCCTTAAAGAGGACAAATATTGGCCTACGGTAACCCGGATTGATGACGCCTACGGGGACCGAAATCTAGTTTGCAAGGTCTGATATACACCCGGGTTTACACCCCGGAAACAATCCGGGGTAATCAAGGAGGATGAATCCTTCATATCCGGTTCAAGGTGTGACCGTCTTCATCCTGGCTTAATTCATTATTTAGCGAAAGATGACAAGTTTTAAAGGGAATTTGTTCGTGTTTCTTCTTCGCAACCGCCATCTGTTGAATGGCAGAATAAAAAAGGAGACATTCGATCAGAAC
The DNA here is from genome assembly GCA_009928665.1 of Alphaproteobacteria bacterium. Lineage (GTDB taxonomy): Bacteria > Bacteroidota > Bacteroidia > Bacteroidales > FEN-979 > CAIVAT01. The sequence continues at coordinate 15,157 of SACF01000002.1, forward strand.
ACTTCAATTCCGAAATTCCGGGCAATTTGTGAACGCGGTGCAAACAGATTTGGCAGGATTCCTGAAGGGATCGTGGTCAAGGCAATTACTATTGAAGGAATTCAGGCTGAATGGCTTATTCCCGAAAATCATCCTCCGGATAAGGTCATCATGTATGTGCACGGCGGGGGTTATGTTTCAGGATCCTGCAACGATCACAGAGGAATTGTTTCAAAATTTGCCCGATCGGCCGGCATCACGAATCTTATTTATGAGTACCGTCTGGCACCGGAACATCCGTTCCCGGCCGCACTCGATGATTCTGTAACGGTTTATAAATGGTTACTTTCAAGCGGTTACAAATCCGAGAACATACTGATTGCCGGCGAATCGGCCGGGGGAGGATTGTGTCTGGCAACACTGATTTCGTTGAAAGATCAGGGTCTTCCTTTACCCGCCGCTGCGGTTGCAATATCTCCCTGGACCGATCTGACCTGTTCGGGAGCATCATACCTGACGAAGAACAAGGTTTCCCTGGCTCCACTTAATTCGTGGACTGTGTTCAGCAAACATTACGTTGGTGATCACCAGCCCGAAGATCCGCTGATCTCGCCGCTTTTTGGCAATCTGAAAGGGCTTCCTCCCCTCTTCATCAATTCAGGATGTGATGATGAGTTGTACGATGACGGGGAACAGTTTTATCTCAAAGCGAGGCAAGCTGGCGTCAACGTTTCTTTCAGGCCCGGGAAGAAGATGTTTCACTGTTACCCTTTGATGGCGCCCATGTTCAAAGAAGCCACGGAAGCGATGGAAGAGATAATCGGTTTCATCCATCTGCACCTGAAAATTACTCAGTAAGGTTAATCATCCGGCTGGTTCATTCAGCCCGCTTCCCGTATCCAGGAAGAAACCTCTTTTAAAGCCGGGATTGCTTGTTTCAGGATTCCGAGATAACTCAAAAAGCCATGGATCATATCATCGTAGACTAATAACCTGGTTTTTACGCCGGCCGATTGTAAGCGGTTTCCATACAGAATTCCTTCATCACGTAATGGATCATATCCTGACACGATAACCAGTGCCGGAGGCAATTCAGTCAGGTCTTCTGCCTGAAGCGGCGACACGTAAGGGTTGAAGGCAAGATCTTCGTTTTCGAGATATTGTTTCCAGAACCAAACCATGTCATTCATCGAAAGTCCGTATCCATCACTGAATTTCAGATGCGATGGTTTCTGATTATTGTAATAATCTGTTACAGGATACAAAAGAATTTGACCTGAAATTTTAGTATACAGATCACGCCTGTTAAGCCGGTCGCCGGAAACGGTCGGGGATTCAATTCTTTTCTGACGCTCCGACCTGCACAGGTCCCTTAATTTCATTGCGGTTACAGCGGCAAGGTTGCCACCTGCACTGTCACCAATCAGATAAAACCTGTCAGAAGAAATGTTCCAGTTCTCCGAATGTGTCAGTATATATTCAGTCGCAGCCACGCAATCGTCCACCGGCACCGGATACCTGTATTCGGGAGAACGGCGGTAATCGACGCTGATCACGATAGCCTTTGCCATGGCACACAGGTGGGTACAGAGTGAATCATAGGAATCAAGGGTAAAGAACACCCATCCTCCCCCGTGAAAAAATATCAGGGTGGGGATTTCTGCATGGGGAGCAGTATTATCCAAAATTTCAGGATAGTAAACCCTTACCGGAATCCGGTGATGTTCCATTTCAATTCCATAATCAGCTATGCGGTTTACCGGTTTAACCGGAATATTCATTTTGGCCATTCCGGTTTCAACCTGAACACGGGCCATATCCAAAGGCACAGAATCTATTGATGGGAGATTCGTTGCCGCGATGGCAGTCAACAAGGCCTTCGCCTTTGAATCAAGTGGTTTTTCGTGCATTACATCTGATCAATACATTGTTTGATTTTGATCCAGGTAGTTTCAATATCATGATCCAGTCCTACCGAAAACCGGACAAGTCCGTCAGAAAGACCCATGTCGCGTTGAATTTCTTCCGGAACTTCCGAGGAAGTACTCTTGCCGGAATTGCTGAACAGGGTTTTAAAATAGCCCAGACTCACCGCCAGATAACCTACGCCGGCATGCTCCATTTTTTCCATCAGGCGGGCGGCCCGTTCGGCTGTGCCCATGTCAATGGTGATCAGTCCGCCAAATCCGAATTCCGGATTCATCATTCGTTTCAGCGTCTCATGCCCGCGGTGATCTTCTAAGCCGGGATAATTTATTTTGATGTTATATTCCCTGAATTTCCGGGCCAGATAATCCGCATTTTTACTGTGTTGTTTCATTCGGATGTGCAAGGTGTGCAGATTTTTCAGAATGCCCGAAGAACGGAGCGGATCCAGAGCTGGTCCCAAAAGCATGGCGGTGCCATCGTTCACATTGCTCAGGGAGTCGATAAAATCTTTCGATGCACAAATGGCGCCGGCAACGCAGTCGTTTTTCCCGTTTATAAATTTGGTCATACTGTAGACCACTACATCGGCGCCATGCTGATATGGGGCAACGATCATAGGGGTAAACGTGTTGTCGACCACCAGCTTGATATCGCGTTCATGTGCAATGGCAGCAAGGGCGGGGATATCGGAAATCTGAAGGAGCGGATTGGTCATGGTTTCGGTATAGATCATTTTTGTATTCGGGCCGATCGCATTCCTGACTTCTTCGTGGTTGGTGATATCGACAAAGGTCACACCGATGTTGAACTTCTTCACATAATTAAATAAAAATGCGAAGGAGCCACCGTAAATGGTCTGACTGGAAACGATATGATCCCCGCTGCTGCATATCTGAAGGATGGCACAGGTGATAGCTGCCATCCCGGAGGCCGTTACCCAGGCTGATTCGGTCCCTTCCATGACCGCAAGGGCGTCGGCAAGGTACTTATTGCTGGGGTTCCAATGACGTGAATAGAGGAAACAGCCTTCGGCTTCTCCCTGGAAAGTTTCGAGCATAGTCTTTGCCTGCATAAAGGTAAAAGTGGCCGAATCACAAACCGACGGATTAACATCGCCATATTCGCCAAATTGAAGAAGGTCGAAAATACGGGTAGAGGGATCATTTTTCATAATAACAGATTTAATTTATTTATTTTTAACTTGTTAAATTTCAAATTATTAAACCAAGAAAGAGACTTGGTCACCGGGGAGTGCAAAGATAATAATTTAAAGGATGCCGGCACAACCAGTGCCGGTAAACGGAAGTCATTTTGACGGAGGCTTCCCGTCGAAATAGGATTGCAGGATCACTTTCAGTTCATCGTATTGATGAACAACCGGGAATTGGGGGAAATCGCGGACGACATTTTCGGGAGGCCTGAACAGTATCCCGACGTCAGCCTGTTGAAGCATGCTGCAGTCGTTGTAAGAGTCGCCCATAGCTATCACCTTGTATTTCAGGCTCTGAAGTGCTTCGACGGTGCGTCGTTTCGGGTCGGGTTGACGCAATTTAAAATCAATGATCCGGTTGGTCTCGTCCATAACCAGTGTATGACAAAAGAGCGTGGGCCTGCCCAGTTGTTGCATCAGCGGATCGGCAAACTGGATAAAAGTATCGGATACCACGATAAGCTGACTTCTTTCCTTTACCCAGCCTATGAAATCGACCGCTCCCGGTAAAGGTCTGATCCGGGAGATCACTTCCTGGATGTCGTGTAGTTTCAATCCATGCCGGTCGAGAATTTCCATGCGCTGACGCATCAGAAGATGGTAATCCGGTTCATCACGGGTGGTTCTGCGAAGTTCAGGGATCGAGGTTTTATCCGCTACATTGATCCAAACCTCGGGAACGAAAACGCCTTCAAGATCAGAGCAAACGATGTACATAGGAAGAAGTTTAGTTCAAAGACCAAATTAGTGATTAGCGATCAGGGATTAGCGAATAGGGCATAAACTATAATTCAGAATTCAAATCAGGGATTGGGCGTTGGGCGTTGGGAATTAGGAGTATCTCCGTTTTCAATTTTCAATTTTCAATTTTCCGTTGTCAATCACTCATTCACTCAATCACTCAGTCACTAAATCAGTCAATATAAAATTCTCATTCATGCGAATCAAAGGATGAGTTATCCGAATTGATCCAGAAGATAGGCTTTAAATTCCCGATAATCGAGACCGAGGTTGCTATAAAATTCCGTTTTATGGTCGAGGCCTTCGAGGCTTGGTGGAACGGCAGGTTCCAGTTCCAACAGTTTTTGAATCTCTCCGGGAAATTTGGCAGGATGGGCGGTCTCAATCGAAACGCACAGCTGATCCTTTGATATTCCCGGTACGTGATCCAGGTACTCGTGTAGTCCCGCCCATCCGACTGCGCCATGGGGCTCAAGCAATACACCATTTTCACGATACGACTTCTGAATGGTTTCACGGGTTTTGGTATCGTCGATACTCACTGAAAACAGATCCTTTCGCATCGCTTCCATATCGGCTTCGACGGTGATTTTTCCCTGCTCATCCATCAGTCCTCCGTACAGCGACACCAGTCTGGCAAGGTTGCTGGGATGACCTACATTCATGGCGCTGGAGATGCAATTGCGTGAAGGTTCTATTTTCCGGTAGATCCCTGAATTCAGGTACATTGGAAATTCGTCATTCTCATTGGTAGCTATCACGAATTTTTTTACCGGCAATCCCATTTTCAGGGCCAGCACTCCTCCCATCATATCACCGAAATTTCCGGATGGAACCGAAAAGATGATATTTTCGTGAACATCTGTCCTGGCAAGTCTCGACCAGGCATAGAAGTAATAAACGATCTGCGGGATCAGCCGGCCGATATTGATGGAATTTGCAGAGGAAAGCTTCAGATGAACGAGTTCCTGATCGGCAAAAGCCTTTTTGACGAGGGTCTGACAATCATCAAATTTCGAATCGAGGGCCAGAATGTGTACATTTTTGCCTAGGGTAGTCATCTGACGTCGTTGCCTTTCGGTGACCTCCGACCTGGGAAACAGAACGACAACCTGTATGTTATCCAATCCGTAAAAAGCATTGGCAACAGCGCTGCCCGTATCGCCGGAAGTAGCAGTCAGGATCAGCAGCCGGCCATTCGACTGATCAAGGTAATACTGCATAAGCCGTCCCATCATCCGAGCGGCGAAATCCTTGAAGGAAGCGGTGGGGCCCTGATCCAGCCGCATGATATATTTCCGGTCGGTCACCCGTTCCAGCGGAATATTGAAATCGTATGATTCCCTGGTAATTCTTCTCAGTTCCTGCGCGGGTAATTCATCCTCCATGTAAAGCGTTGCTACCCGGAATGCGATTTCATCGTAACTCAGGTTAACGAAGTCGGCCATGGTGGCTCGGGAAAATTCCGGTATGGTTACCGGCATATAGAGGCCCCGGTCGGGGGCCTGACCCCTTAACAGCGCCTCGCTAAAGGAAACGGGGTCAGATTTTCGGTTGGTTGACAGATACAACATAGGCAGCGTTATTGGCAATCCTTTCTGAGGCGTGCCGAAGAGGCGCCGCCTGCTGAAAATTCGGGGGCTGAAACGTACACTTTTTTACCATCCAGCACTCCTAAGGCAGTATCCAGGTCGCGGATAATATCGTCGGGGTGCTCGACTCCCACACACAGGCGGATCAGGTTTGAGGGGATTCCTGCCAGCTTTCTGCCCTCCTCTCCCTGTTGTGAATGGGTGGAAATGGCCGGAATGGTCGCTACCGATTTTATCCGTCCAAGATCTGTTGCCCTCCAGATTCGCGTAAATGCATTGAATACTTCCCGGGTCATTTTGGCATCCCCCCGGATCAGGAACGACATCAGGTGACCATACCGGTTCACCGGTTTGCCGTATTGTTCATCATGTTCGGAATCGACAAGGAACAGGTAACGTGATGCTAATTCATGCAGCGGATGGTTTTTAAGTCCGAGATATTCGACGCGTTCTATGTGTTTATGGTCATTCAGGAAGCCGGCAACCTTCATGGTGCTTTTGCTCATGGTATCCATGCGCATCCGGATGGTACGGATATCGTTCAGTGCCATAACTGCATTCATGGGTGAGAGATTAGGACCATTATCCCGGTTGGGCAAAAGTTTCAGGTAAGTGGCGAAGTCGGCCTTCATCTCCGGGTTGTCGATTCGGGAAACAATATTTTTTCTGGAAATAACGGCTCCGGCAATCCCAAATCCGCTGGTAGCAAGCGATTTGGTAACTGACTGGATCACGATATCAGCACCGTGACAGAGCGGGCGAAGCAGGGCCGGAGTCGCAACGGTAGAATCCACAATCAGGGGAATGCCATATTTATGGGCAAGGTCAGCGACTTTACGGATATCGAAAAATGCCTGACCGGGATTGCTGGGCAATTCCCCGTAAAGGAACCTTGTCTCTACATCAATATGAGATTCCCACTCCTTAATATCGGTCGTGTTTATCACTTTTCTCCATTCGATGAGTCGTTCTTTATCTTTGCGGATGGAGAACTGCTGGAATGTGCCTCCGTAAACCTGTGTCGATGCTACGAAGTTCATCTTTTTCCCGGGGTTCGCGCGGTCGGCGACCAGGAAAGGATCGACAGCACTCTGGATCGCGGCCATGCCGGAAGATGTAGCGATACAGGAAGTTTCCAGGCCGGATCCATACCCTTCGAGAAGGGCAAGAACTCCTTCGAGGTAATACATCGTCGGGTTGGCAATCCGGGCATAGCACCAGGTAGGTATCTGGTACCCCAGAGCAGCTTCCATTTCATCTGCATCCCGGTAGGCCTGGGAAGTGGCCATATAAACAGGTTCGATGATCGAACCCTGGTTGAAGTCAAGCGCTTCCTGTATTGAATATACACCGTGTGTGGCAATGGTGTCAAAACGGCATTGGCTCATCTGATTCCGGTATTCCCGGTGCCATGCAAGCGCTCTACCGGCTGCATTTGTATAATGTTCCATCTTTAAAAGATTATTTGAGCGGATAAATTTAATAACATATTTTAAATTACAAAATAATTCACCCCGATGGGGTTCAGAAAACAGGCATCCTGAAGGATCCGTCGCCGGATTTAACTGAAAAATATTCAGTATTTGCAGTAACGTCTTGATAATTAATTATACGCCTGAAGTAGCAGGGATGTAAAAATCAGATTTGCAGTACCCTCTGAAACGGTTAATTTTTCTTAATTTCGCAGTTTAAATTCGAACCATTATGAATTACGATATTATTGTTATTGGCAGCGGGCCCGGCGGATATGTTGCAGCGATCAGGGCTTCCCAGCTGGGATTCAGGACCGCCGTTGTGGAAAAAGCCGAGGTAGGGGGAATCTGCCTGAACTGGGGCTGTATCCCCACTAAAGCTCTGTTAAAAAGCGCCTCCGTATTTCAATATGTTCAGCATGCAGCCGATTATGGGGTGGTTGCCGAGGAGCCAAAAGTGAACTTCAGCGCCATGGTCACCCGCAGCCGGAATGTTGCTGAATCGATGAGCAAAGGGGTGCAGTTTCTTTTGAAAAAGTACAAGGTCGACCAGATCACGGGAACCGGGAAAGTAAAACCCGGCAAGATCGTTGAGGTGACCGACGCCAACGGCCTGGTATCAGAATATGCGGCCAATCACATTATCCTTGCCACAGGGGCGCGTTCCCGGCAGTTGCCCAACATCAAGCAGGACGGGATCCGGATTTTCGGATACCGGGAAGCCATGACCCTCCCCGAACAACCTAAAACCATGGTTGTAATCGGATCCGGAGCCATCGGATCGGAATTCGCATGGTTTTACCAAACCATCGGGACCAAGGTGACCCTGATCGAATTGCTTCCCAATATTGTTCCAGTTGAAGATGAGGAAGTCTCAAAAACCCTGGAAAGATCCTTTAAAAAAGCCGGGATTAAGGTCATGACGGGCGTCACGGTCGAATCGGCCGAAAAGAGCGAAAACGGATGCAAGGTCATTGTCAGCACGAAGAAGGGTGTCGAAATCATTGAGAGCGATGTGGTTCTTTCGGCCGTCGGCATCGCTTCCAACCTGGAAGGAATCGGCCTGGAAGATGTTGGCATAACCACGGAAAAAGGGAAGGTTATTGTGGATGATTTTTACCGGACGGTCATTGAGGGATATTACGCGATCGGAGATATCGTGAAAGGCCCGGCGCTGGCCCATGTTGCTTCACATGAAGCGATTACCTGCGTCGAAAAAATTGCCGGACTGCCGGTAGAACCGCTTGATTATGGAAATATCCCCGGTTGCACCTATACCCATCCCGAAATTGCTTCGGTCGGACACACCGAAAAATCCGCCAAAGAAGCTGGATATGAAATCCTGGTTGGAAAATTTCCATTTACAGCTTCCGGAAAAGCCACTGCTTCGGGAGCTCGTGAAGGTTTTATCAAGGTGATTTTTGACGCAAAATATGGTGAATGGCTCGGAGCGCACATGATCGGGGAGAATGTTACGGAGATGATCTCTGAAGTCGTGGTAGCCCGTAAACTGGAGACTACCGGCCGTGAGATCATGGAATCGGTCCACCCTCACCCCACACTCAGTGAAGCAATTATGGAAGCCGTCGCCCACGCTTACGGGCAAACGGTACATCTATAGGAAAAAGCGACCGCTGATGCTTGATTTGAACAGAATGGTTGAATTGGAATGATCAACTAAAACATTGTTTATGGAGGTTATCACGACACCGTTGGAAGGTTTACTGATTATAAAGCCGGATATTTTTGAAGATGAGCGGGGCTATTTTTTCGAATCCTTCAATTATGAGAAATTCAGGAACCTGGGGCTCGAATTGCAATTTATGCAGGACAACGAGTCGAAGTCAAAATCCGGTGTGCTTCGAGGGCTTCATTTCCAAAAGCCTCCTTATGCCCAGGGAAAACTGGTCAGGGTAATGCGGGGTTCGGTGCTCGATGTCGCAGTCGATATCCGGAAGGATTCACCGACATATGGAAAATGGGAGTCGATCGTGCTTTCGGGACAAAACAAGCTGATGTACTGGATCCCGGTCGGCTTCGCACATGGCTTTGCCACCCTGGAGGACGATACCATCTTCTTTTACAAATGCACACAGGTTTTCAACAAAGAATCAGAGGGCAGCATCCGGTGGAATGATCCGGATCTGAATATTAACTGGGGAATTAACCATCCGGTAATTTCCGAAAAAGATACAGTTTCTCCTTTTTTCAAAAATCTCGTTTCACCATTTAGCAAACCCCAACGGCTGTGCTGATCGGCCCGATATCGAAAAATACCATGTTCCGTAAAATTTTATTTATCTCCGGATTCCTTATCCTGGTGATTGTTGGTGCGCTCACATTCATTTGTGCGCTCGACCATAAAAGCGACCCGGACCGGGAATATAATGCACTGTTTTACCGTCACACCAAAATTTTCGCTCCCGAAGTACCTGAAAAAGCGAACTTCTCGGGCGAAAGCGTGCCTCTTGATCTGATCTATGTTCGGGAAGCCTTTGAACGTGAAATCTTCGCCTCTACCTTTATGCATTCCAGTTCTCTGATGATGTTCAAACGCGCCCACCGTTGGTTTCCGGTAATTGAACCCATTTTAAAGAAGAACGGGATTCCCGATGATTTCAAGTTCCTGGCGCTGGCCGAGAGTAATCTCCTCAACACGGTATCCCCCGCTGGCGCTGAGGGTTACTGGCAAATCATGAAGGCGACCGGCCAGAAACACGGATTGGAGATCAACGACAATATTGATGAACGGTATAACATGGTAAAGGCCACGGAAGCCGCCTGCGACTATTTCAGAACTGCATATTCAGGCTTCAGGAACTGGACCCTTGTGGCAGCCTCCTACAACCGGGGAATGAACGGACTTGACCGCGCACTGGAAAAACAACAGGTTGCATCGTATTACGACCTTTTTCTGAACGATGAAACCTCTCGATACCTCTACCGGATTCTGGCAATAAAAGAGGTATATAACCATCCGGTAAAGTATGGTTTTTACTTGCGTGAATCGGATTTTTACAAGCCTGTTCCATGTAAACAAATCACCGTCGATACCCCGATTGAAAATTTACCTGCCTTTGCCAAGCGCCAGGGCATCAATTACCGGATATTACGTGAAATGAACCCATGGATCCAAAGTTACACACTGCCGAACAAAACTCATAAACAATATATTTTTCTCATTCCTCAGGAAGGAGCGCTATCCTATAAAACTGTGATGAAAAAAGTGACTGTCCCGGATCACTTTTTCAATGATACTTTAAAGATCCATGAGGTTCACTGATAATCACAAAATCTGAAAGCCTGGTGGAAGATTTTTTAGAGGTATTCGGAGCACGGGTTCACAATCTACGGAACATCGACCTGGCAATTCCCAGGAAGAAACTGGTTGTCTTCACCGGTCTCAGCGGAAGCGGGAAATCTTCTCTGGCGTTCGACACAATCTATTCCGAAGGCCAACGTCGGTATATGGAGACTTTTTCAGCGTATGCACGCCAATTTATCGGAAACCTCGAACGCCCAGATGTGGATAAAATCAACGGCCTGAGTCCGGTCATTGCCATTGAGCAAAAAACCACCAACCGGAATCCCCGGTCGACCGTGGGTACCATCACCGAGATTTACGATTTTCTTCGTCTGCTGTTTGCACGGATTGCTGATGCCTATTCGATGAATACCGGCGAGCTGATGGTCAGATATACCGAAGACCAGATCATCTCGCTGATCCTCTCGGAATATGATGGCAGGGACATCCGGCTCCTGGCTCCCGTTGTAAAAGGCCGTAAAGGTCATTACCGTGAGTTATTCGAACAAGTCAGAAAACAGGGCTTTCTGAATGTGCGGATCGATGGGGAAATCCGAGAGATAACCCTGGGCATGCAACTTGACCGGTACAAGATTCACGATATCGAGATCGTTGTGGATCAGATCACGGTGAAATCCGGATCGAAGCAACGGCTTTCGGGCTCGGTTAAAACAGCCATGAAACATGGCAAAGATGTGATTATGGTGCTGGATCAGGAAACCGGTATCCCGAGGCATTTCAGCAAATTGTTGATGTGTCCTACAACCGGGATCTCTTATGATGAACCTGAGCCGAATTCGTTTTCCTTTAATTCACCCTATGGCGCCTGTCCGAAATGCAACGGCCTTGGTACCATTTCTGAAATTGACCTTGAAAAGATCATTCCCGATCCCTCGAAAACCATCCGTAAAGGGGCAATTGTGCCGATCGGCGAGTATAAAAATTCATGGATTTTCAAGCAAATAGAGGCCATCGGGGAAAAATACGGTTTTGACATCAACACGCCGTTGTCGGAGATCAGCGAACATGCGATCGACGTCATCCTGTATGGTTCCGACGAGGTTATCAAGGTAAAAAACGAATACCTTGGGGTTACTTCAAGTTATTCGATGAATTACGAAGGGATCATTAATTTCATCACCTCCCAGTCGATAGAGAATGCCCCGGCCGGACTTGTGAAATGGGCCGGTAACTTCATGAACCGTAAGGTATGTCCTGAATGCGGCGGCACACGATTGAAGAAACAATCCCTGTACTTCCGGATCGGAGAGAAGAATATTTCCGAACTGGCCGAAACTGACCTGGTAAATCTTCAACGCTGGATTGACCTGCTCCCGGACCGTCTGGATGAGCGGAAAAAGACAATTGCTTACGAGATTATCCGGGAGATCAGAACACGAATCCAATTCCTTCTCGATGTAGGTATTGGCTACCTGACGCTGAACCGCACCGCGAGAAGTTTGTCAGGTGGAGAAAGCCAGCGCATCCGTCTGGCAACACAGATCGGTTCGCAACTCGTCGGTGTACTATACATTCTCGACGAACCCAGTATCGGCCTCCACCAGCACGATAATATGCGGCTGATCCAGGCATTAAAAAGCCTGAGAGATGCCGGTAATTCGGTAATCGTCGTGGAACACGACCAGGAAACCATCCTGGCTGCCGACCATGTCATTGATATCGGTCCCGGCGCCGGCGTTCACGGCGGAAAGATTGTTGCGCAAGGGTCTCCGCAGGAAATCATGAAAAGCAAACACCTGACAGGATTGTATCTGAGCGGCATCAAAAAAATAGACATCCCGGTCGGACGCAGACCCGGAAATGGGAAGTCACTGGTGTTAAAAGGGGCAAAAGGAAATAACCTGAAGAATGTTGATCTGGCGCTTCCCCTCGGGAAGCTGGTTTGCATCACCGGGTTGTCGGGAAGCGGGAAATCATCCCTGATCAATGAGACCCTGTACCCGATTCTGAGCAAACATTTTTACCGGTCGGAGGCGAATCCTCTTCCCTATTCATCGATTGAGGGACTGAAAAATATCGATAAAGTAATCGAAATTGATCAATCGCCAATCGGTCGGACCCCACGATCGAATCCTGCTACCTATACCAAAGTTTTTGATGAGATCAGGAAGTTGTTTGCCGGCCTTCCCGAATCCAAAGTGAGGGGATATCTGCCGGGTCGATTTTCTTTCAATGTCAAAGGAGGAAGATGTGAAACCTGTAAAGGAGCCGGACTCCGCGTTATTGAGATGAATTTTCTCCCCGATGTTTACGTACCTTGTGAAACCTGCCACGGAAGAAGATACAACCGGGAAACCCTGGAAGTCAGGTATAAAGGTAAATCGGTCAACGATGTCCTGAATATGACCATTGAACAGGCGGTTGAGTTCTTTGAACATGTCCCCTTCATTGTTCACAAAATAAAGACCCTGAATGAAGTCGGCCTGGGTTACATAACCCTCGGTCAGCAGTCGACCACCCTCTCGGGGGGTGAAGCCCAAAGGGTAAAACTGGCAACCGAGCTTTCGAAAACCGACACCGGCAACACATTGTACATCCTGGATGAACCCACGACCGGCCTGCACTTCGAGGATGTTAAAGTGCTGCTATCTGTATTGAACAAACTGGTGGCAAAAGGAAATACCGTTTTGGTTATTGAACATAATATGGAGGTGATCAAAGTTGCCGATCACATTATTGATTTGGGGCCTGAGGGGGGTGAACGCGGTGGAGAAATCATTGCAACCGGAACGCCGGAAACCATTGCTAAACATCCCGGGAGCTTCACCGCAATCTATTTGAAAAAGATTCTTTTCGGAAATTAATCGTTGAGCAGATAAGCAGGACTATCATATTTAAAAGAAAGATCATGGAAACGGAAGATATTGAAAAATTAAGAGCGTCGTTTCAGCCAAAAACCTGGTCGGAGACCATTTCACTGGATACCTGGGAGATTTTAAAGGTAATCTCAGAAATGGTAGAAGGATTCGAGAAGCTCAGCCGGATCGGTCCCTGTGTTTCCATTTTCGGTTCCGCCCGCACCCACGACGTTCATCAGTATTACAAACTGACAGAGGAGATCGCGTACCTGCTAACAAAAGCAGGCTTCGGTATCATAACGGGCGGCGGACCCGGGATCATGGAGGCTGCCAACAAGGGAGCACATTTTGCCGGAGGTAAGTCGGTCGGACTGAACATCAACCTGCCCTTTGAACAGAATCCCAATCCGTTTATCGACCGGAATAAACTCATCAACTTTAACTACTTCTATGTTCGAAAAACGATGTTCATGCGATATTCGATGGGATTTATTGCATTACCGGGAGGTTTTGGCACCCTTGATGAATTAACCGAAGCCATTACCCTGATCCAGACTCATAAACTGCTCAGGTTTCCCATCGTACTGGTTCGCCGTAATTACTGGCAAGGTTTGATCAACTGGGTGAAAAACACCGTTCTGGTTGAAAAAAACGTCACTCCCGACGACCTGAATATCTTCACTCTGGTGGATGATGCGGAAGAAGCCGTTGCCTGTATCACCGATTTCTATAAAACTTATGCTCTGAAACCTAACTTCTAAGAAGTCAAATAATTTCATTATTTTTGCATTTACCATAGAATCCACGGATGGCGCGACGTAAAAAAAACAGTCAGGAGGAGATAGTGACCAGTATCCTCGATGCGATGGCCGACAAAAAGGCATGGGAACCGGTAGTGCTTGATTTCACGAGGCTTACAGGTGCGCTGTGCGATACCTTCGTGATCTGTCATGGCACATCAAATACCCAGGTTACAGCAATCGCCGATCACGTAATCACATCTGTTAAAAAGAAAACCGGGATAAATCCCTGGCATTTGGAGGGCTTAAAAAATGCGGAATGGATTTTGATCGATTACAGCGACGTGGTTGTCCACATTTTCCAGGAACATCGGCGCAGATTTTACAACCTTGAGCATTTGTGGGCCGATGCAGAGATCAGGCGGATTGATACCGTGGCGAATTGAATCATGAACTATACTTGAACACGACAGAATGGCAGATAAAGAAAATAAATTTGTTCCACCCAAAGTAAAAAAACCAAAATTCAGTTTTTACTGGATCTATGCAATCCTGGGGATCATTTTCATCACATTCCAGGTTATGAATTACAACAGTTCTGTAAAAGAGATCTCCTGGTCCAAACTTGAGGAGTTTCTCATGAAACAGGATATTGAAAAGATCGTGATTGTCAATAAGGAAAAGGCAGAAATTTATATAAAGAAGGAGAAGATTCTCCACGATACCACATTCAAGGAATTCAATAAAAAAGGATTCGGAACCGGAAACTTATCAACCAATCCACAGTTTTTTTATCAGGTCGGATCGGAGGAGATCTTTCACGGTTTGCTTAAAGACACCCGCGACAGCGTTGTCTCGAGGATGAGGCGCGACAGCATTCCCCAGACCCAGATCAGTGAATTTCAGAAACAATACCCCTATCCTCCCTCCACCGATACGCAAAAAGATATGTGGGGTGACATTTTAAGTTATCTGATTCCGCTCGTGGTTTTGATCGGGGCCTGGTTTCTGATCATGCGGTTCATGAGTCGCGGAAGCGGTGGTGGCGGACAGATCTTCAACATCGGAAAATCAAAGGCCACACTCTTCGATAAAGATACCAGCGTGAGTGTCACCTTTAACGACGTAGCCGGGCTCGAAGAAGCCAAGGTGGAGATTATGGAGATCGTCGATTTCCTGAAAAACCCTTCCAAATACACGAACCTGGGAGGAAAAATCCCAAAGGGTGCACTTTTGGTCGGTCCTCCGGGTACCGGGAAGACCCTGCTTGCCAAAGCCGTTGCCGGGGAAGCCAAAGTTCCATTCTTTTCAATTTCAGGTTCTGATTTTGTTGAGATGTTCGTGGGTGTTGGCGCCAGCAGGGTGAGGGATCTCTTCCGGCAAGCCAAAGAAAAAGCCCCGTGTATCATATTCATTGATGAGATTGATGCCATTGGGCGCGCCCGTGGCCGTAATGCCATAACGGGAGCAAACGACGAACGGGAAAATACGCTGAATCAGTTGCTCACCGAAATGGACGGGTTCGGCACCAATGCCGGGGTTATCATTTTAGCGGCCACCAACCGGGCCGATATTCTCGACCGGGCCCTTATGCGTGCCGGGAGGTTTGACCGGCAAATCAATGTTGAATTGCCCGACCTTGAGGAACGGAAGGCTATTTTTAAAGTCCATCTGAAACCTTTAAAACTCGATCCGGGACTGAACGTCGACTTCCTCGCCAAACAGACTCCGGGCTTCTCGGGAGCCGATATTGCCAATGTATGCAATGAATCAGCCCTTATCGCTGCCCGAAAAAACAAGTCGATCATTGAAAAGCAAGACTTTCTGGATGCCATCGACAGAATTATCGGTGGATTGGAGAAGCGGAATAAAATCATCTCATCACACGAGAAAAAAGTCATTGCCTATCACGAATCCGGGCATGCCACGGTTAGTTGGCTGTTGCAGTATGCCCATCCCCTCGTCAAGGTCACGATCGTACCCAGGGGGAAAGCGTTGGGGGCAGCATGGTATTTACCGGAGGAAAGGCAGATTACGACGTATGAACAAATGTTTGATGAGATTACTTCAGCTGTTGGCGGTAGAGCTTCAGAAGAGATCTTCTTCGGAAAAGTATCGACCGGTGCGCTCAACGATCTGGAGAAAGTTACCAAACAGGCGTATGCCATGGTTGTTTATTTCGGACTCAACAAGGAAATCGGGAATATCAGTTTTTACGATTCCACCGGCCAGAATGAGTATGCCTTCCAGAAACCATACAGTGAAAAAACCGCAGAGGTGATCGACCGGGAAGTAAGAGCCATTGTTGAATCGGCATATGAAAGGGCAAAAAACCTTCTGAATGAAAACAAAGAGAACCTCGAAAAATTAGCCAATTTACTACTTGAAAGGGAGGTGATCTTCCGGGAAGACCTGGAAACGATATTTGGAAAACGACCATGGGACAGCGAAGAAGAGCATCTGCTCCCGGGGCACACGGAGCAAAAAACTGCGTAAACCAATCGCGATGGAAGAAAGCACTTCAAGAGAAAAGATCCTGAAAAAGGTCCGGGATGCCTTGATTGAAAAGACCGAACCTCCCTTTCCGATCATTGATCAGGAATCCCACATTTACAGGGAGATGACCGAACCCATGGATGTGACTTTCGCGGAAGAGCTTGTCAAGGTTTCAGGAAAATTCGTGTACTGTGAAAGTGAGGATGAATTTATCAGCGGCCTGCAATCCTTCATCGTTGAAAAAGAGTGGGGAGTGCTTTACTGTCAGGATCCGAAGCTGCACCATCTGCTCAGGCAGGGAGGAATACCTTTTGAAGCACATACCGAAGCGATTCTTGATGCAAGAATCGGAATTACCCGATGTGAGTACCTGATCGCGCGCCTGGGAAGTGTCATGGTATCGAGCCGGCTGAACCCGGGCAGGAAAATCATGGTCTATCCCGAGGTACACCTGATCCTTGCTTATGCCTCCCAACTGGTTCCCGACCTTAAATATGCCTTCACAAATATCAAAAAGAAATATAAGGATAACTACCCGTCGATGGTATCACTGATCACCGGGCCAAGCCGTACCGCCGACATCGAGAAGACCCTGGTCATGGGAGCCCATGGTCCGAAAGATTTTTACGTATTCCTGGTCGACGATTCCGCACCTTCCAATGGCTGAAAAACCAATGAGCAATTTTTGGGCACGCACCATCACGGGATTGTCGATGGCCTTCATTCTTCTTGCAGCGTTGTACTTCAGCGGATGGATATTCGCCACTATTTTTCTGCTGATCACCCTGGCCGGACTTTGGGAGTTCTATGGACTTGTTTCGGGAGAGAATGTCCACCCTCAGAAAATTTATGGCACTGCGGCCGGGGCTTTGGTATACATCATCACGACATGCTTTTTTTTCATCCCGGGAGAAACCTCCGGTGGCCTCTTATGGAAGAATGCCCCGGTCATAACCATTGTCATTACACTCTTTCTGCCTTTTATTTTCGAGATTTTCAGAAAAAAATCTGCTCCGCTCTCCAATATTTCCATCACCATTCTCGGTATCATTTACATTTCAGTTCCCTTCGCGCTCCTCAATGCTTTCAGCAAACAGGACCAGGTTCAGTTCCATGGCATCCCGGAATTCCTGACGGGGTATTTCATCCTCACCTGGTTGTACGATACTGCTGCCTATCTCTACGGAAAACAATTCGGAAAACACAAATTTTTTGAACGCATTTCGCCGAAAAAAACCTGGGAAGGCACCATTGCCGGTATTACTGTCGCATTTCTTACATCCTTAGCACTTTCATTGCTTTTCAGGGATGTATCACAGAGTAACTGGCTGATCCTTACATTTATTGTAGTTATTTTCGGGACATTCGGCGATCTTGTGGAATCGTTGTTTAAAAGGGGGCTGCATGTCAAAGACTCCGGAACAATCCTGCCAGGTCACGGTGGTATCCTCGACCGGTTCGACACCATGTTGATTTCATCCCCGTTTGTCTTTGTATATTTTTACTTATTAAACACCATTTGAACAGATGACCATTCATAAAGAAGGATATAAAACGATAATGATCACCTTTCTGCTGGTTTTAGCCATTTTCCTGGCCTTCAACCACATCTGGCCTGAACAGTCGTGGATCCACGGTGTAATGTACATCCTGGGAGTCTGGTTTTTTATCATGATCGTACGGTTCTTCCGGTCACCCGATCGGTCAACCAACGGAGGCGAGCAGGTAATACTGTGTCCGGCCGATGGCAAGGTAGTGGTTATCGAACGCACCGTCGAACCGGAGTATTTCAAGGATGACCGCATTCAGGTTTCCATATTCATGTCGGCCACCAATGTACATGTAAACTGGTTTCCTGTTGGCGGTGAGATCGTTTATTACTATTACCATCCCGGAAAGCACATGGTAGCATTCAATCCCAAAGCTTCGCTTGAAAACGAAAGGGCGACTACGGTCATCCAGGGCCCCGGCCAAAGAAAAGTACTCGTGAGGCAGATAGCGGGTGCGATGGCGCGGCGGATCAAATGCTATCCGAAAGTGGGCGAACCGGTTATCCAGGGCGAAGAACTCGGTTTTATCAAATTTGGTTCCCGTGTCGATCTTCTACTTCCGGTCGATACAAAGATAGAAGTCACCCTGAATCAGAAAGTCAGAGGTAAACAAACCATAATCGGCAGAATACCTGCCTGAATCATCATCCCTCCAAAGCCCTTTTCAAAAATCTGTTCAAGGGTGAAAAGGTCCTGAACACTTCAATAACATAAGCAAAAAGCTTCTCGGAGATAATCATGGCATCGTCCAGTGAGGCCGAAAGAATATAATGGCGGTGCTTTAACAGGTCTACGTCGGCAAAGTCCTTCGGAAAATCCCGGGGAGGTTGTTTTGCTTTATCGAAGTCATCCAGACCCGTGGTATAGCGTGCAATTTTCCGGTCGCTCAAAATTGCTTTAAACTCATCCGCGTTGTAAAAAATTTCCTGTCGGATTTTCTTCAATTGATCCGGATCAGGCATATAGACTCCGACTGAAAGGAACGATTCGCCCGGCTGAAGATGTATATAATAACCCGGCCCGGAACTTTTACGCCCTTTTGGCGTGATCCAGGCTCCCATATTCACTTTATAGGGAGATTTGTCCGATGAAAAACGGACATCTCTGAAAATCCTGAAAAGACAATCTTTGGCTTCGACAAACTTTACAGTTTCATCGAATCCCGAGATTGCCGGGATCACAGATCCGACAAAGTTCAGAACTTCACTTTTCGCGGCTTCATATTTATTCTTGTTTTGCTGAAACCAATCGCGGTTGTTATTGACTTTCAGTTGTTCCAGAAAAGAGATGACATTGGGAGTCATGGTATATTATTTTCCCGCAAAGATAGCAAAGAGAAAATAAACAACAGGGATGTATTACTTTTCAGGGTGATGCCTGATTAACCCGAAAACAGGGTTATGTTTTACAAATCGGTTCTTTTAATTTTTGCCGCAGGGATCGGACTTCCGTTCGTTTCGCTGGCAATCGGAGAGCGAAATCCGGCCGGTGCGCTGGCCGGGGCGATGGGAGGCGTCTCCGTGTCGGTTTCCGACATCTGGTCTGCATCCAACAACCCGGCCGGGACAGCCTGGCTAAAAGGAGTTTCGGCCGGGATTTTTTTTGAGAACAGGTTTATGATGAAGGAATTGATGTATCAACAAGGTGTGGTGGTATTGGCTGTAAAACCGGGATCATTTGCCATCAACCTCAGCCATTTCGGCGCCTTAGGCTACCTGGAATTCAGATCGGGTCTCAGTTATAGCCGGAAATTCGGAAAAATGTTTTCGGCAGGGATTCGGCTCGAATACCTGCGACTGGGCCTTCCAGATGACTATGGCAGCAAGAACTTGCTATCCAGTGCGATCGGATTGCAATTTCGACCAACGGATCGCATTCTCGCAGGAATCCTGATCGCAAACCCGGTTCCGGTACGAACGGCAAGCCAGCCGGTTGAGTATTTGCCAACGGTGTTCTGTGCTGGCGTTTCCTACCGTTTTTCAGAAAATTTTCTGGCCGTCCTTGAGGCTGAAAAGGACCTGATAGAGCCCATGGTTATCCGAATGGGTGCCGAGTACCAGATAGCCGGGAGGTTGTTCATCAGGGCAGGCCTGGCGACCAATCCCTGGGTGGTTACCTTCGGCTTTGGCCTGAAACTCGGGAAACTCACCATCGATCTTGCTTCCGGATTTCACCAGGCACTGGGCTTCAGTCCCGGAGGATCCGTGATATTCCAAAATACGAATGAATCGGGCAACAAGAGGAAAACCGGCGCTTCCCACCGATCCGGATTATAATACATTTCTTAAATCCCCCGACAGTGATTTTAATTTAAACAAGCTGGTTTAACCATACCAGAAAAACAATCCGAGGCCATGAAAATTGTTCGATTTGTTTTATTATTCTGGATGATTCCTGTATTTGCATTCTGCCAGTTTGACCACCTCGGGGAGATCGTTGAAAAAGCTGCCGAACAGGAAACCGAATCCGGTTACGACGATCTGGTCGAAGAATTCGTTGAAAAAGCCAGTCACCCGGTCAACCTGAATACCCGGAAGCAAGAGGATCTCTATGAAATTCCATTTCTGTCACCGGCACATGTTAAGAACCTCATGGATTACAGGAGCACGTACGGCGAACTTTTCAGCATCTATGAACTACGGACAATCCCGGGATTTGATTCTTTAATGATCTGTAAAATCGCACCCTTTGTTAACGTCATACCTGATTCACATCTACCAGCATTCTCATTCCGTAATCTCTTTAAACTGGGTCGTCATGACCTGATGATGCGGGCACGACAGGCTTTTCCTGTCAGCAATGGGTACCAGCGACCTGACACAACAGCCGGATTGAATTCCAACCTGTATTACCCGGGGGATCCGCGGTACTACTATTTCAGGTATCAGTTCACCTGGTTCGATAAGATCGGTTTTGGATTTTCAGGGGAAAAGGATCCGGGTGAGGAGTTTTTCAAAGGGGCGCAAAAGAACGGATTCGACTTTTACGGAGGGTATCTGACGCTGAACAATATAGGAGTCATGAGCCGGCTGGTAGTCGGGAATTTCCGGGTACAGTTCGGTCAGGGACTCACCATTGGAACGGGAATGACGGCCGGGTCCATGCCGGGATCGGTTCCCTCTCCGGCTGGTCCGGCCGGAATACGTCCAGCGCTGGGCATCAATGAAGCAACGGGTTTGCGTGGAATCGCCGTTACCCTGCGGAAAACCCATACCGAGTTGTCGGGATTCGTTTCTTATACGTCAAGGGGTGGCACTGTAACGAAGATTGACAGCATTTCGGGAAGAGCTGAGGAGATCAGCTCCATTTATTCAGGCGGTTATCACCGCACCCCTTCAGAAATCGGGAAACAGGATATTCTGGATGAACTACTTGTTGGCGGTCATCTTGGTTTTTCTGCCTCTCCCGGTCAGAACTGGGGATTCAGTGCAGGGCTTACGGGCACCTACGTGCATTATTCCGCGGCAATCAAGCCGGAGCAGGATCCCTACAATTTATTCCGGTTTTCAGGAACTGTAAACCATAATCTGGGATTCGATTTCAGGTTGCGGATCGGGAAGCTATTTCTATTCGGTGAGGTGAGCCGGAGCATGAACGGAGGTTGGGCCGGGATTGTAGGGTGCACGTTTACACCAGGCCAGAATGTGACGGTGCATGCACGCTACCGGTACTATCAGCCCGATTTTCAAAACCTCTTCTCTAATGCATTGGGGCAGGGATCGGCGAATGCCAACGAAGAGGGGATTTTCCTCTCTCTTAATGCTGCGATCTCCTCAAAGATATCTCTTTCAGGTTATGCAGATCTGTTTTCTTTTCCATGGTTGAAATACCGGGTTGATGCGCCAACCCGCGGGCACGAATCGGGGGTTATTCTGGACCTCAGAGTTTCGAAAATCTCGGGATTTGAATTCAGGTATTACCGAAAGCACACACGGATCAATGGTGTTGTAACAAACGGAATGCACCTTCACCCGTTGACCGATAACACAGTTCAAAGCTTTCGAACGGTTTTTGATCTGTCGGCCGGCGAAAGACTTCTTCTGCGAACGCGTATTGAATTCAGGGCGGTATCCCGTCCGGCTTGCTCGGTACAGCAAGGGTTTCTGTTGTATCAGGATGCCCGGTTAAACAACTTCGGATGGCTCGCGGGAGTGACCCTGAGGGTTGGAATATTCGACACCGATGGGTACGACGCAAGGTTTTACGTATTTGAGCCCGGGGTGCTCTATGATTATTCGATGGCCTGCCTGGATGGAAAGGGAATGCGTTACTGTTTGGTACTAAAGGCAAAACCCTGCAATCAGGTAAATTTCTGGTTGCAGGGCGGGGTCACGGTCTATACCGATCGGACGGAGACCGGGAGCGGCGCGGACCTGACCGAAGGCAATGTGAAAGCGGAGGTCACCGCACAGCTTCAGATAAAATTATAGGGATGCTGCTTTTATTTGTGGTCCTTCATCTTCTGGAGCGCCTCCATCCCGTGGATATTCATTCCTTTGGAAAGCTGGGAGATGGTCGACAGATCGATGATGCCTGTCAGGCTGAGTACCGCGACCTCTTTCCGGTCTTTCATCAGCATCACCATTTCGTTGATTCTGCCATTTGCATCCTGTTTGGTGAGGAAACGGATGTTTTGTCTTCCTTCGGTAAGGTTCATCAGCTCTTTGTAGGTCGATGGAGGAAACACGCCGGAAAACTCATTGTAAACAGCGACGGCCCTGGAAATTTTGGATGAGTCGAAAGAAAAGGTAAGCACTTTCAGGCCATTGAGTTGTTCAAGAATTTTCTTCATCTCGATCATGGTGGAATCATTGACTTTGTCTTTTCCCATTTGCACGAACATCTGGAAGAGTTCCTTGCTGATGTTCACCGAGGTGAAACCATCCTGGGCGGCATATTTATCAAAGACTTTGTCGATCGGGCTTTGTGCGCGAAGCGCTACCGGCATCAACAACATTGCTCCAAGCAGGAGGCTTAACATGGTTTTTTTCATAGTTATCTGGATTTTATGGACTGATCATTGATTTCGTCCGGGTTTATATTAACAGGTTGATATTGGAAGAATTTATTCAACATTTGAATTTTCGCGAAGGCTTGATCTACTTTCTGCAGGGTCTCGATCTGTCGCAGTCCGGTATTCAGAGAACCCGAGATAAACAGAAGGGTCTGGCGGGTTTCGGTATAGGCCAGTTCCTGATCCGGGGTGAGGGTCAGGGTGTGACCTTTTCGAAAGATATCATTCCTGAACAGGAATGTCATTGCAATAAGAATAATCAGGGAGGCAGCAAGCCCCGACAGGATATAAAAACGGCTGTTGGCGTGTATTCTGGATTTAACGGGCTGAAAGGTACTTTGTTCGGGCATCTCCGGGACCTGGTCCGTCAATTGGCGGAAGGGAGCTTTAATTTTCTGTTCCGATTCGAAAAATTTGAAAAGGGGTTCGTATTTCAGGAGGTGTTGTGGCACGTCAGGCTCCCGGAAGAAGTCACGAATTGATTGTTCCTCTGAGAGGGTGGTATTGCCCTCAAAATACTTTTCCAGCAAATCTTCAATTCCCGTGGGTTTCATATATCTCATTATTTACCAGCAATTCACGTGTCCGTTTACGCGCCCGCGACAGTGCTACGCGGATGGCATTTTCATTCATCTCGACTATTTCGGCAATGCGGTTGAACTCATACCCTTCGATATCTCTCAGATGCATGATGATACGCTGGGTTTCAGGCAGTCCATCCATTGCACGTCGGATATTCGCGATCACCTCCGAATGATCCTGTTCTTGTTCACCCGGCAGGTTCTCGAGGTAATTCCTGTGATCTTCATAATTCTCGACCGGATATTTCCGGCTTCGCACCCTGTCGATGCACAGATTCTTGGTTGTGGTCATGGCCAGCGCTTCCACGCTGCGGTACGCATCCAGCTTTTCACGATTATTCCACAGCCTGATAAAAACTTCCTGAACGGTATCTTCGGCCTCCTCGCGGTGTTCGAGGATCCTCCTTGCAAAGCGAAACAGCTTGTCGCGCAACGGGTAGACCGATTTTTGAAATTCCGGAAGATTCATACGGGATTTAAGACGACGGCGTTGGGGGTTTATTACAAATTTCGAAAAATATTCTGCAAAATACCCGATACTGTATCATCCGAAAACAGAATAGAGTCTGATTTCTCAGTCACCTGATGATCTGCGATTTGTCCGGTGACTAAATTTGTTTATTTTTGCATGTTACTCATTTTTTATTCACTAAAATTAAGGCATCATGTTCAAAGGACATCCGAAAGGGTTATTTGTGGCGTTTTTCTCGAATATGGGGGAACGCTTCGGTTTTTATACCATGATGGCGATCCTTGTCCTCTTTCTACAGGCCCGGTACGGGCTTTCGGAAGAGGATGCCGGAAGCTATTATAGTTGGTTTTATTTTGGCATTTATGCGCTTGCCCTCATCGGGGGTATTTTAGCCGATGCCTCCAGAAAGTACAAAACGGTTATCCTCGCCGGGATCATTGTCATGTTCTCCGGATATGTGATCATGGCTTTGCCGGGTAATCCGCTGGCGCTCACGGTTGTCGGGCTGTTCACGATTGCCTTTGGAAACGGGCTGTTCAAAGGAAACCTTCAGGCTGTTGTAGGTCAGTTGTACGACGATCCGAAGTACTCAAAAGTACGCGATTCGGCATTCATGATCTTTTACATGGGGATCAATATCGGGGCATTCTTTGCTCCCTTTGTTGCCACCGGCGTCAGAAACTGGTTTCTGAAAACACAGGGGTTCCTTCACGATGGAAGTCTTCCGGCCATGTGCCATGCCTTTCAAAAGGACACCTTACAAGATGTAAGCAAATTCCAGGAACTTGCCGATAAAGTAAGCGGAACACAGGTATTAGATCTGGGAATGTTTGCCCAAAATTACCTTGATGCTTTCTCAAAAGGCTATAATTATGCTTTCGGGGTTGCTGCTGCAGCCATGGTTATTTCCTTGATCGTATATATTGTCTTCAATAAATTATTACCGAGTGTCGAAAAGATAAAAAAAGCTGAAGATACCAGTAAACCCAAGGTTAATACGAACATTGTCAGTTTCCTTTTAGGTGGCGGTCTGATGATTACCACCTCCGTAATCTTTTATTTCCTGCTGCGTAACACGGTGAAAGATGCTGCCGCATTGGGTGCTGCTGTAGGATTGTTGGTCGGATTCATCGCCATTATGTTGCAAATTTCCACCAAAGAAGAACGACCCAGGGTTACTTCACTCATTATGGTTTTCATCGTGGTAATCTTCTTCTGGATGTCATTCCATCAGAATGGTCTTACACTTACTTTCTTTGCCCGTGACTATACCGTCAAGGAAGTTGGGCCATTCACAAACCTCTTCTTCAACCTGGAATCAATCTTAGCTTTTATCGGTGCCATTGCAGGCCTTGTGCTTGTCTTCAGAAAAAAAATGACCCAGCGGCTGATTGGGGCTGCGATGTTTATTGGTCTCGGGGCCCTTTGCTATTATTTTATTGTCCGCGCCAATGCTTTGAATCCAATTGCTCCTGAATTATTTGAGGCATTCAACCCACTGTTTATTGTTTCCCTTACTTTTCCGATCATGGGAATTTTTGCCTGGCTTAACAAAAAGAACATAGAGCCTTCAGCCCCTAAAAAGATCGGGATTGGGATGATCATTGCTGCTATCGGGTTCCTTGTAATTCTGATTGCCTCTATTGGTTTAGAGTCGCCTCATACATTGCAATATGTCGATGCATCGGGTGCCACAAAATACAATCCCGTGCCTGATACATCACGTGTAACGCCTTACTGGCTCATCAGCAGTTATCTGATCCTTACCATAGCTGAACTGTTCCTTAGTCCGATGGGACTCTCCTTTGTTTCGAAAGTCGCTCCTGCCCGTTTTCAGGGACTGATGCAGGGAGGTTGGTTGCTGGCTACAGCCGTGGGAAACAAGTTTCTGTTTATCGGAAGTAAATTCTGGAGTGTTCTCGATCTGTGGCAGCTCTGGGCCATCTTCATTGTTTGCTGCATCCTATCGGCAATCTTCATCTTTTCGATCATGAAAAGACTTGAAGCAGCAACAAAATAATTTTCAATGGGATTGTTAACTTTGTCCGGCGGGAAATCCCCGCCGGATTTTTTTTGTTTAAAAAACCAATTATACGAATAGAACACACCGACGTGAGCAGTGAAAGTTACCCGTGGGGCCATCTTCGCCGGTTTAATTCCTACACGGAATACATTCGGAAAACCTTTGGCGGAAGGATCCAAAAAGTGGTGGTGGATGCCGGTTTTACCTGCCCCAACCGCGACGGAACCATTGGCGTTGGCGGTTGTACGTATTGCAACAACGATTCTTTTAATCCCTCCTACTGTAATCCCCGCGAACCACTTGATTTCCAGATATCGAAAGGAATCGCTTTTCACAGGGTAAGATACCGCAGAGCCCGGCAGTACCTTGTATATTTTCAACCATACAGCAATACTTACGCTCCTTTACCGGTTCTGAAAAAGCTATACCAGGAAGCGCTCGGGTACCCCGGTGTGAAAGGTATTGTGATCGGTACCCGGCCCGACTGTGTTGATGATGCCCTGCTCGAATACCTGCATGAACTTTCTGAATTGTATTATATCCAAATCGAATATGGCATCGAATCATGTTATGATGTGACCCTCCAACGCATCAACCGGGGTCACGGTTTCGCGGTCGGAGAAAAAATGATCCGAAAAACTGCAGGTCTCGGCATTAAGACAGGCGCTCATTTCATTTTCGGACTTCCCGGTGAAACCCGCGACATGATGATGCATTGTGCCGGTATAATCTCGGAATTACCCCTTGACTCGGTAAAGTTCCATCAGTTGCAAATTGTTAAGGGTACCCTGATGGAACAGGAGTTCTCGGACCATCCTGAAAATTTCGTTCAGTTCTCCCTGCCGGAATATGTGACCTTTATGGCCGATTTCCTGGAACAACTCCATCCTTCGGTCGTAATTGAAAGGTTTTCAGGGGAGGTGCCGCCCAGGTTTCTTCATCACAGTTCGTGGGGGCTCATCCGTTATGATGAAGTGTTGCGGTTGATTGAAGCTGAGTTGGAGCGAAGGGATACCTGGCAGGGAAAACTTACACCTTACACGTGAATTGATACATTAGATGCCAGAATAGCCCTTGAGATGGCAGTCTGCAGGATGTTGATAGTCTCCTCCGTTGTATTTTTCGGATTTCTGAACTGTGTGATTTCGTTTATTTTACCCCGCAGTCGTAAATATTGGATAAATCCTCCGAAATTTTTCCGCACCATCCTGCAGTTGACCATAACGACCATGAGCATCAGGTCTTCCGGGTTGAGGTGCTTGTCATTTACAATTTTATCGTAAAGATCTTCCTGAACCCGCTTTTTCAGTTCCAGGTCGAGGATCGGGAATTTGGTCTGATAAAAGATCATCATCAGGCTGTATTCCTCTCTGGAAATAATCTTTTCCTGGATCAACTGTTTTAATATTGTTTTTCTCAATAACAGTTTTTTATAAACGATCCTTTGGATCCAAGAGCGAAGGCTGTGACGTTTTTTAGAAGCCTTGATCAGGTTCAGGACCCGGTCGAGTACCACCTCGTTGGTCGACTTGGGATTGATCACCGCGATATTGTCGCTGCTGATATTAATCCGTCCGGCCTGTTGCAATTCAAACAGAATGGCGCCGGCAATTCCGAATTTGATTTTATGTTCGGAGGCGCCAAACCATCCTTTGTTATCCAGAGCCAACAACACGATCTTTTGCAGCAGCGTCAGTTCAGTTTTTTTTGAAGATGTTTCCATCACATCGCCCCATTGTTTCGAGGCAATAAAAGTAAAAAAAAATCCGATCGGAAAAAACTAATTGAAGGTGCCCCCGAGGTAAAGTTTTGTTTTCTCCATTTTTGGATTTTCAAAAACCTCCCGGACACTACCCTGTTCGATCACGTCGCCCATATACATAAACACGACATGATCGGCTATTCTTCTGGCCTGTCGAAGGATATGGGTGACCAGAATGATGGTATAATTGTTCTTCAGTTTGAGGAACGTTTGTTCGATGGCCTGACTGGAGATCGGATCGAGTGCGGAGGTTGGTTCGTCGGCCAGGATAATCTCTGGATTCACAGCCAGTCCGCGGGCCAGGCAAAGCCTTTGCTGCTGTCCGATCGACAATCGGGAAGCGGGTTCTTTCAGGCGGGTACGGATCTCATCCCATAAGTTAGCCTGTTGAAGATAATGTACCACCAGTCGGTGTATTTCTCTCCGGTTATGGACACCCCTGAGCCGGATGGCGTAAGCGATGTTGTTGTAGATAGTCATGGGTAACGGATAGGGTCTTTGCGAAAGAAGCCCCATCTGTTGCCTGATTTTGTAAATATCTTCATGTGCTTCAAGCACGTTCTTGTCATCGATCATTACCTCTCCGGTAACTTTAAGTTCAGGATAGAGATCTGTAAGCCGGTTCATACATTTCAGTAGGGTTGTTTTCCCGCATCCCGAAGGACCCATGATCACCGTAATCTTGTTTCGCGGGATGCTGATATTGATATCCTTCAGAATCGGGTTTTTCCCAGCTGTTACATTCAGGTTCCTGATGCCGACAATGATAGGGTCATCCATCTGTTATCATCTAAAAGTTAATCTTTGTCTTATGGTATCGCTTGCCTAATCCCCTTGAAAAGAGGCTGACCAAAAGAATGATCAGTGTCAGCACAAGCGCCGAAGCGTATGCTCTGTTCTGCACTTCCGGAACCGGTGAGGCCAATTGGAAAAAAATCGAGAGGGGCAAGGTGGCAACAGGTTCCAGCAATCCATTGGGAAGGTGATCGGTGTACCCGGCTGTAAACAGTACGGAGGCTGCATCGCCGATGGCTCTTCCAAACGAAAGCAGGATCGCTGTGATAATACCCGAAACCGATTGCCGGGTTAAAATCCGGAATGCCGTCTCTGATTTATTGGAACCCAGAGAATAGGATGCTTCCTGCAATCCGATGGGCGCTGTCCGCAGAATTTCATCGATCGACCGGATCATAATGGGAAGAATAAAAAGGGCGACGGTGATGGTTCCGGCAAGCAACGAAGTCTGCAGGCCCAGGAAGATCATCAGCGTAAAGCCAAAAGCGCCATATACAATGGAGGGAATGCCCCAGACAAGATCGAGAAGAAACCGGACCATCCCCACAATTTTTTTATGGCGGATCAGAAAAACATTGATGTACAAAGCAACAGGCAATCCAACGAAGAATGCGATCACGGTTGCTCCCGAAGCCAGGGCAAGCGATCCGAGGATTGCATTGAGTATACCCCCGCCCTTCCCGTAGTAGTATCCGCCGGAGGGAATTTTAGTAAGCATTTCCCACGAAATAGAACGAATCCCTTTTTCAAAGATACTGTAGATGATGATCGCCAAAATGGCAAGAATGAAGAACGTCGACAGGAACATCAACACCTTGAAAAAACGTTCTTCTATTTTCTGTCCACGGGTCATGGATTAATATTTATTATATTTTACAATAAAAAAATGCATGATCAGATTGAAGAATAGCGACACAGCAAGCAGTAAAAACGCTGCGAACATCAGGGCCGAGTCGTATCGCGGAATAGAGAGCATCTCCCCGTAGTTGTTGGCGATAAGCGCCGGCAATGTATAACCCGGGTCGAAAATATTTCCGGGCAGCTTCACAACATTTCCGACGACCATCAGAACAGCCATGGTCTCACCGAAAGCCCGTGCAAGTCCGAATCCAAAGGCTGCAATGATCCCCGGCAGGGCTTTTTTTAAAATAACCTGTTTGATGGTCTGCCATTGCGTCGCACCAAGCGACAAGGCGGCTTCCTTCAGTTCCATGGGGATGGAACGGAATATCTCAATCAGGATATTCAGGATGAAGGGGATGATCATAATTGAAAGGACGAAGGCAGCTGCCAGGATGCTGTATCCCATGGTCTTTATTCCGAACAGGGGACCCAGGTATTTTGAAATAAACGGAACGATAACGAGGATTCCCCAGAGGCCATAAACCACCGAAGGGATACCGGCCAGGATATCGATTGCCGGATGCATTATTCGAAGGACGATCTTCCGGGTATACTGGGTTACATAGATCGCGGTAAGCAGGCATACCGGTGCGGTGAAAAGCATAGCCAGCAGGGTGACCCAGATCGAGCCGAGAATGAAAGGATAAAAACCAAACTTGCCGGACGCAGGTTTCCAGGTTTTCGAAAAAATCAGATCGAAAACCGAATAATCGTGCAGCAGGTAGGCTGATTTCAGGTAGAGTCCGAAAAATAGAAAAAACGGTAATAATGTGACCAGGAGCAGGCTGATTATCATCCAGGAGGAATTGACAAAATGGCGCTGTTGCCTGTTCAGAATAAACATTTCACTTCAGATCAAGGAACTCCAGGTTAATTTTATCGGGGCTGATCATGACATATCCTGCTTCTGTGACAAATTTCTGGCCATCTGATAGCACCCAGCGCAGGAAGGAACGTACTAAAGGGTTTACAGGTTCTCCCTTTGAAACAAAATAGAGATCCCGGGCCGGCGGCGACGGATAACGCCCTTCATTGATGGCTTTCATGACATCATCCATGGTGCCGTAGAAATTTTCATCCGGATCAATCTTGCCATTCTCATTCAGGTCGACGGGAACCACTTCGATCCCATCATAGATCTTTCTGCTTTGCATTTCATAGATAAAACCAAGGTTATTGTAACCGATCCCTTCTACATTTTTTCTTACGGCATCGGCCACCCCGGGATCGCCGTTAACACCCAATCCCAATAAATCCTCCTGCTTTTTATTGTTGAGGAATTTCGCCCACATGTCGGAAGCCCCGCAGGCATCGGATCTTGTAAATGCCTGAAGATCTGCAGTGGAGTGTGTTCCGGTAGCCTGTCCCCATGTTTTGATCTTTCCGGTGATAAAAATGTCGTAGAGTTTTTGCTTGGTCAATCCTTTTGCTTTTAATATGTTCAAAACCGGATTTTCTTTATTGACAGTGGGAAGTACGGCATCTTTTGCCACTGCGATCCACCAGGCTCCCTTGGCCTGTTCTTCCGGACTCACGGATTTTGAAAACATGCCCAGATCGACCATACCGGAAAGGGCGTCGGTCATTCCTTTACCGGCGCCGCCTGCTGATACGTTGACAGTTACACGCGGATGCAGCATCTGAAATTCTTCCGCCCATTTTACCGTCAGCGGATAGAGGGCAAAGGCTCCGGAGATCGTGATCTTTCCTTTCAATGTATCACTGCCTGATGAGGCGCTTTCATCAGCGGACTGATTGCAACCAGATTGAATCAATAATCCACCCGGAACAAGCACCAGGATCGTAAAAAACACCAACAGGGATCGTCTCATGATGAGAATTTTAACAGGTAAAGATATCTATTTCGTCAAATATATGCTTTTTTGGACATTAATTCCTGAAATTCAATCAGGCGAGGAGCTGATGGATGATGTGTTCCACCGTTTTCCCTTCGGCCTCTGCTTTGTAATTCAGTACGATCCTGTGCCTCAGGACGGAGATGGCAATGGCTTTCACATCGGCGATATCGGGAGAATATTTTCCCTGTAGCACAGCATGGCACTTTGCCCCGAGAATAAGGTATTGTGAGGCACGCGGACCTGCGCCCCAAGTCAGGTATTCCCGTGACCAAGGATGCGCTTTCGCAGCCCCCGGTCTTGTTTTTGAGACCAGTTCAACAGCATAGTGATAAACATTGTCGGGGACGGGAACTTTCCGGATCAGATTCTGATAGAAAAGGATCTCCGCGGCATTAAGGATCACCTTTGGTTGTACTGTTTTTTCGGTTGTCGTCGATTTTACGATTTGAATTTCCTCACCGAAAGCCGGATAGTCGAGCCACACATTGAACATGAAACGGTCGAGTTGCGCCTCGGGCAAGGGGTAAGTTCCCTCCTGTTCGATGGGATTCTGGGTCGCCAACACGAAAAAAGGTTCCTCGAGATGGTAGGTGGTTCCGGCAACCGTCACGGCTTTCTCCTGCATGGCTTCAAGAAGGGCCGATTGCGTTTTTGGCGGAGTTCGGTTAATCTCGTCGGCAAGGATGACCTGGGCGAAAACCGGTCCCCGGATGAACCGGAAATGACGGTTCTCATCAAGGATCTCCGTGCCAATGATGTCGGAAGGCATCAGGTCGGGGGTAAATTGAATGCGGTTATAACTCAGGCCAAGCGTTTTCGACAAAATATTAACCATCAATGTCTTAGCCAATCCAGGCACCCCCACCAGCAAGCAATGACCTTTGCAAAAAACAGAGATCAGCAGGTTTTTAATCACCTCATCCTGACCAACAATGACTGTAGCAATCTCATTCTTCAGGCTGTTATACTTGCTTACGAGCGCATCGACTGCTTCCACATCCGAGTGAAATTCCATGGTTCCTTTATTTTATCCAGTTTCTTTCAAAGCGGCATGACCGGTAGGAATCCATGACCACGATATAGGTGGATGCCATTTTCCGGGAAATCCATTCGCTGATAACATCAATTTTCTTTTTTTCAAGCGCCACTTGCTGGATCCGTGTATAATCGTCTTCAAGGTTGGCTTTGTGGGGATTGGATCTGGATTTCAGGTAATAAATCCGGTAGTCCTGCTTCCCCCTGTCGGTATTCAGTACCGGTGCGGATACCTCTCCGACTTTCAGTTTGTCGACCACGAAAAAGATCTTTGCATCGATCTGGGATGCTTCAAATCGGCTGTTCCCGCTGGCCTGGTTAATCAACAGTCCGCCGCTGTTCTTATTCGGATCATCGGAATATTTGATCACGGCCTCATCGAAAGTGAGTTTCGATTTTGTGATCAGGGAAGCAACGCTATCGAGCGAAAGTTTTGCCTTATTCAGGTTCTGCAGGGTCACTTTCGGCTGGATAAGGATATGACGCACATTCACGTACTCGCCGCGTCGTTCAATCATCTGGATCAGATGGTAACCATCTTCCGTTTCGACGATATCGGATACCTCCCCCGGTTTGAGTTTAAAAGCAGCAGCTTCGAATTCGGGGCGCATCTCTCCCCGTTTGAACATTCCGAGTTCGCCTCCCTGCTTGGATGATCCGGGATCTTCAGAATAGAGAACTGCCAGCGTGCTGAAATCATCGCCTTTGGCAAGCCGGTCCTTAAAGCCTTTCAGTTTATCCTTTGCAAGCTGCTTTTCCTCATCCCCTATTCCCGGCTGGCGAACAATTACCCCTATTTCAAGCTCAGCGTTCACCAGGGGGATACTGTCCTTTGGCAGTTTCCTGAAATAGGATTTCACCTCCGAGGGAGTCACGGTCACATCGGATGTAATCTTTTGTTGCGCCTGTTCCGTGAGCATCTGTTCCCTGATCACATCCCGCAATTCGTTTTTGATCTCGAGCAATGATTTTCCAAAGTGTTCTTCCAGCCGTTCCGGGGTTCCGGCCTGTGAGATAAAATAACGCATACGCCGGTCCATTTCCGACTCAACCTGTGCATCAGTAACCTCAATGCTGTCGACCTGGGATTGGTGTAATACCAGTTTTTGGTATAGCAAATTCTCAAGAATCTGACATTTTAAGTTCGTAGCGGTTCCCTGTATATTCCCCTGACTCCTGATCTGCAGGTATTGGTTCTCAATGTCCGACTTCAGGATCATGTTTCCACCCACAACGGCAACAACGGCATCGATGATGGTGTCGTTTTGCATTTGAGCCTCCAGCATGGTACGCGGTCCGAAAAACAGACTAAAAATAAGAGGGATTAAAAGCTTGCGGTTCATAATTCGTTTTTTTAGGCGTATCTCAGAAGATCTCAAAACTTTTGTTTTTCAGCGCACTTTGGTAAATATCTTCCTCCATCCGGTTCAACAGTTCCATTTTTCGTTTATTGAGGATGATATCGATGATCCTTTTCCGCTCAAAACCAAGCGGTGATACGCTCTCCATGAT
The DNA here is from genome assembly GCA_009928665.1 of Alphaproteobacteria bacterium. GTDB lineage: Bacteria > Bacteroidota > Bacteroidia > Bacteroidales > FEN-979 > CAIVAT01. The sequence goes on from SACF01000002.1 coordinate 48,945, forward strand.
CTTAAAATCTTTAAAACGGATCAGGTAAAGGAACAGGGAATCCTGGTATTCAACATATTTATGGTTCTTTAAAAAGTCTTCCTGGTTGTATGAGTTCAAAGGTATCTGACCGAGGAAATCACGGAACAACAACCAATTCTGGTCATCCAGATAATAATCGAGCGCGTTTTTTTCGCAAAGATCCGAAAGCTTATAATGGTCATCTGGCTCATCGGAATTCAAAAGCTTTTTAAACTGCCTGACCTGGGATGTTGTAACGGGAAGTTTCACATACTGGACCTGAACAATGTTATCTTTCAGTAAAAAATTCTGCTGGTTCGCGTCGTAATACTGTTCTATTTCCTCTTCGGTGACCAGTGTATCGAGTTTCTGACGGATGAGTTCATGTTCATAGGTATAGATGATCAGTGAATTTTGATAGGTCTCGAGTTGCTTCGAAAAATCCATTTGTTCATTGGTCAGATTTTTCTCTGCCTGTTGGATGATAAGCCGGTGCCTGACCCAGTTCCTGATAAAATTATTTACGATGGTTATGCTGTCTTCACGTGTGGTGCCGGCAGCAACAATTCCGCGGATATCTGATTCATATAAATAATCGTCATTAACCCGTGCAAGGACCTGTTCGGTTTTATTTTTAAAAAAAGTGTTGCAGGAGGTCAGAACGATCAACAAAAAAATCAGGTACCGGTTCACTGGTGCGTGCTATTTTATTTTGGCGAAGACCTCTTTATTGACAACAACCGGGTACTTTGTGCGCAGGGCTTTGATCCATTCTTTTTCAAGATAATTCTGATACTCGGCAGTTATCAAGCCCCTGGCTTCGTTCAACTCCTTAGGCTGTGGTTTCAGAACCTTGCGAACATAAATGAACATTGTGCCCCCGGACGATTTAATGTCGCCGCTGAAGCCAGGTATCCAGGCAATGGAGTCGATGATCCTGTTTTCCTTTTTCAGAAATTTATTGCTCTCTATCTTCAGGATGTCGACACTGTCGGTGTTAATCTCTTTCAGTAAGTCGGTGTCGGAGAGACCGGATTTGATAAAGTTTTTCACCCGTTGAACCGCTCCGGGATCATTCACGGTATAGATGCTGGCATCGAGGCGGGTCTCCCACATGTAATTATTTTTATTTTTCTGATAGAAATCTTTCAGGCCGAGGGTATCTTTAACTGCTTTTGACCATACTTTCTGATCGGTAAGATCAAACAGGAGAATGCCATCGCGGTATTCAGTCATCAGGGCTTTGAACTCGGGATATTCTTTTTCGAGCTGGGAATCCTCATATTTCAGGATACTTTCATCTAAAAAGGATGCGTAAAGTCTGTCGACGTAGGACTCGATCTTTTGTTTTTCCTGTTTCCGCTGGGTTTTTTCAAGATATTCTGCAAAATCAGACTGGAGGAAGGTCCGGTTGCCCACCTTGAAAATCATATTCGACAGTTCACCTGCCTGCGCAACCTTCCATTTTCCGAAAAATATACTGTCGGTGACCACGCGGTAGAAATCTTTCTTTGCATCGGGGCTCTCGGTCACACCATTTTCGCTTTTAATCCGTGCGATCACGACCTGTTTTGTCTGGTCGCCCCTGTTATCCTTCATGATCTTCTGTTTAAGCTCCTGCTTTTCTTCATCGAATGGTTTCTGACCTTTCCGTTCAACCAGTTTGATGATGTGCCACCCATAAGGCGTGACAGTCGGTTTTGAGAAGTCGCCGGGGTTGTTCAGGGTATAGATTGCCCCGATGAATTCAGGCACCATACGGTTCACGCCAAATGAAGGCAGGACACCGCCCTTGGCAGCCGAACCTTTGTCGTCGGAGCAGGTTTTCACCAGGTCCTCAAAAGGAACACCCTGGGTCAGTTTGGTATAGATGGAATCGATCCGTTTCTGGAGTCGTATGGAATCGTCGGGTGTTGCATTTTTCGGGATCGATACGAAAATATGGGCAACTGTCACTTTCCCCAATGCCGGTCGGCGTTCGGTGATCCTGATCAGGTGATATCCGTAATCGCTGCGCACGGGATTCGAAACAGAACCTGTTTCGGTAAGGTAGGCGCCATTTTCGAAAGGATAGACCATATCGAATACCGTGAAATAACCCAGGTCTCCTTTATTACCTCTGAGGAACGGGTGCTGTTGGTTGGCTTCCCGGTCTTTCGCCGAAGGATCTTCGGAAAACTCAAGCGCCATGCTCTCAAAGCTTGCGCCTTGTACCAGTTTTTCCTTTACCATCATCGCTTTCTTGTATGCGGCAAGGGTATCATCAGGTTCGGGGGATGGTTTGAGTTTAAAGAAAATATGACTTGCCCGCAGGTCCGTTTTCTGTCGTTCATAGGCTTCATGCATCAACCTATCGAGGGTAGCTTCATCAGTAAAGTAGGGTTTTGCAAGCTGTTCGCGGTATCCGTTCAGTTCATTACGGAACGAGGTAAGGGTGTCGAGACCAAGTTCTTCGGCCTGTTGAACCTTCAATTTAAAATTGATAAAAAGGTCGAGGTACTCCTCGAGTGATTTTTTATCGATATTTTCTCCTTTTACGTTGTTTTTCTGATAGATATTCATGAATTCGCCGACCTGAATCTTTTTCCCGGCGATGGTCATCAATACTTCGTCATTCTTAACCTGTGCAAAAGTTGCGAAGGAAGTAACGAAAGCTGCTAAAAGGATAAGATATTTACCTGCTGCCCTGTTCATTTCTTTAAAGTTTAGTTGTATAACGTTTTTTTATGATCTTAATTATGGTTGGTCTGGTTAAAATGGTTTATCGGCTGTAGTTTGGCGCTTCGCTGGTAATCGTCACATCGTGGGGATGACTTTCGGTAATCCCGGCTGAAGTGATCTTGATGAATTTGGCTTCCTGAAGTTTTTCAATGGCGGTTGATCCGGTATAGCCCATCCCCGACTTCAGTCCGCCTACCATCTGGTATATCACCTCCGAAAGTGAACCCTTGTAAGGGACCCTCCCCACAATTCCTTCGGGTACGAGTTTACGGATGTCATCTTCCATATCCTGGAAATACCGGTCCTTCGATCCTTGCTGCATGGCTTCGATGGAACCCATACCGCGGTATGTTTTGAATTTACGGCCTTCGAATATCACTGTTTCTCCGGGTGACTCATCGACGCCGGCGAATAACGAACCGGCCATGATCGAGTGGGCGCCGGCGGCAATAGCTTTAACGATATCACCGGTATACCTGATACCGCCATCGGCAATCGCAGGGATACCGGTACCCTTGAGGGCAGTTGCCACATCATAAATGGCTGAAAGTTGCGGGACACCGATCCCGGCTATGATCCTGGTGGTACAGATGGATCCCGGTCCGATTCCGATTTTTACGGCGTCGACACCAACACGGGCCAAATCTCTGGCAGCCTCGGCTGTGCCTATATTCCCAACGACCAGGTCGACATCCGGGAAAGAAGATTTCACCCGACGCGCCATCTCTATAACGCCACGGGTATGTCCGTGCGCCGTATCGATCACAATGGCATCAACATTTTCACGGACCAGGGCGGCTACCCGGTCGAGGGTATCGCCGGTCACCCCGACACCACCAGCCACGCGGAGCCTTCCCAACTGGTCTTTACAGGCATTCGGACGAGCTTTTATCTTGATAATGTCTTTGTAAGTGATAAGTCCGATAAGTTTCTGCTGCTTGTCGACAACCGGAAGTTTCTCGATTTTGTGTTTCTGCAAAATAGCTTCTGCCTGTTCAAAATCGGTAAATTCGTTGATGGTGATTACATTCCGGGTCATGACCTCCGTGACAGGTCGGGTATGATCGCGTTCAAAGCGGAGGTCGCGGTTGGTAATGATCCCTACCAAAACATTTTCTGAGTTGGTGACAGGGATTCCCCCGATTCCATACTCCTTCATCATGGCAAGCGCGTCACCAACCAGTGCATTTTCTTTGAGGGTGACAGGCTCCAGGATCATCCCGTTTTCGGCACGCTTTACTTTTCGGACCTGCATCGCCTGTTCTTCGATGGTCATATTCTTATGCAGCACACCGATACCACCCTCCTGGGCCATGGCAATAGCCATTCGCGATTCGGTCACTGTGTCCATGGCTGCTGAAACGATGGGAATATTCAGCCGGATATTCTTCGTAAACAAGGAGGTGATATCCACTTCGCGCGGAAGAACTTCAGAATATGCCGGAACGAGAAGCACATCATCATACGTCAAACCCTCTCCCCTGAATTTATCTGAGTTTAAAAACATATGCTTCAAAATTAAGTGTGCAAATGTAAGAAAAAATGAACAGTTAAAATCTTTGAAACGGTAATAAAATAGAAATTCAGGGACGCTCCCAGGCTTTCTTCAGATACTGTGTATAACAAGAGCTTTAAATGGAATTCATGAAGTGTCAATTGGATCCATAAGAAGTCTTTACAACAAAATAGCCGGGATAGGAAAGGGGAACGCCTCCAAGGTAAATGGTGGGTTTGAGTTTTACTTTGAAACGGGTTGGTACATTGCCGATACCCGCAAGATTCATACAGAAATTCAGAATCGCATCGGCCGATTTTCCTTTGAGTACCTGTTTCAAATCCATTCCGATCTGAATGGGGATCGTCGCTGTTCCAGCCGCGGGGATCGTGAAGGGATTCTCAAGCAACCCACTGGTCATCTGTATTTCATCGATAAACAGAATCCACTCCAAACGGTTCAACCCGGCCGGGGTCGCATTCGGATTACGGCCTTCCAGGTTTAACTGTAACGACAGCGGGACGGTCGGACTGGTCAATCCGGCCATGATCCGTGCCAGGTCAGTAATACTTAAGTCACCAGCCGAACGGACATTTTGAAAAGAGACTCCTGCGATACTCAGTTTTTCGACCGTCTTAATCCTGAAATCGCAACGCACCAGGTTGGATGCCTTCTGCGCCTGTTGTGCAACATCGCACGCCGGTTCAGGGATCAGGAAGATCACCATCAGGATCAAGTTCAGAAAAGAAATGCTTTTTTTCATCATACAAGTATAAAATATCAAATTCCTGATCTGGATCAAAACCAGTCAGGAATTTTCAATCCAAACATTTACAATCTGTTGGCGGTTATCGCTCGATAATGAACACCGTATCTCCAATTATTACCCCGTTGCTGTCAAGCAACGTAAAATCGTTGAATTCCGCAACATTACCACTGCCGACCGCTTTGGTCATTTTCCAGATTTTATTTTTGCTGGGTCTGTGGCCCAGCGTCCAGCAACGGACATAGATATGTAACGGGGTCTCTTTTTTGAGGTCCACATCGGTAAAATTTTCCGATGCCCCGGCTGGAACAATTTTTACTGTAATCGCCATGATTCAGGTTTAATGAAATTATGGCCCTAATTTATTATGAATAAATTGTATTACAAAAAAAACCTTTTATTTTTGATATGATTTTAATTCATATTTATGTATCGTATCATTTTCAGGGCAGTTTTCTGTTGTTTTTGTTTTATTTCTGCGACCGGTTATGCCCAGAACTCCTTTGAAAGGATGACCACCTGCGATTATACAGTCAGATGCTGGAAAGAAGAGCAGGGTTTCAACGATAACATTTATGCCCTTGCCATTACTCCCGAGGGATTCATCTGGCTCGGTTCCACCGATGGCATTACCCGGTTCGACGGGATTGAGGGCGTCCTTTTCAACCGGCACAATGTACGGGAAATGACCGAAGACGACTGCAGCGTTTTATATGTCGGTAGCGATAACACGCTGTATGCCGGCCTGTTCAACGGATTATTGCTGGGATACCGAAATGGAATCTTCAAAACGATCGGAACCAGGGAGATATTTCAACATAGCTCGATCACCGCAATCTGCGAAGTTGGTCCGGGAAACCTCTGTATCGTTCCCGACGGAAAAGGAATCGTCATGCTGAACCATGACAAGGTCAGCCATTTCAATGTATCGTCCGGGTTGTTGTCAGATGAAGTAACGGCCATTTGTCCCGGATCCGGGAAGGAGTTATGGGTGGCTACTGACCGTGGATTGTGCAGAATTGCCGGAGGCAACGTACAGCCCGTCCCATCCGGAAACAGGCGCCCGGTTCCCTTAATCACGTCGATGGTGGCAGAAGCGTCGGGAAAGCTTTGGCTTGGTGGCAATAATGGTAGTCTTTGGTCGTATGACAGGGAACAATTCACACCAATCGAACCGGCAGGTTACAGGGGCGGATTTATGGTTAAGTCGCTCTATCTTTCCCGCGATGGAAGGGCATTATGGATCGGAACCAGCGGAGATGGTTTATACCGGTTTGACCTGAATAGCAAATCTGTGCTTCGATTCTGTTCCCAGAATGGGCTGGGATCGGATTTGGTCGAATGTATTACCGGGGACCGAAGGGGTTCCGTTCTGGCCGGGACACAAGGTGGGGGTTTGACCAGGATCACCAGGAACCGTATTCATTTCTATACACCTGAGGATGGTTTACAGGATCAATCGGTTATGGGCATTAGCATCAACCGGGAGGGTGAAATCCTGATCGGACACGAGAACGGAAGGATTACATCTTTCCGGAACGGAATGTTCAGCGATTTTACCAGGGAGCTGGGAATGCCCGGTATGCCGGTTTTTTCGATTGCCTTTGGTCCGGAAGATCAGAAACTGGCAGCCACTGTCGGAGCCCTGGTGGTTCATGAAAAAGGCAGGAGAAGCATGGATCGACAGTGCACGGGACTGAACAATTCGTTGTTTCATGCACTTTTTTTCGACCGTGAGGGCACCCTGTGGGCCGGAACGGATGAGGGGATTTACAAGGTAAAAAACAATCAGGTAAACACCCTTACACTGGCCCAGGGGCTTACGGACGACCGGATCTTTTGTTTCCTGGAAGACGATAAACACAGAATCTGGATCGGGACTCAGGAAGGTGGAATCTCTGTATTTGACAATGGGAAGATTACCGGGATCAACACAAAAGATGGATTGTCGGATAACATGGTGCTGGCTTTGTATGAAGACCGGGATCACATCGTTTGGGCCGGAACAGGTCACAACGGACTAAACCGGATCGACCCGTCTACCGGCAACATCAGGTCCCTGAATGACCTCATCGATGAAACGACCATCACCTATATCACCGGGGACGACCAGGGAAGGTTATGGGTGGGTACCGGCGACGGAATCTATTCGCTGGTTTTGGCTGAAGTTACAGGATATATTAACGGAACCGTTTCTAAACCGAGGGTATTATATATTGGGAGTGATGAAGGGATGCTTAGTTCTGCCTGCACCGGAGGAGTATTCCCGGCCGGCGTCTTTACCCGGGACCATAAAATTTGGTTTTCCACCGATAAAGGCATTGCCGAAATCGATCCACTTAAAATGGAGCAACCCGTAGAATCACCTGAGGCAGTGATTACAGAGCTGATTTGTAACAGGGACACCTTTTACCTCAATAAGCCGGTTAAACTACCCGCCGGGGTCATTCACCTGGAAATCAGATTTACCGCACCCTGGATGGAATCGCCTGAAAAACTCAAGTTCCGGTATAAACTTGAGGGATACGATAAAGTCTGGTCTGCCGGCGACGGAACGCGGTTTGCCCATTACACCAAGGTGCCACCGGGAGACTATACCTTTAAACTGGAGGTATCCGACCGAAATGGCCAGTGGAACGGTAGTCAGACCGCCGTTACCTTTTCAGTCGCTCCGTTTTATTATCAGTCATGGTGGTTTATCCTTCTTTGTGTGTTGGCAGCCTTGCTGATTTTGTATGGGATCGTCAAGTTCCGGATCAGGCAAATCCGCGACCGCGAGCTGGAGATTCTCGTTGCTAAAAGGACAGATGAAATCAGGAGGTTGAATGAAAACCTGGAGCAACAGGTGAATGACCGGACTGCGCAGCTCCTGGTGACCAATTCAGAGCTGGAGGCGTTTACCTTTTCCGTGTCACATGACCTGAGGGCCCCGGTTCGCCGGATAGATGGACTGATCACAGCCCTGGTTGAGGATTATGGCGACAGGATTGGGACAGAGGCCGCAGATTTGCTGGCCAAGATCATGGAATCGACAAGATCGATCGGACAGCTCATTGAAGAGTTTCTTAAGTTATCGCGAATCGCCCGGCATGAGCTCGAGCTGACGGAACTTGACCTGACCCGGCTTGTTGAGGATATACTTCAAAAGTTGAGGCAACAGTACCCCGAACGATCCGTGGGTGCAAAGATACAGCCCGGGCTCACCGTGGTTGCTGACGGGAGCCTTGTCCAGATCGTCATACAAAACCTGCTTGACAATGCCTGGAAGTACACCGGTAAAAAAGCTGACGGGTTTATTGAAATTGGTACGACTATAAAAGATGGAAGGAGTCTTTACTTTATTCGTGATAATGGAGCAGGATTTGACATGAACCATTATCAGAAGCTCTTTGTTCCTTTCCAGCGGCTGCACAGTGACGATCAGTTCACCGGAATCGGGATCGGTCTTGCTACCGTGAAGCGGATCATATCGCGCCATGGCGGGGTTATCTTTGCAGAAAGTGAGTCTGGGGTCGGCACAACTTTCTATTTTTCTTTCTCAGAAATGAACATCACAAATAAACAAGATATTTATGAGCAAGTTAAACCTGTTGTTGGTAGAGGATAACGACACCGATGCCCTGCTCGTTGTAAGGCAGCTGAGGAAGGAAGGATTTGAGGTGGAACACACCCAGGTCAAGACAGGGGCAGAAATGGAGCTGGCTTTGGCCCAGGGTAACTGGGACATTGTGATCAGTGATTATTCGTTGCCGGGATTTGGCGGAGGCGATGCGCTAAAACTATTCAAATCGAAAAATCTGGATATCCCGTTTATCCTGGTTTCGGGAACCGTCGGCGAAGAAATCGCTGTCAACATTATGAAAGGCGGAGCCAATGATTACCTCATGAAGACCCATCTAAACAGGTTGGGTCCGGCAGTAAAGCGCGAATTGGAGGAGACCGTGATGAAAAGGGAAAAACGACGGATTGAAAACACGTTGACCCGCACCGAACAACGTTTTCAGCGGTTGATTCAGGATATTCTGGATGTCGTTTGGCTTTCGAATATCGACGGAAGTAAAATCTACCTCATTAACTCGGCATTTGACCGGCTTTATGGATCAGAGTTCGGGGAAATAAAGATGGAGCCAAGGAAGTGGCACGAGCTCGTGGCGGTTGAGGACCGGCCGGCCTATCACAAATTCACGGAGGAGTTGAACCTGAGTGGCGTTGGTTCGCTCGAATACCGGATCAACAGAGCTGACGGCAGCGAGCGTTGGGTCATGGATCAAAGGTACATTGTACAGGGCGACGGTGACGGCGAAAACATGGTCGGCGGTATTCTTTCCGACATTACCGAGAAGAAGAAGTCCGAACAGGAATTGATCCAGGCAAAAAAGGCAGCCGAAGAGTCGAGCCGTCTGAAATCGGCCTTGCTGCAAAACATGAGCCATGAATTCCGGACCCCCATGAATGGAATCCTTGGTTTTTCTGATATTTTAATGACCGAAGTCGAAGATCCGCGCTCCCGGTCCATGATTCAATACATTTCATCCTCCGGCAGGAGGCTCCAGCACACTCTCGATTCAATTATGCTTTTCGCGCAGCTTGAAGGAGGCCTCTCGTTAAATATGACGGTTACCGATTGTGCGGTAGTCCTAAGGGAAATATTCCGGGATCTGTTACCTGCAGCAGGATCAAAAGGACTGATTATGGAATTGAATGCATCGGAACCTTTGAGGATCGTGTCCGACTGCAAACTGATCGACCAGGCCATTCGCAATCTTGTTGAAAATGCGATAAAGTTCACACAACAGGGAAAGATAAATGTAATGGCAAAAAAAACTGATCGGGGAGATCCGGAAGTGGAAATCACTATCGCCGATACCGGAATCGGAATCCCTGCTGAAAAACAGCACATCATCTTTGAAGAATTTCGTCAGGCCAACGAGGGCTACGACCGACCCTATGAAGGGAGTGGCCTCGGATTGTCGATCACGCGAAAATGTATTCAGCTTCTGAATGGGATCCTGACCCTGAAAAGCGCTCCGGGTCAGGGATCGGAATTCACGATCAGGCTGCCGGCAACCCCGCCTCCAGGATTTGGTGAAGAGCCTACTGAAGTGAAGGACAGTGCGGATGCCGCTCATATTCCGGTTATCGCAACACCGGAGATCCCGGAGATCCTGCTGGTTGAGGATAATGATTCCAACATTGAACTTATCAAGCTGTTCCTGAAAGACAATTACCGTCTCGAAATCGCGTATGAGGGCGAACAAGCGCTGCAAATGGTAAAACTCAGGCAGTACGACGTGATCCTGATGGATATCAACCTGGGACCGGGCATGGATGGGATCGATGCCATCGAAGGAATCAGGAAGTTAATCAACTACCAGTCCACACCCATCATTGCAGTAACCGGTTACACCTTCAGGAATGAGAAAAACTATATTATTTCGAAAGGGGCGGATCATTACCTGGAAAAACCATTCAAACGGGAAGTTCTGACCAGTCTCTTGCAGCAGGTATTGAAAACAGGTCACCGGTAGGCAGAATCTACTCCCAAAACGCCGTATCGGGCCTTCCGGTTACCGCAACAACAGGATCGTTCCCGAATTCCCGGTTTTAAACTTCCTGTTATCTTCATAATAGATGACCCAGGAATAGACTCCGCCCGGACAGGGTTCGCCGGTCCCTTGCATCAATCCGTTCCAGGGCATGTCGATATCGTGGGCTGTAAAAACCTGCTGCCCCCAACGGTCAAAGATCTGGAGATTGAAAAGGGTAATATTCTCACGGGGGATACCTTTGATCCTGAAAAAATCGTTCAAGCCGTCGCCGTTGGGTGTAAAGGCATTGGGAATGTACGGTTCGACGATCACGGTCACGGTACTGCTGTAAGTTTCACCGCTGCATAAGGTACAGAAGGATTGATAGGTTGTGGTTTCGGTTGGCGCCACCACCACACTTTGCTGATCAGAGAGAAATTCGGATCCCTCGTACCAGGTAAAGGTAATTTTATCACCCGGTGTAATAGGAAACATGGAATACGGAATCCGTGTAACGGTATATGTATTCTGTGAGGCGGGTACAAAGCGCCACCCTTCGCGTTCGGCGCTCCAACTGGTCGAATTTCGGGCCATGTTGGGCAGGGTATCGCATAGATAGCCAGTTTCATCCTGCAAACCGATGGTACACCTGTTATCCCAGTTGGTGCAGATGGGCTTGCTGAAAATATGCGTTTCGATGGTATCGCCTTCCTTTAGAACAATCTGGAAGGTGACGTAGTTGGTCATACATCCCACCATCGGGCACTGGCACCACATCACAACCAACCGACGGTTAGGTTCGGTTCCGATGGTCTGGTAAAAAATATAGGGACTTCCGGCTTGTATGGGGTTGTAATCTTCCATGGCTCCAAGAATACAATTTTTAGGGCTGGTCGGAGCTGCACTCGGAAGGCGGATGTTCCGCGTGGCCCCCCAGTTCACGTCATGCGTAAAACTAATCCACCCGTTGTCGCCGATAGAGAACCGGGAATAGGTCTGACCATAGAAGGTGAAGGGAAAACCGATATCAAAAGGGCCTTCTACATGATTGTCGGAGGTGGTGACTCCCTGGGCTAAAAGTCCGTAATTCGCCGTGAGGGTCACCGGTACCCCGGGGTTAATTGTGACTTCCTCCCCGGCATTGAGTTGTGCGGAAACAAAAAAGGGATGGAAAAACAGGAGGAAGATCGCACACCGAATGTAGTGGTACCGGGAAGATAAAAAGGTAATTTTCAAAATGTCGACCACAACCAACTTTGAACTTTAAATTTTGAATTCTGTTTCCCGGATCCAGGGCGCTTCTTTTCCTCCCCCGGGAGTTTCCTGTTTACTTTAAAGGCAAATATCCATAAATTTCTGAAATAATCTTACTTTTGTCGTATCGAAAAGCCAATAAATCAAACGAAATATTTGTCATAAAAATTTTAACCATCATGAAAAAAGATACCGCGCTTTTCAGGATCATCAAAAGTGAATTGCATCGTCAGACAAGCGGTCTGGAGTTGATTGCATCTGAGAACTTTGTCAGTGACCAGGTTTTAAAGGCCATGGGTTCATGCCTCACCAACAAGTACGCCGAGGGGTACCCGGGAAAAAGATATTACGGGGGATGTCAGCATGTTGACGAGTCGGAGCAGCTGGCGATCGACCGGGCAAAGGCGTTATTCAATGCCGCATGGGTGAATGTTCAGCCCCATTCGGGCGCACAGGCTAACATGGCGGTGCTGATGGCCTGTTTGAAACCCGGCGACACCTTCATGGGTCTGGATTTGGCGCATGGGGGTCATCTTTCGCATGGTTCGCCGGTCAACTCTTCAGGAATTCTGTACAAAGCCGTCGGATACCAGGTTGAACTGGAGACCGGTGTGATCAACTATGATAAGATGGAGGAAAAGGCGAAGGCGATTCGGCCAAAGCTCATTATTGCGGGGGCCTCTGCTTATTCCCGTGACTGGGATTATCGCAGGATGCGAAAAATTGCCGACAGCATCGGCGCCCTGCTCATGGCCGACATTGCGCACCCGGCCGGGTTGATCGCGAGAGGATTGCTCAATGATCCGCTTCCCTATTGCCATATTGTAACCACCACCACGCATAAAACGCTTCGCGGGCCGAGGGGCGGAATGATCATGATGGGTAAGGATTTCCCGAATCCATGGGGGCTGACAACACCCAAAGGCGAGATCAAAATGATGTCGCAGCTCCTCGATTCGGCCGTTTTTCCCGGGGTCCAGGGCGGCCCCCTCGAGCATGTTATTGCAGCAAAAGCGGTATCGTTCTTTGAAGCCCTCTCGGATGATTACATGGACTATGTGATCCAGGTCAGAAAAAATGCTACAGCGATGGCAAAAGCATTCATGCAAAAAGGGTATCATGTGATCTCGGACGGAACCGACAACCATCTGATGCTGATCGACCTTCGCACAAAATTTCCGGATATCACCGGGAAACAGGTTGAAAATACACTGGTACGGGCCGATATCACCGTTAACAAGAATATGGTTCCTTTCGACAGCCGTTCACCATTCCAGACCTCAGGGCTCCGTGTAGGAACCCCGGCCGTTACCACGCGTGGGTTGAAAGAGAAGGATATGCCCAAGATCGTGAACCTGATCGATGAAGTAATCAGCGACATTGAAAACGAAGCAAAGATCCTCAAAGTCAGGAAAAAAGTTAACGATATGATGGCTGATCTTCCGCTTTTTGCCTGATGTCTCATTAAATCCGACCGATCCCTGTAAAAGTCTCCCAAAGATGAAAACGCTCTATCTGGTCCGACATGCCAAATCCTCGTGGGAAGAGCCAGGTATTCCGGATTCCGAACGAAATCTCACAACCAAGGGCATTGTGAAGACCGGTAAAATTGTCGGGTTTTTACGGCAGCGGAACACGTCCGTCGGGATCCTGGTGTCAAGTCCGGCACGCAGGGCACTCGAAACCGCCAGGATCCTGGCCGACGGACTGGGGTACCCGGTGTCGGGGATCAGGACGGAGCGCAGGATTTATGATGGATCGTACGACCGGATCCTCGACATTATCTATGGAACCCCGAATGACCTGTCGTCACTCATGATTGTAGGCCATAACCCCACGCTGACCAACCTGGCGAATCTGTTTCTCCATCCCGGGATCGAGAATATGCCCACCTCCTGTGTGATCGCCTTGTCGTTCAATGTTGACGCATGGGAGGAGATCCCTGCTGCTGAGGCGATCCGGGAATTTATCGTATTTCCCAAAATGCTGAAGTAGATGGCGTCAAAAGAGAAATTACCGATTCTGAACCGCGATCTCAACTGGCTTCACTTCAACGGAAGGGTATTGCAGGAGGCGGCAGATCCGAGGAATCCGTTGCTTGAGCGGCTCAAGTTCCTGGGAATTTTCTCCAACAACCGGGATGAGTTTTTCAGGGTCCGCGTTGCCACCCTGAACAGGTTGCTGAAAGTGGAACGATCCCGTTACGACACGCCCGTAAATCCCAGGAAAGCCCTGAAAGAGATCGGCCAGGTTGTACAGGCCCAGGAAAAGGAATTTCAACAGATCTATGAATCGATTGTAGGTGAACTGGCCTCTCACAATATTTTTATCATCAATGAACACCAGATCACCAGTACACAGGGAACATTCATCCGGAAATATTTCCAGGAAAAGATTCGTGTCTGCCTGTTCCCGATCATGATCAGCAGCCTGAGGGACATCTCCTCTCTGCGTGATAAATCCATCTACCTGGCGGTTGTTCTCGGGCGAAAGGATAAGGCTTTGAAGGAGGATCATGCACTGATCGAAGTGCCGACCAAGACCCTGTCGCGCTTCCTGATCCTGCCTCCCGAAGGATCCAAAAGATTCATCATCCTGTTGGATGACATCATCCGGTACTGTCTGTCGGATATTTTTTCGGTGTTCGGATACGACACATTCAGCGCTTACACGGTAAAAGTGACCCGTGATGCTGAAATTGATATCGATACCGATGTCTCAAAGAGTTTTCTCGAAGTGATGACCGAGAGTCTGAAACAACGAAAAAGAGGCATACCGGTAAGATTTGTTTACGACCAATCGATTCCCCAGGACCTGTTGCGGATCATCACCAAAAGGCTTGAAATCACGAAAGATGACCCCATCAGGGGCGGTGGGAGGTATCACAATTTCAAGGATTTCATGGGTTTCCCAAATCTCGATCACCGGGAACTGGAATACGAGCCACTCATCCCCCTTGGGCATAAAGATCTGCCTCAAAACAGGAGTATTCTTTCATCGATCCGGAAAAAAGATATCCTGCTCCACTACCCGTACCAGTCGTTCCAGTATATCATAGATCTTTTGCGGGAAGTCTCCATTGATCCCAGGGTGCGTTCGATCAAGATGACCATTTACAGGGCAGCCAGGAATTCAAGCGTGATCAATGCCTTGATTAATGCTGCGCGGAATGGCAAGTATGTTACGGTTTTCATGGAACTTCAGGCCCGTTTCGATGAAGAAGCCAACATTTACTGGAGCGAGCGTTTGCGGGAAGAGGGCGTTAAGGTCATTCACAGTATCCCCGGATTCAAGGTACATTGCAAACTGATCCTGATCCGGCGCAAGGAAAACAACAGCAACGTCTATTTTTCATTTCTGGGAACGGGAAATTTTAACGAAGATACAGCCCGTGTTTACGCAGATGTCAGCCTCCTTACGACAAATCAGAAAATATGTGCCGATGTCGTGAATGCTTTTCACCTGATGGAAGAGAACTACCGGCCCTTTAAATTCAAGACACTGGTGGTAGCCCCGTTCAACATGCGGAATTTCTACATCAAACTTTTGAACCGGGAGATCAAAAACGCCCTCGGAGGCAAGGAGGCCTGGGCCATCATCAAACTAAACAGCCTGGTCGACAGCATCATGGTGAAAAAACTCTACAAAGCAAGCCAGGCCGGTGTGAAAATCAAACTGATCATCCGGGGTATATGCACCCTCGTTCCCGGACTACCCGGGATCAGTGAGAACATTGAAGCCATCAGCATTGTTGACCGTTTTTTGGAACACGCCCGGGTGATTGTCTTCTGCAACGGAGGGAATCATCAATACTTTATCACATCCGCCGACTGGATGGTTCGAAATTTCGATAACCGGATCGAAGTGGCAACGCCGATTTTTGATCCCGGGATCAGAGAACAATTGCGGACGATGCTGCAAATTCAGTTATCCGACAACGTAAAGGCACGCATCATCGGCCCCGGTGAGCCAAACATTTACAAAAAGAACGACAGCCCGCCCTATCGTTCCCAGGTTGAAATTTACAACCATCTGAAAAAGGAGCTGGAATCCGCATCCGAATCAACGTTCTGATTGAGAAACTGAACCATGGAAATCATAAAAAAAATCTTGCGGTTTCTTCTCAATAAATATTTTCTTACCACCACCGCCTTTATTGTGTGGCTGGTGTTTTTCGACAGCAACAATCTGGTCACCCGCAACAAATTGCAGCAAAAACTTGACGGGTTAAACCAGGAAAAACAATTTTATCTGCAGGAGATCCGAAAGGATTCCACGCTGACCCGTCAACTTCTTGAAGACAGTCTCCGCCTTGAAAAATTCGCGCGCGAGCAATTCCTGATGAAAAAGGAAGGGGAAGATCTTTACCTGGTCATTGATACTACTGAGGATCCACATCCGGAATGATCCGGACCGACCGGGCGGCCGGCCTCTTTTGAAAGTCACCCAATATCGTCATGAGCTTTTCTTTCATCATAACCAGTGATGGCTCCCGTTCGATCTTGAGCAGGATGTTCTTAATGTAGTAGTTCATGATGCGCGATACCATCGGAAATTCAGGACCCAGAACCCGTTTCCCGAATTGTTGCCTCAGCATCGTGGCCAGTTCATCGGCAGCCCTGTTGAGCGCACCGGCATCCCGGTGTTTCAATTTTATCTGGATCAGCCGGTAATAGGGTGGATAACGGAATTTCTGCCGCTCGGCGATCTGTTGGCGGAACATTGCCAGGTAGTTGTGGCTCACAACATCCCGAATGATCATGTGTTCCGGGTTATAGGATTGGATCACAACCTTACCCTGCTTTCCTTTGCGCCCTGACCGGCCGCTTACCTGTGCCATCAACTGATAAGCCCGCTCGGCAGAACGGAAGTCGGGATAATTCAGCATGTTATCGGCATTTAAGATACAAACGAGGCTCACATGGTCAAAGTCAAGCCCTTTGGTGACCATCTGGGTACCCACCAGAATATCCACTTTCCCCTCCTGAAAATCTTCGATGATTTTCTGGTGTGAATTTTTGCTCCGGGTAGTGTCCAGATCCATCCGTGAGATCACAGCGTCGGGGAAAATCACGCCCAATTCTTCTTCCACTTTTTCCGTGCCGAAGCCCCTCATCCTGATATTCGTCCCATGACAATCGGGACATTGTTCAGGGATTTTACTGACATACCCGCAGTAATGGCACCGCAACTGGTTGATCTTTTTATGATAGACGAGGGTCACATCGCAGAATTTACAAGCAGGCATCCAATGGCAGAGATCACACTCGAGCCGAAGTGAAAATCCCCTTCTGTTCTGGAATATGATCACCTGCTCCTTCCGTGAGAGGGTTGCTTCGATTTCTTCAAGAAGAACCGTTGAGAAGTGGCTCTTCATCATTCCGATACGGTGCGCCTCCTTCAGATTGATAACCTGTACAGCAGGGAGTTCCAGTTTCCCGTATCGTTCGGTCAGTTCCACCAGGGCATATTTTCCCGAAAGGGCATTGAAATAGCTCTCCACCGAAGGGGTGGCAGAGCCCAGCAATGCTTTTGCTCCATGTAAGCGGGCCAGGTAAAGGGCAGCGTCGCGGCCGTGGTACCTCGGTGCGGGATCGTACTGTTTGAAGGAGGAATCGTGCTCCTCATCAACGATGACCAGTCCCAGGTTCGAAAACGGCAAAAACAAAGCCGAGCGGGCGCCCAGCACGATGTCGTACCTTTGTTCGCCCGGACGGGCTTCCGGTCCCTGGTGTAGTACCGAATGCCAGACTTCGACGCGTTCATGATGGTTAAACCGTGAATGGTAAATGCCAACCCGGGCTCCGAAATATTTACGCAGCCGGTTAATTATCTGAGCCGTGAGCGCTATTTCAGGCAGCATGAAGAGCACCTGTTTACCCTGGCTGATCGTTTCCTGGATCAGTTTAATATACAGTTCCGTTTTACCGCTCGAGGTAACACCGTGAAGAAGCACCACATCCCGGGTTTTAAATTCGGCCCGGATTGCATCCAGTGTTTTTTCCTGAACTTCTGAAAGCTCAATGGATTCCACAGGTTTTTCAGCCACTTCCGGAGCGAACCGGCTAACCATCCGGTGATACCGTTCGAGAATCCCCTTCCCGATCAGCCCGTCGAGCGAGGTTTGTCCTCCCCCGGATTGTTTCAGCAGCTCTTTTTGGCTGACCTCCTTTAAATTGCCGGCTCCGAACCCGGAAATCCTCAGCAGCGTCATCAGAATATCCGATTGTTTGCGGGCGCTTTTTTCAAGCCGGGAGAAAAGACCGGTCAGCAAATCTTCCTGTTCCGAATAGGGAGGGCACAGCCTTAAAAAAGGTTCAAGCTTCGGTTTGTAAGGATCGGTAAGCTCTTCATCGGAAACGATGACTCCGAGGTCGATGAGTGATTTGATCACCGGAATGGTTTTCTGAAGTTCCAGGATCTTCGAAACTTCGGATACCGCGATGACTTTTCGGTGATGCAACGCCTCCACGAGGATCACCTGACGTTCATTCAGAACAGAGAGATCTGCATTAAAAGCCGGATTCAACGCGATCTTTGACTCGCTGGCCAGTTTCAGTGCGGCCGGTAATGCAGCATTCATGACTTCGCCGGCCGTGCACAAGTAATAATCGGCCAGCCATTTCCAGAAATCCATCTGAACAGGCCTGACAACCGGCTCCTGGTCGAGTATGGAGAGTATATACTTCGGCGTTCTTCCGGGAGGCTGATCATGCACCTTCAGGACAAGGGCTGTATAAATTTTTCGGCTCCCGAACTGGACAACCACACGGATCCCCGGACTGATCTGATCGTTCAGTTCAAAAGGCACCCGGTAGGTAAAAGTGCCGCTTACCGGTAAGGGCAGCAGCACGTCAGCAAATAAAGTGATCCGTTCCAAAGAAAAAGGAATTGCTTTTACAGCGCCAGGATGCGCGACATCTCGAGCATCTCCTTGTTGATATCTTTCGTGTGTTTGATAGCCTTTTCAAAAGGTGTAAAAGTTACGACCTTATCGATAATCCCCGCCATCGCATCCCGATGTCCATCCAACAAACCTTTCACAGCCAGAAATCCCAGAGAACTGGCCAGAACCCGGTCATAGGCGCTGGGGGAACCTCCCCGCTGAATATGGCCCAGAATGGTAACCCGGGTGTCGATTTCCGGAATTTTCTCTTTGACCTTTTTAGCAACTTCATAGGCGCCACCCATGTCATCTCCTTCGGCAACAATCACGATTCCGGAGGTTTTGTTCTTTCTCCAGTCATGGCGCAGAAGCCGGGCAAGGTTATCGATGTAAGTCGTCGTCTCCGGTACCAGGATAAACTCTGCGCCGCAGGCGATACCACTCCGGAGGGCAATAAATCCCGCATCCCGTCCCATCACCTCCAGGAAAAAGAGGCGTTCGTGCGAAGTGGCAGTATCCCGGATCTTGTCGGCAGCCTCAACAACGGTGTTTATGGCCGTATCGTAACCGATTGTGGAGTCGGTCCCGAAGAGGTCGTTGTCGATGGTGCCGGGTAATCCGATGATCGGAAAATCAAATTCCTTGTTAAAGACCGAAGCCCCCGTGAAGGTACCATTCCCTCCGATTGCGACCAAAGCATCGATGTTATGCTCCTTTAGGTTGTTAAACGCCTGCAAACGGCCCTGGTATCCCATAAACCTTTTGCTGCGTGCGGTTTTCAGAATAGTTCCCCCCCGCTGGATGATGTTGGAAACCGAATGGCTGTACATCTGCTCGATGTGGTTATCAATCAATCCTTCATAACCGCGGTAAATGCCGTAGACATCGAGGCCGCAGAAAATGGCCGTACGAACGACCGCCCTGATGGCGGCATTCATCCCCGGGGAGTCGCCCCCAGAAGTCATAACTCCGATTTTGGTGATGTGTGACATGGGTTTTACTTAAAATGCAAAGGTACTCATTTTATGGCAAGGTGCCTCCCCTTCCCGGGTTGTGACCTTTCTTACCCTCAAACAGATCGAACTTCATGAACCTGCATTCGAGCGGTCCGTTAAAGATGGTTATTTTCCGGGATGGGCGAAGCCCGACAAATTTCAGGGCTTCCAGGTCGGACGATATCAGCCAGGCCGTATACCCGGCATATTTCCGTTTCATCACATTACCGATCATCTTATAAAATGCCACGGAATCATCCAGTTTCAACCGTTCATCATAGGGCGGATTCGAGATGATGAACCCCTTTTCGAAGGGAGGCGCCGAATCTTCGAATGAAATTGTTTCCAACCTGATCTCCTCCTTCAAACCCGTGAGCTGCAGGTTTTCCGTCGCCGACATAATAGCCCGTGAAGCCCGGTCAAATCCGGCAATCTGAATACCCGTCGTCGTGATCCGGGCATCACTGGCTTTCCGGACCTCTTCCCACAGCGCGTTGTCGTAATCCCTCCAGGTCATAAAGCCATAGTCCTTCCGGAAATACCCGGCGGGAATCTGTTTTGCCAGCATCGCTGCTTCAATCAGGATGGTACCAGATCCGCACATCGGGTCCAGCAAGGGGAATTCGGGCGACCATCCCGACAACCTGATCAACCCTGCTGCCAGCACTTCATTGATCGGGGCCGGGCCGGCGCTCTTCCGGTAGCCCCGGCGGTGCAGCGACTGGCCTGATGAATCAACCGAAACGGTACAAAGATCCCTGAAAAGGTGCACGTTAATTTTTAAATCCGGATGATCCAGATCGACCGACGGCCGTTTTCCCCCGATTTGACGGAAACGGTCTGCAATGGCATCCTTCGCCCGCTGTGCAACAAACTGCGAATTGGTAAAAACCGTGTAAGAGATCACGGCATCGATCGCAAAGGTTTGGCCGACATCCATGACTGCTTCCCACGGGTAAGCATTTATCTGCTCATAAAGCGTATCCTGATCCCCGATCTCGAAATGAAACAGGGGTTTCAATATCCGCAGCGCAGTCCGGCAAAGGTAGTTTACTCGATACATCGTCGCCTTGTCCCCTGTAAAGGATACTGCACGGTTCAACACCATCACATCCGGGACTCCCAGGAGGGTCAGTTCTTCGGCCAGCACCGGTTCAAGACCCGACACAGTCTTGGCAATCAGGGGAAAAGTCTTCTCATCCATCTATCCATGTGTTTCGGGATCCAACAGATGCTGCCATCCCGGTTTTTCTGCGGAAAGGTACAAATATTTTCAGGGTCTTTTTGGATTCTTCAGAGGTTTCTTATCTTTGAAAAAATCAACTTCTATGAATCTACGCTGGTACCTCCTGTTATCGGTTCTATTGTTCATTCCGCTCACAGCCGTCAACCAGGATCTTTACACGGTCTCAGGACGGGTGTTCGATTCCAAATCAAAAGCGCCTCTCGCTTTTGTCAATATCGTTATAAACAGCAGCAATACCGGCGGCACAACCGATATTGACGGAAAATTCAGGATCCGCTCGGGCAAACCGGTTCAGACCCTCAGGCTCTCCTATGTTGGATACGAACCCAAAACCATAAAGGTCGGCAGCCGGACCAGCGACCTGGTGATTCTGATGACGGCAAAAGAGATCGATCTGCGGGAAGTGGAGATCCTTCCCGGGATCAATCCTGCCCACCGGATCATCCGCAATGTAATGGAAAACCGCGACCAGAACGATCCGGAAAAAGTGACCTCCTTTTCCTATACAGCTTACGACAAGACCATCTTTACATTGGATATCGATACGACGGTAATCAATGACTTCAGCGCGCTGACCGACACCACAGGCATCGCCTCTTCGACCGGTTTCGGCGTCGAATTACGGGTGGGAGACGATTCGGCGCGAATCGATCCGGCCCGGCACGATTCTGCCTCGCGGTTGCTGGAAAACCTGATCGGGGATCAATACCTGTTT
Organism: Alphaproteobacteria bacterium; assembly: GCA_009928665.1. Lineage (GTDB taxonomy): Bacteria > Bacteroidota > Bacteroidia > Bacteroidales > FEN-979 > CAIVAT01. The sequence continues at coordinate 70,551 of SACF01000002.1, forward strand.
CTGATGGAAAACGTGACTAAAAGGAAATTCATGGCGCCTGACAAAAACTACAATAAAGTCATTGCCACCAAAATGTCGGGCTTCAAGGATCCGATTTTCGTGCTGCTCACCACCCAGATCCAGTCGTTCTCTTTTTATAAGCCGGTCATTACGATTTTTCAAAATAATTATGTCAATCCGATCGGAGCCGGGGGATTGAACAAGTATTTTTTTAAGATTGAGGATACCACCTATACGGGGAGGGATACGGTTTTCATCATCAGTTTCAGGCCCCGGAAAGGCACCAATTTTGACGGTCTGAAAGGGGTTTTGGCCATCAACACCTTTCATTGGGCGATTCAGAATGTAAGCGCCGAACCCAATACCTCCACCGGAGGGATGATGATCCGAATACACCAGATGTACGAGTTAATCGAGGGCAACCGGTGGTTCCCTGTTCAGCTCAATACCGACGTTGGTTTCAACAACCTGCGAATCGGCAAGTACAAAGCGATCGGCCGGGGCCGGAGTTATATCCGCGACCTGGTATTGAACCCGGAACTGGTCCGACGGGAGTTCTCGCACCTGGATGTCGAAGTCGATCCCATGGCGACATCGCGGAACGAACTCTTCTGGGACCATTACCGCACCGACAGTCTGACCAACAAGGATCGGCGGACCTACCAGGTTCTTGACAGCATCGGGAAAGAGAATAATTTTGATAAACTGGCCAAATCGGCACAAACACTCCTGACCGGAAAAATACCCTGGGGCCCCATTGATCTCGACATAAGCCGCTTTGCAAATTACAACACTTATGAAGGAATGGTTTTGGGTGCCGGGCTCCACACCAACGATAAACTCGCAAGGTGGTTCAGGGTTGGCGGGTTTTACCAGTACGCGTTTGCCATTGTAACTTCGAAATATGGAGGAGATATCCGGTTTTTGGTCAACCGCCGGCACGACATCACCCTGGGCGGGTCTTATTCGTTCGATCTTACCGAATCGGGAGGTGTCAGTTTCCCAAGTGACCACGAATCAATCCTGTCGGGAAATTTCAGGCAGTTGTTACTGAAAAAGATGGACCGCACCGAAAGTTTCAATTTTTCAGCCGGATTCAGGGCTTTGAAATTTGTACTCTTCAACTTCGGTCTTATCAGCGAACAAAAACAGACCACTACCTACGATTTTGCAACTTCCGAAGGCGATGCTTTAATTCTGCAGGATCAGTTTCGGTTTACTACGCTCACGGCAGGTTTCAAATGGGCGTATGGAGAAAAATTCATTCAGACCGTCAACAACAAGATCTCACTCGGCACCAGATACCCCGTGATTTGGCTTCAGTATACGCGGGGAATCAAAGGGTTTCTGAACGGCGAATTCGATTACGACCGGATCGACGTAAAAATTCGTAAAACATTTAATATCAAGTTTATAGGAAAATTTACCGTTCAATTCAACGGGGGGTACATCGGACAGCCCATACCCGCGTGCAATTTGTATTACGCGCCAGGGAGTTACCGCTTCATCACGTTGTACGCTCCCAACAGTTTCGCCACCATGCGGAACAATGAATTTTTATCGAATAAATATTTTTCGCTTTATCTTTATCATGACTTCGGATACCTGCTTTTCCGGGGTAAAAAATGGTTTCATCCTGAATTCGCCATCTCCCAGAATATCGGGTTCGGATGGTTGGATTACAAAGAACGGTATGCATACAATACCATAACCCCGAAAGAGATGAACCTGGGCTATTATGAATCGGGGCTTCTGATCAACAACCTGGTAAACCTCCAGCTTTATAAGATCGGCATTGGTGCGTATTACCGGTGGGGGCCCTATTCGTTCCTTTATGCCGGTGATAATTTTGCCTATAAGATCTCGATGATATTCCCGTTTTAGGGCCCGGGAGCTGTCGCTTTTCGGGTTCCTGCAAAGGACTGATTATTTAGATTACATTCAAATTAATATATGTTAGTACAGTGGAAGGATAATTGACAATTGAAAATGGAAAATGGAAAACGAAAAATGGAAAACTTTTTTCCTTAATGGCTAATGACCAATGCATAATGGCTAATTTGAATTTTGAATTAATTTTTCCCGCTTTACAACATTTCGTTCATGCACACTGCCGGTTTTAAAGATATATACACGCTGATCCGCTTCCCCGTCTCCCTTGCCGTGACTCTTTCCTCGCTTACCGCCATGGTGATGGCTACGGGGGAGATCAATTCCCGGATGATATGGCCGCTTCTTGCCATTTTCCTGCTGGCCTCAGGAGCCTCCGCCTTCAACCAATACCAGGAGTGGCCCCGCGATGAAAAGATGGACCGCACCCGAAGCAGGCCGATCCCATCGCGCAGAATCAGTCCGGCCGAAGGGTTGCGTATCGCCATGATCGCCCTGGTCGGTGGTTTGATCATTCTGATGTACCAGGTCAACTGGAATACGTTGGTATTGGGACTGATCAACCTTTTTTGGTATAATGGCCTGTACACCTGGCTGAAACGAAAAACAGCATTCGCAGTGTTTCCCGGGGCGCTGACCTGCGTTATCCCCGTCATGATGGGCTTCGCCTCCATGGAACACGATTACCTCTCTCCCACCGCCCTTTTCCTCTCGTTCTTTATCTTCATCTGGCAGATGCCACATTTCTGGCTACTCATGCTGAAATACGGGGATGACTACCGCAAGGCCGGATTCCCGGTACTGAACGACATCTTTCCCGAGTTCCGCATCAGGATCATTGTGATGGTATGGGTAATTGCATCAACAGCCGTCTCCATCATGCTGGTCTTTTTCAGGATCATTCATCACCCGTTGATTGGTTACACGATCATGGCCCTCAACATCATCCTGTTATTGATCCTCGCCTGGCAGCTTTTCCTGGCATCTTCTCTCCGCTACCGGCTGGTTTTTGCAAGCGCCAACCTCTTCCTCTTCCTCGTTCTGACCGCACTAACGGCCGATTCCCTGCTCTCCTGATTTGCTAAGGGTCATGGGGTTTCAGCAAAAATTTCCGGTAAAAAATGTTCACCGGAGCATTGAGAAGGCAGGAATATTTCGATTACATTTGTAGAAGCACTCTGGTGTCGCGTGTTCATAATTTTTTATAACCAACCGAAACCGGTTTGCGATGTGAGAAATCCTGTTTCACTTGATATCACCGGGCATTCCGGTTCTTAACATGCACCCCTCTTATGCGTGAACTCTATCAGAAAAACAAACTTTTCTTCCTCATCCTCCTGGTGGCTGGCGCCGGATTTTTAGTCTGGTATTTCAGCGAAATCGTGATCTTCATCATCGTTGCAGGAGTCATCACCATCATTGGTTCACCCCTGGTCGACCTGCTTGACCGGATCCGGATCGGAAGGCTTCATTTTCCTCATGTTTTGAGCGTCATCATAACCCTGGTACTGATCCTCGCGCTGTTCCTGGGAATTTTTGCAACAATTATCCCACTGGTAATCAATGAGGTACAACTGATAAGCAACATCGATAGTTCGGAATTGCTAAAGTTTTACCAGAAAGAGATGGCCAGCCTCCAGCAAATGATCAATCGCTACGGGCTGATGCCCAAGGGAGTCACGATTGAAAAAAGCATCAAACAATCCATAGTCCAATTCCTGGACCTGACCTTTCTTTCCGGTGTTTTCACCTCTATTATTTCGTTCACCGGAACTTTTTTTATAAACCTGTTCGCTATCGCTTTCCTCTCCTTCTTTTTCCTTTCAGATCCCACGCTCCTCTCGCATGGAATTCTGGTATTCACCCCCAGGGCGTATGAAGAACGGGTAAAAAACATCATGGCAAAAAGCAAAAAGCTTTTATCCCGTTATATGGTCGGTCTCATTCTTCAGATATTTGCCAACATCACCACCTATACGCTTGCGCTATACATCGTCGGCGTTCCCAGTGCGCTGGTAATTGGTTTTTTTGCCGGTGTCGTCATCATCATCCCTTACATCGGGGGTATCATCTCCATGATCATGGGAGTGCTTATCGGAGTGACGGGGGTGGTCGCCCTGGGCGACTACACGCTCATCATGCCTACGGTTATCAGGATTCTCGCTGCCATGTTCATCGTGCAAATGATCGATAACAATATTTTTGCTCCCATCATTCAGGGAAAAAGCGTAAAAGCACATCCGGTCGAGGTTTTTCTGGTGGTCATCGCCGCTGCAAGTTTCGGGGGAATCATCGGAATGGTTGTTGCGGTTCCGGCATACGGCCTCCTGAAGATCGTCATTCATGAATTCAGAGCCAGCTTCAGAGGAACCCCGTTACTGCCCGGTCGGGGCTGACAGAAAATCACCGGATTCCGGAAGTTGTCGGACCTACATAACAGATATGCAATTCTTAACGTTGTAATAAACATAAAACCAACAGATATGGCTAAAACAGGATCAAATGCATTGCTGGCGGGAATTTTCGGACTGGCCGCGGGAATCGGAATCGGGATGCTGATCGCCCCTGCCAAGGGTTCAAAGACCCGGAAAAGATTAAAGAAAAGGATCATGGGATTCGCCGATTTCGTCGAGGACGGGCTCTCCGAGAAGCTAAGTGCCATGAAATCGGCTCTGGGCGGAGAAGAAACCGGTCCTGAAACGGATCAGGAAGAATCTGATAAAGAGGAGGTAAGTTAATGGAAACGGGCCCTATTTCCGACAATATCTCGTCGCTTACCGAGAATGTCAAAGACTACATAAATCTGCGGATCGACCTGTTCAAACTGGTGATCACCGAAAAAATATCGCGGGTAGTCTCCGCTTTTCTGATCGCGGTGGTGTTTTTTATACTGGCGATGTTCATGCTGCTCTTTCTTTCGCTGGCATTCATGTTCTGGTTCGGCGAGGTCGTGGGGCCGACCTGGGCCGGAGCGCTGATTGTAACCGCACTGTATGTTATTGCCGGACTGATTATTTATCGGAAACGCCATCAGATATTCCTCAATCCCCTGGTCACTCAGATCACTAAAGTTTTAATGGAGGAGGATGCGTCGCATGAGTAAACGATATACCATAAAACCGGGAAGCATTACATCCCTGAAAGATCTGGAATTGGAGCGGCAGCGGCTCAAACTTGAAATCCTCAGGACGGAAGAGCACATTCACCGGGACTACCGGAAAATCCTGGATGCATTTACACTCAGGAATCTTTCGACAAGCCTGCTGGGCGAAGTCACACACAGTGCAACATTTTTAGGCAAAGCATTTACCTTCGGAAAAGCCCTCATGTCGAAGCGGAAGAAAAAGAAGAAAAGGGAGAAGGAGCATCCGGAATCAGCGAATGAAGATTAGCGAATAGCGAACGGGGATTAGCGAATAGCGAACGGGGATTAGCGAATAGTGAAAAGGCGATTAGGAATCAGCGAATAGACATTTCTCGTTTTCAATTTTCCATTGTCAATTTTCCATTGTCAATTGTCCATTGTTTCACCCAACACCTGCGTCTGATGTTGACTCTGCCGTCATAATTTTTCCAGATTGATACCACCCTCTGATTATTTTCGAGCAAGGCATGGGTCCGGGCAAACCTGATTCCCTTCTCGATATAGGTTTTGGTAAGTTCATGATAAACAAGGGCCAGCACACCTTTCTCCTGGTAATCGGGGCGAACTCCCACAAGGTACATATGCACGGTGTCGTTGATTTTCATGGCCTTCATCAGGTGAATAAATCCAAATGGGAAGAGGGAACCATTAGCCCGCTGGAGCGCCCTGCTTAAATCCGGCATGGTAATCCCGAAACCCACCACATCATCCCGGTCGTCAAGCACCAGGGCAACAAAATCGGGATGGATGAAACTGAAATACTGATCCGTATAAAACGAAATTTGTCGTTCCGAAAGCGGGATGAATCCGTACAAATACCTGAAGGCTTCATTATACATCCGGAACAGTTTCATGGCGTATGGGTGCAGCGCCTTTGAACTCCGCACCTTCAGAATATGGAGTGGATATTTTTCGAGAACTAACCGATGCATCCGCTCTATTTTTTCCGGGACTTTGACGGGCACCTGAATTTCGAGCTGGATCCAATCGGCTGCCTTACGAAAGCCCAGCGCATTCATGTGGGAAGGATAATAGGAATGGTTGTAAATAGCGGCCATACTGGACAGTTCTTCAAATCCTTCGATCAGCATTCCCTCCGGATCCATATCGTTAAAACCCAGCGGACCGTGGATCCCGGTCATCCCCTTCGACCTTAACCATTCTGTTACGGCGGTGATCAATGCCTGCGAAACTTCCGGATCATCAATAAAGTCGAACCAGCCAAACCTGACAAGCTTTACATTCCAGATTTCCGCTTCCCGCTGGTTGATAATACCTGCAATCCGCCCCACCGGCACTCCGTTTTGATAAGCCATCCAGTAAGCAGCTTCACAAAATTCGAAGGCCGGATTCTTCTCTTTCGAAAGTGTCTGCAACTCATCCGATTTCAACGGCGGACACCAGTACCGGTTTCGTTTATATAACTTAAAGGGAAAGGCAATAAACTGGTCCAGGTCAGGCCGCGTGACGACTGCTCTGATTTCGGTATAGGCCATTAAGGTAGAATTGGATAAGGGGTGTAAAGGTATTCGTTTTTGTTTTCAAATATTATTGCTATCCGGTTTTTCATCCCCGCGATACTTTTGGCGTTTTGCAATGACAGCATCCTGTTGCTCTTTCATTAAACGGAAGATCCGGTCAGATCGGAGGGTATTACCACCCCTATCATTGACAACGTCTTTGCTTACGATCCGAAGGTTACGGAGATCCAGAAATAAAAGTTGATTTTCCAGGAGGGATTGTTTTTTAATTGCCATTCATCAGCCAGTCCATGGCAGAATCTCTTTCCGAAAATATCTTCTGCGTATAATTTGTGAAATCTGATTTATTGACCACAATCTCGGAATAGGCTGTTCCCCTTGCATGCGAATGTACTACTGCAATTCGAACACGGATGAACCGCCGGCAAAGATCCCCGATGGCCTGGTATGACTGGTCAAGTTGATCTATCCCAAATTTGTAATCAACCCCCGAAGCATCGGAAAGCAATTTAAAATCCTGCACCTTAAAACGTTCCGGTGTTAGGGTGGTAAACCAACCAAGTATTTCCGTCATCGTGATCTCACCTGTCAGCAAAGCCTCAGCAATGCCTGTTTCTTCATTGAAATTATCAGTAATCATAAGAGGAGAAGAGTAATATTATCCTATACAAATATATTTAAATATTCATCGTTATATACCCTAACAAAAAAACTTTTCCGGCGCCATTCCGCTCAGATCTATTCTTCCGTTTTGTCTCCCATTTTCCCCGTATCTTCGCATTTTACTATTTTGCATTTTGATTTTTGACTTTTCATTTTGAATTTTGACATTTGAATTTTAATAATCCTATGCTCCTTGAAGCCTGCGTTAACTCTGCCATGTCGGCCATTGAAGCCCAGAAGGGCAGCGCCGACCGGGTGGAACTGTGTGAAAACCTGCATGACGGCGGCACCACACCCAGCGCCGGAGCCATCAGATTTGCACGGGAAAAACTTCACATCGGACTGTTCGTGATGATCAGGCCACGGGGCGGCGATTTCCTTTATTCGCAGGACGAATTCCGGATTATGACCGAAGATATCAGCATCGCGAAAGAATCGGGAGTCGACGGCGTGGTGCTGGGCATACTGAACCCCGACGGCACCATCGACCGGGAACGTATGCGTATGCTGGTTGATCTTGCCCACCCGTTGCAGGTTACCTGTCACCGGGCCTTCGACATGACCCCCGACCCTTTTCTGGCTATGGAGGATCTGATCGACATCGGTATCGACCGCATCCTTACCTCCGGTCAAAAACCCACAGCTCCTGTTGGGGCAGATCTTATCAGAAAAATGATCCTGAAAGCCAACGGAAGGATCAGGATCATGCCGGGAAGCGGAGTCAAAGAGCACAATATTGTCGATTTACGTGATATGACCGGTGCCACAGAATTCCATATTCATTTGGAGAAGCAGGAACCCAGCCGCATGTTTTTCAGGCAACCCTCCGTGTATATGGGTAACCCCGGACAGTCGGAATTTGAACATGTATTAACCGACTGGAAACGGATCCGTAAGATCAGAAAATTGCTGGAATAAGAGAACCCGGTATCCCGGTTACAGTCCAAAGCGAAAGCAACAAATCGGTTGGGAAAAGTTCACAAAAAGCGATAGCAGATGCGCTGCTTATTGTTCAGGATGCGATCATTTGATTTTCAGGAAGAGGCCGATGAAAATGGCAAACCGAAATTGCCGGCCATCCGCCGGTGAAGGTAGCCAATGATAATCGCAAATGCTTTCCTGACCCGTATCCTGGTATAACGGACCAAAATCCTTCCTCTTCGCTTCAGGAAATCGATGGTTGAAAACAAGCCTGCCAATAATAACAACGCTCCGGCAACCACCATCATGAATGCCAGTCCGTCATTCGCATAGCCTTTAGCGGCATACGACTGGGTCGATAACCCAATCATCAGAAAAGAGATTAGAAATATTCCTTTTTTCATACACTGTAAATTTTCATTACGCCAATAAAGATACGATTTTTCCCCGCTCTTACCATCCAGCCCAAATATTTCGAAAATTTCTAATCAATACTGTTTCCAATTGATGGATAACATTCCATATTATGCTGATATTTGTTGTAAAACAGTTTATCATGGCCGGGTATCCGCCATTTCGTCAGCATCCGAGATACCAGTTTCGAATCCTCGGGCTTGCTTAATTTTCCCCAATAGATGAGGTTACAATCGGGATCCCATCCGATCGTATCGGAAGGTAATTCTGCAATTTGCCGTAGCGCTGCCTTTTAACTATCCGCTTTGCAGAATGCTGTTTGATCATTGACCGTGAATAAGACCAGAACACCGGCTATTATTGGAACATACCACTTCAAACGGTTTGGCGATATGGTTTTGAACAGGGACATGGTTTGGCAAATCTCAAAGGTTTCCGTATCCTTGTTCGATTCTCGCATTTTTTTAATGCCGGTTTGATACCACCTCAAAGGAACCTGTCATTCTAAGAAAATTGTTATCTTCGAAAAAAAAACGTATGAATTACCGATTCTGCCATTTTAATGCGATGAACATGCAAGGAATACGTGCAACCCTTGCAAAAAGTAATGGTTCCGCAATCCTACCGCTTCGTACCGCGGCAACCCTTTTATTGTTAATGATTTTTCTACCTGCCATCGCACAGACCCCGCCCGACTGGGAAAATCCCAAGCTGACGGGCATCAACAACCAACCGCCGCATGCCGCCTTTCTCCCTTACAATACCGAACCGGAAGCATTGAAAAACGACTGGTGGGCATCTCCCTGGATCATGATCCTCAACGGAAACTGGAAATTCCACTGGTCGGAAAATCCCGAAAAACGCCCGTCCGATTTTTACAAGGATTCGTATGATGTCAGCGGATGGGGCGATATCAAAGTCCCTTCCACCCTTGAGTTGCAGGGTTACGGGTACCCGGTTTATGTAAACCAGCCCTATGAATTCATCCACCTGATGAAACCCGATCCCCCGCATGTTCCGAAAGCATACAACCCCGTCGGATCTTACCGTCGTGATTTTGAGGTACCATCCTCCTGGAAAGAACGGGAAGTTTTCCTGAGATTTGTCAACGTCAAATCCTTCTGCTATGTTTATCTGAACGGGGAACGGATCGGGATGGCAAAAGATGGCAAGACCCCGATTGAATTCGATGTCACCAAATACCTCCGCGACGGGAAAAACACCATCGGGGTTGAGGTTTTCCGCTGGTCTGACGGAACATACCTCGAAAGCCAGGACATGTGGCGCATGAGCGGGATCAACCATGATGTTTATCTCTTTTCCACACCGAAAACACGAATCCGCGATTTCTTTGTGACCGGTGATCTTTTTTCAGATTATCGCCACGGGATCCTCAAGCTGACCACCATCATCAAAAATGAACATCCCAATCCCCCTGCCGACCTTGACCGGATGTATCTCCTGCCGGAATATATTCTGGAAGTCGCACTCTATGAAAATAAATTGAGTCAACAACCCCTGATCAGGGAAGCGATTCCATTCAGGATGACGGAAAAAGCGGAAGATACCTTGTATTTTGAAAAACACATCCCCAATCCGCGTCTCTGGAGCGCCGAGATCCCGAACCTGTACAACCTTGTTATCCTGCTGAAAGATAAGGAAGGAAACATCATCGAATCGACCGGAAGCCGGATGGGATTCAGAAGCGCTGAAGTAAAAAACGGACAATTTTTAATAAACGGGAAAGCCGTACTCCTGAAGGGAGTGAATCGCCACGAACACGACCCGGTGCTGGGCCATGTGATAACCAAGGAGATGATGCTGAAGGACATTAAACTGATGAAGGAATGCAACATCAACACGGTCAGGACCTGTCACTACCCGGATGCGCCCTACTGGTATGAACTCTGCAATGAATACGGGCTTTACGTGATCGATGAAGCCAATATCGAATCGCATGGCATGGGTTACAATCCTGACAAGACTTTGGGCAATAACCCCGACTGGAAGGAGGCCCATCTCAACCGTACCATCCGGATGGTTGAGCGTGATAAGAACAACCCGTGTATCATCATCTGGTCCCTGGGAAATGAAGCCGGTAACGGATGTAATTTTGAAGCGACCTATGATTGGATCAAGCAGCGGGATAAAAGCCGGCCGGTGTGGTACGAGCGCGCAGAACAGGGAGCCAATACCGATATCTTCTGCCCGATGTACTGGTCGCCCCAGGATCTGAAGTGGTACGGGTACGCACGGCAACTGAGGCCATTGATCATGTGCGAATACGCGCATGCTATGGGAAACAGTACAGGGAATTTCAAGGATTACTGGGATGTAATCGAAAAGTACCCACAGTTGCAGGGCGGTTGTATCTGGGATTGGGTGGACCAGGGATTACTTGTCACACCCCAATTGAAAGGCTTCAAAGGTAAAGTACCTGCCAATGCTCCATCTGACATTAACCGAACCGATCAGCCCCCGACTTACCGGTACGAACAGATCTCCTGTGCCTTTGGCGGGGACTTTGGCCCCGACAATGTTCCGTCGGATGGCAACTTCCTGTGCAATGGCATCGTTTTCCCCGACCGGCAGCTACATCCGGGATATTGGGAAGTCAAGAAAGTTTATCAGTATGTCAAATTCAACCTGATTGATCCTGACGGCGCTTCTTTTGAAATAAGCAATCACTATGATTTCTATGATCTCAGGAATACAGAGATAACCTGGGATCTGATTGCAAACGGCAGCATCATTACATCCGGGAACGTTGAATCCGGTACGGTTGTTCCCGGTGGAAAAAAGAAGATTGCACTGCAATTACCCGGCATGAACCCGTCGGTGAAAACGGAGTATTTTCTGAATGTTTACCTGAAAACCACCAAAGCATGGGGATTGCTTGGCACCGACCATATCCTGGCATTAGAACAGCTCATACTGCCTGTCCGCGGAAGCGATCCTGCCGCAGTTACCGTGAAATCAAGCCTTAAGGTCTCTGAAAACCCGCAATCTGTCAAGGTAACCGGAAACGATTTTTCCTGTGTCTTTGACCGGAACGCCGGAACCTTGTCATCCATAAAGTATGGAAATTCAGAGATCCTCAAAGCCGGACCGGTTCCCAATTTCCGCAGGGCTCCAACCGACAACGATATCGGAAACGGGATGCCAAAACGTTGCCAAGTATGGTTCGACGCCTCTGAAAACAGGTCTGTTTCGAAGATGCAGGTTGTCAGCGCCGAATCGGGGAATGTTGAGATCGTGGTCCATTTTTCTTTCCCTGAAAATATTGCCAGCGAAACAGTGTCGTACATTATTACCCCTGACCGGAAAATAGCAGTAACATCCACCATAAAACCATTGAAGGAAAAGTTGCCCGAAATGCCCCGTTTCGGACTTAACCTCCAACTCAGTCCGCGATTCAACCAGGTAGACTATTATGGCCGGGGTCCCTGGGAGAACTACTGCGACCGTAAGACCGCGTCATTCGTTGGCGTTTACAAATCCACTGTCGACGATCTTTTCACCCCGTATGTCCGGCCGCAGGAGAATGGTTACCACACGGAGGTTCGGTGGGTCGAATTCACCGATTCCAACAGCGCTGGCGTCCGGTTTTCCGGTTCGCCTGTCATCTGTTTCAGTGCCCTGCCCTATACATACGATGACCTGAAGGGCTTCAAACAGGGAGGAAAGCATCTTGGCGACCTGGAGAAAAAACCGTTCATCGACCTCAACCTGGATTATGGTCAGACCGGCGTCGGCGGGGATGACAGTTGGGGCGCCCGGCCGCATCAGCATTACACGTTGCAGGCAAAGGAGTATAGCTATAGTTTCACCATCGAACCCCTGCAATCAAAACAATAGTGCTTAACCTGCATCTTATTCGTCTCTCAGGCATCTGACTGAAGAACCCGTTGTTTTTGGCTCCCATGACCGGAAGATTGTGCCATCATTACAGTTGAACCTTCTGAATCTGGCACTCAGTTCATAGGTGGTTGTAGCGGTCCAGAAAACCCCGAAATAAGGAAGGCTGTGAAACGTCCCTGTTTCATGACGCTGACCACAGGGCAGGGCAGTGAAACCGCTTGAATTGGTAGCCCCGGTATTGGGTGGCGACCAGTGCGCCGTTCCCGCCTCTTTCATCTTATCCCCTACATCGGTTCCGGTCGTGTTGAACACGGAACAATCGACTGTCGGATCCAACGTCTGGGCCACGGTGCACCACTCATCCTCATTGGCTATATGCCATCCGGGAGGACACACACCCGTTACCGGCCCGGTCGGCTCCGGAATCCAGTTGGTTGTATTGGACGTGCCATTCAGGTACTGAACCATTTCGCCCCATTGATAAAGGCCACCGTAAATATTGCACATAGAGTCAGCGTCGTTATAACAATACTTCTCTATGATCTGATTGTCGGTCTGTTCTGCCGTCCCGTTAATCCGGGTTCCGATGTCCATGTTTTCCCTGAACCAGCATTGGTTCCCGATTGCAATGGTATGATAAACCTTCCCATCTCTGGTGTCGGTAACGGTACCGCCGCATTCAATACACGACAGGGTCGATTCAGTTAAAGTTGTCACCGGTGAATGGGAACAAACATTGTATGCCCATACAAACCGCTTATATTCCGTATTACAAACCAGTTGTGATTCGGTATAGGTAAGGGCATTCCCAAGGTCGGTCGCTGATCCGTAATCATCAACGGCATTCCATTTATACCCAGTTGCTCCTTTGGCAGGAAGCCATTTCCACTGAATTGCCGACTTGGCGGGCACATGCACACCCGTTTGGGACGCCTCAGGCGCCCCGACATAGACCTCAAGCCGTTTCACCGGGCTTTTCCAGCAATCATTGAAAGCATAAACACAGATATATCCACCGGTGGTGTCAAAGTCCACAACAAGAACACTAGAACCCTGACCATATTCGATTACTGCTCCATCGGGTATGAGCCAGTTGTAACCGGTAGCACCAGCAACAGCCGAAGCAACGTACATAACACCTGTAACATGAGGGCAAACAAGGGTACTGCCATTGATGGAACCGGGTTCATTAAGGATCCCTGCATTCCCCAGAGGAACCCATGCTCCCCCGTTGAAGAATTGAAGATCATTACAATCGGTATTGTAAACAACAAGACCCTTTTCCGGAGTTGGAACTGCATCCCGTTGCGAGGTTGTCATCCGGGGTGGTAAAAATCCCTTACTGGTCGATTTCACATCGAGCATTGCCGACGATGCCGGTTGACTTCCGTCGGAGCTGATCCCGACCTGAGCGTTTGTTACCACAGAAAAAAGCAGAACAAATGCAGTGAGTACAAATAACTTTACCATGACTTCAAAATTTAAATCCCGGTAAAATTAGAACAAAGAAAGTTCAATGTCAAGTAAATAACATATGAAAAACTGCCTGTCCGCCATTCTTGGACGACTCCACAGGCTCAACGCCCGGTGTGGCAGAATAGTGAAATGGTGGGATGGTGAGATGGTGAAATAGTGGAATGGCGGAAACAATTACCAGTCCGTTCTCCGTCCAACTCTCCGTCCAACTCTTCGTCCGCTAGTCCCCCTTCAGACAACGCACGGAGAATCCTTTTGTTTTATCGTAATTTCCATCACGCCAGAGTGATTCAGACCAATGCCCCAAGGCCCTGCTCCAGGAAAATAAAGCACTGTTCTCGGTCGATGACCAGAAGTTGGTATATTGGTCTAAAACAATAAATGTCGCATCAGGCTCCCGGATGCCACTCCCGAAAGCAGTAAACCCACTTGAATTCGAGGCCAAATTGGGATCCCACCAGTGCAATAAACCTGTTTCCTTCATCTTCCCGCCTGCAATGGATTCTCCGCCTAAATTATTGGATAGAATTACCCATTCATCATCCGAAGGGATGTGCCATCCGGAGGGACATAAACCCTGGACATTGCCGGATGGAACCGGCGACCACGAGGTTGTATTGGTAGCGCCGTTCATGTATTGTACCAATTCAGCCCACTGATACAAACCTCCGTAAACTGAGCAATCGGTTTCCAGGTCATCATAGCAATACTTTTCAACAATACCGTTATTGGTTTGTTCAATGGTCGGATGAACTTTAACCCCGATGTTCAGGTTTTCTTTAAACCAACATTGTTGGCCGATCTGAACAGTGTTGTAGGTTTGTCCCCCGTGGATAACCGAAGGTGTTCCCGGACAGGGGCCTCCCGGCGCCGCAACCTGCATGGTGATGGCATTGGAAGTAGCCGGATTGCCTGTCACACAGATCATGGAGGAAGTAAGCTCACAGGTCACGACATCATTGTTTAACGGAATATAGGTATACGAAGAGGCTCCGGAGAAGGTATTGTTCCCGTTTACCTTCCATTGGTAAACCGGATTGGCGCCACCGTTAACTTCGTTCGCTGTGAATGCAACCTGTGTTCCTGAACCAACCGGATTGGCTGAAGCCGATATCGTTAGACTTACCGGAAATGGTTGTACTACAACCGTGATTCTTTTGTTGGAAGTGGCCGGATTTCCCGAGATGCAAGCCTGGTTGGAGGTCAGAACGCATACGACCTGATCGCCGTCGGCCGGGGTATAGGTATATGTCGGACTGTTTGTTCCGACGCTGAGGTTATTCACCTTCCATTGGTATGTTGGTGCATTTCCTCCGTTCACCGGTATAGCCGTAAAAGTAACCAGCGTACCTGCACAAACCTGTTCTGCAGAGGTGTTGATCGACACGCTGACCGGGTCCAATGAAGGGCAGTTATCCTTGAGACAACGTACGGAGAACCCTTTTGTTTTATCGTAATTTCCATCACGCCAAAGTGATTCAGACAAATGCCCCAAGGCCCTGCTCCAGGAAAATAACGCACTGTTCTCGGTTGATGACCAGAAGTTGGTATATTGGTTTAAAACATTAAATGTCGCATCAGGCTCCCGGATGCCACTCCCGAGAGCAGTAAACCCACTTGAATTCGAGGCCAAATTGGGATCCCACCAGTGCAATAAACCTGTTTCCTTCATCTTCCCACCTGCCACCAATTCTCCTCCGAGATTATTGGTAAGTATGGTCCACTCCGCATCCGACGGGATGTGCCAGCCTGGTGGACAGATACCGGTCGCGCTTGAAGTCACATATTGCATCATCTCATTCCATTGGTACATCCCGCCATAGACGGCACAGTTTGATTCCTGATCGTTGTAACAGTACTTTTCAAGAATACCATTGTCGGATTGTTCAATCGTACCGTTGATCCTGATCCCGATATCGAGATTCTCACGGAGCCAGCATTGGGCGCCGATCTGGACCGTATTATAAGTCTTTCCACCATAGTTTACGGTTGGGATCCCGGGGCAAGGATCCACGACTGGGTTGACCACCATGGTGATTGCATTCGATACAGCCGGATTACCGGTGATACAGGTTGCATTTGACGTAACCACACAGGTGATCACATCGCCATTGACCGGCGTAAAAGTATAATTAGAACTGTTGGAACCGGCATCGATGCCATTTACTTTCCATTGGTAATCGGGTGAAGTGCCGCCATTAACAGGTGTTGCAGTGAAATTAACCGCAGTTCCGAAAGCAACCGGATTAGCAGATGCCGTAATTGTCACACTGACTGGTGATGGAGCTGTTACACCTATAGCAATTATATTGGAAGTCGCCGGATTACCTGTTACACAGCTTTGGTCGGAGGTTACAATACAAACAACCTGATCCCCGTTGGCCGGGTCATAGGTAAAAGTAGGACTGTTTGTACCTGCGTTTGTTCCGTTCACGTTCCACTGGTAGGAAGGAGCGGTTCCCCCATTAACCGGTGTAGCGGTCAGGGTGACCTGTTCGCCTGAGCAGACCTGGATGGAAGAGCTGTTGATTGATACGCTAACCGGGACATAAGAGGTGCAATTATCTTTGATGCATCGTACCGAATGACCATACGTTTTAACGATTTCACTGGTTACTATATCATCATCATTATTAATGAGGCGTGTAAACTTTGAAGCTGCTGGCGTAGCCTCATCGCGGGTCCAGAATCTTGCCAGATAGTAGATACTATGAACTGTTCCGCCAAAAAAGCGATACCCACCCGGCATGGCCGTGAAACCCGAGCTGTTTGTTGCCCCTGTATTCGGAAGAGCCCAGTACGAAATCCCTGATTCCTTCAACTTCCCTCCTGCTACTTCCTGCCCTCCTAAGAAGGTGATCATGGTATTCCAGTCATCGACAGAGGGGATTACCCAACCATCAGGGCAAATCCCCCTGTTCCCTGCCGTCAGGTACTGCATCATTTCATCCCACTCATAAAGCCCTCCATAAACGGCACATTTTGTCTCCTGGTTATTAAAACAAAATTTTTCAATGATCCCGTTATTTGTTTGTTCCTGAGTAACCGGAATTAGTGTTCCGATGTCGAGGTTCTCCTTCAGCCAGCACTGTGTTCCTATCTGAATAGTGTTATAGGTCTTACCTCCGTAACTTACTGTCGGAATCCCCGAACACGGTTGAACCGCCGGATTTACGACCATGACGATTGCATTGGAGACGGCCGGATTACCTGTAATACAGCTTGCGTTCGAAGTAACCACACAGGTGATCACATCGCCATCGGCCGGATTGTAGGTATAATTTGAACTATTGGAACCGGCATTGATGCCATTAACTTTCCATTGGTAATCAGGCGAAGCACCACCATTGACCGGTGTCGCGGTAAAAGTGACTGCTGTACCTGCAGTGACGGGGTTTGCTGATGCGGCAATTGTTACGCTTATTGTTGCAGGAACAGCTACTGTTATTGCGACTGTATTAGAGGTTGCCGGGTTACCCGAAACACACGACAGGTTGGAAGTTAACATGCAAACCACCTGATCGCCGTTGGTTGGTGTGTATGTGTAAGTCGGGCTGCTGGTTCCGACAATGATGTTGTTTACTTTCCACTGGAACGATGGTGCAGTTCCTCCATTGACGGGAGTCGCCGTAAGGCTGACCGGTTCCCCTGCGCAGAGGGTTCCTACGGGAGCCGTAATGGTCACGCTGACCGGAACTGTTGAAGTACAGGAGTCTTTAAAACACCGTACCGAATATCCATATGTCTTGTAATGATCTGTCGATCCCAGGTTGGCGAATGCTGCCCTGAGATATTTGACGTATGCGCTGCGGTCTGACCACTCGGTAGCGGTCCAGAAACTGCCATTCAGCATAATTTCACTGAAATAACCATCCATGTGCTTCCACCCGCCGGGAAGCCCGGTAAACCCGGTGGTATTGGATGCCCCTGTGTTGGGAATGGACCAGTGTGTCGTTCCGGTCTCTTTCATTTTGCCGCCGGCAATCACCTCTCCCTCGAGATAGGTTGCCAATTGTACCCAATCGCTGTTTGCAGGAATGCTCCAACCCGGGGGGCATATACCTATAACCGGGCCCGACGGGGCCGGATCCCACGAGGAAATATTGGTGGCGCCGTTCAGGTATTGAACCATCTCAGCCCACTGGTAGAGCCCTCCATAAACATCGCAATTCGACTCCAGATTGTCGTAACAGTATTTTTCCAGGGTGCCGTTATTGGTTTGGTGAACCGTGTTGGCAATCCTGGTTCCTATATTCAGATTTTCCTTCAGCCAGCATTGGGCGCCAATCAGGATGGTATGGTAGGTCTTTCCGCCATAGTTGACTGTCGGGACACCGGGACAGGTAGGAGGAGGTGTAAGTGTTGTGAAGGAGACTTCATTTCCATAAACAACACCAACCGACGTTTTGGCGTAAGCTCTGACATAGTATGTTGTCCCGCCGGTGAGTCCGGTCAACGTATAGTCAAAATTCCCGGTCCCGCTGCCACAAATGATCACGCTATCTGTAACATCTGGAACTGGTTCGATGCCAAAACAGATACCTCTTTCGGTAACCGGCGCTCCCCCGTCGGAAGTGATCGATCCTCCGACCATGGCTCCTTCAGCGTTAACCGCCACGGGATCGGAGGTCGAAATCAATGCAAAGGAATTTCCAACCCAGGTAGGTACCCAGGATTGCGATAACTGAAGGAACTGACCGGGCTGCCCTTGTGGTACAACACCCCATTGGGTTCCATTCCAGTATAGAAGATCGCCCGGGTGACTACCTGCCGATAATACTGCCGGGATCCAGCTTTGGCCGTTCCAGTAATAGAAACCGGGAATAACATTGTAAGGCGCCGTTCCGGCCGTGGCCGTGTTGTAAATCAGCAATCCCGCTGCCGGTGAGACTACCGGGTCAGCCAGATTGGATGCGGTTAAAGCAATGCGGGGAGGTAGAAAACCTTTGCTATCAGATTTCACCTCGAGCATAGCCGAGTTGTGGGGGAGGCTACCATCGTTTGAAATGGCTACCTGGGCCGGGAGTTCAATCCCGGTGGCCAACAGCAACACCAGGATAAAAGGGATCCAAAAAAGAGGTCTCATAGTAATAGTTTATAGTATAGATTCATTTCATAATAGTTCCAGTGTGTTGTAACCAGGAAAATCAGCGATGAAAAGAGAGGATTCCCTACTCTTTTTTGAACAGCCGTTCCATGACTTCCCGTATCATGCCGCGATCGATAGGTTTCTGAACATAATCGGTAAAACCTTCGCGGAGGAAGCGTCCACGATCGCCATAAGAGGCATAGGCGGTGACGGCAATAATGGGAATATTTTCGTTGCCCGGAATTTTCCTGATCTGATGCATGGCCTCGATCCCGTTCATACCGGCACCCAGGTGGATATCCATGAGAATGGCATCGAATTTTTGACGGCCCGCTAAATCGACCGCTGCTTTCGCATTACGGACAGAGAAGATGTTGCAATATTTTCGGATATAAATCATCAGGAGTTGAATGTTCATCATATTATCCTCCACAATCAGTACATCTGGCAGCTTCCGGCCTTTACTTTTTGGTGTCTTTTTAATGTTTTCAAGGGCCGGTATCATTTCAGCAGGGTATGGCAAATCAGGGGTTTCCTCTTCGGTAATATCGAGATTATCCGATTGAAGACCAATATCAAATTCCTTGGTGATATGGTTCAGTATTTCCATTACCTTCCGGGCTGATTGGAGAACCTGTTCGGCATTGGTCTTCTGTGCGGGATCTTCCAGCTCCTCGGTAAGCAATTCAGCGAATCCAACAATCCCGCACATGGGGGTTCGCAGGTCATGATCAAAACGTAGCAAGGTTTCTCTGGGAATCAAATCTCCTTTCAGAGCCGAATCCTTGCATTTTCCCATCATATCCATGATGATCTCCTGAATGGCCGAAAAAAGCGCATTCAGATCTGTTTGTCCGTGAACACGCTCCAGGATGCGGAATACCGCCTGATTTACAAGTTGGGCAGGGTTACTATCCATTTGAAAAGTTCAAGTTTAATGCAAAGATAAAAAATTACAGTCATGAATTTCACCTGTTTTTGGGCGCCAGAAAATGGTTATATAACAACAATCCGATGATGGTGAGTACGCCGATCATGCTGAAGGTAAGCCACAGCAGTTGCGGCATGTTCATTTTATCGACATACTGAACATACAGCCAGGCGCCTAAAATTCCCCCAACCCCGCTGCCGATCACGCCGTAAAGAAAGGAATATCCCTGGTACAAGGCCTTTTTATCATCCGGTGCGATCAGACTTACATACGATATGAATTTCGGATGCGCGGTCATCTCCCCAAGTGTGAATATGAACATCGAAGCGAGAAAAATCCAGCCGCTGGGTGCGATTGCCAACATTCCCATCCCCAGAGACCCAAGCGCTATTCCGAAGATCATCGTCGGTAGGGGCTTAAAATTCCTGACTATTCCCGAAACCACCAGTTGAAGAAGAATAATGGCTCCGGCATTCATCACCGTCACATGTTCAGCATCGAAGTTCCATGACGGGTTATCCAGAAAAAGAGAGAGTACCCGATTGATCAGGTTGTTGAAGCCCGACATATCAACACGCTCCTTAAGGTACCAGAGGACTGAATCATAGACCTGAAAGTACATGATCCAGAATCCGGCATAGATCACGATCATCAGGATGAACTTTAAATCGCCTAAAACGCTCAGCATCTCCTTAAAAACCTGCCCGATAGGCTTCACAACCCTATTTACAGCGGGTTCCCGGAACAGGAAATAGTTGAGAAAGATCAATAAGCCGGTTCCAACTGCAGCCATATAAAAGATGTAATGATAGGCTATTGATTTCAGCGCCGGTACCAGGATCAACGGAAACAGAAAGGCGCCCAGGTTTATCGACCAATAGTAGATCCCAAAACCCAGCGAGCCGTTCGACTCATCGGTGACCCGTGAAATGGTGCCTGCGATCATGGGCTTGAAAAAACCTGCGCCCAGGGCCATCAGGATCAGGCTTCCAAAGACCGTAACATAAGTTGATGAAAGTCCAGCGAAGAGATAACCAAGGCTCATGGTAAAACACGCGAAAAAAAGCACTTTGCGATAACCAAAACGGTCGCCGATAGCTCCGGACAGGATAGGCAAAAAATAGAGCAGTGGTGTAATGACGCTTTTTATGGCCCCCACGCTTTCCTTTGAAAATCCCATTCCTCCTTCATCCCTTGATAAAACGAGGTAGACCGACAACACCGACATTACGCCATAATAGGATCCCCGCTCAAAAAATTCCATAGAGATGGCAGTCCAGAAGTTCCGGGAAAAAGAGAAGACGTTTTTCATAAATCAGGTAAGCTTTACGGTTCGAAAATACAAAAAAGATCAATAATCCTGTTTCTTAAAACCATGACAACTGCCCGGTCTTCCTGCGGTTTTCAACCAATCATTAACTGTTGACAATTGATTCGGAAGGTTTTGAACTTTAAAAAATTTTTCGCTATTTCGCACCTGGATCCGCACGGCCCCACCCCCTTCCTTCCATTTTGTTTCGGAAGGTTCTGATGTTGCCTGGCTGACCCTAATACTGCACCACACCTTTTCTAATCCCTGATCATGAACGGAAATCTGAATACTCTTGCTGCAAACTTTCAAATCGAAGGCAGCCCGGCTGCTGTTTCACCCATTGGCTCAGGGCACATCCACGATTCTTACCAGGTCAGCACCCTTCCTCCGGAAACGCCGGACTATTTACTGCAACGCATCAACCATAAGATTTTCACGAATATCGAAGACCTGACCGGGAATATCCTCAAAGTGACTTCCCACCTGCAACATAAACTCAGTTTCGACACCGGGCAGCCCTTTCAAGTGATCCGGCTGATCCCTGCAACCGGAGGCGGATGGTGGTTCAACGATCCTGACGGTAACTACTGGAGAATGTACGAGTATATAGCTGGAAGCCACTGTTACGACCGGTTGGAGAATCCTGACCGTGCATTTCAGGCAGGTTTTGCCTTCGGAAATTTTCAAGCCCTTACCGCTGATATGGATTCCCGTTCACTCGTCGAAATCCTTCCCGATTTCCACCAAATCGGCAAAAGACTCCGGATGTTCCGGGAGGCTGTCGCACACGACCGGGTCAGGCGAGCCGGCCGGGTCGAACAGGAGATCCGCTTCGTGGAAGCGCGGGCCGACGAAATGCACCGGGTGATCCGTCTGATTGCATCGGGACAAATTCCCGTCAGGGTGACCCATAATGACACCAAATGCAATAATGTACTTTTTGATTCACACGATCGGGCTATCGCGGTCATTGACCTTGATACCGTGATGCCCGGTACTGTGCTCTATGACTTTGGAGATGCTATCCGGACAGGAGCAAGTACCGCGGCTGAAGATGAAGCCGATACCGCCAGGATCGGGATCGACCTCGGGCTTTTTCAGGCCTATGCGGAAGGATATCTGAATGCAGCCAAAGAATTTCTAATCCCGGAAGAGATCGGAACGCTTGCATTCTCAGCCCGGTTGATGACCTATATCATCGGTTTGCGTTTTCTGACCGATTACCTTGACGGTGACAGATATTACAAAATCGCGGATCCTGATCACAACCTGCAACGTGCCCGCGCCCAGTTCAAACTCCTTCAAAGTATGGAAAAGCAAGCTGCCAGAATGGATGCCATTATCCGGAAAGCTGCCGGTTGAAATCCGATGGAAATGGTTCACAAATTCTTGCTTACTTTGCACATTCAATCCTTAAATCAATTATGGTATGCGACCCATCCTGCCTTTCATTCTGCTTCTGTTTACGCTGATCGGTACATCCGCAGCCGGCCCGCTCGATTCAACCGGTTTGAGCATCGTACCGAAACCGGTATCTTTCAAAGTGTTGCAGGATACCTTTACCATCAGCCACCTGACGGTCATTGCGATACCTCCCGGTGACCCTGAACTCAGAACGCTGGCCACCCTTCTGCTCGAAAGGATCCGTTGGGCCGGAGGTCCCTTACTGACCATCCGGGAACTTACCACAGGGGAAAAAGACTTTCAGGGTATTCTTTTAAAAAAACATGCTACACGATCGACCAAAGAGGATGAAGGTTACCGGCTTCAGATAAGCAGGAAAAGTCTGGTGCTTTCGGCGAAGAGCGGCCACGGACTTTTTTATGGAATCCAGACCATTTTTCAGTTGATGGGCGCCGAGATCTGCCGCTACAACCACCCGATGACCTATACGGAATGGGAAATACCCTGTGTAGATATCCGTGATTATCCGCGTTATTCCTACCGCGGTATGCATCTGGATATCTGCCGTCATTTCTTCCCGGTATCATTTATTAAGAAATACATCGACCTGCTCGCCATGTACAAGATGAATACCTTTCACTGGCACCTTACCGATGATCAGGGCTGGCGCATAGAGATCAAAAAATACCCCGGGCTGACCGCTACCGGAGCCTGGCGGGTCGATCATGAAGACCTGCCGTGGAATGAACGTCCACCGCAAAAACCGGGAGAAAAAGCCACTTATGGGGGATTCTACACCCAGGATGAAATCCGCGACGTGGTCCGTTACGCTGCTGCACGATATATCAACATTATCCCGGAAATCGAGATGCCTGCCCACTGTGTGTCAGCGCTGGCTGCCTATCCGCAACTATCCTGTACCGGCGGTCCCTTTACCGTTCCTACCGGTTCTTACTGGCCGAATATTGATATTTTCTGTGCCGGCAACGATTCGGTATTCACCTTTCTCCAGGATGTCCTTACCGAAGTGATGGAAATGTTTCCATCAAGCTACATTCATGTGGGTGGCGACGAGGCTGACAAAACCAACTGGAAAACATGTCAGAAATGCCAGGAACGAATGCGAAACGAAGGCCTTAAAGATGAACAAGAGCTCCAGAGTTATTTTATTAAAAGGATTGAAAAGTTTATCATCTCCAAGAACAGGAAACTGATCGGTTGGGATGAAATTTTAGAAGGGGGACTGGCTCCCGAGGCAACCGTGATGTCGTGGCGTGGGATTGAAGGCGGTATCGCAGCCGCCCGCCAGGGACACGATGCCATCATGACCCCTACATCACATTGTTACCTGGATTATTACCAGGCTGATCCCGCTTTTGAACCCAAAGCTATTGGTGGTTTTGTCACCCTGCGAAAGGTCTATTCCTATGATCCCACTCCGGAAGAACTCAGCAAACAGGAGGCCCGACATATCCTGGGAGTTCAGGGCAATCTGTGGACAGAATTCATCAGCGATCCCTCACATGCCGAATACATGGTTCTGCCACGCATGATCGCCCTTGCTGAAGTAGGCTGGAGTCAAAAGAGTGCAAGGGACTGGAATGATTTCCGGGTTCGTTTGCGGGGACAATACCTGCGGTTAGATAAAATGAATATGAATTTCAGCCAGGGATCCTATAAGGTGGATGTCCATACGAAATGGGATACTGAAAGCCGTTCCATGAAGCTGATCCTCGGATCCGAGCAATTGGATGCGCCGATCCACTATACGCTGGACGGGAATGACGTTACAGCCACATCGCCGGTCTATACGATGCCATTGGATTTGAACCGCAATGGCGTGATCCGTGCGGGAATGTTTGTCGGTGGCACACTGAAGGAGAAACCCGTCGAAATGCCGTTTCTGTATCACCATGCCATCGGGCGACCTGTGAAATATTACACCTGTTACTCTTACCGATATCCGGGCGACGGGGCGGGCTCGCTGACCGACGGGCTCCGCGGCTCTTCAAATCACCGTGACGGGCTCTGGCAGGGTTTCCTGGGTGATGATCTCGACGTAGTCATCGACATGGGTTCCGAAATGTCCGTTAATTCAGTGCAGGTAAACTTCCTCCAGGCCAGCCGGAGCTGGATATTTTTACCTGTAGTGGTGGAATATTCCCTGTCATCGGATGGAAAGAAGTATCATTCGTTCAACGAAGTGACCCACAATGTTTCCCAGCAGGAAAAAGAGGCTGTTATTCAACCCTTCAACTTTCAGTTTATGGCCGGTACCAAAGCCCGGTATCTCCATGTAAAAGCCAAAAATGTAAAGGTTTGTCCCGCGTGGCACGAAGGTGCCGGGCAATCCTGCTGGATGTTCGTGGATGAGATCGTGTTATTTTAGTAGTACCCTGATTGTGTGAAGCCTGTGCCCGTCAAGGGGAGATCACGACCCGTTTTTCGCGCACCGGATCCTGAATAAGAGATCAGACCGTCATAATATCCCGTTCCTTGACCTCAAGGATTTTTTCAACCCGGGCAATATTTTCGTCTGTAATTTTTTGAATGATGGTTTCCAGTTTTTCGACCTCATCTTCGGGGATACCGTCCTTTTTCATCTTTTTTGCAGATTCATTGGCAGTGCGCCGGATGTTCCGGATCCCGATGCGGGCATTTTCAGCTTCGTTCTTTGCTTTTTTCACCAGATCACGACGTCGTTCCTCGGTCAGCGGCGGAACCATGATCCTGAGGATCTCACCTTCATTTTTTGGGTTGAATCCCAGGTTAGCGGCCTGTATGGCTTTATCGATCAATCCAAGGACACTTTTATCCCAGGGCTGGACAATGATCTGGCGGGCATCAGGAGTGCTGATGTTGGCAGTTTGTTCAATCGGGGTCATCACGCCGTAATAATCGATCCTGACCCCCTCGAGCATCTGTGCACTGGCTTTCCCTGCCCGGAGTTTCTGGAACTCCTTTTCGAGGTGCTGAATGGTCAACTGCATCCCTTCCTGGGCCTCTTCGATGGTGAACTCTATTTCTTCATGCATGGAGTTTCAGGTTTTGTTCTTTTAGCGAATACAAAATTAACAGGCCAATGTCAAAAATCAAAAAAAAACGATCAGCTTCAACCACGCTGAGGATGATCCGGCCTTCCCGCTCCTTAGTTTGTCACAAGCGTTCCGACCATTTCACCCTTTATCAACCTTTGCAATCCGCCTTTTTCGTTCATGTTGAAAACCACGACCGGCAGGTTATTTTCCCTGCACAGGGTGAAGGCAGTGAGATCCATAATTTTCAGTCCTTTCGAATAAGCTTCCTCAAAGGTCAGCTTTTCATATCTGACGGCTGCCGGGTCTTTTTCAGGATCGGCCGTGTAAATCCCGTCGACCCGGGTTCCCTTCAGAATAACATCTGCTTTGATCTCAATCGCACGCAATGCTGCGGCGCTGTCGGTGGTAAAATAAGGATTCCCGGTCCCACCTGCAATAATCACCAGGTAACCCTGTTCAAGGTAATCGATGGCTTTTCTGCGGCTCATGGATTCACAAACAGGATCAATCGAAAGGCCCGACAGTACCTTTACCTTCAAACCGGCCATTTCAATTGCGGCCTGCAACGCCAGGCTGTTGATGACCGTCGCGAGCATTCCCATATAATCTCCCTGTACCCGGTCCATTCCTTTCCCGGTGCCTGCAAGACCTCTGAAAATATTCCCGCCACCGATCACAATCGCAACTTCGACGCCCGCTTTTACGACCGATACGATCTCCGCAGCATAATCATTTAACCTGACCGGGTCAATTCCGTAACCCTGTGATCCTTCCAGGGATTCCCCGGATAACTTTAACAATACACGTCTCAGTTTCATATTATTGCTACCGTTAAAGAAAAAGATTACTCATCATCTGGATTTAAAGACCGTGTGAAGGGTAAGCAGACCTTCATTCCGTTATTCGTTTCCTCCTGCACCATGGCAATTCTTGTATTTTTTACCACTTCCGCATGGACAAGGGTCGTTACGTCCGACTTTCTTTTCCACCTTTACCGGCTGCGGCTTGGATTTTTCCTGCGTATTTGAATTGGCCTGCGATAAAAGATCAGACCGTTCCTCCTTCATTCTCGAACGGTCGAGCCTGCGCGGCGCCTGGGCCTCCCGCACATTCTCAGCCTGGATCGGAACATCGGCCTTGATCAGGAATGAGGTAATCTCCTTGTTTGTTTTCTGAACCATGGTTTTGAACAGCTCAAAAGATTCAAATTTGTAGATCAACAAAGGATCTTTCTGTTCGTAGGCTGCATTCTGTACAGATTGTTTCAGATCATCCATCTCCCGGAGATGCTCTTTCCAGGCATTGTCGATCATTCCCAATACAATCCCTTTCTCAATGCTGAGCACCACTTCCCGGCCTTTGTCTTCAAAAGCTTTCTTCAGATTCGCAACGGCCTGCATGGTCTTCAGTCCATCGGTCACCGGGATGGCAATATTCTCGTACCGGGTGTCATTCTCAAAAATATTCCGGATGACCGGATAGGTCTTCATCGCAATATTTTCACATTTGGCCTTATACCGCTTATATATGTAATCGTACAGTCTGGTGGCCAGTTCTCCGCTGTTCGACGATTCAAAATCATCCGGTTTGAAAGGAGAATCGGCAGCGAATTCCTTTAGGAGATCCATCTTAAAGGCCTCAAAATCGCGCTGCTCCTGAGCGTCCATGACGATGGTCTCGCTGACATCGAAGATCATGTTGGAAATATCGACTGCCAGCCGGTCTCCGAAGAGTGCATGATGCCGTTTTTTGTAAATTACCTCACGCTGGATGTTCATCACATCATCATATTCCAGCAACCGTTTGCGGATTCCGAAATTGTTCTCCTCCACCTTTTTTTGTGCACGCTCTATCGATTTTGTGATCATGGAGTGCTGGATCACCTCTCCGTCCTGAATCCCCATCCGGTCCATGATCCGGGCAATCCGGTCGGATCCGAACATCCGCATCAGGTCATCTTCAAGGGAAACAAAGAACTGCGAACTCCCGGGATCTCCCTGACGACCGGAACGGCCCCGGAGCTGACGGTCGACCCTTCGAGATTCGTGACGTTCGGTGCCAATGATGGCCAATCCGCCTGCATCCCGCACACCCGGACCAAGTTTGATGTCGGTACCACGACCTGCCATGTTGGTCGCGATGGTTACGGTACCCGCGCGTCCCGCTTCTGCCACGATATCGGCCTCCTTAGCGTGGAGTTTTGCATTGAGGACATTGTGCGGGATGTTTTTTCTTTTGAGCATCCGGCTTAGTAATTCCGAGGTCTCCACCGAGGTGGTTCCCACCAGCACCGGCCTTCCGCCCTCGACCAGCGATTCGATATTATCAATAACCGCGTTGAATTTTTCACGCTTGGTCTTATAAACCATATCTTCACGATCATCGCGGGTTACCGGCTTATTGGTCGGGATCACCACCACATCGAGTTTGTAAATATCCCAGAACTCGCCTGCTTCCGTCTCCGCGGTACCCGTCATCCCGGCCAGCTTCTTGTACATCCTGAAGTAATTCTGCAGGGTGATGGTGGCGTAAGTCTGGGTGGCGGCTTCAATCTTCACGTTCTCCTTGGCTTCGATGGCCTGGTGCAAACCGTCGGAATACCTGCGCCCTTCGAGGATACGCCCGGTCTGCTCATCTACGATCTTCACCTTGTTATCCATCACCACATATTCGATGTCCTTCTCAAACAGCGCATATGCCTTCAGAAGCTGGTTTACGGTATGGACGCGTTCGGCCTTTATCGAGTAATCACGCATCAGGGCATCTTTCCGGTCCAGTTTCTCAAGTTCGGTCAGGTTCTGCCGTTCGAGATCCGCAATCACCGAACCGATATCGGGAAGAATGTAGAAGGTCGGATCCTCATACGACTCGGTGAGCAGATCGATTCCCATGTCGCGAAGCTCGACCGTGTTGTTTTTTTCATCGATCACGAAGTACAGCTCATCATCGATGATGTGCATGTTCTTCGACTGTTCCGCCATATAAAAATTTTCTGTTTTCAACAAGAGGGCCTTCATGCCGGGTTCGCTCAGGAATTTGATCAGGGCCTTGTTCTTTGGAAGTCCGTGATGCGCCCGCAGCAACTGCTCGCCCGCTCTTTTCATGTTCTCATCGTTCTTCTGATCTTCAGCCAATTGCTTGGCTTCGGCGAGCAATTTGGTGACCAGGTTTCGCTGGGCATTGTAAAGCTTGGTGACATTGGGTTTCAGATCCTCAAAAAGTTGATTTTCACCCTTGGGCGTAGGGCCGGAAATGATGAGTGGGGTCCTGGCATCATCAATCAACACGGAGTCAACCTCATCGACGATGGCATAATTGTGAGGGCGCTGAACCAGCTCCTCCGGGTTGCTCGTCATGTTATCACGGAGATAATCAAATCCGAACTCATTGTTGGTGCCATAGGTAATATCGGCGAGATAAGCATTTCGACGGGCCTGCGAATTGGGTTCATGCCGGTCGATGCAATCAACCTTGAGTCCGTGAAACTCGAAGAGCGGTCCCATCCATTCGGAGTCGCGTTTGGCCAGGTAATCGTTTACCGTAACGATGTGAACCCCTTTTCCGGGAAGGGCATTCAGAAACATGGGCAGGGTCGCAACGAGGGTTTTACCTTCACCAGTTGCCATTTCAGCGATCTTACCCTGGTGAAGCACCACCCCCCCGATGAGCTGGCAATCGTAATGCACCATATCCCACCGGAGCATGTTACCTCCGGCTATCCAACTACTCTTATACCTGGCTTTATCATCCACGATCTCGACATTTGCCTTTTTCGCCGCCAAATCGCGGTCATGCTGGGTTGCCGTGACTTCGATATATTCATTTTCGAAAAACCTGCGGGCTGTATCTTTGACCACACAAAAAGCTTCCGGTAAAATCTGCAGCAGGACCTCCTGGGTCAGATCATACATCTCCTTCTCGAGCCTGTCAAGTACCCCGTAAAGCTTTTCCTTCTCATCAATCTCGGTCTCCTCGGCATTGATCTGCACCTTCAGGTCGGCAATTTCCTGTTCTTTGCCGGCAATATGTTCCTGAATACGTCTTTTAAAATCGAGGGTGCGCTCACGCAGTTCATCATTCGAAAGGTTTTTGATCTCCTCATAAACCGCATGTGCCTGGTCAACAAACGGGTCGATTACCCTGATATCGCGCTGAGATTTGTTTCCCAGCATCTTTTTAAAAAAATCGAACATAGATTGAGTTATTCAACAATAAATTTTTGTAATTCCGTCTCAAGTCCGCTCCCGGGAAATTTTGCCGGGTACTGGTAGATGTTTCCGTCCTTGTCGAGGATCAGGAACAATGGATAGGACCTGACATCATAATCCTTCAGAATCTCAGTCTGGTCTTCCGTGCAAAGGAAATTCCACTGATAATCTTTCTTGAGATTGATAAAAAACTTCATTTTGGAGAACGACTTATCCGCCGAAATGCTGATAAATGAGATCCGGTCTTTGTATCGGTCATAGATCGGCTTAAGAAGATCCATCTCATTCAGGCATTCTTCGCAGTAGGTGGTCCAGAAATTCATCACGACCGGTTTCCCTTTGAAGGAACGGAGCGATTGCATCTTTTGGTCGCGGTTCTTCAGGTTAAAATCAGGAGCAGGGGTGCCGGGTCGCAGCTTTGTTAGAAATTTGTAAAGGTTATCTGCTACCAGCCTGTTCCCGTCATATTTCGAGGTCACCGAAGCGCTCTTAACCACCGTCAAAACCTGATCCTGATTGTAGGTCGGGGTATGATAAAGCTCCATCATGCCTTTCAGCAGTACCAATTCCCTGAGTTGTTCATTTTTCAAAAGGGTATCGGCTACCATGGCTTTCAGAATG
Organism: Alphaproteobacteria bacterium; assembly: GCA_009928665.1. GTDB lineage: Bacteria > Bacteroidota > Bacteroidia > Bacteroidales > FEN-979 > CAIVAT01. The sequence continues at coordinate 101,005 of SACF01000002.1, forward strand.
GTTTTATACGGATCGGCATTTTTTAACAGTGACTGATAGTCCACTTTCCTTAGAATGTTGGAGGTAACGGTGATGTATTTTGTGAAGAAGTTGTTGAAAAAATCCATGTACTCCACATTAAAATAACTGACGGGTTGTTCGATGAAGTACTTGCGTGCGATCTGCCACTGGCTCCGGGTCTGGGTAAGCAGCTCGAGGGAGGCGATCTTATAGGTAAAATATACCTTGAAGTATGGATCGGTCACATCACCAAACTCACGTTCCAGCCTTATTTTAAAGGTATCAAGCACGGTTTTGTTACGGTCGTTATACAACTCCTTGAACTTATCCATCAGAAAGTCGCTGTATTGACCATTTAACCTTTCGATAACGGCATTCAGTTCTTGGGGCCCTGCGCCCAGGATCTTGCAGGAGAGATTCTGTGACTGCAGGAATGGGTTAATCTCGGTAAGATCATCGTAACTCATCGGTGCGATCTGAAGGGAATAGTTCCCGGAGGGCTCGAGGAAAAGTTCAGTCTTATGAAAATCGATGGAGAGGACGACTAAAAGGGTATGGTCTGATTGGAACGACAGGTTAAAATTTCCGGCCGAATCGACGGTCGAAACGGCAAGGGGCTTTTCGAGAAAAGTGATCAGGTCACCGGGGGTGCCAATCCGGATCATCTTGCGTTCTGCCCCGGGTGCGGTGCCCCTGATGGTTATTTTCTGTGCGAAGGATTCCGGGAGGTAACATCCCAGTACCAGGAAAACAAGGAAATATCGAATTGCTGAATGCACCCTGAACGGTTTGAATGCAAAGTTAACAAAAAGCATGCATTACCTGTTGAAATTTCACAGATGAACTGCGGGCACGACAGTTTGTCAGGGTTTCGCGATCACAATCCCCGACGGAATAAACGGGGTTACGTCTCCTCCATTTCGGATGATATCCCTGATGATGGTAGAGCTCAGCGCTGAAAACTCCGGGGCACAAAGCAGGAAAACCGTCTCAATGGTTGGGACCATCAGTTTATTCATCTGTCCTGTTCCCCGTTCAAATTCAAAATCAGCGACTGAACGGAGGCCGCGTAAAATATATCCGGCGCTGGATTTCAGGCAGAAATCAACCGTCAGCCCCGTGTAGGAGGCAACCGCTACCGATGCTTCATCAGCAAAAACCGACCGGAGCCATGACAGCCGCTGTTCTGTTGTGAAGAGCGATTTCTTTGCTGCATTTTCACCTACCGCTACGATGATTTTATCGAAAAGCTTAACAGCCCGGCGCACGATATCCTCGTGTCCTCTGGTCACCGGATCGAACGATCCCGGGAAAACGGCAATTCGTGCCATGGTTGACGGTTTAGGCTGACAAATATAACACAACTGAAAGGAATCCGGTCTATTCGAAGGTCAGTGAAAGCTGGAAAATTTTGGAATTGAGCTTTTCGATGGATTCGGTGTAGATATTATTTTCGTGTTTCAGAACATCGAGAAAGCCGTACATCATCTTCAGTTCCACCCCGAATTTAAACCATTCGTTATAAAAATCAAAGCCCACTCCCGCTTCGGCATAGAAATCGGAAGCATTGAATTTCACGATCTTTTCATCGCGGTTTTTTGCCTCCCTTTTTTTGGCATTGGAGGCCAGATCGAGAGAATACTGGGCCCCGACGAGAAGGTAGGGTCTGAAATTGTTGTACCGGAAAGCTTTGTATCTGATTTCGAGCGGAAAACTGATATAGGTCGATGGAACTTTTTTCGTCTTTGTAAACAGGGCAGAGTCGGTACCGCCCGGGATGGCGGTGAAGGTTTTGATGTTGTATTCGAGTGTCCGGTCGCCAAAAGCCAGTGACGGGAGGAAGCGAAGGTCGAAATGGTCACCCATCCGCATGTTGGCAAGAATGCTGATCACAAATCCGGGGATGGATCTTGCGGACACCGAGAGAACGCGCGCAGAATCGGGTGTCGGAAGAATATCTTCAGGCATATAACTTCTTGTGAAGGTATAGGAGTTCAGATTGGCGATAGGCCGGATGGTGACAAAACTCTGGTTGACTCCTAAAACGAAACCGAAATGGAACAATTCCTGATCGTAATTCGGCATGTTCAGCACTATGTTTCGCTGGCTTTCCGCCTGTTTTGGGAAAAATAAGATGACCAGCGCCAGGATCAGGGCGCCGGTTCCGCCGGCTTTCAACAAAAGATTTTTATTCATTGAAAGGTTTAACGCAGGATTGCAGTTTTTATTTTTCTCCGGTATATACTGAGGCAATTCCACCGGTAAGGCTTATTTGATTTACGCGAACCAGTCCGCGCTGGTCGAGAATTTCCAGAAAATCTTTTCCGGATGGGAATGCATCCACCGATTGAGGCAGGTAAGTATAGGCAGTGCTGCTGCCTGAGATGAGCCTTCCCACCGCCGGAATGACCGTATGCGAATAAAATCCGTACAGCTGTTTCATGGGAAATGCCGCCGGGTGTGAAAATTCGAGGATGAGCATGCACCCCCCCGGCCTTAGAACGCGGCGCATCTCTGATAAACCCAGCCCGAGATCATCAAAGTTCCGCACCCCAAAGGCGACCGTGACTGCATCAAAGGTGTTATCAGGAAAAGGAATATGCTCCGCATCGCCTTGTTGCAGGCGGATGACCGGTTCCTTACCCTTCCGGGAGATCTTTTGCCTGCCGATTTCAAGCATCTTTTCCGAAATATCTATTCCCACGATCCTTTGCGGTCGGAGCCGTGCCAGCGAGAGGGCCAGGTCGCCTGTACCGCAGGCAACATCAAGGATCGATAAAGGTTTGGAGGGCGCCAGCAACCGCACCAGTTTTTTCCGCCAGAGATGATCAATGCCAAAAGAAAAAAAATGATTCAGAAAATCATATTTTCCGGAGATGTCGTCGAACATCCTGCGTACAGTTTCCTTTTTCGGTGCGGAACCCATTGGGTAAAGAGTTTTTAGGAAAATCCTGAAATCAGATTTATGGGTGAAAAGAAAAAGGGATTATCCGGTAAGATAATCCCTTATTTCTCCTTGAGATATTTTTACGCTCCCAATTGGAGTCTTTTGAATCCCGTGACCATCAACTCTTTGTCATGATCGGCAATGTACTGACGGACGGTTTTTTTGGTATCCTTCACAAAATCCTGGTTCAGAAGGGTCATTTCTTTAAAGAATTTCTGAAGTTTCCCGGTTGCAATCTTGTCGAGCATCTCCTCGGGTTTTCCTTCCTGGCGGGCCTGTTCCTTTCCAATCTCTATTTCCCGGTCGATGACCTCCTGGGTCACATTTTCCTTATCAACGGCAACAGGACTCATGGCGGCGACCTGCATGGCCAGTTCGTGACCAATTTCCATCACGTTTTTCCCGTCTTTTTTATTCAACCCGATCACTGTAGCGAGGCGGTTACCGAAATGGTTGTAAGCAAAAACAACAGGAGCCTCGATGGCTTCGAAGTGCGCAATCTGAATTTTTTCACCCGTTTTCCCGAGCATTTCATTCAGCCGTTCTTCGACGGTAGAGGTTCCAAGAGTCAAGGGAAGGAGTTCTGCGGCGGTTTTGATACGTTTGTTGATGCCCAGATCAAGCAGTTCCCTGGAGAAATTGATGAAGTCTTCGGTTTTGCCAACAAAATCGGTTTCACAGTTGACCATGATGACGGCCCCGAAAGTCTGATCGGCAGTAGTTTTGGCATAGACGAAACCCTGGTTGGCATCGCGGTCGGCGCGTTTGCCAGCCACTTTCTGACCTTTTTTTCTGAGATAATCGATGGCTTTATCGAAATCGCCTTCTGATTCCTGCAGGGCTTTTTTACAGTCCATCATCCCTGCACCGGTCATCTGGCGCAATTTATTAACATCGGCTGCGGTAATTGTCATACGTAAAATATTAAAGTTTTAGGATATAATTCATTTTTTGCTTCTTCCGGGAGCCGGTTTACTGATCCTTTTCCGGGCCGGTTTCGATTTATCTTCGGGTTCTGGAGTAAGGCCTTTCATCTTTGCCACTTTGGTATCGACAAAATCTTTCTTCACGATCTTGATACCATCCTCATCGGTTTCCTCCTCATCCTCATCAGCCAGACCCTGCGATTGCAATCTCATTTCGAGATCTTCACCCTCTCCCCGTTCTTCATCGGCTGCCTTTTTGTCTCGGTCAAGCTTACGTTCAACGAGTCCCTCTTCGATGGCTTCCATCATGGTGCCTAAGATCAGCGATATCGACTTGGAGGCATCGTCGTTGGCCGGAATCGGGAAGTCGACCATACGCGGGTCGGAATTGGTATCGACGATTGCAAAAGTCGGGATATTCAGTTTTTTCGCCTCAGCAAGGGCAATGTGCTCCTTCAAAATGTCGACGATGAAAATAGCCGAAGGGAGCCGGTTCAGATCGGCGATAGAGCCGAGGTTCTTCTCCAGTTTGGCCCGTTCACGGGTCAGGGTGAGCCGTTCTTTTTTCGAAAGATTGGTATAGGAAGGGCTTGCCATCAGTTTATCGATCGACATCATTTTGCGCACCGCCTTGCGGATGGTGGCGAAGTTGGTAAGCATCCCGCCGGGCCAGCGTTCTGTAACGTAAGGCATATTCACCCTGCGGACATGCTCGGCGACAATCTCCTTGGCCTGTTTCTTGGTTGCTACGAAGAGCACCTTTTTCCCTGATTTGGCAATCTGTTTCAACGCGGCGGCAGCCTCATCGATTTTTGCCATGGTTTTATAAAGGTCGATTATGTGGATCCCGTTCCGCTCCATAAAAATATAAGGGGCCATTGCAGGATTCCATTTGCGGCGCAGGTGACCAAAATGTACACCCGCATCCAGTAATGCATCAAAGTTGGTTCGTGACATATAATGGATCTATGAATTCTGAAATTTTAACGTTTACTAAACTGGAATCTTTTACGGGCTTTCTTCTGTCCGTACTTTTTACGCTCCACCATACGGGGGTCGCGCATCATCAGTCCTTTCGCCTTGAGGGCCGGACGGTGTTCCTCGTTGATTTCACACAGTGCACGGGCAATTGCCAATGCAAGGGCTTCGGCCTGACCCCGGATGCCTCCGCCGTCGAGCGTTACCTTGACATCGTACTTTCCCTGATTGGCCGTCACTTCGAAAGGTTCGGTCACCTTGAACTGAAGAATCGGAGTGGGAAAATAGTCTTTATAATCGCGGCCATTCACGGTGATGGTGCCCTGGCCATCCTTCAGATATATTCTGGCAACGGCAGTCTTCCTTCTGCCAAGGGTGTTGATTACTTCCATATTACTTGATTGAGGTTAATTTCATGGGTTTTGGTTGCTGTGCCTGATGCGGATGATCGGGCCCGGGATAGACGTACAGGTTGCGGAAAAGGTCACGACCCAGCCGGTTCTTGGGTAACATCCCTTTAATGGCTTTTTCCACAACAGCCGTCGGTTTCGAGACAAGAAGCTTTCCCGGATTGATCTCTTTCTGACCACCCGGATAACCTGAATGCGACAGGTAAACCTTGTCCTGAATCTTTTTGCCCGTCAGCTTTACCTTAGCAGCATTGATGATAATCACATTGTCGCCACAGTCCACATGCGGCGTGTAGTTGGTCTTGGTCTTGCCTTTCAGAAGCATGGCCACCTTTGCAGCCAAACGTCCCAGTATCTGGTCTTCGGCGTCAATAAGCACCCAATCCTTGGTCACTGTAGCCGCATTGGCGCTTATGGTCTTGTAACTTAACGTATTCATGCGTTTCTTATCGTTTTTAAATGAATCCTTTCTCATTGAAAAGGGGTGCAAAGATAGAACTAATTTCCATACCACCCTGAATATCCATGGTATTAATTTCATATTTTTTAATTATCCTTTATTTTGTTACATTTTTTTGTAATTTTATGCCTTATTTTATGTATATATGTTCCGTGTTCTGAACGCGCTCCTGCCACGTCACAAGCCTTTCTGCCTTTTCGGCGCCGCCGGTGTTGGCAAGACCTCCCTGATTCATCAGTTCGCCGGCAGATTCAGCAACCACATCCATGTCGACCTCGATACCCCTTCCGACCGGGTTCTCTTCGAACAAGAGTCCGATCCCCGGGAGATCATTCCGGCCCTTAGTTTCATTAAAGAAAAAGAGATCAGGGGGACGGGAACACTCATCATCCTCGACGAAATAGCACGGTGCCCGGCCGCCATTCGCTGGTTCTTTAACCAACCTGAACCCGTCCGGTCAAAACCAACCCGGACAGGGGGTCCCCTCATCATAGCCATCTCTTCGGTCATCACCGATGAAATGACCACTTTGATGGAAAAAAGTACCTCATCCATCCAACCCCTTTATCTGCCCCCCCTCACGTTCGAAGAGTTCCTGATCGAAACCGATGACCTGCCTGCCCTGGAGGCATTCCGCCAGATCCCGATTCCCAATTATGCCTATGAACGGCTCCTGAACTATTTTCACCTTTTCACCCTGATCGGAGGTATGCCCGAAATCGCCGCACGCTACCTTGCAACACGAAGTTTTTCAGGTCTGAAAACGATTTATGAAAACATAGGACAACGAATTTCCGACTCCATTAACCTGGTCCTGAACGGGAAAAAAAGCAGGGATCTGGCTCTTGATGTCATGCAAAACAGTTACCCCTTTGCAGCTTCACGGATCAGTTTTAGCCGTTTCGGGAACATCGACAAAGGAAGCAGGGAAATTAAAAGATCGTTCCATGCCCTGGAACAGTCATTCCTGCTCCGGTTGGTGTATCCGCTGACCGATTCCTGTTTACCGGTAAAACCAGATCTGAAAAAATTCCCCCGGCTCCACATGATCGATACCGGATTGGTGAATTTTTTTTCAGGAATTCAGCGACCACTATTCAAAGTGACTGATATGAACTCCTTGTTCGAAGGTCAGATCGCCCGGCAGGTTGCGGGCCAGGAAATAACAGCCTCAGGATTATACCAATCCGGCTCCGGGTCGGAAAAGCCACCACCTGATCAAAAACCTGCCGGCCTGTTTTCAGGGTACGGTTTTCCTCCGGCGCCTCTTTATTGGACCCGGGAAAAAGCACAATCATCCGCTGCTGTCGATTTCGTGATCCAGTTCGAAGGACTGCTGATCCCGGTCATGGTCAGATCGGGGGAACCCGGGCGGTTGCGGGCTTTGCACCAGTTTGTCGATTCAGCACCCCATAGTTTTGCCGTCAGGCTCTCCTCCGAAAAACCCGGCATCAGGCAATGTAAAACTTTGCGGAACAAGACTTATTACCTGCTGAATCTTCCCTATTTCCTGGCGGGGAAAATCCCGGGACACCTGTCAGGATTTATAAAATACGTGGGTACCTGATCGCTCTTTCATGCTGAAATTTCGGGAAATCATCACCTGTCCGGTATAGGAACCCGACTTTTTACATTATCTTTAACTAATTTTTGTATCATCCCGTTATCATGAAACAAACCTTTTATAAACCCGGATTTATTTTATTGTGGATCGGAATCTTCGCCGTCGCCATGGGTTACCTCGAAAGCGCCGTGGTCATCTATCTCCGTACGGTATTTTATCCTGAAGGCTTTGCCTTTCCAATAAAAGCGCTGGGATTCCGGCTGACTATCACCGAACTGCTCCGGGAAACCGCTACCATCATTATGTTGATCACCCTCGGAATTGTCGCGGTTAAAAAGCCTTTGGTCAGGTTCGCAGCTTTTATCTATGCCTTTGCTATCTGGGATATCTGCTATTACCTCTTTCTTTTTCTCCTGGTCGGATGGCCCGGTTCATTCTTTACATGGGATCTTCTCTTTCTGATCCCCTGTCTCTGGACCGGACCGGTCGCCGCCCCCCTGATCAACTCCGTCACGATGATTGTTCTTGCAGTCCTGATCACCGTTTTTAACAGCAGGCAACACAAAGCGCCCCTCCGCACCTCCGAATGGTTCCTGCTGATCGCCGGTTCCGTAATCACAATCATCGCCTATACCAGTGATTATCTCATTTTTATGCTTCAAAAATTTCCTCTGGTTAAGATTATAGCCATCTCCCCTGAAGTTGTTGTACAGGAATATGCTTCCGGCTACTTTCCGGACCATTTTAACTGGATCCTCTTTTCGGTAGCAGAAATATTATTCATCGCGGCATTGATGACCTATTTTCTCAGATACCGGAAAAAGAAACGATCCCTGCTGAAATGATTTGTTGATGCTGCATCTTGTTGAGAATGTAAAGCAGGTTCGCATTAAATCGAATTATTTTGCGAGGAACATCAAGTCACCATTTGTAAACCCGCTCATTTTCGGTATCGCCTAACCAGAGACCAAAGGGTCAATAATTTTTCCCTACCTTTGCAACAGATTCGAAAATCCGGACATCTGCCCGAAAATTGACCAGCGGATCAGCTATTGACTGATTGATTGATTTACTGATTTATTGAGTGAATGAGTGAATGAGAGATTGAGTGATTGAAAATATGCTAATATGCTGATGTGCTGATGTGTCAATTTGTTGATCTGAGAATGTGAAAATTTTAAATTATTGCTTTTTTTCACTATTGCATATTCCCTATTGCTTGGCGTCAAATGGTCAATGCCTAATGCCTGATTTGAACTTTAAACTTTTTTCCCTAATGCCTAATGGCCAATGCCTAATACCTGATTTTGAATTTTAACTTTCCCCATGTCCATCTCCGTACAAAATATCACCAAGATCTACAGCAGGCAGAAAGCGCTTGACCAAATCTCCCTTGAGGTTAAACCAGGCGAGATTGTCGGGCTTCTGGGCCCGAATGGAGCAGGTAAAAGCACCCTGATGAAAATTTTGACCTGCTTTATCCCTCCCACCTCGGGGGATGCGTCTGTTTGTGGATTCGACATCCTTGAGCAATCCATGGAGGTACGCAAAAAGGTTGGCTATCTTCCGGAGAACAATCCACTTTACCTGGATTTGTATGTCCGCGAGTTTTTAAATTTCTGCGCCGGGACACACCGGATTAAAAGTAATATTAATGGCCGGATCGCCGAGATGATAGAACTCACGGGACTTGAAACTGAACAACATAAACGCATCGGTTCCTTATCGAAAGGATACCGTCAGCGCGTGGGCCTGGCTCAGGCGCTGTTGCACGATCCGGAGGTATTGATCCTCGACGAACCGACCTCCGGACTTGATCCCAATCAACTCCTTGAAATCAGGAACCTGATCCGGGAGATCGGTAAAAAAAAGACGGTCATGATGTCGACCCATATCATGCAGGAAGTTGAGGCTATCTGCAACCGGGTCATCATCATTCACAAAGGACATATTGTTGCTGACGACACGACACAGAACCTGCAACACCTCTCTGCCTCCCGGCCGGTTATCCGGGTTGAATTCAGCTCGCCGGTCGCTTCCGAACTGATCCTGGCGATTCCCGGCGTGCTAAAGGCCAGCTCCATACTTTTGGTTCGTTCCGGAGCAAATGATCAAGCCGGCGCATCACCTGCATGGATGCTCACCCCGGAAGCGGATCGCGACATCCGGGCCAACGTGTTCCAGTTTGCCGTCGACCATCAGTTGACCGTTCTTTCGTTACACCAGGAAGAGCAAAGGTTGGAAGAGGTCTTTCAGGAACTTACCCGAAACTGAGTTCCCGGGTACAGTTTTTATTTCCCGTATTCCCGGTAACCACACCAGGTAGAAAAAACATCCGACCGGACTGCGCTCATCCTGTAGTGGCTCTCGTTCAGCGTTTCTTTGTGGTTGTTTATCGATTTTATCTCTTCCGACAGGCGAAAAATGAACAATTTGCGTTTAAATTGTAACATTTTACCAGCCCTATTGTCTTATGTCACAATAACTAAAAACTCATTTTATAATTTATGATCAGGATCCGAAACATTCATAAATCCTACACTACCGGTCAGAACAGCCTTCATGTTCTGAAAGGTATCGACCTCAATGTCGAACAGGGGGATATGATCTCCGTGATGGGGGCTTCCGGCAGCGGGAAATCGACGCTGCTAAACATTCTCGGAATCCTCGACACCTACGACCAGGGAGAATATCTGCTTAATGGACTGAAAATGAATAAATTAAGTGAGAAAAAAGCCGCACAATTAAGGAATAAAATGCTGGGATTCGTCTTCCAGTCCTTTAACCTGATCTCTTTCAAGAATGCCATGGAAAATGTGGCCATGCCCCTGTATTATCAGAATGTCAAACGTAAAAAGCGCAACCTGATCGCGATGGAGTATCTCGACCGGATGGGGATCGGGGATTGGGCCCACCATTTGCCCTCGGAATTGTCGGGAGGACAAAAGCAGCGGGTTGCAATAGCGCGGGCCATGATCACGAATCCCAAGGTGATCCTGGCCGACGAGCCCACAGGAGCGCTCGATTCAGTGACTTCGCTCGAAGTAATGGATCAGCTTCAGGAGATCAACAAAGAAGGAATAACCATGATCATCGTGACCCACGAGCATGATATTGCGGCGCGTACGCGGAAAACAATCCGTATCACCGACGGAATGATAACCGACATCGTTAACAATTAAAAAACAGACTGTGTTCGAACTCGATAAGTGGCAGGAGATTTACAGTACGGTGAAAAAAAACAAGCTCCGTACTTTTCTGACCGGGTTCAGTGTTGCCTGGGGGATTTTCATGCTGATCATATTGCTGGGTTCGGGGAACGGGCTTGAAAACGGTGTCCGTGAGAATTTCCGGGGTGGAGCAATTAACGGTGTCTGGATCAGCAGCGGGCTGACCAATATGACCTACAAAGGAATGAAGGTGGGCCGTCAGATCAGGTTCACGAATGAAGACTATAAGGCGCTTAAGCAGACGGTACCCGGCTATGATCGTATATCGGCCCGTTTGTTCATGGGGAATAGACTCACCTCCTATAAAAACAATTATGGGACTTTCTTTCTTTCTCCCTGTCATCCCGATTATGGCATAATCAAGGAAGTGACGGTTATCCAGGGAAGGTTCCTGAACAACATCGACATCGTTGATTTCCGTAAGGTGGCTGTTATCGGTGAAAAGGTGAAAGACGCGCTGTTTAAAGCGCCCGACACGGTTGCCATTGGAAAATATGTCAACATCAATGGTGTCTTATTCCAGGTAGTCGGTGTTTTCAGGGATTTCAGCCGCAACGATCATGAGCAGCAACGGATTTATATACCGATTTCCACGGCGCAAAGGGTTTTCAGCGGGAATACGGTAATCAACCAGATTTCATTTACCACAGGCAATGCAACCCAGCTGGATGCGGACGCGATGGTTCGGATCGCACGGACCACACTTTCGACCAAACATATGGTGGACCCTGATGATAGCCGTGCAATTGAGATCTGGAACAAAAGTGAGGATGTACGGAGGTTCAACGCGCTTTTTGCCGGGATCCGGCTCTTCATCTGGATCATCGGGATCGGCACCATCATCGCCGGTGTCGTGGGGGTAAGCAACATCATGATGATCTCGGTCAACGAACGAACCAAGGAGATCGGGATCCGGAAAGCGCTCGGGGCAACCCCGGCATCCATCGTATTTCTGATCGTACAGGAATCGATCGTGATCACTGCTTTCGCAGGATATATAGGGCTTGTGCTGGGTATCGGGTTGCTTGAGCTGGTTTCGAAAAACCTGCCTCCTTCCGAATTTTTCAGAAATCCGGAAGCCAGTCTGGCCATTGCCGCAGGCGCCACGATCCTATTAATCATTGCCGGCACCATTGCGGGATTGATACCGGGGTCCAAGGCCGCACGAATCAAACCAATTGAAGCATTAAAAGACGAATAGCGATGTTTGACCTGGACCGATGGCTCGAGATATATCACGTATTGCGTTCGAACAAGCTTCGAACCTTCCTGACGGCTTTCGGCGTATTCTGGGGGATTTTCATGCTCGTCATCATGCTGGGTTCCGGCAACGGTCTGCAAAATGGTATCTCGCAGAATTTCGGTGACATGGCTACCAACTCGGTATTTTTCTGGGCAGAGCGGACTACTATTCCTTACAAAGGATTTACCCGCGGTCGTTCGTTCGAGTATGAGAACAGCGATATCAAAGCCCTGAGCGACGGCATACCCGAGATCAAATATTTAGCTCCGCGTACCAATGTCGGCGGATATGACGGTAGCAGTACTGTGATCAGAAACCTGAAATCAGGGCAATTTCCCATTTTTGGCGATTACCCGGTTTTCAACAACATTGATCCGGTAAACATGGTTTCCGGTAGATTTCTCAATGATTTTGATCTGAAAGAGAAACGAAAAGTGATTGTTGTCGGCCAACGGGTGGTGGATATTTTATTTGAAAAGGGAGATGATCCGATCAATCAGTACATCCAGATCAACGGGGTATATTTCAAGGTGATCGGTGTCTTTCGTTCGAAGCGTAACGGGGAGGCCGCCGCCCAGGATAACCAAAGGATACACATGCCATTTACGACGCTGCAGCAAACTTTTAACATGGGAAATGCCATCGGCTTTTTCGTCCTCACTTCACGTGATGGTGTGCCGGTTGCCGTCGTAGAGAACAAAGCGGTAGAAATCCTTAAAAAACGTCACTCAGTTTCGCCCGACGACAACCGGGCTATCGGCCATTTCAACCTCGAGGTCGAATTCCGTAAAATGGTCGGTTTGTTCTTCGGCATCAGATTGCTGATATGGATTGTCGGTACCGGAACGCTGATTGCCGGGATCATTGGCGTAAGCAATATCATGCTGGTTGTCGTAAAGGAACGGACCCGTGAAATAGGCATTCAACGCGCCCTGGGAGCAACACCCCGGATGGTGATCACGCAGATCATCACGGAATCGGTCGTTTTGACAACCTTTGCTGGCTACTTCGGGTTGGTTCTGGGTGTGGGGCTTTTGGAATTGATCAACTACCTGCTCGATAGTTCCGGGGCCGCAACCGAGATGTTTCTCCATCCGGGAGTCAACTTCAACGTAGCGGTCTCAGCGCTGACCATACTTGTGATTTCAGGGGTTCTGGCAGGTCTGATCCCCGCTAAAAGGGCAGTTTCGGTGAAACCTATCGACGCCCTGAGATATGAATTGTGATGAATAAACTTTATATACTCAAGGAAAAAACAATCTGTAACAAATGAAGAAAATCATTAAAATATCGGTTCTTGTATTAATCCTGGCACTGTTTGCTGCAACCATAATATACCTGTACAATAAATCAAAGGAGAAGCCTGTTGTTTTCCAGACGGAGACCCCGTTTAAAACCAATATCATCAAGAAAACAGTGGCAACAGGTTCGGTGATCCCCCGCAAAGAGATTGAGATCAAACCGCAGGTTTCAGGAATTGTTGAAGAGATCTATGTTGAGGCTGGCGAAAAGGTGCACAGCGGCGATGTGATCGCGAAAGTACGGATCATCCCCGATCTGGTCAACCTCAACAATGCCGAAGGAAGGCTGGAGCGTGCAAAAATAGCCTATGACGATGCCAAACTGAATTTCGACCGGCAGGAGAGGCTGTTTAAGCAGGGTGTCATCGCCGAAACGGAATTCCAGCAAAGCCAGGTAACATTTAAAAATGCCCGCCAGGAAATGGATGCCGCTGAAGCAAACCTGGAGTTGATCCGCGAAGGAGTCAACAAACGGTCGGGTAAGGCCACCAATACCCTGATCCGTTCCACCATCAACGGAATGATCCTCGATATTCCCATCAAAGTGGGAAGCTCAGTCATTGAGACCAATAACTTCAATGCCGGAACCACCATTGCAAGCGTTGCCGATATCGGTGATATGATTTTCCAGGGTAAAGTCGATGAAACCGAAGTGGGAAAGATCAAGCCCGGAATGCCCCTCCTGCTGACCGTGGGCGCCATTGAAAACGACACCTTCATGGCCACTCTGAAATACATTGCCCCCAAGGGTGTGCTGGAGAACGGCGCCGTTCAGTTTGAGATCAAAGCCGATGTGCTTCTGAAAAATGACCAGTTCGTGAGAGCCGGTTACAGCGCCAATGCCGATATTGTGCTGCAGCGCGCCGACAGTGTAATGGCCATAAAAGAAAGTCTGTTGCAGTTTGACAAGGACTCAGCCTTTGTGGAAGTTGAAACCGGACCACAGACTTTCGAGAAACGATTCATAAAAACCGGCCTCTCCGACGGTCTGAATATCCAGGTACTTTCCGGACTGACCCTCAAGGACAAGATCAAGATTCCACAGAACACTGCGATAAAATAGGCGCTGACTGACCAGAACCTGAAAATTCAGGAATTTTTCCAAATAAAAAAAAATTCATAATTTTGCCCACAAATGGTGGACAGATTTGATTGATTGCAACCACTGGAAAAAAATGCTAAAACAATTTTCCCTCTTTCAATCATCTTCCATTTTTTAGGTATCAGCGCCAATCTTCGGCCCCGGGTCTGTGAGACTGTCTTTCAACCCTTGCCTGGATGGTAATGATCCCGTCAAAAATTAAATCGTAAATCGTAAAAAATAAATCTAAAATCAACATTATGGCTTATCTATTTACTTCGGAATCTGTCTCAGAGGGACATCCCGATAAAGTTGCCGATCAGATATCGGATGCATTGCTGGATGAATTCATGCGTTGGGATCCTGAATCCAAGGTCGCCTGTGAAACATTTGTCACCACCGGCCTGGTGGTTTGCGGCGGGGAAGTCCGCACCCAGGGCTATGTCGACGTGCAGGAGAGTGTGCGCCGTGTTATCCGCGAAATAGGATATACCAAGGCAGAGTACCGTTTCGATTGTGATTCCTGCGGAGTCGTCTCAACCATTCATGAACAATCAGCCGATATCAACCAGGGAGTGGTCCGTGAAAAGAAAGAGGACCAGGGAGCCGGCGATCAGGGAATGATGTTTGGTTATGCCTGCCGTGAAATGGACAATTTCATGCCCATGTCGAGTGAACTTGCACACATTCTGCTCCAGGAGTTAGCCGCTATCCGGCGGGAAGGCCGGCAGATGAAATACCTGAGACCCGACAGCAAATCACAGGTAACCATCGAATACAATGATGAGGGTCAGCCTGTCCGAATCGATACCATCGTTGTTAGCACCCAGCACGACGATTTCATCCGGCCAAAGGCAGCCGGAATTAAAGCTGAGAAAGAGGCGGAACGGGCCATGCAGGACAAGATCCGTGAAGATGTACTTAAAATCCTTATCCCAAGGGTAAAAAAAGTGATTCCCGCCAGAGTCAAAAATCTGTTTCACAACGACTTTAAACTCCACGTTAATCCCACCGGGAAATTCGTGATCGGCGGCCCCCATGGCGATACCGGACTTACCGGTCGCAAGATCATTGTCGATACTTATGGAGGCCACGGCGCACATGGTGGTGGCGCATTTTCAGGAAAGGACCCCTCTAAAGTCGACCGCTCGGCTGCTTACGCAGCCAGGCACATTGCGAAAAACATGGTGGCTGCCGGAGTAGCTGATCAGGTATTGATCCAGGTAGCCTATGCCATCGGGGTTGCCCAACCGGTCGGATTGTTTGTCAACACGTACGGTACGGCTAATGTTAAAGATAAAAAAGGAAAGATCCTCCACGACGGAATCATCGCCGAGAAGATTCAAAAAATATTCGATATGCGACCGTATGCCATCGTGGAGCGGTTCGGCCTGAAGAATCCGATCTTCCTGCGTACGGCTTCTTACGGACATTTCGGACGGGACTCTTATGAGGCTGAAGTCGAAGTATTTTACCCGGTCAAGGGGCAAAAACCAAAAACCGTCAACGGGAACGGCAAAGAGGTCTACCGGAAGAAGGTCACCTTCTTTGCCTGGGAAAAACTCGATTACATGAATGTCATCAAAAAAGAATTCGGAATCAAATAAACCCTTGGAAACAAGTATCAAATACCGGCTGTTGGCCCTTCTGTTCCTGGGTTTGTTTACAGGAGGGCTTTACGGTCAGATACCCATTAAAACCTATACAACCGCGACGGATACCTTTTACTGGAAACGGTATGTCCATATTCCGCGGCCTGAGAAGATTCATCTGAAGAGGATCTCTGAAAGCGGTTACAAAAAGGAAATCGACCGGTTTATCACGCAAAACACCGATGATTTTCAACAATTTACAAATGATTCCCTGTCAAACAGGACTCTGAAAGATCTCCGGAAGTCCCTCTATCCCGTGGAGATCGACGGTGATGGCAAGATCGATCTGATCTTCAGTGGTTTCAGTGGTGGATTGCCGGACATTACCCGGATTTATCTGAACCGGGGAGACTCTTTTGAACTGGTTTTCGAGGATTATCAGTATCTCACCAAATTCATGAGAAAGAACGGCCTTTTAACCTATCTGCAAACCGGGGATCCGGGGTGTGGGGAGGATTACCTTTATTTTACCCGTGACTATGAAGTGAAATGGGAGGAATCGGTTCCGGTTTTCATCAAAGGGAAGCAAACCGTCGCCTATAAGTACACCGAGGAACCCCGGGAATACTGGGATAAAGCCATATCATTCAGATCGGTTTCCGACACGATGATGGTGCGGGCTTCGGCAGCAAGGCTGAACGAACCTTTCATTCCAAGGCTTGAAACTTTCGGTAACATCATTGCAAAATACCGCCAGAAGACCCGTGGTGCAGTACTGGCTGTTAAGAACCTGGGAAAAGGAAACACGTGGTATTTTGTGGAGTTGTTTCCCGGTGTCGCTCCCGCGGCTTCCATCTTGTACGAAGCTGATAAAGTGCCTACCTTCCTGCGTGGGTGGGTTTCGGGACAATCGATTATACTGGATCGATAATGAGTGGAATAAATTATGCTTCTGATTCAGTTTCACCAATAAAAAACCCTGCCTCCTGAATGTCATGGAAAGCAGGGTTATTTTATCTTCCCGAAACGGAGAAAATCCTTATTAGTGTCGCACCACCAGCTTTTTACTTTGGGCAGTCTTTCCGTTCACTTCCAGTGAATAAAAATAGATACCGGAGCCAAGGTCTGAAGTGTTGATGCTCACCTTACCCGAAGCCTCTTCAAGGCCGACGGTTTTCTTTGCGGATCCTAAAACATCGCGGATCACGATTGCGCCGTCGGTTCCCGTCGGGATTGAATATCCGATGGTCACCTGGCTGTTAGCAGGGTTGGGATAGCTGTTGGATAAGGCAGTCGGGCCGATTCCGGATTCTGCAAGGCCTGCTCCATAGGTGGTATAGTAAACGGTGAGGCTTACCGAATCGGCCATATCAAAGGAATTGTAAAAAACCCAGCGGATCACCGATTCGCCGGAGGTAAATCCCAGATTCTTGCCGATCCATACATAGTGACCGCTGAATTCAGAGACCGTTTCGCCGGGCTCAATGGTTCTGGCTGAAGGAGAGACGGTGACCCAGGAAGGATAGCATCCGTCGGCCCAGCACATAACCGATTCGGTCGAATCCATCACAGAGAGGACTGATTTCTTGCAGAAAATGTTAATCGGTTCGGTGGTAACGTTTTTCACGTCCACATAGGTGATCAGTTCGGAACTATCGGGAGTTCCGGCCTGGATAAGGGTGGTATTCTGACCGAGGATCCCGGCTTTAGAGATGAGCGTGACACTTTGAGCGATGCCATAGAAGGTAAGGCTGGTCAGGATCAGGGTAAAGAGGTAGATTTTTTTCATATACACGAATGGTTCTTGGTTCTTTGCAAAAATACAAAAAATGGATAAACCGGCTTTCCTGTTTTTGTAATATTTCTTACATTTGTTGAAAATTATCAAATCCTGATTCCATGAAAAAATTTTACCTCCTTTTTTCAATCCTGTGGATAGTCGTTGCCGGGTTCAGCCAGTCGCAGCGTTTTATCCTTTTTGAAGAGTTTACCAATGCAAGCTGTTCACCCTGTGCGGCACAGAATCCGGGGTTTGATGCGTTACTGAACGCGAATGCTTCCAAGTGCACCTCCATAAAATATCATACCAACTGGCCGGGCACCGACCCGATGAATGCACAAAATCCGGCCGATGTCGGTACCCGGGTTACCTATTACAATGTCAACGGAGTTCCGCACGCGCTGATGGATGGCGTTCCGCAAACCGGCTCATCGTATCTGGGGGCGCCGGCCAATGTGACCCAGGGCAAGATCGACGCCCGTTATGCAATACAATCGCCTTTTTCGATGCAAATGCAACATTTGTTATCGACTGCCCAGGATTCGGTTTATTCGACCATGCTGATAACCTGTACGGAGGGAATCGCCGAGAACCTGGTTGCTCACAATGTGATCATCGAAAAGTGGATTCATTTTAACAACTCCCCGGGATCAAACGGAGAGAAGGATTTTTACAATGTGATGAAAAAAATGCTCCCGGGCGCCAACGGTACCTCCCTGCCTTCACAAATGGAAGCCGGTGATTATGTAATCCTCGAGGGCGCCTGGAAATTTGCGAACGTTTATGACAAAACCCAGATTGCCGCGGTAGGATTTGTCCAGAACAAGGTCTCCAAGGAAGTTCATCAGGCGGCTCTCAGCGCTACAAGCCCGCTGACGCTGCCTTATGATCTTGATGCCCAGGTTATGGAGGTCATTGATGTGCTTCCAAAAACCTGTATCGGCAAATTAACCCCGTCGATCCGGATCCGGAACAACGGGAATTCGATGCTCCAGAATCTCACCTTCAAATATCGTGTCAACGACGGGCCGGAACAATCTTATACCTGGATCGGAGGACTGGAAAGCCTGAAAAAGACAGTCGTTGTTCTGCCCGAATACTCCTTTGCCATCCGCGAACAGAACGAACTCCTTGTTTATTCAACAATGCCGAACACCGGGACCGACCAGTACCCCAAGAACGATACGCTCCATTTTACTTTTACCAATGCCCCGGTTTCGACCAACCAGGTAAAGGTGGTCATCCGTACCGACAACGCTCCGGAACAGACGACGTGGGCGTTTAAGAACTCGCTCGGTGAAACCGTTGCCTTCGGAGGTCCCTATACCCAGCCAAACAAGATCCACCAGCAGACCATCACCCTGCCAAAACCGGATTGTTATCGTTTTACCCTCTACGATTCAGGAGGAGACGGGATCTGCTGCACCAACGGTAACGGTGTATATGAACTTTCGTCAAGCGGCACCATCATCAAACAGGGCGGCCAGTTCGGATATTACGAATCCAGTGATATGTGGTATGAGGCACCGGTATCGGTGACAGAATCTGAGGCTGCCGGAAGGTTTACAGTCCGGCCGAATCCAATGAACAATACCTCCAAAGTATCATTCTACCTTCCAAATGACGCGCCGGTTTCCCTGCAGCTCTATTCTTCGCTCGGGCAACCCGTGTTAAATCTTTTTAACGGGGCGCTCCAGGCCGGGAAGCATGAATTAACGCTCGAGGGTAATGACCTGAAATCCGGAATCTATATTCTGCGTTTGAACACCGGGACGAATGTTTATTCCCGAAAAGTGACCGTTGTAAAGTAACTTTTACCTGTTATACGGTAATCATCTGTTATACAGCAACCTCACTTCCAGCGCACCCACTCCGTACTGAACCATCGGAGCGTCGAAGTATTCTACCCCTTCGGTAGCCGACAACCGCTGCAAGATCTGGTCACGCAACACCCCGTTACCAACCCCGTGAATAAAGGTAATCCGTTTGAAATGACGCATCCTGGCGCTGTCGAGACATTTCAGAAAATAACGAATCTGAAAATCAAGGATCTCCGATTGTTCCATGTTCGACGGATCATCGATCAGCTCATGAATATGGAGATCGACAACAGCTTCACCTGTTGAAGTAACATGGTTCATGATAGCCGGAACCTCTTCGGCAGATTTTTCGTCCTGCTTTTTTGAAGGATCTTTTTCGGTGGAAGGTTCCCCGAGGTAGGAGCTCAGCGACAGAATTCTTGCTACAATTCCTTTGCCCTGGATAAGAGGATGTTCCCTGTAATTCCCCTCTTTAAAAAACCGCTTGCCTTCGATCCTGAATTCGGAATTGAAAGGGGGAAGCACATTTCCCGATTGCTGTTTGTGAAACAGAAACTGAATGCAGCCTTCGGTCCAGCGTGTCAGTTGCTCCCGGTTAACGGTGTCGAGAAGCACCAGGGTGTCAGGTAACATGCTGCCGTAATCAATGCCGTCATAATGTCCCAGATGTGTTCTGCCAAAGATGTTGTACAGCACATCATAGCTGGTGTTATTTATGATCATTATGTCAACAGCGCCGGTAATGAGCCATTTCTGGTCATGCGGAACAAAGGCTAAAAAAATATCCTCCGACTTCCGTCCTTTCCTGTGGTGTGCAGGCAGGGAAATCATCCGGTCATCAAAGGTTTCTGTCGCCTCACCGGGATCTGATTTCAGTTCGACCTGGTAATCCTCGTTGAAAAAACGGGCTGCAGGAATATTCGTCTCAATTTTAATTACCTCACTGACCATGGTTGGAATTTCGAAACCATCTTCGATCAGAATGCTGACCGTGCGGCTGTCGATAAGTTTCGCCACGACACCACCGCCCGATGCATTCAGAAATTTAACTTTGTCTCCGATTTTCAATTCTGACATAACACCCTATTTAAACAGCTGCAAATATACGGATGTTATGCCCATCATCATAAGACCGGAAGCGCTGTCACACCAGGTCAAATTTCGAAAACGCTTATTATTAAAAGGGTTTCAAATGATATAAGGGTCTTAACATAACATGGCAATTTTTATAAATTATTTTCAGTAGCCATGTAATCAATGTTTTATAATTAAAAACAATCTGATAAAAAATTATTATTATCTTGCGCCCATTATTAACCCAAAAACAACCATTATGAGGAGAATTACGATTCTGCTGTTATTCATTGGTATAACAGTATCCACATCGTTTGGAGGTGGTTATCAGGTAGGTCTTCACAGCATGCGGAACATCGGCATGGGGCTTATCGGAACATCCCTCACTTACGATGCGAGTAGTCTTTTTTACAACCCCGGTGGTGCTGCCTTTGTAAAGGAAACCTGGAGTTTCTCGGGAGGTGTAAGTTTCCTGATGGCCCGGACCACTTTTCAGCCGAAGGATGTAATGGAACAATTCAAATTTGAGCACAAGATCAACATGCCGCTCTATTTTTATGCTGCTTTCAAGCCAACCAAGAACCTCAGTGTCGGTCTGGCAGTTAATACGCCATACGGTAACGGGCTTTCATGGGGTAAAGAGTGGATCGGAAAATATCTGATTCAGGATATAACCTTCAGAGCATTTACTTTTCAGCCAACCGTTTCTTATAAATTCAAAGACATCATCGGGATCGGGGTCGGACTGGTATACTCTTACGGCTCTGTCGATTTGAACAAAGCCATACCGTTGCAGGGTTCGAACGGCGATGGAACCCTGAACATTCAGGGAAGTACCGGAAATTTCGGGTTCAATGCCGGGATCATGGTTAAGCCGGTCAAAGGGCTCAGTCTGGGAATTGATTATCGTTCCAAAATCGAAATGAAAGTCAAGGGCGCAGATGCTACTTTCACGGTACCAACTTCACTCAGTGCACAGTTCCCGAATAACAAGGTGGATGTCATGCTCCCCCTTCCGGCAAATCTCGATTTCGGCGCTTCTTATGAATTCGGTAAGAATAACCAGTGGATGATCGGTTTGAACTTGTGTTATGTTTTCTGGAATACCTATGATTCGCTCGTTTTCGACTTTGAGACGAAGACTTCTGCCGTCGGCCGGACTGCCAATCCGACCCTGTATGAGAATAAACTGATTCCCCGTATCGGCGCCCAGTACCGGATGAATGACCTGCTGACCTTCAGAATCGGCGGTTATTATGACCCATCGCCGGTTAAGGATGACTACCTCAATCCCCAGACTCCGAGTCTCGACCAGATCGGGTTGACCTGCGGCCTTTCCATTCAGCCTGTGAAAGGACTCAGCATCGACGCTGCATTCCTGTATATCATGGGATTGGAAAGAAGTGGCACTTACAGTCCCGACAATTTTGCCGGAACATACAGCAACGCGGTTTTCACTCCCGGGATTGGTTTGACATACAATTTTTAACCTAAAAAAATTCATCCTATGAAAAAACTTCTTTTCATCATATTATCAGTCGCATTCCTGGCCGGTTGTGATAAAAAAATCGATGAATATCCTGCATCTTCCAATGGTGTCGATTTTTCCAACTATGTTGCTGTCGGCAATTCCCTGACATCGGGACACAGCGATAATGCACTCTATCTTTCAGGTCAACAGAACTCCTACCCGAACATCCTGGCCTCCCAGTTTCAAACCGTCGGCGGGGGCGCCTTCAGGCAGCCCTTGATCGGTACCGAGGATGGCGTCGGATTTACTCCCATCCCAGGCGGACTCTTTTACTATACAAAGTTGGCCCTCAAAATTGTTCCCGACAAAGACTGCCAGGGAAATCCGACGGGAACCGCTTCCCTTAAACCGGCTGTCGTTATTGACAACCCGGATCAGAACACCTTGAAACAGCAACTCTTCTCGCCCCCTACCGTTGCAGGTCCCTATAACAATATGGGAGTTACCGGCGCGACGGTACAGAGCATCTTCTACAACCGTCTCGGCGATCCCACCCCCGACGGCCATCCGTTCAATCCCTATTATGTCAGGTTCGCATCCTCCGTCAATGCTTCAATTCTTCAGGATGCCATCACCCAACAGCCGACATTTTTCTCGATGTGGATCGGGAATTTTGACATCCTTCAGTCAGCCGTTGCCGGAACCGACCAGTTGCTGACACCCGCCGATACCTTTGCAAAATATTATCCTTTGGCCGTTGGCGCCCTTGCAACTTCAGCAAAAAAACCCAAAGGAGTCCTGGCGAATGTTCCCGATATCACGAGCATTCCTTATTTCACGACCATTTCAGCTTCCCTGCCTTATAACAGTGTGATACTCGATTCGGCACAGGCCGCGGGACTGAACATTCTCTACACCATGTACGGGCATCCCGATATTCACTGGCAGGTTGGCCAGAATCCCTTTGTTTATGTAAAGGGTGATGGTTCCTGGGCACAGATGAAACCGGGGGATCTTCTCCTGCTTACCATTCCGACGGACTCGATTAAATGCAAAGGAATGGGGGTCGCCGATCCGACGGCGGTACCGCTTCCGAAGCCCTACCCCATCGCAGGACATTATATCCTCGATACGGATGAGCAACAGGTTATACAGGCCCGGATTGCCGCTTACAACGCGGTTATTGCCAATGTTGCCGGAACATTCAACCTCGCGCTGGTCGACATGAATGGCTATCTGAAACTCTTTAAGACCGGGATGGTATTCGACGGGGTCAAGTTCACCACGAGCTTCATCACCGGCGGACTCTTCTCAACCGATGGCGTACATCTGAATCCCAGAGGAAATGCACTGACAGCCAATTATTTTATTCAGGCTATCAATGCCAAATACGGGTGTTCGATCCCCCAGGCCGATATCACGAAATTCAAAGGCGTGATTTTCCCCTGAGTGCGATGATCCTGCATCAATATGAATGCTTAATATATGGCAAAGAGGGTGGCTTAAAAGGCCACCCTCTTTCTTTCTCCACAATCAGTCTTTCTGACTTACCGGTTTCTGTTTTTCAGGAAATGTTCCATGGCTGTGGCGGCCCGGCCCCGGTGGCTGATCCCGTTTTTAAGGTACGGTGGCATTTCGGCAAAGGACTGCCGGTAGCCATCGGGTAAAAATACCGGATCATAGCCAAAGCCTTCGGTTCCGCTTCTCGCGGTGAGAATTTTGCCGTTCACCACTCCCTCAAAGGTATGTTCAACGCCCTCCAGGATCAGGGAGAACACACATCTGAAACGGGCTGTACGGTCGGTAACATCTTTCATTTCCAGAAGAACCTTCTCGATATTGTCATCGAAGGAGCAGCCGGGGCCGGCATAGCGCGCTGAAAACACGCCGGGTCGTCCGGCGAGCGCGTCGATCTCCAACCCGGTATCATCGGCAAAACAATTCATCCCGGTCTTTTCATGGATGAACCATGCTTTTTGTGATGCGTTCCCTTCAAGGGTATCACAAGTCTCGGGAATTTCGATATCAAGGCCAACCTCTTTCAGGCATTTAATGGAACAGACCGTTCCGAGGATATCCCGGATTTCGCGCAGTTTGTGCAGGTTATTGGTTGCAAAAAGGAGTTCAGTCATGGTGAGAATCTTTCTTCATCATGTTTGAGGGATTGCCTCCCGGATCAGTCGTGTTATCAGTTCCGTGAAGCTCCAGCCGTGGGCGCGGGCCATCTTGGGGACAATGCTGGCGGCCGAAAGTCCGGGTACGGTGTTGACTTCGAGAAAGTGAAAATCGACGCCGTTCCAGATATAGTCGAAACGCACCACACCCCTGCAGTCCAGTTCCCGGTAGAGTTTTGCCGATATTTCCCGGCATAAATCGCTGACCTTAGCAGGTATCGTTGCCGGAACCACTTCATCCGACATGCCTTTTTTATATTTGGCCTCGAAATCAAAATATTCGTTTTTAGGAATGATCTCCGTAACGGGCAGCGCCACAATTTTCCCTTCACTCCTCAGAACACCACAAGTAAGTTCCCGCCCGGAAATATATTCCTCGATCAGGATTTCTCTGTCCTCCCGAAAAGCCTTTACTATGGCCAGTTCCAGACCATCCCTGTGGCTCACCTTCGACATGCCGACACTGGAGCCTCCATTATTGGGTTTCACGAAAAAGGGAAGTGCGAGCTTTTTTAAAATATCATCGGGATCGGGGAATTGTTCGCGAAACAGGTGCATGGACCGTGCAGTCGTAATCCCGCAGGCTGCCACTACATCTTTGCAGTAACTTTTGTTGAAGGTCAGCGCCGCGGTGGTAACGCCGGATGAGGTACAGGGAATATGCAGCATGTCGAAATAACCTTGCAGTATCCCGTTTTCACCCGGGGTTCCGTGGATGGCGTTAAAAACAACGTCAAACTTTATCTTTCTCTTTCCAAGACGGATCGAGAAATCATTTTTATCGACCGGGAACCGTTTCATACCAATCCGATAGCTCCAATCATTCCCCCTGACTCTGATGAGAAAGGGGTTAAACAGCCCGTGATCCATGTTCAGTTCTACCTGTCGGCCGCTGTTCATGGAGATCCTGTATTCGCCAGAATCTCCGCCGGCCACAATGGCAACGTTCAACATAACTGAGAATTTATTGTTGCAAAAATAGTACAAATTGACACTCCTTGCGGAAAAGTCAATTTTTCAGTAAGTTTGCGGTGACTTTTGGAAAGTACAATAAAACTGATGTTTCCGGGTTAATGAGATAAAGTATCGGATGAATTTTTTACGGTTTCTTTTTTCAGGCAGGTTTTTAAAGCATTTCCTTATTGCCATTGGGATTACCGTAATATTGATATGGATAACCCTCCAGGGACTTTCGTGGTACACGAAACACGACGATTATATCGTGGTCCCCGATTTCAGGGGCAGGTATCTGCAGGAAGTTGCCGGAAATCCGGAATTCAGAAATTACCAGTTTTCGGTGATCGATTCCATTTTTGATGCTGACAAACCCCAGGGTTCGGTGCTGACACAGGATCCATTTCCCGGCGCAAAGGTCAAGAAAAACCGGATGGTCTATCTCACGATTACCTCCATGGTCGCGGAAAAGACGCCCATGCCCGACCTCCGCGACCTGACCTTGCGGCAGGCTCAGACCATGGTCGAAGCGGCCGGACTGAAACTCGGTAAGATCCTGTATATTCCCTCATTTGATGCCGACGCGGTTCAGAATCAATATTTCGAAGGTCAACCCGTTAAACCGGGAACCATGATCAGCAAAGGATCTGTGATAACCGTGTCGGTGGGCATGGGTGCAAAAGGAAACGAAGAGCAACCCGACACCCTCCGATCAGAGGAACCATAGGACTTTAAAAGATTTTACCAGTGACATATAAATTTTAAACTTTGAACTTTGAATTTTTTCTTTATCCCATTCATAGTGAAGCAAATAACATTCAGGATACTGCATCATAACTTCTTATTCGCAAGGCTTTTAGTCACCTTGCTCCTATTGTTGATTTTCGGGTCAGGGGTTTTCGCACAGGAAATCCTGACCGGGTTGCAGGTGAATCCGGTTGTCAAGGCCAGGTTTGAGGAACTACGGGCAAAAAAGCAACTGCATCTTGCCGATGATACCATTCCGGTAAATCTCCCCTTCCGGGATGATTTTTCAGGAAACAAAGTGTTCCCCGACAGCCGGTTGTGGATCGACCGGTATGCATTTGAGAACAATGAAATTCCGGTTTATCCCGTGAATATGGGCGCTGTAACCCTCGACGCCATCAACGATTCGGGTACGATGTATACCCACGCCGTACCCGGGCCCCAGGCCTTTATTGCCGACCACCTGACCAGCCGCTATATCCGTTTAGACTCACTTTTTACACCCGTGAAGAGGAAAATAACTCCGGCCGATTCGGTCTACCTGAGTTTTTATTATCAACCGCAGGGCAGGGCGCGCGCACCGCAGGCAGCCGATTCACTGATTCTGCAACTGCTGGTTGCACCCGCCCACGACAGCATCACCACCGACTCAACTTACCATATCCCCGATCTTTGGAACAAGGTATGGTTTTCGACCGGAATGTCGCTCGATACCTTTTATCTTAAGACCAACCAATGGTTTGTCAGGGTGATGATTCCGATCACGGATCCGGTCTATTTTACATCCAAATTCAGGTTCCAGTTCTTCAATTATGTCAGCCTTGCAAGCAGCGCGGAACCAAGCTGGCAGAGCAACTGCGATCAGTGGAATATCGACCAGGTGTATCTGAATCTGAACCGTTCGAAGAGCGATACGGTCTATCCCGAATTGCGGTTTGTTTACCGTCCGCCATCCTTGCTCGACCGCTATGAATCGATGCCCTATCCGCAATATTGCGACGATCCCACCAATGAAATCCGCGACACCCTGAACATCGTGATGACCAACCGCGACCTGGATCCACACATGTCATCCTACAACTACTACATTTCAAATACGGAGGGCAGCTATTCAAAAAACTACAATGGCGGAAACTATA
The DNA here is from genome assembly GCA_009928665.1 of Alphaproteobacteria bacterium. Taxonomy (GTDB): domain Bacteria; phylum Bacteroidota; class Bacteroidia; order Bacteroidales; family FEN-979; genus CAIVAT01. The sequence goes on from SACF01000002.1 coordinate 127,896, forward strand.
ATATTCAGCCATACACGGAGGTGCCTTTCGTGACCTATCAGAAATTCGCGCATCCCGAATTTCCTTTCCTGCTCCCAATCGGATCGGCCGACAGCGCCATTTTCCTGCAAAAACATATAGTCAGGGAAACCACGCCGGGTTCGGTCATCGGCGACACCATGGAGTCGATCCAGCGGTTTTATAATTATTTCGCGTACGACGACGGCACACCCGATGCAAGCTACGGGTTGACCCCCGCCGGATCACAACTCGCCTATCGCTTCAAACTGAACAAATCGCCCGATACCCTGCGTGCCATCCGTTGGTATTTCAACCGTACCCTGAATAACGAGAGCCAACAGTTTTTTTATATGTGCGTTTGGAACGACAATGCGGGAAAACCGGGCGATACCATCTATTCCGATCTGGTGATGCCCAAGTATGCCGACAGTCTGAATAAGTTTGTCACCTACCATATCGATCCTCCCCTTCGGATTACGGGGACATTTTACGTTGGATGGATTCAGACCACCGACGATAACCTTTCGGTGGGCTTTGACCATTATAATAACAGCCAGAATGAAATTCTTTACAACTCGACCGGAGAATGGAACAAATCTTCGTACCCGGGTTCCCTGATGATCCGCCCGGTAGTGGGTAAACCCATTCCCCTGGGCCAGGGAGATATTTTGACTGAAAACCATGAAATCCGGATCTTTCCGAATCCATGTTCCACCGGACGCATCCGCATCGTTTCCACAGACCGGCAGCAAAATCCTGCAGCCGGCCTCCGGATCCGGATAACCGATCTGACCGGTCATGTTCTGGCGAACCACCCATTCACGGATGATCTGGACGTTTCCGACCTCCCGACCGGCTTTTATCTTTTATCTGTAACAGATGATGCCGGGAAGCGGATCACGGTGAAGAAACTGATCATTACGCGGTAGACAGGTAAATATTCGGGACATGCCGGACAATCCAGAAAGTCGGGAGGAACAGATTCAGCACGAGGCATCAGGATTTGCCGAAGATTCCAATGAACTTTATGAGCATTTCCGGTTTCGGGTCGATCGCGGGCAGGCGTTGTTACGGATTGACAAGTACCTGATGGCCAAGATCGAAAACGCTTCCCGTAACAGGATTCAGAATTCAGCCAGGGCCGGGAATATCCTGGTGAACGGAACGGTGGTCAAATCGAACTACAAGGTCAAACCACGGGATCTGATCACCATTGTGCTGGCTTATCCACCGCGCGATACAGAAATCTATCCGGAGAATATCCCCATTCAGATTGTTTATGAAGATGACGACCTGATTGTAGTGAACAAAGAGGCAGGAATAGTGGTTCATCCGGGTCACGGGAATTTCTCGGGAACCCTCCAGAACGCGTTATTGTTTCATATCCTTCGGAAACCGGGCGCAAGCCCTGACGATAAACCTTACCTGGTGCACCGGATCGACAAGGATACCAGTGGCATTCTTCTGGTAGCCTGGAATGAACTGGCACAAACGAAGCTGGCAAAACAGTTTTTCGACCATACCATTGAAAGGACTTATACCGCATTGGTTTGGGGTAATTTTACCGAAGATGAAGGCACCATCGATGCCCCGGTCGGGCGTGACCCGCGTAACCGGCTGATACAAGCCGTGAGCCGCGATCCATCGACGGGAAGACATGCGGTAACCCATTACAAAGTAATTGAGCGGTTCGGTTACGTAACCCTGATCGAATGCCGGCTCGAAACCGGACGTACCCACCAGATCAGGGTTCATATGAGCCACATCGGGCATCCCCTGTTCAACGATGAAAGCTACGGCGGTTCTGTAATCCTGAAGGGAACCACTTTCAGCAAGTACAAGCAGTTTGTGGAAAATTGCTTTTCGCTGATGCCCCGGCAGGCATTGCATGCAACCTCCCTGGGGTTTGAACATCCCATATCCCGGAAGCACATGTTCTTTAAATCGGAATATCCCGCCGATCTCAAAGCCGTAATCGAAAAATGGCGCAACTATACCGTCCACCCGCAGCGGTAACTAAAAGATAACCCATGAACACCATCATCCGTTATATCGCATCCCTTTACTTTTGGCTCGAACTCAATCTCATCTCGGCCATTCTCTTTCCCATCTCTTTTCTGGTCTACCTTCTGACTTTCCCGTTCGATAAACAGCTCCGGATACTTCATAAATATACCTGCCTTTGGTCTTTTATCGTTTTGAAAATAAATCCAATGTGGCGAATCCGGGTAACCGGACGAAACCAGATCAATCCGGCCGAGACCTTTGTCATGGTGTCGAATCATCAATCAGGAGCCGATATCATCGTCCTGTTCCTGTTATGGACGCATTTCAAATGGGTTGCAAAACGTTCGCTGTTCAACTACCCCTTCATCGGGTGGAATATGCGGCTTAACCGTTATATCTCGCTGGACCGGGCAAGCACCGGCAGCATGAAAAAAATGATGGTCGATGCAGCCCGCACCCTGAAGGAGGGAAATTCGGTAATGATTTTTCCGGAGGGAACCCGTTCGAAGGATGGTAATATCCAGCCATTCAAGACCGGGGCGTTTCACCTCGCCCTTGAAAACAAACGCCCCATCCTCCCGGTCGCAATCCGGGGCACTTCGCAGGCAATTCGGAAAGGAGGATTCCTGATCAACCGGAACTTTAACATCCGGGCTGCCGTCCTCGCGCCGATCGCTTACGACGATTTCAGGGAGTCGGAACCACGGGAAATCGCTGAAATGGTACGACAAAGGATCAAAGAGGCGATGGAAAAAGATTAACGAAATCCCACCTTTAAGGCAAGCCTGTCATCATATCCTGTTTTGGCTGTCATTCACCCGGATACACCGGACCATAGAACGAATCACGTTCAACGGGAAACCGGCCGGCTTCCCGGATAAGCTCAATCATTTCCGACACCGTCATGACCGGGTTCTGGTCCTCAGCGCCGGCAAGTGAATAAATCCGCGTGGAGTCGTTGATCGTTCCATCGAGGTCGTCGACACCGAATGAGAGTGAAATCCGTGCGAGCTGCCGGCCCACCGCCGGCCAGTATGCCTTGAGGTGGCTGAAATTATCAAGAAATATCCGCGATACCGCGTACATCTTCATATCTTCGGTCACGGAGACTTCCTGAACGGCATCCATCAGGTTGTTGCCGTTCCGGAACTTCAGCGGGATAAAGGCGTTGAAGCCACCGGTACGATCCTGAACTGCACGGAGTTCTGAAAGGTGTTCAATCCGCTGACGGTAATTCTCAATATGACCATACAGGATGGTGGCATTCGATGGAATTCCAAGCTGATGCGCGGTTTCATGAATCTCAAGCCAGGCATGCGCGGGTGTTTTCATGGAACAGATCTGCTGACGGATGGTTTCGTCAAAGATCTCCGCGCCGCCACCGGGGATCGATTCGAGTCCGCAGGCTTTGAGATATTGCAACCCTTCGCGGATCGACATCCCCGATTTCCGGATCATGTAGTCGAGTTCGACGGCTGAATAAGCTTTGATGTGGAGGCCGGATCGCGTTTCCCGGATTTTTTTTAACAGGTTTCCGTAATAAACAATGTCGCGGGCAGGATGTACCGCCCCGGTTATATGAAGTTCTCTTACCGTTTCATCCTGTGCCCTCACTTTTTCGAGAATCTCATCGACTGTAAGTTCCCAACTCACCGGGCTGAAATGATGCGAGTAAGAGCAAAACCGGCATTTGTTGACACAAATATTCGTCGGTTCAATGTGAAAATTCCGGATATAGAAGGCAGTATCTCCATTCCTCACCTGCCTGCAATGATCGGCAAGGATCCCCAAAAAGCCAAGGGAGGCCTGTTCGAAAAGCAAAACTCCTTCTTCGACCGATATCCGCTGGTTATCCATGATCTTTCGGGCAACATTCCTGAGTTCAACGTTGTGGGTTGTTGCACGGATCATCGTTTCAGCGGGTTTTTCCGTCATATCAGTCTTTTTTAACAATCTTTTTTACAATCTGGCGTTTCCCGTCAAAAATCTTTACCAGATAAACGCCCTCGGGTAGGCCGGCAACTCCGATCTTTGTTCCGTTTGCCTGATCGATTCGGAATTGTTCAGAGATCAGCGTTTCACCCAGAATATTAACCACCGCCACGGTGAGGTTCCGGCTCATCGCCCCATTGACCTGTATATTTAATTCAGAAGCGACGGGATTGGGGAAGATTGAGATGTCGGCCGTATTCTCAGGAACGGCGATTCCCAGAGCCCAACCGTTAAGGGTCGTCACACCCGACTGGATGGGATCGAGCCAGCATTTCAGTACCGATGCGGAGTCGGTGCCGTTCTGATCCCAACTGTATGAAAACATTCCGTAATAGTCGGGAAGGGAAATATGATTGGTGTCACATGCCGAATCGCCGCCTGTCAGAGTACCCACCAACCGTCCCTGGTTGTCGAAGAGCGGGGAGCCGGAGGAACCCGGTTCTGTGGTCCCATGACCGTTGATTGTTTCAGCCCAGGAAACACGCCAGTGGGCAAGCGCAGTGCAACCCGGCCAATAGGCTGCCTGTGCCGGAGCGGTGTAGGTAGAGATCTTTTTGATGTCGCCTTCGGGATGGTGGATGGAAACGCCCGAAGGACTGGGTGTTGTTTCGCGGTTCCACCCATTGAAATAAACATTGAAGGAATCGGGGATCGCGGGGATAAGACGAACCAGGTAAAAATCGGACCCTGTACTGCCGGCATTTCCGCCATGAGCTACCGGCAATGCCCCGGTGATCGAACGATAGGCCGGTTCGCTGGTCGGATTTTCACAGACAGGGCTTTGGTAATCGAAATAGAATACCCATTTACTGACATCAGATGCCGTGGCGTACCGCCCGCAATGGTCAGCCGTAAGCACATACGGGGTCCCGTCGTTCCGGGTGTTGTTCACGAGCGAACCGGTACACCATAAGGTACTGCTCCCTTTTTTCACCTCAAGCCGCACGACGCTTCGTTTCTGTTTCTGCCAGTCAATCCCTTCAATGCAGGCCGTATTGACCTGGCACTTCCCCGAGGCGCCAAATCCGGTCTGGGGCGCATCAGGAAATGAAATGCCCCGGTAGGCGTGGGCAACCTCCGAAATACGTAATTCAGGAAGTTCTGTATAGGAGGGTGCATTGTATTCGAGGGTGATCTCATCTCCGGTGATCAGACTGGTTGCGAAAGTCGAAAGCGAATTGTTATTTTCAGCCGTGAAGGCTCCCTGCAACCGAGTCCGGATCGGATTGTAGACAAATAGCTTTCCGCCGGCAGGCAATCTGAAACGGTCGAAATAGAGGGTCAGGGCCAGCGCTCCGGGTGATTTCAAAGTCAGCCGCCACACCCGGGTGCCTTCGTCCATCATTTCAGAAATCCCGGAGTTGTTGAAATCGGCGTTGACCGGGATATTTACGGCAAACCGGTAGGGAACCGGATTCCTGGCATCTTCATCATGCAGCCTGGCGGTATCGGGAGCGGAAACGAGCAGCAGATCACGGGTAACGGGAGGCAATCCATGGGAAAAACTATATGGAATCCCGGGGCTCGAAAGTTGTGCGGAAACCGGATTCGAAATAAAAGCGATCAATAGGAACAAGAAAAGGAAAGCAATCCCGAATGAAGTCGAAGGACAATTGCAATCAGCTTTGTACGATTTTGTTTGTTTGATTTCCCGGAAAATATCGGGTTTTCGGTGTGGACTCATGGTTAATCTGTGAAGTTTAATGAATGATGGATAGTTTTCCGGTCAATTCCTGCTTTCCCATGCTGAATCGCAGAAGATACAACCCCGCGGGAATATCATCGACGGTAAGGGTTATCATGCCGTTTTCAACGGGACGCAGCCAGGATCCCGCAACCCTCCCAAGTGAATTGACAAGTTCAATAAGCGCCTGGCCATGAGCAGGTTGCGATGTCCGGATGATCACCTCCCGGGAAGCAGGATTGGGGTAAATGAACAGTCGGCTCTCCATATCTTGTTCCTCCGTACCGACCAACGAAGAAATGTTGATATCGTCGAGCATCAGGATAAACCCGTTGTTGGTAGTACATTGGATTCCCAGGTACACATCCTGGTGGGCATAGTCAGCCAAATTGTAACTCATCTTCGTCCACGTTGAAGGCGCCGTTTCAGGGTTGTTATTGATCGTCACGAAGCTCGACGGGTTGGTATTGGTGGTTGATACGGCAACATTGAATGTTTCATCGCCATACAGGGGATTATAGGTCTGTACGAAAAATTCGATCCTCGGACTGTAGGCCAGGCTTAGTTTCGGTGAGATCAGCCACTTGTTATTCGGATTTTTCGGGGGCATGGAAGAGAAGCAGCACCCGAGTTTCTGGCCTGAATGGGCCTGCATATTCGTGAGCGGCGGAGAGGTATGCGAAGGATTGAAACAGATCCATGCCATCGGTTCCATATAATGCGGAAAGGTAACATTGGTAATCCCGTAAGTATCACCACCATTCACGTCGAGTGTGTCCCAGGGTGAGAAATCGAGGATAAAGTCGGTCAGCGATTCGAAGTCGAGCGACATGGATGACGGATACCCGCTTACTGTGATGTAACCCTTCCGGGTGATCGAATCGCTCTGAGTTCCATTTGAAACCTTCAGACTCACCGCGAATGTGCCCGGTTCTGTGTAAATCACGGGTGGCGGCGTCTGCTGGTCCGAAGTGGATGGTATGCCGCCTGTGAAGCTCCATTTCCAGGATACGGGAGCTCCTGTTGACTGGTCGGTGAAGTGCACCGTATCGCCCACCTTCACGATGGTCTTGTCGGCAACGAAATCGGCCGTTATGAAAGCTGCCGCCTGTGGCTGGATCACCAGATCATCGATCATCATCAGGAAATGATCGTTGGAGACACAGTGAATGGCAATGTAAACCTGTTGGTTGTTGTAGGCAGATAAATTAAATACCTTTTTTGACCAGATTGTGGTTGTTTGCAGCGGGGTAGCGCCCGTGAGTGGCACAAAGCTCGAGGGGTTGTTGTCGGTCGTGGAAATGGCTACCTGATATTCATCAACCCCGTACAGGTCGTTGTACGATTTGATCCAGAACGAAAAACTGCCTCCCGTTCCGAGTTGTACCCGGGGTGAGATGAACCAATCGTTGTTGGAGGGCGGGTTGGATGAAAAGCAGGCGCCGAAACGCTGTCCGCCGTGCGGCTGAATGGCCGGATCGGTGGCCATGGAGGGCGTTACAGCGGCCGGGTTAAAACAGAGGAACGCCATCTCCTCCATCTGATGCGGAAAGGTGTAGTTTTCAATTCCGTAAGTAGTATGTTTGTCGACATCATTAACTGTCCAGTCGTTGAAGGTCAGCGAAAAATCGGCGATATTTTCAAAATCCATGGTGATATTCGCAGGAGGGGGTGTGGCAGGCGTCAGATCAAATAAGGCGCACTGATTATAGGAAAAGTTGACGGTGTCGGGGATGAGGTTCGACACTTCAAAATAGCCGTCGGATGCTCCTCCCCGCCCCCAGTTGATGTGGAAGGAATCGTTCAGGTAACCGTCGCAGGTAAAAAACCGATATTGACTGCCGTTGTAGTTGTATCCGCAAAGGATCAGGGGATGGCCGGCATCCAGCTCGGTTTTAATCATGGAGATCCAGGTCGTAAGCGGATAGTCGTCTTTGTTTTTCCAGGCGGCCGCTTTGGGATAACCGAAATATTTGATCAGGGCCGAATCCAGGTTCGCGGGTTCAGAGACGGAAGACTGAATGCCATAATTCATGTCCTGGGCAATACCGCACTGACTGATCAATATGGCAAGGGCTTCATGATTTCCGGTGATAGAGTCAGGATAAGCACTCCAGGTATAGGATGTATTCCCGAAGTTGGCATACTGAATACCGTAAACTGGATGGACATACCCATGTTCACCGGTTCCATGTGAGGGATAGCCGTAATATTTCATGATCTGTGCCATTGCAACGGCGCCGCAACCAGCCAGGGTATGCAAGCAGGAGGAGGTGGCTGCGGGGTCGGCCGGACACGAACCGTTATAGAAACAATCTTCATCCCAGCGGGTGGAAAGCAGGGGGGCTACACTTGCCGGACGGTCCGGGGAGTCACTTTTGAAAACCGGGTTCACAACAGGAGGCGGGGATTTCCGGGTTTTGTCGGGCGTCCCTGCACTGGTTAAGGCACGGGTTCCTGAAACGCAACCTATCAATAAACAAAAAAGCAATATCCTTAATCTCATAGGGATTTGATTTGAACGTTACAAACATACGGAAAATATCCACTAAGCAGGTGATCCTGATTTTCCTTCGGGCACAGGATAAACGTCAGAATCAGCCCCTGCACGGGCGTTCTTTCACTGCTATGCAAGTTTGATTCCGGGAAATGGCAGGATTTGATCCCGGTCTATGATTCGGCTTATTTCAGCCAATCTATTCGTAAAATCAGCTTTTTTTCTTATTGGGCGCTTCGAGGCCATATTTCTTACGTTTATCTTCCCGGAGGAGCAGGAAGGCAAGAACGATGGCCAAGGCTCCCAGTGCGGCAAAAAGAAGCATGGGAACGGTGTAGTTATAAACTGCAGTCCGGTCACCACCCTGGATCCGTTCGGCAACGCCGGGATTCATTGCCTGCAGCACCATCCCGATCAGCCACGGGAAAAACCACAGGCCGATGTTCTGAATCCAGAAAACCAGTGCGTAGGCCGATCCCAGATAACGTTCCTCGACAATTTTGGGAACGGAAGGCCACATGGATGCGGGGATAAGAGAAAATGCAATTCCGAGAAGGATAATGGCCATGATGGCAATGACCATATTGAGGGGAACCAGTGCAAAGGTCAGGTGGGCGATCATGAGAAGCGCCGATCCGAGAATCATCATGGAAGCGCCTTTCCCTTTGTTGTCGATGAAATTTCCGAAGATGGGAGTCAGCAGAATGGTCCCGATCGGCAGCAGGCTGGTGATCCATCCACCTGTTTCCGCGGAGACGCCCAGCTTATAATGCATCATATTAACGGCATATTTCAGGAATGGAAATACTCCCGAATAAAAAAGCACGCACAGGAAGGAGATGATCAGAAAGCCGCGGTTGGTAATAATTTTTTTAAGGTCTTTAACGTGAAACTCTTCGGTAGGATCGGCTCCGGGACCGGCAGTACCGGTCTGTTTGTCGAGTTTGCGGTCCATGAAGGTATAGGTCAGGAACGTCAGGAAACCAATACAAACCAGCGCGATTCCGAAATAGACGGGATTCAGAAGGTTGCCTGTTGGTCCTGCGGGGGTATCCTGGTAACCGGCCATCATCGGAGAGAAGAAAAAGGCTACAGAGGCTCCCAAACGGGCAGTTGCTAACTGCATGCCCATAGCAAGGGCAAGTTCCTTTCCCGCGAACCATTTTACGATAGTCCGTGACGTGGTGATCCCGGCCATTTCGACTCCGATACCGAAAATACCGTAACCGATGGCGGCGAGCTTCGCGGAAGCCGGAAGGGAAGGTAAAAAGGAATTGAAAAAGTCAAAACCAAAACCACCTGCGCTGAAATAGGGGGTCAACGCGTACATTTTGACCAATCCGCCCAACAGCATTACCCCGGTGGCGGTAAGTCCGGTAAACCGTATTCCCATCTTATCGAGGATAATCCCCGAAAGGATCAGAAAACCGAATACATTCAGCAGATACTCCGAACCGGAAAAGAATCCGTAGTTTGAAGGAGTCCACTTATATGGCGCCTGCTCCAGTAAGGATTGTAACGGCGCAATCATATCGACGAAGTAGTAAGCGGCCAGCATCGTCAACGATACCAGCACCAGTGCAGTCCAACGCGCTGCTTTTGATTCACTGAGAATCTTTTGAATTTTTTCGGTCATGACGGGAATATTGAATTGAGGAAAATAATAAGACCGGCAAAGCTATTAAATTTTCTGTTATCCAATTAGTTTTCATCCATATTAAACCTGAAAATCGTAACTTTGCTTAAAATTCCCCGGATGAACCTGCTGCTTGTCTCCGCTACCTGTCATGAGGTCCATAGGCTTATTGACACGCCGGGTATGCGGTGCAAAAGTACCGGTCAGTTTTACTCCGGTTCAATCGGAAATGTACAGATCGATTTATTAATTACAGGGGTAGGAATTGCCGCGGCTGCATTTCAAACAGGAAGATATCTCACACTGAAAAAGTACGATCTGGCGATCAATGCCGGCATAGCCGGTAGCTTCGCGCCGGATCCCGAACCCGGAACCGTGGTACGGGTTGTTGAAGACTGCTTTGCTGATTTTGGCGTTGATGAGGGGATCCGGTTCGTGGCCCCCTTCACGGCAGGGCTGGCCGGTCCCGATACCCTTCCCTTTTCGGGCGGAAGGTTAATCCCACCGGTTTTCCGGCTTGACCGACAGGAAACCAACACCGGAGGCCCTGTCGGAGGGATCGCCATCCCTGAGACCGGAGAAAGGCACGCTACCGGACCATCGACCCTTGACCGGCTTCCCGGTGTGAAAGGAACCACGACCTTTACAATACGTACCCGTCCTTCAGCCATCAGGCAGGTTATGACCTACACGGGTGCAGCTGTTGAAACCATGGAAGGTGCGGCATTCTTTTATGCCACCATTTCTTCCGGCATCCCGGGCATCCAAATCAGGGCCATTTCCAACGTGGTAGGCGAACGCGACCATTCGAAATGGAAGACTGCACTGGCAATCCAAAATCTCTATGAAACACTGACAAATTTTCTGACAGAACTATCGACATGAATAAACTCAGCCTGGCATTTTCGCCTTGCCCCAACGACACCTTTATCTTTGATCCGATTGTAAACCATCGCATCGACCTCGAAGGAATGAAATTTGACTACACCCTGCACGATGTGGAAACCCTCAACAATATGGCTATCCGGGGAACGACACACATGCTCAAGGTCAGTTTCTTCACCTATGTCATGCTCCGAAAAAAACTGGTGCTGCTTGATTCGGGAAGCGCGCTCGGTTTCGGCAACGGACCGATCCTGATCAGTAAAATCGGTTGCCGGTTATCGGATATCCCGGATCTGAAGGTGGCCATTCCCGGAGAACATACCACGGCACACCTGCTTTTTTCGATTGCGGCTCCGCAACCCGCCCAAAAGATTTTCATGCATTTCGGACAAATTGAAGATGCCATCCTCGGTGGCACCGTCGATGCCGGAGTCATAATCCACGAAAACCGTTTCACCTACCAAAAAAGAGGGCTGTACCCGATTATGGACCTCGGGGCCTTTTACGAAAACCTGACAAAACAACCTATTCCGCTCGGAGGAATCGTCGTGAAAAAAAGCGTGGGCTACGACACCATAAATAAACTGAACCGGATCCTTTTCCGGAGTGTTGATTTTGCGATGAATAATCCGGAAATCCCCATGGACTTCGTCCGGGAACATGCCCGTGAAATGGACCCTGAAGTGATGAAACAGCACATCAACCTCTATGTCAATGCAAATACGCTGAGCCTTGGCACCGGCGGACATGTCGCCATCTTAAAAATGATCGAGGTGGCCCGGGAACACAAACTTATACCAATGGTTGAATAATTTCGCCATGATGATCCAGACGAAACCTGAGCTCCCGGAAACCGGTCCCGAGCTTATACAGATCGGTCAGACCCTCACACAGGCATTGCGGTCGGGACTTATCCGGAATCAGGATACCTCCCTGATCTTTTATGATCTGACTTTTTTAGAACAGCGTATTCAGAGACTGACAGCCAGTTTCCCGCCGGAGACCCTTCACGGTCTGGCGGTCAAAGCCTGTCCCCTTGCCCGGATCCTGAAATGGACCAGCCGGATAAACCAGTCGGTAGGCGTTGAGGCAGCTTCGGCCGGGGAGGTTATGCTGGCGCTGAACTGTGGATTTTCACCCGACCGGATCGTCTACGATTCGCCGGTAAAAACGCGGGAAGAGATCGCTTTTACCCTCGGCAAAGGCATCCGGATCAACATCGACAACCTGCAGGAACTGGAGCGGATCCATGATTACATCAAAAGGCAAGGCGCGGGATGGAAACCGAAAAGCAGCATCGGACTGCGTATCAACCCTCAGGTCGGACTGGGTTCCATCCTCGAGTCGAGTGTTGCCGGTGAATATTCAAAGTTCGGGGTGCCGATCCGATCGCGGAAACAGGAAATCGAGAAGGCCTTCCTGACCCATGAATGGCTTATTGGATTACACCTTCACGTGGGATCGCAGGGTTGCCCGGTATCCATGCTGGTTGACGGAACGGGCGTACTTTACGATTTTATGCTGGAGGTCAATGAAAAAAGGATGCATCGGGGATTCGCACCTTTGTCGGTTTTCGACATCGGAGGCGGGCTTCCTGTTTCCTATCATCCCGGATCCAATCCACCCGTCATCGAAGATTATGTCGACCGGATCCGCCAACGCGCTCCCGGATTGTTTTCCGATTCCTTTGCCCCCGGTGCTGATCCGGAATCTCCGGAACAAGAAAAAAACAATGCCGCCAGGAGTCGTGTGCAACTGATCACCGAATTCGGCCGGTGGACTTTCACCAATGCCGGATGGACTGTGAGCCGGGTTGAATACGTGAAGGATGATCCTCTGGTAAAAACCGCCATGCTGCACGTGGGCGCCGATCTTTTCGTAAGAGAATGCCTGAATCCCAGGGACTGGCAGCATGAATATGCAGTGTTCGATGCGGCAGGACATCTGAAGAGCGGGGTCGACGTGAAGCCCTATAACCTTGCAGGACCGCTCTGTTTTTCAGGCGACATCATTGCCCGGGAGGTTCAGCTACCTGAGGTTGCGGAAGGTGATTTTTTAGTCATCCGCGACACCGGGAGCTATACCTACAGCATGTGGTCGCGCTACAACAGCAGGCAAACACCGAGAATTGTCGGCTATTATGAAGAGGGAGCCCGTTTTGAGATCCTCAGGGAACGGGAAACCCCGGAAAAGACAACAACCTTCTGGGAATAGGTTAAGAATTTTCAGGCTTTTGTTATCTTTGTGCACCTGACTGTAGCAAATCTGAACCGGATGGCAGCCCGTAATTTTCTGTTGTGCCGAATTGATTTACGACCTGCAAAAGACAGTCAATCGTAAATAGAAAGTTTTTTTATATAGACAGACTAATTTTAAACAGATATGGCAGATACAGTTTACGGGGTCGGATCCCGGATCAAACATCCCCAGTTTGGTAAGGGGGTGATCATTCAGATCCATTCCGATGCTTATGAGATCACCTTCATCGATCACGGAACACGGAGGATCATGCGGGATTACGAAGGACTGGAGACGATTGAAGCGGTGGAAACCCCATCGGATCTGGCTACCTATGAAAAAATCGAGAAAAGCCTGATCCGCGTACTTCACCGCTTCAGCGACATCCAGGAGACTGTACCCCTGGGTTCCAAATGGACCGGAGGTAAAGTAGTGCTTTATCCGAATGATCCGGGATTAAAGGAAAAGGAAGTCCCCATGGAGACTTTCTTTCACAAGATCGTGATGGTCCGCGACCGGCTCCGGGTTCTGGAACAGAAACTCAATACGAGCAACCTGACCGATGAAGAAAAAGTGGATATGCAGCAATACATCACACGGATTTACGGAAGCCTGACCACCTTCAATGTTCTTTTTAAAAATCGTGACGATCAATTCATTGGCGAAAAGATCAGTTGATTCTTAACCCTAATTTTCAACGATATGATCATTGTAACCGGAGCGGCAGGATTCATAGGAAGCTGCATGGTGAGCAAGCTCAACAACAAAGGGATCACCGACATCGTGCTGGTTGATGATTTCACCAGACAGGAAAAGCTCCCCAACATTGCCCATAAAAGTTACCGGGAACTGGTCGACCGCAACGATTTTTTCGCCTGGTTCGCGGCGCACAAAGCGGATGTGGAGTTTATTTTTCATATCGGCGCCCGCACCGACACCACCGAATTCAACATGCAGGTTTTCAATACGCTGAACCTGGAATATTCGAAAACGGTCTGGGAGTTATGTACCGCATCGGGCATCCCGATGGTCTATGCTTCTTCGGCCGCCACGTATGGCGATGGTTCATTGGGATATGACGATACCGATCCGGAACTTTCTTTCCGGTTAAAACCGTTGAATCCTTACGGAATTTCCAAAAATGAATTTGATAAATGGGCGTTTCGACAGGAAAAAATGCCTCCCCGTTGGTTCGGGTTGAAATTTTTTAATGTTTTCGGACCGAATGAATATCATAAAGGACGTATGGCCTCGGTGGTCTTTCATGCTTTCCGCCAGATCATGACGCCACCCGGCGGGAACAGTACGCTTCAGTCCGGGCAATCGAAAAGCAATAAAGGATATTCACCGGTGACCCTCTTCCGGTCGCACAATCCTTTGTACTCCGACGGTGGTCAGCTCCGTGATTTCGTCTATGTTAAGGATGTCATCGATGTGATGTATTTCCTGATGGAACAAAGTCTGAGCAGCAACGCCGGGGTTCCCGAATCGGGATTGTATAACCTGGGAACCGGTAAAGCCCGTACTTTCCTTGATCTGGTCCATGCAGTTTTCAATGCCCTGTCATTACCTGTCTCCATCAACTTTATCGATACCCCGGCCGACATTCGCGACAAATATCAGTATTTCACCCAGGCTGAAATGGGAAAACTGAACAGGGCAGGTTATTCGCGAACCTTTTATTCACTGGAAGATGCCGTTGAAGAGTACATCCAGGGATACCTGAAAGACAACACCTGCTTTTAGAGGTTGTTTCACTTTTTTCCATTAATTCTTAACAAAGCATAGGCAATTATTGCGTAACTTTCTATTTTTGTAAATTACGTCTTGTCGAAATGTAATCAGGCATCAATTTTTTTTCTTTTAAAATCAATAATCATTCAGGAAATAAAACAAAGTCATGAAAAGATCTGTATTCTTTACCCTCGTTTGCCTTGTGATGATCCTTACAGGAATCCGTAACACAAGTATGGGACAGGTAATTCTGGAAGAAAATTTCACCTATGCCGTTGGTGAGTTGTTAACGGCTAACGGCTGGACCGCCCATTCAGGTGCCGGGACCAATGCCATAACGGTAACCGCGCCTTCCATCACCTACCCGGGATACCTCTCTTCCGGAATAGGTAATGAAGTATCCCTCGTGGCATCGGGTGAGGATGATCACAAGACTTTCACTCCGCAGACCAGCGGATCGGTTTACGCGGCATTTTTGGTGCATATCACCAATGCCTCCACAACAGGCGACTATTATTTTCACCTGGGGCAGACCACCATCGGATCGACCTTCAGGGGAAGGGTGTTCGTTCGAAAGGATGCCTCGTCCAATCTCGCGTTCGGGATCTCATTCGCCACGACATCAGCCGCCTCTATTGCCTATTCAGGCTACAACTACGCATTTAACACCACCTACCTGCTCGTGGTTAAATACACCATCGTCAGTGGTACCAGCAATGACATTGTCAGCATGTTCATAAATCCCGCACTGGGGGGTGCTGAGCCTTTGCCTGCGCTGACGGCGACAGATGTCAACACCGACCTGTCTGAGGTCGGATCGGTTGCGCTGCGCCAGGGATCATCAGGTAACCTGACTAACCTGAAACTTGATGGGATACGCATCGGGTTGACCTGGGCCGATGTAGCAGGAGGAGGCGTCACCCCTCCCACCCTGCAGGCTTCCAACATTA
The DNA here is from genome assembly GCA_009928665.1 of Alphaproteobacteria bacterium. GTDB lineage: Bacteria > Bacteroidota > Bacteroidia > Bacteroidales > FEN-979 > CAIVAT01. The sequence goes on from SACF01000002.1 coordinate 143,519, forward strand.
CGTTCAACGGAATCACATCGACCGCAATGAATGCCTCGTGGAGCAATGGAGATGGCGCCCAACGGATCATGATCATGAATACTGCAAACAGTTTCACCAACCCGGTCGATGGTACCGATCCGACGGCCAACCCGGTTTATTCCGGTTCGGGCGAACAAGTTATCTTTAACGGCAGTGGAAACTCCGTGGCGGTCAGCGGACTTACTGCAAGCGTCACATACTGGTTTCGCGTGTACGAGTATAACGGCACGGGAACATCCACGAAATTCCTGACGACCACCGCCCTCTTGAACCCCAACAGCCAGGCAACATCTCCTGTGCTGACAACCCCCACCGTCACTTCGCCGACTTCAACCGGTATCACCGCGTTCAGCGCCATGTTAGGAGGTAACATCACAGATGACGGGGGATCACCCGTCACCGAGCGCGGAACGCTCTGGAAAACCACACCCGGGGTCGTTTATCCCGACAATAAAGTGGCAGAAGGTGGCACTGCGACTGGCATCTTCACCCATCTTCGCGGGTCTCTGCCGGCACAGACGCAGATCTTTTTCAAGGCTTACGCGAACAATGCCATCGGCACAGCCACCAGCGCCGAAGCCTCATTTTACACCCTGTCGGATGAACCAACTATCCATGTCGGTGGATTTACCGCGGCGCCCGGCGGGACAACGAGCATAAACCTGTCGTGGACTACAGCGGCTACCGGCGCAACCGGATATCTGGTACTTCAGAAAAACGGCAGCGTTCCCCCGTCGGGCACTCCCGTTAATGCGACAGGATATTCAATCGGTAACACCATCGGCGACGGCGTCGTTGCTGCCATTATCACCCCTGCTTCAACGCTGAATGCCGTAGTCCCGGGACTCTCGCCGGCCACCCAGTATTCCTACTCGATCATTCCCTTTGCCTGGGACGGCCTCAATCCCGAGACTTACAACTATCACACGACCCCCGTCATTCCTTCAGCTTCAGCGACCACCAACGGAACGGGTCCTGCAACCTATACCTGGATCGGACCCGATAACGGAGACTGGAATACTGCCGCCAACTGGAATCCTTCAAGAACCACTCCCGCCGCCACCGATATCCTTCAATTCAACGACGGAACCACGAAAACGGTGACCGGAGTCATTGCACAGACCATTGGTCAGTTGCTGCTTTCAAACAATACCACCATTAATCTTCAGAGTTCTTCTGCTGCAACGCTGACCATCAGCGGCGTGGCAGGTACCGACCTGAGTGTTCCATCTGGCTGTTCGCTGAACCTGAACGCCGTTAACGCGATCACGATCACCATCGGTACCACAGCCACAGCCGATATTGCAGGAGCCATGACCTTCTCGTCAACAGCTTCCACCGCGCACCGTCTGACCGCAGCCGACCCGGGAGCCATTGTTTTCAACACAGGGGCTGTCTTTAAGGCCGGTTCCTTCTTTTCAGGTAATCCATTCGGAAACACCTCTTTGGGATCGGTCATCTTTGCCAGCGGATCCACCTACATCCAACAGGCAGGGAGCAATCCGTTCGGAGCATCCCAACCCAACAGTGTGGTGGTATTTCAGCCCGGTAGCCTCTTCAAAGTGATCGCCAACCTGACTCCCGCATTTTCGGGCAGAAGCTACGCCAACTTCGAGATGGACGCCCCCGGCATTACCATATCGCCTTCGGGAGGAAATCCGGTTTCGATCGACAACCTTACCATTACCAACGGGACCATGAATTTTAACATGACAGGCCCCACATCGGGGAGCCATCAGATAAATGGTGATATTACCGTGAACGGCACGCTGAATTTCAATCCCTCCTCTGCAGGACTGGTTAAACTGAACGGCGCCACGACCCAGACCATTGGCGGGACCGGCGCCATTACGACCAACTCTAAATCGACTCTTGAGGTCCTCAACAGTAACGGGATCAATCTGAGTACCTCCATCACCCTGAACGGGACCCTGAAACTGACTACCGGTCTTTTCGACCTTGGAACTGGCGATCTGAACCTGGGAACAACCGGGACGTTCAGCGGAACGCCCTCCGAAACCGCCATGGTTGTCGCTACCGGAACCGGCCAGGTGAAAAAAAGCTTTGCTGCCGGATTTACGGGAACCTTTACCTATCCGGTGGGCGATAACACCGGAATAGCCGAATTTTCGCCGGTCACACTGAACTTTACCGGAGCTGTTTTCGGCACTGCAAACTTTGTCGGAGTGAATCTCGTCAACGCGAAGTACCCGCTGGATCCCAACACCGGAAGCTATCTAAACCGCTATTGGAATCTGACCCAGAATGACCTGTCCGGAATTCAGTGCGATGCCACCTTCGGATATGTTCCGGCCGATGTCAGCGGCACGGAAGCAGCCATCAGTTGTGTGCAGGTGGTACCGACCCCCTTCACGGCTTATGACCTTTCGAACACCACCCTGCATCAGCTTACTGCCAATGGGTTGACCGCCTTCGGAACCTTTACCGGTTCCCAGATCGCACCGACGGTGATTACCCTCCCCGCTACCGGAATCACGCCATTCACGGCAGATCTCAACGGATCGGTGAATGCCAACTATCAGAACGCGACGGTGACTTTTGAATATGGACAAACGCCTGCTTACGGCACAACCGTTCCGGGAGTTCCGGCAACCGTATCCGGTTCTGCCGCTGTTCCTGTTCAGGCACCAATTACAGGACTTTTAGGCAATACTACCTACCATTTCAGGGTGGTGGCTACAAATCCTGCAGGTACATCTTACGGAAATGATGAAACCTTCACAACCGGCTGTCCCATTCCCGCTGCTGCCGGGACGATTACAGGCCCTGCCAACGTGTGCCAGTCGGGATCGGGTTACGTGTATACAGTTCCCGCCATCGCCAATGCATCGACCTATAACTGGACCCTCCCCACAGGCGCCTCCATTACAGCCGGCGCCAATACCAACATGATCACGGTAAGCTTTGCCCCGGGCGCACTCTCCGGAAATATTACCGTTTATGGATCCAGCATCTGCGGTAACGGCGCTCCTTCACCCGGTTTTGCCGTGACCATCAACCCCCTGCCGGTGCCCGTTATTACCGGACCGGCATCGCCCTGCATCAACACTTCCGGTAATTCCTATTCGACTGAGACGGGAATGACCGGGTACACCTGGACCTTATCGGCAGGAGGAACCATCACAAGCGGAGCAACCACCTCCAACATTGTGGTCACCTGGACAACCGCCGGCCCAAAGACAGTTTCCGTAAGTTATACCAACGCCAATGGCTGCATCCCTGCCACTCCGACCGTTTACAATGTCAACGTGAGCGCTATACCCATCCCGACCATTGCCGGACCTGCCGTTGTATGTGCCAGCACAACCGGGGTTACCTATACCACCGAGGCCGGGATGAACAATTACCAATGGAATGTCGCCATGGGCGGAACGATTCTTTCGGGCGCCGGAACCAATCAGATCACCGTGTCGTGGCCCTATGCCGGATCGCGCTCCGTCAGCGTCAACTATACCAATCCAAGCGGTTGCAGCGCCATAACACCGACGGTGTATCCGGTGACCGTCAACCCGGCTGCAATTCCGGTGATCGGCAGCAGCAACACCCCGTGTCTCGGCTCTTCCAATAACCAGTACATTACCAACACCGGCATGAACAACTATGTCTGGGCCGTTTCTCCCGGTGGATCGATCACTTCGGGGCAGGGAACCAACCAGATCCTGGTGACGTGGAATACCATCGGATCTCAATGGGTCAGCGTGACCTACACCAATACCTATGGCTGCACGCCACCTGCACCCACCCAGTACAACCTCTTTGTTGATCCCCTGCCTTCGGCTGCGGGATCGGTTACCGGGTTGTCGCAGGTTTGCGCGGGCACCTCGGGAGTTGCTTATTCCTGCCCCGATATCAATTATGCGACCTCCTACGTCTGGACCCTGCCTGCCGGGGCTACGATCGCGACAGGTGCAGGAACAAACCATATAACCGTGAATTTCGGTGCTGCCGCCACCTCCGGGAACATTACGGTAATGGGCAGTAATTCCTGTGGCAACGGCACCCCATCGCCCGCTTTGGCAGTTACCGTGAACGCGCTTCCCGCGACTGCCGGCAGTATCACGGGCTCCGCATCGGTATGTGCCGGATCAACCGGAAATATTTACACGGTGCCACCCATCGCCAATGCAACCACCTATATCTGGACTGTGCCGGCCGGCGCGGTCATCACCAACGGAACCAATACCAGCCAGATCACCGTGACCTTCGGCAGCGCTGCAGGTTCAGGATTGATCAGCGTGAAAGGGAGTAACAGTTGCGGAGCCGGGAATGCCAGCCCGAATTTCAACGTTACCATCCATGCCATCCCCGCTACACCGGTTGTAACAGCAGCGGGGTTTGTGCTCACCAGCAGCGCCCCTTCGGGAAACCAGTGGTATTACAACGGAACCCTGATACCGGGTGCAACGGGACAAAACTACACCGTTGTGAACAATACCGGATACTACTATTGCATTGTCACGCTGAACGGATGCAGCTCAGAGATTTCAAACAAGGTCTGGATCGAAGTTACCGGCCTGGAAGAAACAACCCCGGTTGCATTCCGGATCTATCCGGTACCTTCTGACGGCGCCTTCAAGATTTCATTGACTGCTCCCACGGAGATGACCGGGATCATCAGAGTCTATGACGGAACCGGGAAACTGATCCTGGAAACCGGCGAGATGACCGTCAGGGGCAAACTGGAACAAGCGATCGATCTGCGCCCTGTTGCCGACGGAATCTATTCTGTTATGTGGATCTCTGGCAATACCCGAATCGTTAAGAAGATCACGGTAAGGAAATAAAAAATCAACCTGATGCCTGTCAAGCTTATGCGACATTTTATTGGTATTGTCCTGATCCTGATTCCATTATGGATTTCGGGCAGGAATGCTCCTGTCACTACGGCGGGATCCGCTTCGGTGTGTCCGCCAGGATCGGTGACTGTTCCGCTGACCGTGACCAATTTCACACTCGTCACCGCCATGTCGCTCCGGCTTGACTATGATCCGACAAAACTTACCTTCGTCAGTTATACCAATATTCGTCCCTCGCTTGCCGGAACCATGGTCAACGATGTCGGTGTGAGCCCCACGCTGAGAAAGATCCTCATCGTTTGGACCAACATCACCCCTTTGAGTCTGAGTAACGGTTCGAAGATGATGGATCTGAACTTCACGCTGACCGGAGGAACCAGCACCCTGTCGTTTAACAACACCGCCGGGGGTGGTGGCGAGTGTGAATATGCCGATGAATACGGCAATGCCATGAATGATCTTCCGACCTCCACCTACTACCATGATGCGCTGATCACCAATCTGGCGACAGGCAATGCAGGGACCATCACCGGCCCGAATTCTCTGTGCGCCGGAACTACGGGTGTCACATACACGGTACCCCCCATCGCCAATGCAACCTCTTACACCTGGGCGTTGCCGGTTGGGGCGACCATCGTGTCGGGCGGAACCACCGCCAGCATCGTGGTGAATTTTTCCAACACCGCCGTTTCCGGGAATGTTACTGTTTTTGGTACCGGTCCGTGCGGGGCAGGATCCCCTTCATCGCTCAACGTTACCGTGAATTCAAGACCTGTTCCCACCATCACCGGGATCAGTACCGTGTGTGCCACAACGACCGGAGTCACCTACGCGACAGAACCGGGAATGACCGGTTATTCATGGACCATCACATCGGGAGGCATCATAACTTCGGGTTCGGGGACCAGCACCATTGTAGTAACCTGGAATACTGCCGGAACACAAAATCTGACTGTGACATACACCGACAACAACGGTTGTATTCCGGTCAATCCTGCCTCAAAAAGCATCTCGGTGAATTCGAGACCCGTTCCCACCATTACCGGGATTAGTACGGTCTGCGCGGCCACCACCGGGGTTCCTTACAATACCGAAGCAGGAATGACAGGCTACACCTGGACCATCTCCGCCGGGGGAACCATTACCTCGGGGGCCGGCACCAACGCCATCGTCGTTGCCTGGAACACGCCGGGAAATCAGAATCTCTCGGTGACCTATACCGCACCGGCAACGGGGTGTTCGTCACTCTCCCCGACAAACAAGCAGGTTACAGTGAAACCATTGCCGGTACCCACCATAACCGGTCCATCCGGCGCCTGTGAGAATTCACCCGGAAACAGCTATTCCACCGAAAGCGGCATGACCAATTATGTCTGGACGGTTTCGCCCGGTGGGTTGATCACGTCAGGAGGTGGAACGGCCGACAACAGCGTAACGATTACCTGGTTGTCGCCGGGTTCACAAACCGTCGGCGTGAATTACTCCAACAATGATGGTTGTTCGGCACTTTCGGCCACGGTTTACCCGGTTCAGGTTTCACCCCTTCCCGGGGCAGCAGGCGCTGTGATAGGGCCTGCTGCGGTTTGCCAGGGCGCAACAGGAATAGTTTATTCAACAGGAGCCATCCCAAATGCCATTACCTACATCTGGAACCTGCCTGCCGGTGTGACCATCATATCCGGCACAGGAACCAACCAGATCACCGTGAACTTCGGTCCTACCGCAACATCCGGACAAATAACCGTGACCGGCAACAACACCTGCGGCAATGGAACAACCTCTCCGCTTTTCCAGGTTTCGGTCGATCTCCCTCCCGGACCGGCCGGAGTGATTACAGGTCGTGATACGGTTTGCGCCGCAAAGACCGGTGTTGGCTACCAGGTTGATCCCGTACAAAACGCGACCAGCTATGAATGGGCACTTCCGACCGGGGCCGTTATTACCTCCGGCGCCGGAACAAACCAGATTACCGTGACCTTCGGAGCCACACCGGTACCGGGAATCATCACGGTATGCGGATCAAACGGCTGCGGACCGGGAACCCCCTCACCGGAATTCAATGTACTGATCCTGCCGATTCCAGAGACGCCGATGGTTACCGCCGACGGACCGGTACTGACAAGTAGCGCGCCGGCAGGAAATCAATGGTACTACAACGGTTTTATCCTTGAAGGCGCTACCGGCCAGGTCTATACGGTACTGCACAACACCGGCTATTACTGGACTGTGGTGACGCTCGGGGAGTGTCCGTCGGAACCTTCCAACAAAGTCTGGGTCGAAATCACCGGGATTGAACAACTCTCCGGATCGGAATTTGTAATCTTTCCAACCCCAAACGACGGATCCTTCAACCTGCGAATTAAAACTTCCACGTATTCACCCTGCAGTTTCTCAATCGTAACCTTGTCGGGAACAGAAATTTTCAGGTTGGATAACCTCATCGCTAATCCTGAGCTGCAACGACAAATAAAGCTGGACGGGGTACCGGGAGGATTATACCTCGCGATACTGAGAACCGGCGATCAAAAATGGATAAAAAAATTCCCGGTCGTTGTCAGGTAATTCAATCATCGCTTTCAATGAAGAGCAACATGAACTTCGGGAAAAATTACATCTGTCTCCTGCTTTTCCTTCTTACCCTGACCCCGACGGGGTTGGTGGCACAGGGTGTGGCCGTTTATACACCGACACGGGAAACCGGGATCACCTTTAATTCCATCGATGCAACCGGCACTGCGGTCACCGCATGGCGCGCCGGTGAAAACACGGGAAATAACAGGAGTTACCCCATTCCGATCGGTTTTTCGTTTAATTACCTGGGCAAGCTGTACACCCAGCTGAGCGTTTCCACGAACGGTTTTGTCGACTTCTCGGGCAATACCGCAGCCGGTTACCAGCAAAGACCTTACGGTTCCGACAACACCGCATTTTCGGCGCCACCGCCCGATGGAACTCTTCTTGCCCTTGCCCCATTTTACGACGATCTGATGATCACCTGGGGATATACGCTGAACAACGCCGTGAAATATGAAACTACCGGAACCGCCGGAAATCATGTATTTACCCTTGAATGGGTACATTTTTCATTTGAAGGGATCAATGCCGACCATGTTAATTTTCAGATCAGGCTTCATGAAGCAGATGCAACTATTGAATTCATCTATGGTATAATGCTCGCTTCCGGGTCCTCCCCGAGCTACACCTGCGGGATCAACGACTCGCTGATGTCGGTTCCTCCCGTTGCTTCGCAGTTACTGACACAACAAAGTGCAAACACAGCGACTTTCGGCTCCACCCCCAACAACACCCTCAGCATGATTCCGGCTTCCAACAGTAAGATTGTCCTAACGGGATGTATCCTTCCCGGCCCGGCCGGCGCTATCACAGGAACTGCGGCTGTATGCCAGTCATCCACCGGGTTAAACTATTCGGTTCCCTCCATCGTCGGCGCCACCTCCTATGTGTGGTCATTGCCTTCCGGATTCACCATAACATCGGGCGCCAATACCAACGCCATCACCGTTTCGGCAGGAGCAACGGCCCAGGCAGGCAACATCACGGTTTACGGATCAAATTCATGCGGAGACGGAACCATGTCGACCTTCCCGGTCACCATCAGTCCCCGGCCTGTGCCCACGATCACCGGGCCGGCAAGCAGTTGTGCCGGAATCGCGGGAAAAATCTACACCACACAGGCAGGTATGACCAACTACCAGTGGAACGTTACCTCCGGTGGTACCATCACTTCCGGATCAGGAACCAATGCCATCACCGTCACCTGGAATACGGCGGGAACCGATACCGTTAAGGTGAACTACGCCAATGCCGGCGGTTGTACAGCCGCCGTACCCGTAACCTTTCCGGTGACCGTAAACCCGAATCCGCAACCAAACATCACCGGCCCGGCATCGGTTTGCGCCGGAACACCGGGCAATGTTTACACCACGCTGGCGGGCATGACAAACTACCAGTGGAGCGTCTCAGCCGGCGGAACCATTACCGCCGGCGGAACCGGGACCAGCAACAGCGTTACCGTTAAATGGAACACGGCCGGAGCCCAGTCGGTCAGCGTGAATTTCACCAACTCTAACGGTTGTACATCCCAAACGGCAACCCAATTCCCGGTAACAGTAAATCCCATTCCGATACCTACCCTGTCGGGGTCGGCAACCGGCTGCGTGAACACGACCCCTTACACCTATACGACTGAGGCGGGAATGGTCAATTATGTTTGGAATGTCACGGCCGGCGGGATGATCACGGGAGGAGGAACATCAACCAGCAACAGTGTCACGGTGGTCTGGAACGCTACCGGAGCGCAAACAGTCAGCATCAGCTACACCACCCCGACGGGGTGCATTCCGGCTGCGCCAATCATCAAAACCGTTACGGTCAACCAGCGTCCCTCTCCCTCACTGAGCGGACCCTCCACAGCCTGTGCCGGATCGACCGGAAATGTTTATACCACCCAGTCGGGGATGAGTAACTACACGTGGTCGGTCACCGGAGGCGTCATCACCGCGGGAGGAACCCCGACCAGTTCATCGGCTACCATCAACTGGACTTCAGCGGGTCAGCAAACCGTTGGCGTGAACTATAACAACTCCGTTGGCTGTCCGGCCCTTAACCCGACCCTGTACACGGTCACGGTGAATCCCCAGCCAACCCCGGGTCTCTCGGGCCCCAACGCGGTCTGCGCCGGCACTACCGGCAATATCTACACAACCGATCCGGGAATGACCGGCTACTCCTGGAGTGTTTCCCCCGGAGGGACGATCACCGCCGGAGGCACCCCGACCAGCAACACGGTGACGGTTAAATGGAATACCGGAGGAAGCCAGCATGTTCAGGTGAATTACAACAATAGCTTCGGATGCCCGGCCGGTTCCGCAACTCTGTATCCCGTAACCGTATATCCCCGGCCGGTTCCGGTCATTTCGGGACCAACTGCCGCCTGTGCCGCCACATCCGGCCACATTTACACCACCGATCCTTACATGAACCTTTATGTCTGGGCGGTGTCGCCCGGCGGAACCATCAACTCCGGAGGAGGCTCCGACACCATCAGCGTAACCTGGAATACGGCAGGACAACGATCGGTTAGTCTTACCTATGTTAACCAGATCGGATGCTCTACTGCAACACCCACGGTTTACCAGGTCACGGTTAGCGCGAACGCATCACCGGTCATAACCGGGCCGGCTGCCGCCTGTACAGGCACTTCCGGACACGTTTATGCCACTGCCGCCGGGATGACCAACTACCAGTGGACCATCTCCCCGGGAGGGATCATCACCTCCGGAACCACGAGCAATACCGTTACGGTCACCTGGATTGTCGCCGGAACCCAGAACATCAGCGTTTCCTATTCCAACCCTTCCGGCTGCACGAGCACGACACCGGGATCAAAAACCGTGACGGTCACTCCGCCTCCCACCCCGTCGATCCTCGGAAATACGACGCCCTGCGCCAACTCGGGAAATTATTCCTATTCCACCGAACCGGGAATGACGGGCTATCAGTGGACCCTGTCGCCCGGCGGACTGATCACCTCAGGCGCTGCTACCAACCAGGTGAATGTTACCTGGTACGGAAGCGGGGTGCAATGGATCGGCGTAAATTATAATTCGGCCGGGTGTACCGCCGCAACGCCTTTCACCCTGAACCTGACGGTAAAAACGCTGCCGGGTTCCGCCGGAGCCATCACAGGCGCCAATTCAGTCTGTGCCGGAACCAGCGGAGTCGTCTACTCAGTCGATTCGGTTGCAGGGGCCACCTCTTACCTTTGGAACCTGCCCCCCGGAGCAACCATCGCTTCCGGAAGCGGTACGCGGTTTATTACGGTCAATTATGGTTCGACCGCACAATCGGGAAATATCTCCGTCTCCGGTTATAACGCGTGCGGCAGCGGTCCCCTCTCTCCTCCCCTCGCCGTTACGGTTACCAACCTGCCTGCCACCGCCGGTCCGATCCTGGGCCTCGATTCAGTTGCTTACGGAGCCGCCAGCATCCATTATGAGGTAGCATCAATCGCCGGCTCATTAACCTATTCCTGGAGTTTCCCGGCAGGCGCATCCATCGTGGCAGGCGCCAACACCCGGTCGGTTACTGTTAATTTCGCTTCTACAGCCGTTTCGGGAAATATAAGCGTCAAGGGCGTCAACAGTTGCGGCACGGGAATATCTTCTCCCGCATTTGCCTTGATTATCACGGCGCCGCCCGAAAAACCCCATATCACCCAGTCGTTCGACCTGCTGTTCAGCAACCATCCGATCGGAAATCAATGGTACCTGGATGGTTCCGCTATTCAGGGCGCAACAGGTCCGGTTCACCAGGCATTGACCGACGGGTGGTACTGGACTGAAGTGACCCGGTACGGGATCACAGATACCTCCAACCACATCTTTGTAATCGTTACCGGAATTGAAGAGCAGGTCAACAATCCGCTAACCCTCTTCCCCGTACCCAACAACGGGAAATTCACGATTAAAGGTGGATGGAACAATTCAGAATCTGTGGTTATCGAAGTGATCAACGCGATCGGATCGGTCATTTTCCGTGCAGATGAGAACATCCACGCCGGCACCATCGACCACCACGTAGTGCTGCCCGGTCTGCCTGCCGGTTTGTACACGGCTGTTGTGAGGGGAAGTGAAAAACAGGTAATAAAACATTTTGTTGTTTGCCGCTGACGGTCTGTCTGAAATGCAATTCAGATCCGGCCGGTACATTACCCGATGACTGATGAAAATCCGTGGAACTGTTATTCTTCTCTTTTCTTTCATAATCAACGGTTCCGGACAGTATTTCAGCACAGGTCAGGACCCTGCATCCCTGCGGTGGAAGCAGATCAAAACGCCGGCGTACAAGATCATTTTTCCCGCTTCCTTTGAACATAAAGCGCAGTACCTGGCCAACATCATGGATCTGGTTGTCAGGCACGAAACAGCCTCTCTGACCGCGAAAACGCCCCGCGTTCCCATTATCCTTCATACCCGGTCGACCCTTTCAAACGGGATCACGGTGTGGGCTCCCAAGCGGATCGAACTCTATACCTGCCCGCCCCAGCAAAGCTATGCCGAAGAGTGGCTTGAGCAATTAGCCATCCACGAGTACCGCCATGCTGTACAGATAAGCAAGATCAACCGCGGATTCTCAAAGGTTCTGTACTATCTTTTCGGCGAACAGATCACCGGTGGTATTTTGGGATTGTACATTCCGACCTGGTTTCTCGAAGGCGATGCGACGGTGACCGAAACCGCGCTTTCAAAGACCGGCCGGGGAAGATCGGCGCTTTTTGAAAGTACCCTGCGTGCCCAGCTCCTCGAAAAAGGAGCCTATTCGTACGATAAGGCCACCCTGGGATCATATAAAACATTTACCCCCGACGCTTACTCCCTCGGCTATTTCATCGTGAGTCAGGCCAGAAAACAGTATGGAGCAGGCGTCTGGAACGAAGCCCTCGACCGTACGGCAAAATACCCCTTTATGTTCGTTCCGTTCAACAGCGGTGTCCGCAAGTCGACCGGGCTTTGGAAAGTTCAGTTGTACAGGCAGTCGTTGCAGGCGCTCGATTCGGGGTGGAAAAAGCAATCCGATGCCATACGCCCAACGGCATACCGGATGATCACGAAACGCGACCGGCGAAATTACGCCAGCTACAACCAACCGCTGTTTTTCACCGATTTGACCATCGTCGCCGAAAAAGTATCGATGGATGATGTGACCCGGTTTGTCAGCATCAACCGGAATACCGGGAAGGAAAAAATCGTGCTGACACCCGGACCACATATCGACGGCTCCCTCTCCTGCGGCGGCGGCTGGCTCGCCTGGTCGGAATTTGAACGCGGCCGGCGGTGGCAAAACCTGGGTTATTCCCGGATCCGGCTGTATCACTCTGGAAGCGGTAAAATATCAGAATTAACGAGGCGTTCGCGCTATTTTGCACCCACGGTTTCACCCGACGGAAAGCGGGTGGCAGCGGTGTACATCTCCCCCGAAAACCAATGCCGCATCGACCTGATCGAAATCCCCTCCGGAAAGGTCATGACGACATTCTCCATTCCCGAAGGATCAACAGTGATGAGCCCCGACTGGTCACCCGACGGACATAAACTCGTATTCACCCTGCTTTCGGCTCAGGGGGCAGCGATCACGATGCTCGATACCCGAACCGGCGCCATCCGGAATGTCGTTCCGTTTCAGTACAACGAAATCACCGGCCCGTCAAGGTTTTACAAACAATACATCCTGTTTAGCATGAGCCATGCGGGAATGGCAAACATTTTTGCTGTTGATACCGCTTCATCCGCCATCTTTCGTGTGACCTCCTCCCGTTTTGCCGCATACCATCCACATCTTTCGGGGGATCAAAAGACCATGACCTGTTCCGAATACACCTCCGACGGCGCGATGGTGGCTGAAATCCCGATCGATCCCGCCGGCTGGATCCCCATCGACAGCATTACCGATCACCCGGCAGGGCTGAGTGAAACGCTCGCCAAACAGGAACGGGTTAACATCCAGGACAGTGTGCTCCAACGGAATATCTGGAAATTAAACAGTGTGAACGATGCAAGCCTGGAGCGTGATACCATCGTCGGCGCCCTCTATCCGGTAACGAAATATTCCAAATTTCTCCATTTGTTTAATCCGCACAGTTGGGCGCCCCTGTCGATCGAAGCAGGGAATCTGGAGCTTAAACCCGGTGTCATGGCGCTTTCGCAGAATCTGTTGGGTACCATGACGGCACAAGCCGGATGGGAGTATGACCTGAACGAGCGTACCGGAAAGTTTTTCGCCGGGTTCAGTTATGAAGGATGGTATCCCGCGCTGAACCTGCAATTCGACATCGGCAACCGGGCAGCCTGGGTCCGCGTTCAGGGCTCTTCCGAAAAGCGCCGGTTTACCTGGCAGGAAAGCAACCTGAAATTCCACGCTTCCATCCCGTGGAACTTCTCTCACGGCTGCAATTCGCGTTATCTGACCCCATCGGTCGGAACCACCCTGATCGGAATCCGCCACCATGCCTCCACCCCCGAAACATTCACTACCGGACTGATCCAGACCCTCGATTACAGTCTTGCCGCAAGCCAGTACCTACGATCGGATGCCAAGGATGTCTACCCGCGGCTGGGTCAGGTTGCCCGGCTCGATTTTCGTCATTCACCCTTTGGCAGCAACGACATGGGATCGATCCTCGCGGCACAGATCAGTCTTTACTTTCCCGGTATCATCCGCCACCAGGGAATCTGGATTTATGCCGGTTACCAACAAACGCGCGAAAAAGACAACCTCGTTTATTCCTATGCCGACCTGATCGGACTTCCGCGCGGATTCAGCGACCTCGACGAATCCGACCTGCTGAGTTGCAAAGTCAATTACAAGTTTCCGTTGATTTATCCTGATCTCAGCGCCGGATCGGTCATTTATCTCAAACGGGTAAAGATGAACCTCTTTTACGATTTTGCCTGTGGATGGTACGGTCCGGATGCCGGCCATGCGGCTGAAGTGACGCCCTTGTGGTACCAGTCGACCGGCGCCGAACTCACCTTCGATTTTCACCTGCTCAGGTTTGTCTATCCCTTCGAGATGGGCGTCAGGTCGGTATATTTTCCAATGACCGGCGGCTGGGGCTGGGAGTTCCTCTACTCCGTGGCGGTGAACTAATGAAAATCAAACATATTAGTTTCTCTGCAGTTTTTGTAGAAGAACCTTCCGGAGGTTTTCAGCCTACGTTGAAGAAATTCCTGATATAAATTCGCAGGATGCCACGATGAGAGAGAGATGAAACAACTTGCGTTTCAGTCTGAAATGGGTTACCTTTGTATTTTATAGTACATCTGATGGTCAGACAAATGATTTATATTGATATATCTGTTATCGGGGAATATTTTAATATTGTTTAAAAAAACAAGGATATGGAACTCAAACATATCAGTTTCACTGCAGTTTTTGTGGAAGAACCTTCCGGTGGTTATTCAGCCTACGTTGAAGAAATTCCCGGTGCAAATTCGCAGGGAGAGACGCTGGGAGAAGCAAAGTCAAATCTTGAAGAAGCAATACAGCTCGTTCTTGAAACCAATAAAATTTTAGCGCAAAAAAACCAGATCAAGGGAAATAAAAGTTTCAGGGAACCCTTATCATTTGCCGGATGAAAAGGACGAAGCTAATCCGGCATCTTGAAACCCGAAACCCGTCATCCTTCCCGATCCTTCCTCCCCTTCTTTGTTGCGAACAGTCCCGCCGTGTACCGGTCGTACAATTCAAAAAGAAACTCAATTCGGCGGGTTTCGTTGGGAAATGGCTGCGGACGGTAGCACAGATCGACGGCCCGGTCCAGCTCTTGGTGCGCTTTTACCAGATCGGGCGGCATGGTGAGGGGGTCGTAGAGGTCGGCCAGAGAGGACTGGCGGACTGGCGGACCAGCGGACGAGTGGACTGGCAGACAAGGGGGATCGGGGGATGGATTCAGGTAGCGTTCCCGGACTTCCAGCACCCGGCGGGCTGCCTGCTCAACCGCTTGCTTTTGCTTCTCCGTCGGATTCTCAGGCCAGGGGAAGTTGTTGTAGACGATGCTGGCCGAATATCTGAAGCGGCTTTCCAAACGTCCACAAACATATTTAACCCAGGTCATGTGCATTTCAGAGGTAAGAATTCCAAGCTCAAAAAAGGAGGCATTCGTAATAGTGCGGCATAAATCGCTTGCAATGATGTCGGGATCAAGAAATCCTATTGGGATGTAACTTCTTAACTCTGATGATACACCAGGAATAATGAGATATTTCATTTTGGGTTGTCGAATCTCACCAAACAGATATGGAATAGAGGCAAGTTTATTTGTGGTAATTCGTTTACTCTTTAACCTGTAGTTCCTTACATTGTTCAGAATTTCAGTTATCACATCAGACCCTCTCAGTTCTGAAGGGTTGACTTCCAAAAACCAAAGGCAATACCTTTTGATTCCGTTGATAAACTCTTCAGATCCGATAAATGGATGTAAATACTTTTCCAATGAAGGATCACGGGCCAATAACTGTTCCTTCTCTAACTCACTGAATATAAAATTACCACCATCATTTGCCATACTGCCGTAAGACATTTCCGGTACAGCACAAATTGGTGTTCTTCTTGAGAATAAGATTATATCCTTCCCCTCCACCAGGTAAGGATTGATGTTCGAAATCACCGATTCATGCGGTTCGCCGTTAATGTCTTGGTATTCGAAGATCCGTTTTTCGCGAGTGTCGAAATCGGCGAAACCGACGATCACCACGTGGACGGCTGCTTTTCCGCGGGCTTCGTTGCTCCATTTGAAGGTGCGATGGGCAAAGTGAATTTTGATATGATAGTGGTTGAAGAGTTCGTTCCACAACACGCCCACCTGCTCTCCCTGGGCGATGGAGTTTGTCGACACGAAGGCGCACCGGGTTTGAGCGGGAGCAAGCGCCGGATCATGCGGCGCTGTCAGGTATTTGGCGGCTTTCAGGTACCAGGCCGTGACGAAATCGAGCACTCCGGCGCCGTGAACGCCCGTGAAGACCCGTTCCATGTCGGCTTTCTGGGCGGCATTCATCAGACTTTTCCCCACGAACGGCGGGTTCCCGAAAATGTAGTCGAAGCGGGGTTCTTTTTTATCCCAGGGGATGGGATCGATGAGGCTTTGCCAGTCGAGGCGCAGGGCATTGGCGCAGACGATGTTGGGACTTTTACGCAGCGGGAGTCGGATGAAATACTGTCCGAACTCTTCGCTGAACTGCATGTTCATCTGGTGGTCCATGAGCCAGAGGGCTACCTGTGCGATCTGCGAGGGGAACTCTTCGATCTCAATGCCATAGAAACGATCCACATCGAGTTTCAACCGTTCCTGTAAGTCCGACAGTTGCTGTCCCTTCTGAAGGGTGCGAAGGATCCCGAGTTCAAGCAGCCGGAGTTCGCGGTAGGAGATCACGAGGAAGTTGCCGCAACCGCAGGCGGGGTCGAGAAACCTTAGCGAAGCGATCTTCTCATGAAACCGGATGAGCTGATTCCGTTTGTTTTTCACCGTTTCAAATTCCTTCCACAGTCCGTCGAGGAAGAGTGGTTTTATCACCTTCATGATGTTCTTCTCGGAGGTGTAATACGCCCCGAGGTTGCGCCGTTCGGTGGGATTCATCACGCTCTGGAAGAGGGATCCGAAGATGGCGGGCGAGATTTTTCCCCAGTCGAGGCCCGTGCATTCGAGCAGGTTGTCACGCATGGCCCGGTCGAAGGAGGCTGGCGGCAGCGTCTCGTCGAAGAGTTTTCCGTTTGCATAAGGAAACGCGTTCAGATCCTCATCGAGGTTGGTGAGCCGTTTTTCGGGTGGTGTATTCAGCACATAGAACAGGTGCATGAGATGTTGCGCCAGGTCGCTACCGTCGCCGTGGGTCTTGTTTTCGATGTAATCGCGGAACTGGTCGCGTTCAAAGATCGTGGTATCCTCGGCAAAGAGGCAGAAGAGCAGCCTGACCAGGTAAACCTCGAGCGGGTGGCCGTCGTATCCCACCGACTTTAGCCGGTCGTGAAGTTTTCCCATCAGCTCCGCCGCGCGGATGTTCACCGGGTCCTGCTCGCGGAATACATGTTTCTGGTAGCCGGCGATGAAGCCGAATTCCTTGATATTCCGGTAGAGATCCTTCAGCTCAAACTCAAGCAGGCTGTCGGTTTCGAGGTCGTACAACCTGAACCTCGCGAAATCGGAGACCAGCACGTATTTCGGGAGCTCGTAACCGGCCAGTCCCGGGAAATAATCGAGGGCCTGTTTGTAAGCTTTGTCGAGGCTCTTCCCTTTCGATTTGTGTTCGACGAGGATGGTTCCCTTCCAGAGCAGGTCGATGTAGCCGGTACTGTCGTCGGCTCTTTTCACCGGTTTTTCGAAGGAGGCGATCTTGCGGCGCGACACCCCGAACACGTCGAAGAACTGGTCCCAGAAGGTGCGGGCTTCCGCTTTCTCGCTCGACTCTCCTTCCCATTCGCGGGAGAAGCGGATGGCGCGGTCCTTTATTTCGTTCCAACTGAGGGCCATGAAAGCAGGGTTAAGGATGGTCAGGCGAAATTAAACATATTTCAAAAGAAACGCTATCATTTAGCGCGGTAAAACAAAGTTATAGGACAAGAATCTTTCACTATTAGAGATTCTATATTATGGAAAATACAGGCAAAAAAGTGTAAATTATTTTTACACTTTTTACACCAATGTAAAGTTTTTTTACACTTTTTCATCAAACTCATTTTTATATCATATTGGTTTTCAGTTTTTTAATGCATTGGTATGATTTTTGAATACATATTCTATAATAGAATAGCATTTTTCGTTTGAAAAGAATTATAAATCGTTCAAAATATTATATGTTCACTAATGCTATGATATGAATCTATCAGATTAAGAGTTAAAATATTATTATTCCAATTACCCGCTTCAGTAACAGCCTAAACAATTGGATCAATTTTGTGAGGGATTTTTCAACTGGACAATGGGATAAACAGATTTTTAATGAGAGAGCAAATAATATTCTGTTAAAGTCTATCTCCAGCATGTCATTGGTGTTTTGTTGTCCGCTTTATGTTATTTAATATTTAACAATTGTTTATCATTAATACTGCTAATTAATTAAAAATCATTATTATGAAAAAAAATCTCTTATTATTTGCGATGATTTTAATATCGTCATTAATTCAGGCACAAGTAAATCCTGAAATATTTGGAATGACAAACACTGCATCAGGTAAGTTCTTTTCAAAGATTGATCCTTTAACTGGATCCATTACATTCATTTCAAATCTAATATCCGATTCATCTAATTTTTATGGAAGGACTATTAATCTAAAAAATCAAGTTTACTATTCTTTACAAGATTCAGTAGTTTTAAAATTCGACTTAAGTAATGGTCAATATTTAGAAACCTTACATATTATTAATAACCCAAATATGTATTTCAGAGGGATAGCATATAATTGTCATGATTCGACATACTATGGCTTATCAGTTTCAACTGTTGATCCACATATACATGTAAGTAAAATAAATATGAATACTGGTGTAGTACAGAATATTTCAGATTCAATTGCACCAAGTTATCGTCAATATACCGCAACAGCAATCGATCCATTTAATGACTTATTTTATTTTGAAACCACAACTAATTTGCTTATTACAGTGGATTTACTTTCAGGAGAAGTGCTATCGAGTGTACAGATAAATCTACCTACTAACCAATTTTTTGGTCCATTATCTTATAATTGCATGAATTCCACATTATATGGACTAGTTGGAAATGCTACAAGTGGAAGAAAACTTGCTAAAATAGATCCATTAACTGGTGATGTTACGATAATTTCAGGAAGTATTGTGGCATATTCTATTTTTGTCAATCCCTCAACAATAAATCCAGCCAAATCACTGTACTATTTTATTGAAAGTGATGGCACCTTACGTGGTGTAGGGTTAAATGATGGCGAACTTGAAACAAATGTTCCAATTGTTTTTCCAACACCAGATCCTGAAATCCATTTCTTAAATTTTATTTATTTTAATGAATGTCCTTGTGATTATCCACTTCTTACAGATAACCACATTCGTGAACGAATTTTGATAAATCCAAATCCAATCAATGATGAAATTATAGGCTCTTTATAATTTCGAGTGGGTAACATAATAGGGATTGATTTTAGAGAAGTCGAGTTTACCAGTCAGCAAATAGATAACCGCTTTAATTGTATCAGA
>SACF01000101.1 GCA_009928665.1 Alphaproteobacteria bacterium
TCGTGGAGCTGGTGGATACCGAATTACATGCCGGAAGGTACGTATAAGATCAAAATATCAAGTGTGCTGGTTCCGGGAACATTCGATGAGAGCGATGATGTATTTCACATCGCGATCTATGACCTGGTTACCTATCCGAACCCGGTCGTTTCGACAGTAACCTTAAAAACCGATTTGTTTACGAATTCAAACTGTACAGTGGAGGTCTTTAACCATTTCGGGGTAAGGGTACAGTCGCATACGGTAGCAAAACAGGCAACAAAGGAATATACGATGTCGATGGAAGGGTTACCTAACAATGTTTACAGTATTGTGGTGACATCCGACAACAAACGTATCTCGAAATCGGTCATCGTGCAGCATTGATCTTGAAATAAAATCAGATTTGATTAAAAGCCGTCCACTCCGGGCGGCTTTTTTTATTTTCAGAGAATTTCCTGCAACATTCACAATGGTAGGTAATATGATTAATTTGCTACACTTACTAATTTTTTAGCAACATTTACCATTCTTTTATAAACACTTACTTGTTTTTGGAAAAATTGTATTATCTTCGTAAAATGGTTTGTAGTATGAATATTTAGTATTGAAAGAAACGTAACAAACATAAAATAAACAAATTAAATATATTCTATATGAAAAAGTCATTACTGTTTGTATTGCCGTTGGTATTTATCACCCTGTTTTCAAGGGCACAGATAACACCGGTTTATGTTGACGGTACACATGGGAATGATTCCTGGGATGGGTCTTCATTAACTTATGTATCCGGAAGCATTGGTCCTAAAGCAACGATTCAAGCCGGAGTAGCTGCAGTATCTGCCGGAGGCGTTATCAATGTAGTTACCGGAACCTATAATGAAAAGGTTGATATTAACGTTGTAAATTGCAAACTGGTTTCAATCTCAGGGGCAATTTCAACTGTTATTCATGCTCCAACAACGGGCGGAGCTTTACCTACTGTTGAGTTTCTTGCCGATGGAATTACTTTAGAGGGATTTACCATTGATAATGATGGAGGTACTCAGGTTGCAATTGCACCCAGGAGTTCCAGCGGAGCAACAATCAAAGATAATCTTATTGCAAATTCTGCCCGTGGTATCCAGGGTGATTATTATGGAGTACCTGTAAATCTGACCATTACAGGTAATACTTTTGATGGGGTGACACGCGGTATTACAAATACAGAAAATATGACCGGGATGACCATAACCGGAAATACTTTTCAAAACATCGGAGCAAATGCCATCTCGATTGGATTGGGAGCTACCCTTGCTGTTCCCATTTCAGGGAATACTTTTTCAACTGTAACCGGCAGGCACATTGGAAATTATGTCACTGGGCTTGCTAATTTCAATCTGTCAACGGTCTTAGCTTCGAACACTTTTGATAAAGCTGTTGCAGTGAACGATGTGTCATATACCACTATTGTTCAGGGAATCTATTCCACAATTACCCAGGCGATAACTGAAGCGGATGCTGGCGCAACGTTGACTGTTGCTGCTGGAACTTACCCCGAGCATGTAACTATCAATAAGGCAGGTTTAACACTGAATGGAACCGGAGCCAACATCAATGGTTCCAATACAGGGATTGTTGTAACCATCACTGCAAACAATGTTGTATTCGACGGCTTCCAGGTACAGAATTCCGGATTGACTGCCTCAGACGCCGGAATCTGTCTGCAGGGAGTAACCGGATGTATGATCCGTAATAACACTGTTATCAATAACTTTGCCGGTATTGCACTGGTCGGAACTACCACGAGTACCGTTCAGTATAATTTCATTGGCGACAATTATTTTGGAATTTACCTTGGTATCGAAGCCCTTCCTTCAACCGGAAATGTAATTAACGATAATAACATAAATAATTCCATAAAGATTGCTCTCGGAGGAGGAAGTTATTCTGGGGATGGTATTTACGGTGATAAAAATTGTCATGGAAATACCTTTACGATTAATTACATTCACAACAATGGCAAAGACGGAATCTATTTCTGGAAATCATTCTCCAATGTGGTTACCGGGAATACCATTTCAAATAATACCGGTTCCGGTATCGAATTGATGGGTTCTAATAACAATGATATTTCTGAGAATTTTATCAATTCGAATGCCGAAGGAATAAAGGTCAGAGTCAGTTCGTGGCCTGAAGGTGCATATCCGTCCTCTCCCAATTCGATTAATGATAACAGGATTGTAAATAATACAACCTTCGCTTTACAGGTCGAGACACAAGTGCCATCTGTCAATGCAACATGTAATTTCTATGGAAGTGGTGTCACTACATATGTCACATCAAAAATTTCAGGACCTGCTACCTATCTGCCCTGGTTAATTGACGGCAGCGACAGTGATGCAGATGCCGATAATGGATTCCAGCCTGAACCCGGAAAATGTATCGGAAATGGCGCACCCTTTATCACTGTGCTTACTCCGAACAGGGGCGAAAACTGGTTAAGGGGAACGACCCAACTGATCACCTGGGACCATAACCTGACCTCTAACGTCAAAATCGATCTGTACCTTGCCGATGGTGTGACCTTTGTTTCAAATATCGCCATGTCGATTTCAGGTACCTCCTATGGATGGACAATTCCCGGAACAACGGCAGGAGGTACTTATAAAGTAAGGATCTGCAACACCAGCAATCCTTCCGTAACTTATGATTTCAGCAATTATGCGTTTACTATTTCGACAAGCCTTCCCGGTGCTGCAATCAACGTGACCGCACCATCGGGGAACCCAAATATTATACGGAATTCGCACTATAACATTCAATGGACCAAGACCAACGTTCCGGAAAATGTAAAGATCGAGTTGTACAATCCCTCATCGGGATACAGTACCCTGACAGCCAATGTTTCCGGGTTAGCCTGGGATTGGTGGGTGCCTTTTGATTTGCCTGTTGCTTCTGGATATAAGATCAGGGTTTCGAGCACGAATGATTCAGGAGTCAAAGATGAAGAGACGTTTTCGGTAGCATTGAGTATGGGAGGGACGGTTACTCTGATAACACCACCCATTGCAACCGCGACCTATCCCCGTAACTCAACAATGACCATCGCCTGGAACAAATTATTCACTGAGAATGTTAAGATTGAGCTTTGGAATCCGGGGACATCAGCCTACGAAACGCTTGCCTGGTCGGTAAGCGGAACTACGTGGGCCTGGTGGATTCCTTCCTACATAACTCCTGCTAATGGATACAAGATCAAGGTTTCGAGTGTTTTGGATCCCTTGATCAATTCTGAAAATGATTTCAACATTGCGGCCAGCGGCGGA
>SACF01000102.1 GCA_009928665.1 Alphaproteobacteria bacterium
AAAATCTCTCCAAAAACCGGGTGAACATCTGCAGTGCAACCTGTCTTTAAACGATCGGCAGCAGCTTTTAAGGCCAGGGAACCGTTTATTCGTGGCAGAGGCCAGTCGAAAAGGAGTTGATTGAGGCCGCGTTTCAAAAATCCCGGGGGGATCGGACAGGTGATTTTGTTCCATTTTTGATAAGCCTCTGAACGAACCAGCTGTTTTCCATTGAGAAACAAGGTCACAGTTTCCCCCTGATGACCGGGTTCTTCAGGATTCTGAAGATTTTGCGGGCTGGGTTGTCGATAGTCGGGAAGTCGCATGGTAATTACCAGGCTTCCCGCTCTGTCTCCTGGATCGATGAAGGCAAAGCGGCTTTGAGGCCATGCTGCGCGGAAAAAAGCTGGGGCGGTATGCCATGAACCTGACATACATTCCGGGTAAAAACGCTCCAGGGGCTCCCAAAGAAAGAACGGTGGATTGAGCAGGTCGCTATAAGCGGCTTCAGGGGCGTCAAGTGACTCGATCAGCATATCACTTACCATCCCTTCGGGTATTCTTCCTGATTTTTCCAGAACTGCACCAATAACCTCAATCAAATCAGGATCAAGATACTCATAACACCAGCCGTGCTGGTAGCCCATGGAGCAGGACGAACTCAGATTCCTTTGCTGAACGATACTCAAAGAAACCGGGCAGAATGGGTGGCGTGATTCAATAAACTCCAGCATGGTTTGACTGATTTCAGGGAAAGCTTTAAGAGCCTCTTCGCACCAGTATTGCAGGATCGGCTTTTTATCGGCAATCGTCAACAGACGATGAGCAGAGTGGATGGCCGCTCCGAACTTTGCTGTAGCATCCAGTTCGGGCTCAACCGACGTCATTGGCAGACGCTCCAGAACCTGCCTCCAGGTGAGACTTCCCCCCGAAACCTTTATGACTTCACTGGCAAGAGACGCCATTGCCACGTGCATCCCCTCCACCGTCAAATGGCAGTAATCCAGAAAAAGCCTGCGGCCCTGGAGCCGACTCCCTGTATACATGGCATAGATCTCCGGCAGATCGACACAGGCAAACCCATACTTACCGCAGGCTTTTCGAATGACGGCCTTCGCCAGCGATCCTGCCTGTGGAGAGCTCAAAAAAGCTATGGAAGGATAATACGTATTGTCGATCGCGGCCTGACATGCATTGAGAGCTTCATCCATTTTTCCCAGCCCCATTTCCGCATGGGAAAGAAGATGACAGGCAGTTGAAGAAGCGAACTGATCCAGCTTGAGCATTTCCCATGCTCTGTCTGACAATCTCTCCCAATCACCGTTTTTCAGGTCGTGTAGGCCCTCATACAAAATCCGATACCATTCTGCGGTCTTCCGATCATCAAGCCAGGGTACCGGCTGCCGGTTTTCCCAGTCAGCCATATTTACCTCAGGAACGATAAAAATAACCGGAAGGTTCGCCCGGCCAGCAAGATCGGCAATTCTATCAAACGCGTGTGCTGCTTTCTCCAGAACCCGCCGCGCTCCTGCTTCAACAATCCCTGCCAGACCCTCGGTCTCCAGAATTCGGCCGTATTCACGGCGGACCTGTGTATCCGGGTAGTATGGGGAAAGCTCCGGCGTCTCCAATAGATTCCAGTTATTGCCAGCAAACACGACCAGAATATCCGGAGAAAGTTGAAGGGATCTTTCGGCGGTCATGACCAGATTGTCAAGCATCTCGTTGGTCCGGCTGAAATCAAGAACTTCATATTCGGCCACAGAAACAAGCGTATCCAACTGTTTCTGCAAAATAGTTGCCGGAGTCAGCCCAGGCGCATAAAGATAACCGGCGGCAACCGATTCCCCAAAATATGCCACCCGAATGCTATTACCAGTTTTTTGAGCCCGAATACGAAGTCTGGCGCAATAATGGTCACCCAGAGGTAAAGGCCTGGGGCGCTCAAAATACAACTCCCCCCCGATCATTTTTGGAGCCCAGATGCTTATTGGTTGAGGCTTTACGTTCACGATTTCTTCATCCAAGAGAAAAACTGTAAATGTTGTGAGATTGAACCCTGGAGTCTTCGGCTGAAACTGTTTGGGAACGATAAGCCAACGGGAGAAGTTGCTCCAGGCCGGGGGGAACACCCGCTTTATCGATCAGGAAGCTTCCGAGAACCAGACAATCCAGTCCGGCTTCCACCAGACAATAGAGGGCATCAACCGGGGACATTACTATAGGCTGGTCTTTCACGTTCATTGAAGTGTTTAAAAGAAGCGGACAACCGGTCTTCTGGAAAAACCTTTCTATGAGCGCGCAGTAAACTCCGTTGGATTCACGTGTCACCGTCTGGGGACGGGCGGAGCCGTCAACATGGGTTATGCCCGGCAAATCCAGGGTAGATTTGACCTGGCAGGTCAACAGCATGTAAGGTGAAGGGCTGGATAAATCGAGAAATGAAGATGCCTCTTTTTCTAGAATGGATGGTGCAAAGGGCCTGAAGCTTTCCCGTTTTTTGACCATCATGTTAAGGCGGTCCCGAATGCCTGGATCCATTGGATTGGCCAGAATACTCCGATTCCCCAGAGCGCGCGGCCCGAACTCCATTGCCCCCTGAAACCAGCCAACGACCTGCTTTTCAACTAGACGACCCGAAACCTCATCAAGCAGAGCATCATTTTTTCCGCGAAAATCCTGCCAGACAAAACCGGTTCGCTTAAGAAGCCCCTCAATTAGTTCATCGGACCAAACAGGGCCAAGAAAGACATCCTTCAGCCCTACCGGAGAAGCATCGCCGCCAGCCTTTTTCAGATAGCCCAGAATGGCGGCTCCCAGGCACGCACCATCGTCACCGGCCGCCGGTTGAACAAACAAATTTCTAAATGGAGAACGGCGCAGAATCTCACCGTTTGCCACGCAGTTCAGGGCGGCACCACCAGCCAGGCAAAGATTCTCAGAATCTAACCGGGTCGCCAGATAGTTCACCTTTGCCACAACGATCTCTTCAAACACATACTGAAGGCTTCGGGCAACATCGCAATGGAACTCTGACAACGCCTCTCCGGGCTTGCGAGCAGGATTTCCCAGAAGTTCGCACAGGCTTGGGCTGAACATCGTCTCGCCCCGGATGAAATCGAAAAATTCAAGGGCAAGATGATATTGCCCTTCCGGAAGAACCTGAATCATCCGCATGAGATGATCGACATACCTCAACCTGCCATGCGGGGCCAGGCCCATGACCTTGTATTCCCCGTCATTTACAGTAAAACCAAGATAGGC
>SACF01000103.1 GCA_009928665.1 Alphaproteobacteria bacterium
CAGGGCTTTGACCGGAGGAGTCTTTTACCTGAACTCGAGCTGGAGCTTTGCCGATTTTGCCGTCCTGTTCTGGACGTCCACTCCCTGGGGCGCTTCCAAGGCCCTTTCCCACGGGCTGAACATTTACAGCTTCTCCGTCTCCCTTTACCCTGCTTCCAGGGCAAATGCCTTCCCCATCAGGTGTTTGAAAGATTGAATTTCTCATTTTATTAATCAGATTTTCATACTCAATAACCAATGGTCACCGTAAAGGTGACCGTTTTTTTACATAAGTTATTGAATGAAAATCAAGTAAAAAAGTATTGAAGACAATTGTCCAATAAATTCATAGACAAATGATACTCAACAACTTTCGATTGACTATCATAACTTTAACAAGAGATTTATTGACCTCGAATATTCCAACATTTCTTACTGAATTTCAATGAAAATATTTCAACTGCCATTTTCAATTCAACTATTGGGGAAGAACAATTTGGCTGCTTTCCCACTTGCATCCAACTATCGGGGTGCAAGTGGGACAAATCCTGAATGATAGTCTTTCTATTCTTGTCGGCATTTCATGGATAGAATGAATATGCAATGCAAATTCAAATCAATTTCAAACCTTCATACCTTTGTAATTATGAAAACGATTCTTATCAAACTGTCCGTAATCACTTTTTGCTTTCTGGCATTAGGAACGTCCGTTGTTGCTCAATCTTCGGTTTATTATCAACTCAGGGACGGAAATCCAAATTACCCTAACCCTCCGCACTCATTCGAAGCATTTATTGCCGTTTGGGACAATAATACCAACAGTCAATATGGCGCGACGCAAGGGCCCCAAACACAATATGCTGGTCAATATAATCCTGTTTATACTACAATCACTCTTCCCTCCGACGACCTGCCGAGATGGCGAATTATAATTCAAGTCAATGAAAAGGATAATAACGGGACAATAATTGCAACTCAATATCGGCAATCTGGATTATTGACTACGGCCCAATATGAGGCTGGAGGAATCCCATTGAATGGGATTACTTTTAATTAATTGAAAATATCTGACACTATGAGAATGGGTAATTCTTGTGGAATTTTTTGCAAATCTTATCTCATTTGCAATTTTATTCTATGTTTACCCATTCTTATTTATTCACAAGGTGAATTTAATAATTGGTATTTTGGCAACCTGGCCGCAATTACATTCAATACCATCCCGCCATCTCCCTTGTTGAATAGCAACATGAATGCGAACACTTGCTTTCCCGTAAGTGTCTCTGACTCATCAGGAAATCTTCTTTTTTATTCAAATGGTTCAGTGGTGTTTAATAAAAATCATGTTGTTATGCCAAATGGATCTGGATTGTCCTCATCTCAAGGACTTTCCATGATAGCGGTCAAGCAATTGGGGAATGATAATTTATACTATATTATTACGGTTCAGGATATTATTCCATTATTTTTTATTGGAATGCAATATTCAGTATTGGATATGAACCTTAATGGGGGCTTAGGAGATATTGTGCCAGGTTTGAAAAACATACCTGTTTCAGGAATGGCGGACGCCATGAATCTACTACAGGCGACGAGACATCATAATAATCATGATATTTGGATAATTACAAAAAAATATCTAACAAACCAATACGCTGCAATTCAAATTACTTCAGCGGGTATTTCAACAAATATTGTTTTAAGTAACTCAAATGAACCGGTGAATGGGGTAGTTCCTTCAGAGGGGCAATTGAAAATTTCCCCAGATGGTACGCTATTGATTTATAAATATCCTCAACAGCTTCATGATTCAGTTGCAGAATTCTGCAAATTTAATTCACAAACAGGTGTTGTCACTCCTTTATTCGAATTTTCCCCCTTATTGGGGAACTATAGAGTTGGATCAATGAAATTTGATTTTTCTCCAAATTCAAAAATGTTATATATCACTGGTGGCAACAGTAATTATAGTGATTCAAGTTATATTTTTCAATATGATGTTACGTCAACTAATTATTCACAGATATTAGCAAGCCAAACAATTGTTTCTACTATACATTCAGGCATTCAAAATGGTCTAGGATATTATCAACATGGAACGAATGATAAGCTTTATTTTAGTTCTCCGACTTCAATGCCATTTCCAGATTCATTGGGAGCAATAAATAACCCAAATACTATAGGAATTGGATGTAATATTGAATGGTTTGCAGTTTCTCTTGGAGGAAGAACAATGTATCGTGGGTTACCCCAGTTTCTCCAGCGTTATAAGTCCTACCTTCATTTTTCCGGTAATTGTTTGAACGATTCTCTTCATTTTTCCGGTGATATTTGGCCTCCAGCAGATACAATACGCTGGAACTTCGGCGATCCTCCCTCCGGGGTGGCCAATGTATCCTATCTGCCAACACCCTCGCATCTTTTTACTGCTCCCGGCAATTATACCGTGGAGCTTTATGTGCGTCATAATGACAACCGCACCGATACGACCTGGCGAACTATTACAATTGTTGCCAGTCCTCAGGTGTCGCTGGGGCCCGACAGGACGATTTGTGCCGGCAGTTCGACATCCTTCGACGCCGGTTTTTGTTCGGCTTGCAGTTATGAATGGAAGAATCTCGGAACGGGACTGATAGTAGGAACGGCTCAGACATTCGCCACCGGGATTGCCGGCAACTACTCCGTGAAAGTGACCAACGGGAACAACTGCTCGGGTTACGATACCGTCCAGCTTGTCACAACCCCGGTTCCACAAGTCACAAATACGCAACTGACCAAATCTATCTGTTCGGGAGAAAGTACAAATATTGCCCTTTCTCCCAGTGTTCCGGGCACCGTGTTTCACTGGACCACTTCTCTGATCTCGGGCAATATAACCGGTTTCAGCGCCGATTCCGGTTTGGTCATCAACCAGATACTTGTCGATAACCTCCCCACGGCCGGAGTCGTCGCCTATTCGGTCACCCCGAAGGTGGGGAGTTGTTCCGGCAATGCCGTCGATTTCACCGTGACGGTGAACCCCGGAGATTCGGCCAAAGTCTCTGTTTCGGCCTCGGCCAACAATATCTGCGCTGGAACACCGGTGACTTTCACGGCCGTACCGACCAATCCGGGAACCTCGCCCGTTTATCAATGGAAGGTGAACGGAGTCGGTACGGGCAGCAACAGCCCGGTGTTCGCCTATGCTCCGGCCAACGGC
>SACF01000104.1 GCA_009928665.1 Alphaproteobacteria bacterium
TCCCAAGGAGTACGAACACCTGCCAGATGTGCAAGGACTGGGAGGATGGAACGGGTAATTCACCCGGGGGTCGTAAAATTCACCAGATTGTCAGGAAAGCAGCGAAGTCAATAGAAAGATTGAACCAGATTTCTTGAAAAAAATTGATTTAATAAAGTTTGATTGAAGAACCATGAATTCCGAAAGAAATCAATGAATAATGTTTCTGTATGGAAAAATGGTTGATTGTGTTTCCTTCATGAAATTCATTGGATGTTTTTCACAGTGAAGGTACATACCATTCAATTCAACCAGAAAACACTCCACAGCAGATCAGATCAGAGATAACTTTTTTTCTAGAAAAAATGATATATATTCCTTGTTCAAGAAAAAAATTCTTTACAAGCACCATGGTCATGGTCTTCTTTTACTTGAATCTCAGTCATGAACATTTGGCGCTTATGTTTCAACACTGCCAAACCATTCAGAAATGACTCCTTGTTTTCTGACCAAAAACATTAATATTTCTTGTTGAGATTTGAAGAAATTCTTCTGAAATGAATGCTGTGCATAAGACTTTCATACATAGTCATTCAAGATTTTCTTTCAAGGAAAAGATGTTGCTGTTATTGAAAATGATCGCTTTATTATCAAAACGGCGAATGTTTCATTGAAGCACAATTTCAATGTTTTTTCGTATGCAAAAAGTAGTTACCTTCCCAGCAGCATGGTCGACGCCAATACATCTCAACGAGATTACTTTTGGCATTGACTGGTTTCTCTTTTTCTCTGGGCCATTGGGTACTTCTTGGAATTTGGCGTAGGGGAGGGGAGGCCAGAGAGAGTGGCGGAGAAATTCTTTTACCCATTTTGGGGCAGAATCCGCGATTCTGAGGAAATACTAAGCGAATCAGTTGCATAGGAGAATGCAACCTGCGGATGATCTGCGGTTATCTGCGGAAATCTGCGGATTGTCCTTGAGACGGGCCAGTGTCAATCGGGTCTCTATGCACTCCTGGTACCCTGTTTACCGGTGGTACCGTGGTTAACCGGACAAAATGATGTGGATAGCAAATGGAAATCATGAGTCCTGTTGCGGATGGGTGATACCAGGTATTTACTTATTCCTGAGCTTTTAACGAAATAATGATTCCATTCACTGATGTCATTTATTCAACGGCGAAGTTTCTTTCATCTATCGGGAATTGTATCAGCATTTTATTCTTCCGCCGTTAAAAAAAATCCTGATTTTGACTGTTTTCCCGGCTTAGATTACATCCTGACTTTTTTGAATCTCACCGCAAGCAATCATTATTTCTGGAAAATATTATTGATTCTGGAATACTTCATTTCTGAGTTTGGTGAATGATTCATTCAAAATAGAAGCTATATGGAGATATTGTGATTGTAAGCACTTCTGGTTTTTTGTAATCAGGATTTTTATTATCCTTACCGGGTTTTGTATTTCACTCAACAACAATGGAGACTACCATGGAAAAGAAACGCGCCTATGCCAAACGTGTGTCATTTACTGAACCACAACAACAAATCATTCTCGATAATTATCAGAATCTGAGCGCCAATCAACTTCTGGAATTACTACGGGAAAGTTACCCTGATCATACTTTCAATGATCAATCCATCTACAGTTTTCTGCGTCGCGTCAAACGTGAAGCGGCCAAATCGTACCAAGTACTGGTTGATAATAATGCCCTGGAAGCGGCGGAAAAGTTAAAGGCCAGTATCAGTACCCTCATTCCGGACAAACGCACTTCAAATGCCGATGCCATTAACAATTTTTTTAACAAGCTGCTTCAAGAATAGGAGAATATTTCATGGTTAACTTTGAACCCAATTCATTACGTATTGAATTGCGCCATTCGGCCGTGACTAAACGCCTGGAAAAACTGATTGCCAGTGACATGGAAATACAAAATTTTATAGTCGATGAATTGCTTGAATACCTGCTGGATAATACAATCTGGTCACCCGAGGATGGTTGGTATCAACCTGAACCGGATCACATTGTGCTTACCATACCGATTGCCGTTTATCCACACCGCGCCGTTTTACCAACACCGCAAGTGAAAGAGAAGGCGTGATAATATGAAAACAATTACTTTGTCCGAAGAGTTTTATGCCGCTGCTGAGAAAACGGTAGCGCAATTGCGCGATACTATTCAATCTTTGGATGAAAAGCGCAAAATTATGGAACAACTTCACTATCGACTGTTTAAAGAACCATTGCCTGGATTATCTGCAAAAAAAGGCCGTGAATTGTGCGAACATGATCAGAAATCGCAAGGTTGCATAATCGAAAATTCAAATTAAGTATCCAAATTCAGGAAACGAGAGCAGCCTGAATATCAATTATATTTTAACTTCTTTGTTCAAATTTTGCCAGTTGTGCTGAGAAATGAGATAATCTTTTCTGAGTGCAACTGGCTTTTTTACGGTATTTTGAATGCTGGGGATAATATTCGCCGTTTTATTAAACTGAATCAGCATGAATTTACTTTCACGAGGTTTGTTGTTTTTCAACGGCGGGGTTGAATTTTGTTTATGAATTGGGGGGGGTACTTCCGAACGGCAAAAAAAAGCAAAGCAGAGTGTAGTGACTGTATTTCTATATAGTTTGTGTTTTCCGAATCCATAGCGCGGTGTCTTCTCTGGTCCCTTCTTACCCTTTCACCCGGTTGACCCTGCCCTCTGCTGCCGAGGGCCTCGTTCTTAGGTCCGCCGGAGATCCCGGCTCACGATACCCGATACCCCTGTGTAATCCAGCCAAACATGGGTGTGGCAGGAAGGTGGTAGCCCTTGGTAGGGCGCTCCAGCCGAGGGTAACACCGCCGTTGTCTCGACCCTGCGCTGGCAGGGTGGTAGTGGGTGTACTGAACCCTTTACCGGAGCATCAGTTGAGTCAACCCAGACCAGCCCAGACCAGCGAGGGGCAGGCTGAAGAGCGATGGCTTGGGTCCAGAGGAGGGGGTGACCATCAAGGGCTGACATGAAGACCGGATCAACCATCCGTAACATGCAGCTCAATTGGGTGATGAACTGCCTTCAATCAATTTACAGACCTGTTAAAGCTTGCAGGTTACAAAGTAGGTAGCATTTGCATGCGAAGTTATCAACACCATGATGCCTTCTTTTTTGGGGTCATAATTGT
>SACF01000105.1 GCA_009928665.1 Alphaproteobacteria bacterium
GTGGTTAGCACCTTAAAGATAAAAAGGCTTTGGTGTTTTATGCGACAAACCAGGGAATCTTATTTACGAAAAATAGGGGATTGTTATTTACCGTTTACATACGCCCAGATTCCGCTTCCGCCGTAGTCCTGCCCGCCAGAATTATGTGCAATCAGGTTATTCATCACGACGCCACCCGAGAAGTTAAAGACAATGCCAGCTCCATATCGACCTTGATTATTATCAATCACATTATTGCGAATTAATGGATTCCCATCCCCACAACGGATTGCTCCTCCTCCGGCGCTGACCATACTACCACTTAGGTCAATGGCATAATTATTAGTGATATGATTATGCAGTATTCTTGGTGAAAGATATTGTACCAGAATTCCTCCCCCCTCACGATAAACGGCTCCGGGATTATGCTCGTCTTCCCACTTGGTGCCCGTACCTCCCGTGATCTTGAATCCAATGATTGCAGCTGAAGTATCAAGTGCTGTCCCGGGGATTTTACTTGCGATGATCACGCAACTTGCCGAATCAGGGATGATCGGCTGACTGCCGTTGATAACAGTGGCATCGATGGTAGTTGTGTCACGAGTCAGGATATAAGTGCTTGCTAATACAATTTCTTTGGCTCTGAAGTTAATATTCTCATAATATATTCCGGGAAAAACAAGAACGGTATCATGAACCGATGCAGCATTAATGGCTGCCTGAATACTCGAATATTGCTGTGGAACCAGTAACCTGGTGGCATTTGCACCAAAGGAAACGGTTATCATGCACAGTAAAAAAAGAATGGTTTTGTTCATGTTTTTAACAGTTTTAAGTAAAAATATTACAGAATAATAAATTCTAAGAACAGATTCGGTGTGAATAATACAATGATCGGTATTTCACTGAAAATATTCGTTATGATCCTGTGTTCAAAGAAAAATCCATTCCTGGTTACTTGAAAAACTGATAATTTGCAGATTTCTCAACCGGTTTGTGATAGACTGGGATAGCTCTTCACCCTCCCTCTAACTTGACATTTCCCTTAGATTTTGTTATCTTGCATCGGGATTTTCTGATGGGAGAGGCATAGTGCCAGGAAAGTTAATCAAAGAAACCATTAAATTCACGTTGTCATGAAAAAAATTTTATTGGGTGCTTGTTTGCTACTTTTGCAGATCAGCCCCAATCAGGCCCAGAATTCTGCCGGTCCCGAGCCGACGGTGAAAAATGCCGTTTATTTCGATGTTTCACCCCCGCTCCGGGATATGGTTGTCGTTCAGCCGGTTCCCGATAAGGTTTTATTAAAAGAGGTTCCGAATAAAACCGGGATGAAGGAAATACTGAATCTTAGCCAGAACGCGAACAGTCCGGCTGAGGATCCTGTCTTACAAAGGACCGATGGCCCGCTGGTGCCGATGTGGCCGGTCCTGATCCGGAATTTCGAAGGGATGAATAACCTGATGGGATATTACCCACCCGATCCACAGGGTGACGTTGGCCCCAACCACTACCTTCAGGTGGTCAACTGTAATTTTGCCGTTTATTCCAGGACTGGAGCGACCCTCTTCGGGCCTGCTGCGCTCCATACCATCTGGAACGGTATCCCATCTCCCTGGAATGGTTCTGACGACGGGGACCCAATCGTTGTGTACGATCAGGCTGCCGACCGGTGGATCATCTCGCAGTTTTCGCTACCTACCGGGAATTATGCCGAACTGGTGGCTGTGTCGCAAACTTCCGACCCAACCGGCGCCTGGTACCGGTACGTTTACACGTTCGGCAATGAGATGCCCGATTATCCAAAGCTTGGCGTATGGCCCGACGGTTATTATCTTTCGGTGAACCTCTTTACCGGTGCCCAGTACTGGAGCGGCGTTGGCGCAGCCGCCCTGGAACGGTCCAAAATGTTGCAGGGTGATCCGAATGCGAGGATCATCTATTTCGCACTGTCGACATCCTACAACGTTTTCGGCATGCTGCCATCCGACTGGGATGGATCGGCTACTCCTTTGGCTAATGAACCAAACTATTTTACCTATTTCGACGACTGGTCTTCAGCTACGAATGATTACCTGAAGATCTATGAATTTCATGCTGATTGGGTCAATACCGCCAATTCGACACTGAACCTTGCCTCGACAATTGTTACAGCCCCTTTCAAATCGACTATTTGTTCGGCGACGCGGGACCGGTGTATCCCGCAACCGGGCACTACCATTCAACTGGAATCGCTGGCCGATCGCCTCATGTACCGGCTTCAGTACCGGAACTTCGGGCCCCACCGGTCGATGGTCACCAACCATACCATTGATGTAAACAGCACCGGTATTGCCGGGATCCGCTGGTACGAACTCCGCAACACGGGAACCGGCTGGAGTATCTATCAGCAGGGAACCTGGTCACCCGACGCCAACCACCGCTGGGTCGGCAGCATCGCCATGAATGCCGGCGGTGAGATCGCACTGGGGTACTCCGTATCCAATGGTACGAATATTTATCCCGGGATCCGGTTCACGGGAAGGCGGCCGGGAGATCCTTTGGGACAGATGACCCTTGCCGAACAAACCCTGATCAACGGTTCAGGATCCCAAACGGGAACCGCCTGCAGGTGGGGTGACTACAGCATGATGTCGGTGGATCCCACGAATGAAAAGACTTTCTGGTACACAACCGAGTATATTCAGA
This sequence comes from Alphaproteobacteria bacterium, assembly GCA_009928665.1. Taxonomy (GTDB): domain Bacteria; phylum Bacteroidota; class Bacteroidia; order Bacteroidales; family FEN-979; genus CAIVAT01. The sequence goes on from SACF01000105.1 coordinate 2,668, forward strand.
CTACAGGAACGGCCTCCTGGCAAACCCGGATCGGAGCATTCCAGATCACCAACGATCCGACCGTTCAAACGCTGCCGGCCACCGCGGTGACCAATACATCCGCAACACTGAATGGAACTGTCAATCCCAACGGACTGGCTACCAACTACTATTTTGAATACGGAACCACAACCTCTTATGGCAACACTACGCCATTACTTATAGCCGGCTCAGGAACTACACCTGTGACCGTGAATGCCCCGACAACAGGACTTACCCCCGGCACCCTGTACCATAACCGTTTGGTCGGTATCAATTCCCAGGGCACCGTCTACGGAATTGATAACACGTTTTTACCCGGCGCTGCAGTAGTGACAACAAATCCGGTCACCGCGATAACCCTCAACACCGCGACCTGCGGCGGAAATGTGGTCACCGAAGGAGCCGCTCCGGTAACGGCCCGCGGCGTTTGCTGGGGTACC
>SACF01000064.1 GCA_009928665.1 Alphaproteobacteria bacterium
ATATTCAACGGTTCCATCAGCAAGGGCGACCACGTGAAATTTGTCGCCACGGGAATGGATTATCACGCCGATGAAGTTGGGATACTCAGGCTCCGACCCGAATCCCGTGAAACCGTTTTTACCGGTGATGTCGGATATATCATATCCGGTATCAAAAACAGTAAAGAGGTTCAGGTGGGCGATACCATTACCCATGTTGAAACTCCGTGCCGTGAGGGTATTTCAGGCTTTCGCGGTGTAAAACCAATGGTATTCGCCGGAATCTACCCCACCGACGCCGATGAGTATGAAGAATTGCGTGATTCGCTCGAGAAACTGCGCCTGAATGATGCTTCGCTCACCTTTGAACCAGAAGCTTCTGCTGCACTTGGATTCGGCTTCCGTTGCGGTTTTCTGGGTTTGCTTCATATGGAGATCATTCAGGAACGCCTCGACCGGGAATTCGATATGGATGTGATCACAACGGTTCCCAACGTTTCCTATAAAGTTTATACTACAAAAGATGAAATGCTCGATGTTTACAACCCGTCCGGACTCCCCGAACCGAACCACATCGAACGTATGGAAGAACCTTATATCATTGCCAACATCATTTCCAAAGCGGAGTATATCGGCCCGATCATCAAACTTTGCATGGATAAGCGCGGAACACTGAAAAATCAGGTCTACCTTACCACCGATCGTATTGAACTGACCGTGGAACTCCCGCTTGGCGAGATTGTATTTGATTTTTACGACCGTTTGAAAAGTATCTCCAAAGGATATGCCTCCTTCGATTATCATCCTATCGGTTATAAGGATACCGATCTCGTAAAACTCGATATCCTGCTGAATGGTGAAGTGGTGGATGCACTCTCAGCACTGATTACCCGGAACAATGCCTATGATTTCGGCCGGAAATTTTGTATTAAATTAAAAGAATTCATCCCACGGCAGCAATTTGAAGTCGCTATCCAGGCAGCCATCGGCGCCAAAATCATTGCACGGGAGACCGTAAAGGCTGTGAGAAAAGATGTGACCGCGAAATGTTATGGCGGCGACATCACCCGCAAAAGAAAACTTCTTGAAAAGCAGAAAAAAGGAAAAAAACGGATGCGACAGATCGGAAATGTCGAAGTGCCTCAGAAAGCTTTTCTTGCCGTCCTGAAACTCGATACCTGATAACGTTGTAACATCCGCAATATTTTCACGTCTTAGGCTTCAGTTGTTAACCAAAAAAATGTACCATATGAAAACTATGAGGATTTTCCTTATTGTCATAAGCATGACTATAGCATTGCCTGCTGTAATGGCACAAGACCATTCCGATTGTCCCAAGCATAAATTTGGCCATCATGTCCATGACAGCGCCTTTATGAATGACTTTCTTTGCGGGTTCCCCGATTTTAACTGGAATGACTTCCCATTTTGTAAAAAACACAAAAAGTACAATGGCCATTGGGCTGGAATTGAACTGGGCTTTAATGGATATGCAACCTCCGGATTCGACATGAATTTTTATCCCGAATATCCGTATATGAATATAAATACTGCCCGTTCACTGAATGTCAACATCAACCCATTTGAATTGAATGTAAACCTTGCTAAAAACCACCTGGGATTCACAACAGGTATTGGTTTTCAGATCAGCAACTATTTTTTTACCAATAATTATGTGATGTTGAAGGATTCTACCGCACTGGTGGCATATAAAGTAGAGGACGCGAACGGGAATCCGGTATCCATTTATAAAAATAAAATGGTTGTTTCCTATATCACACTTCCGTTATTATTTGAATATCAGACCAACAGGTACCGGCGGTCAAGCAGCTTTCACATCTCACTCGGGGCCATTCTGGGAGCCCGTATCGGTTCATATACCAAACAGGTTTATGAAAATAAAAATCAGACTTATTTCCTCGTTGATGATAAAGGTAATCAGGTGGCTACCTATACCGTAGATAAATACCTGGTACGCGACCGGGGTGCATACCACCTGTCACCTTTTAAAATTGATGCGGCATTCCGGATTGGTTGGTCTCACCTGAATCTCTTTGCCACCTATTCACTAACCCCGATGTTTCAAAAAGATCAGGGCCCCGAACTTTACCCATGGACTGTCGGGATCACACTCCTTGGCTGGTAAAAGATACCATTCTAAGAGAAATAACCCTGCCGGATCTACTTCCGGCAGGGTTATTTTTTAAAAAAACGTTCTTCAAAGTTCACCAGGAACAGCCTGCGGGTAGCCCGTGTTAATGCTGTGTACAACCAGCGGCCGTATTCAAGATTGATCATGGCATCGTTCAGATACCCCTGGTCAATGAAAACCGTATTCCACTGACCGCCTTGTGTTTTATGACAAGTAAGCGCGTAGGCAAATTTAACCTGAAGCGCATTAAAGAAGGGATTGATCTTGACCTGCTCCAGCCGGGCTCTCCGCGAGGAAAGCTCCGCGTAATCCTCCATCACAGCCTGAAAAAGCCGGTTGTTATCCGCTTGTGAAAGTGCCGCGGATTCTGACATGAGCGTATTCAGAATAATTTTAACATCCAGTTCCTTCTCCTCCGGGTAATCGAGAAACCGTATCGTAACATCCGCAAAACGAAAACCATAAAGCTCTTCGATCGTTCGGATTCGCATCAGTTCAACAATGTCCCCATTGGCAATAAACCCCGCCTTTGAATCATCAGGTAACCAGAAATAATTATTTTTAACGATCATCAGGTAATCGCCGGTCGATATTTCATCTTCATAGTAGAGGATCCGCCTGCGAATTTCACGGTTGAAAATATTCGCCCTTTTATTGGACCGGCAAACAACTACGTTATGATCTTTTTCCGATCCTGAAAAAGAGTGGTTCAGAACCTCTTCCAACTCGGCACCTGTAATCCTTTGAATGTCTTTAAAAGCCCCGGTGGTTAAAATGGGAAGTTCAAACTTCTGCTCCTGGAGCTGCTCCCGTACCAGAGTGGCATTCACCAGGATTCCTGACTTCTTTGCCTGCCTCACCACTTCGGTCAGTTCAAAAGTATCCAATGAAAGATGGTACGTTTGTTTTAAAAACTCTTTATCCAGCGCCGGGCTGTATCCAAGGCCGACAGGTGGAAGTTGGGCCGTATCACCGATGAACATCATCCTGCAGTTCTCACCGCTGTACACATAGTGAAAAAGATCATCCAGAAGATTTCTCGATGAAAACAACGCTCCATTATTGGCGCCCCCGTAATGGATCATCGAGGCCTCATCAACAATGAACAGCGTATGCTTATGATAATTGGTCTGCAACCTCAGGCTGATCTGTCCCTCCTTCGTGGTATGCGCCAGATAGATTTTCCGGTGAATGGTATTTGCTTCCCTTTTGGTGTATCCCGTCAGCACTTTGGCCGCCCGCCCGGTCGGGGCAAGCAACACGGTTCTTTTGCCGATTTTCGGTAAAACATCGACCAGTGATTTGACCAGGGTCGTTTTACCTGTACCTGCATAACCGCACAAGAGAAACAATGCATTCGATTTTTTCCAAGAAAGGATCAGAAATAATGCAAGTTCTTCCATTACCCTCCGCTGTCCATCGGTGGGTTCATAAGGAAATTCCTTGTTAAGCAGGGTAATGACTTTATTCAGATCCATGCCCCGGCATCATTCGTAACGAAGCGATTCAATCGGATCCAGGTTTGCGGCTTTACGTGCCGGAATGAATCCACTCACCAAGGCCACTGCAAAACAGAGGATTACCCCCGTAAAGATCCATATCCAGGGGACAATGAATGCGCTCCCGATTAACAATGAGATCACATTCCCCACAAGGATCCCTAAAATGATCCCGACAACGCCTCCCAATTGCCCGATAACGACAGATTCAAATAAGAATTGGTTCCTGATGACCCTTTTGGTGGCCCCGATGGCTTTTCGGATACCTATTTCACGCGTACGCTCCGTCACGGAAACGAGCATGATGTTCATCAAACCGATTGCCGCGCCCAACAAGGTGATCATCCCGATTAGCGTGGCAGCCATGGTGACATACTTAATGTTTTCGATCAGCATCTTCGCAACGTTATCACTTTTGGTCATTTCAAAGGTATTTTCAATGCCAACGGGTACTTTCCTGATATTTCTGAGAATTGCGGTAGCTTCACCAATGGCAGCGTCGACCTGCTCCGGCCTCTTAGCCATCACGTTGATATTATACGACATGTTGGGCCGGGGGAACGTAGTCCTGACGGTGGTGACCGGTATGAAACAGGTCAGGTCTCCACTGAAACCCATACTCGAACCTTTTGATTTTAACACCCCGACAACCTTGAACTTTCCAGGTCCGATCGAGATTATTTTCCCGACGGGTTCCTCCTGGTGTTTGAAAAGATCTTTCACCAAAGCAGCCCCCAGGATCACCGACTTGAATCCGTTCTCTACCTCGTTGGGCGTGAAATTGCGTCCCAATTCAACCTCATCCCCCGCGGTGATAAAATACATTTCATCGGTTCCGATAACCCTTACATTGGGATTGGTTTTATTGTTTTCATATTTCAGGGTCGCAATACCTGTCGCTCTTGTATAAATAGCAGAATATGCAGGAAAATCGTACCGTTCCTTGAACTCCCTTGCCTGTTTAAAAGTGATCGGCTCATAGCGCTTTTCCTTATGGGGCCCGTCACCCATATGAATATTCGATGACCGGTTCCGGATCGTAAAAGTATTGGCCCCCATCATGGTGAAATTTTGCGTCAGGTAATATTTAATGGAATCTGTGGCCGTCAGAATCCCGACAAGCGCCATAATGCCAAAGGAAATGATTAGTATGGTGAGAATCGTCCTTAAAAGGTGACTCCGTATCGAAGTCAGTGAGATCCTGATATTTTCGTAAAACAGTGTGTTCTTCATAAATCCTCTATTATCATGTTATCAAAAATGATGTTTCCCATTCGTATTGTTATCCGGCAGTGGTATTAAAAATCGTCCAGTCTCAGGGCCTTATTTTTCTGACCAACCTGATCCCCATCCATAAAAAAAATGGCAAACGGTTGATTCGCAGCGCCGGATAGACCACTTCACAGGCTCCGAAACCTTTATAAAACCTGGCCAGATTCGGATCATTTCCGCCCTCGAAATCGAGAATGGTCTCACTCCCGGCATGCTGTTTAATGATTTGGTCGATCAGCAAAAACATCGCGCCGTTTTCACGCGCAGCCGGATCAGATGCCGCAAAAAGAAAATAATGCCTTCCCCCGTCGGTCAGTACAAATGCAGCAGTCATAAGCTTTCCCGAATTATTCACGACGCTGTATACAACCCCCTGCAACCGGTTCTTCAGTTCGTTTAAAAGTCCTTCCAGAATCCGATAATGATCCGGTTTGAGTTTCCCCTCCCGCTTTCCAAAATTTTCTCTGAAAAGCGATATCAATTCATCAATGGAAGTATCCATGCTAAGTAAGACGCCATGCTCTCCCGCTTTCTTCAGATTCCTTCTCGTATTTTGTGAATAGGCGGCGTAAAGTTGATCATAACCGGTCGAAAGATTAACCTCATGATTCAGTCTCGGAAATGTATTAAAGCCATCGGGTTTTACAGGATTCATGGAGTTCAGGTGAATCTCGACAAATCTGAATTGCAGGGGTATCTGACTGAGAAATCCGGAAACAAGTTCTTCAGTGACCGGCCTGGTTGAAAAAATTCCAAGTTGTTGCGTAAAAAAGGGTTCATAGAGGTAATTGATCCCCCATTTGTTGCGATAGGTCAGCGGAAAGACACTGATATAATCATCTTCTACCAGTGCATCCCATTCGTTACATACCTGATCGAGGTACCATGAAAAAGCATAAATTCTTCGGTTCATGGAAGCTGCCACACACCGGTCCCAGCCGGTTTTGTCGATCTGATTATGTTGAAGATAACGGATCATGAAGTTTTTCAAATGGAAGCCGATTCAACCATCTTTTCGTAAACCTGCCTCCAGCCTTTCCATTTACCGGTGTCACAGAGGCTTTCGTTGTGCCACAGGCTCAGAAATGTTCCGCCGGCCGACCTGACACCTTGTATGTATTTCTGAATAAGCTGAACGGCCTGATCAGGCGTTAGACGCAAATAATCACGTAATGTTACATCCATCAGTGTTATCGGATGCAGGATCAATTCTGTCACCTCATTGGCCTGAAGGTCAAAAAATGGGAATGGTTCAGAAGTTCCTGCCCGGAATCCGGGATCAGAGGCATAACCCATCGAATAATCATGGGTAACACCGAGTTGTCTCAACATCCGGAAAGTGACCGGAAACTCAAATTTCAGGAAATGTTGCCGGCTTGCAATGATCTTTTTCTGAATAACTTCCGACAATGAATCAAGTTCCTTGCTGAGCAGATTCAGATTTTTTGCGGATGAAACCGAAGGATGGATCCCGATTTCATGGTCTTTGACCAGTTCCTGCAATAAGTTCCGGAACCGGACTGATTGCAGCGTTACATTGTTATCATCGCCGCCGTAATTTGCATATAGTATAAAAAACAACGGCCGGTTGAGATATTTAAGGTGCAGGTCGGCGAGGTACCCGAAATTATCATAAGGATCTTTTTCATGACCCGTTAAAACACGGATTCTTCGATAAACATCCATGAACCTTCCCTGCACGACCGATTTGCCAGCCCCTCCTATGGTTCTCAGCATCGTCCTGCTAAGATAGGCATAGGTATGATCCACATCGATGGTAGGAATATACCGGTAACCAGCCGCTTTTATCCGAATCCCGGGAAATTTTTGAAGCAAAATTTTCCCGAGCAGGCCAGCCCACAAATTCACTACCGGAAGTTCAAGAAATCCATTTTTCATGGCAAGACTCTCCTTCGCCATGAACCTTCCATGCGAATCCTTCGAATGCGGCAGGTACTCTTCATACCGGCTGATCAGATAGAAAGAGGCTCCTAAGATATCAAAGGGGATTAAGGCACGAAAATCATCATTTTGAAAAAATACCGGAAGATCGTAAACCCAGGTCACATGAATTGGTTTTATTCTGATCTCACGCTCAAACAAAATACCTTCAGAGCGGATAAAGGGAACCCCGGCCGGGGGATCCACACCATAAACAAGTTTTGGTCCCGGGTATAAATCAAACTCTTCCTGCGATATCGTTAGCCGGAACTCCAGGTCTAACATGTGACAGAACAAAAAACGGGCAACGTAATTCAGACGGGCAGTGATCTCCGATGTAAGAATGAGTAACATAACGGGCTTTTGGCGCAGGCGCCAAATTACGCAAAAAACAAAAACTTTTGTAATTTTGGCCCTGTTTTGCTCTTGCAGGAAGTCCATATATGGAGAATTTTATTGTATCTGCCCGAAAATACCGTCCGCAAACCTTTGATACAGTTGTTGGCCAGCACCCGATCACCAACACATTAAAAAACGCCATCAAAAATAACCAGCTTGCCCAGGCGTTCCTTTTCTGCGGCCCGAGGGGTGTCGGGAAAACTACCTGTGCCCGTATTCTGGCAAAGACCATAAACTGTGAAAATCTTTCACCCGCCCTGGAAGCTTGTGATGCCTGTCCATCCTGCATCTCATTTAATGAAAACGCATCATTCAACATTTATGAACTCGACGGAGCTTCCAACAATTCTGTTGATGATATAAGGACGCTGGTGGATCAGGTCAGGATCCCGCCCCAAATGGGTAAATATAAGGTTTATATCATCGATGAAGTCCACATGCTCTCTCCTGCTGCCTTCAATGCATTCCTCAAGACTCTGGAAGAGCCTCCCCATTATGCCAAATTCATACTTGCGACGACTGAGAAACATAAAATCCTTCCGACAATCCTCTCACGATGTCAGATTTTCGATTTCCGGCGTATTACCATCGATGATATCGCCGGACATCTGCGGTACGTCGCTGAAAAAGAGCAGGTCGAAGCCGAGGACAACGCTCTGCATATTGTTGCGCAGAAAGCTGACGGCGCCATGCGTGACGCATTATCCATTTTCGACCAACTGGTAAGCTTTACCGGTAACAGGATCACCTATGAAACCGTACTGGAAAATCTGAATGTACTGGATTATGAGTACTTTTTTAAGATCACGGATCAGATACTTTCGGGTGATGTTTCCGGAGTACTTCTTACCATCAATGAAATTATTGATAAAGGATTTGACGGGCAGCATTTTATCATCGGATTTGGCGAACATCTGCGGAACCTTTTGGTCAGCAAGGACGCTGTTACGGTAAAACTTATTGAGACCGCACCTTCCATCAGGGACCAGTATCTTGAACAATCCGGACGATGCCCCGTGACTCTTCTGATTAAAATTCTTGATCTGAATAACCAGTGTGATCTAAGCTACAAATCGAGCAACCATAAAAAACTTCATCTTGAGATTGCCCTGATGCAAATGTGCTCCCTGGTAATGAAAGAAATCCCTGCTACCGAAACCGGGTCAATCCCTCCGGTTACAGTTACCAGAGCTCCTGCAACTACAGGCTCTGCCTCACCACCTCAAACCAAACGGTCAACCGTTCCGCCTGCAGGTTCGTCTGCTGATAAAAAGACCGTTGAACCCATAAAAATGAAAGACCTTCCCCATGCATTTGACGGGGTGGTCTCCCTGAAAAATCCGACTCCCGCCACAAACACCGACTCGGATTCACCCGATGTGTCGGAGGATACATCAGAGATTGCCAACCCCTTCTCACAAACCGACCTCTGTGATTATTGGGATGAATTTGCCGAATCTTTAAGAAACGATTCGCCACACCTTTTTTCAACCCTGAAAAACAGCCGTCCGGCACTTTCAGACGAATGGACAATCGGATTTGTGGTCGACAACAAAGTTCTTGAGACTGAACTATCACTGAAAAAAACGGAATTGTTGGAGTATCTTAGAAAAAAATTGAAAAATTCTAAAATACAATTAAAGACCTCGGTGGTAGAGAACCCGAAGACTTTTAAACCCTATACCGATAAAGAAAAATTTGAATTGATGGCTGATAAGAACAATGCCCTTCGTACCCTTCGCGAGGAGCTTGATCTTGAGATTGAGTATTAACATTTTGGATCCGTTTTCTTGATGGGCAGAAAGTTAGCCGGATTTATTTTACGGCTGTTTGGATGGAATACCAATGGTGCGCTTCCCGAAGGTATAAACAAAGCGGTTGTGGTCTCTGCACCGCATACCAGTACCTGGGATTTTATTATCGGACGCCTTACTTTTTGGGCGATCCATGTAAATGTCCGTTTTCTGATCAAAAAAGAGGCATTTTTCTTTCCCGTCGGACTATTACTTAAAAAGCTTGGCGGACTTCCGGTCGAACGAAGTAATGCCAGCAGCATGGTCGACCAGGTTGTTAAAATGTTCCGGAACGAAGAATCACTGGTAGTGGTCATAACTCCCGAAGGAACCCGTAAAAGGGTAGATAAATGGAAGAAAGGTTTTTACATCATTGCACAGAGAGCCCAGGTTCCCATAGCACTTTCCTATATCAATTACGGAAATAAAACCGGTGGTATCGGTCCGGTTATTACCCCTTCAGGGAATTATGAGAAAGACATAGAATTTATCGAGGATTTTTACAAAAACATGGTAGCCTGTCATCCCGAACGGTTTAATCTATCGCCCCAGAATAACGTAGTTAAAAATTAATTATAGCCTTTTTTAATGTCACGGGGAATTTCTACAGTACTTCTTCTCATTCTTTCCAATACCTTTATGACATTTGCATGGTATGGTCATTTGAAATTCAGGGAAATGAACTGGTTTCAGAATTTAGGCCTGATCAGCATTGTCCTTCTGAGCTGGGGTATCGCTTTGTTTGAATATTTTTTCCAGGTTCCTGCCAACCGACTGGGATACCGGGAGTATGGAGGCCCATTTTCACTCGTTGAATTAAAAGTTGTTCAGGAAGTCATCACCCTCATGGTTTTTACCTTGTTCACCCTCTTGATTTTTAAAACAGAAACCTTCAGACTTAATCATTTAATTGGTTTTTTATTTTTAATTTTAGCCGTCTATTTCATATTTAAGAAATAATCCATGAAAGCAACCCGGTCATCCATCGAATCCTTCCTGGCAACCCGAAAAATTGCGGTAGCAGGTGTTTCAAAAGATCAAAAAAAATTTGGACACATCATATTTAAGACACTGACTGAAAAAGGATTTGAGATTTTTCCGATAAATCCGACGACCGATATGATTGCTTCAACGCCCTGCTTTCGGAACGTCAGCGCCCTCCCTGTCAATGTCCACAATCTTCTAATCCTGACCCCCAGGAAACAAACTCATGAGGTGGTTGCCGAAGCTATCCGGAAAGGGATAGATCATATCTGGATACAGCAGGGTACAGAGACCCGGGAAGCAGTTGATTTGATTAAAGCCCACAAGATAAATCTCATCACCGGCGAATGCATCCTGATGCATGCCGATCCGGTAACAGGAATCCACAAGTTTCACCGTACCCTGAAAAAATTGTTCGGGATGATGCCCAAATAATTCATCCTTCCTTTTGGTGATGTTGATTCTTTTCATACCTTTGCACCCTCAAATAAACTAGGGAGCATAGCTCAGTCGGTTCAGAGCACCTGCCTTACAAGCAGGGGGTCACAGGTTCGAATCCTGTTGCTCCCACCAGAAAAAAATCGCTTATTCTTGAATCAGATAAGCGATTTTTTATTTAGTACAAACAAATCACAAACATTTTCTGATTTAGACCGGGCATTCACATTTAACTCCTATTTTTGTTTTCATTTTCGGATTTCAGAGACCAAAGAATCATTGGTTTCGAAACTTTCTAATCAGGATGAGGATCCGTTCGCGATGGGTGTTACGTGGGTTATGGGTATTGATGTTTCTGACATCATTGATTGTGTTATTGACCGGATGTGATGTGACTAAAAACCTAGAGTCGCAGGAATATCTTCTGATCCGGAACAAAGTTCAGAGTAAAGATAAAAAAGTCCCGACTGATGATCTGGAGGCTTATATTCAGCAACATCCAAACAAAAAACTTTTCGGTCTGTTTCGGACAAACATAGCATTTTACAATCTCGGTAACAAAGGGAAAGATACAAAATTCAAGAAATGGATCCGCACCAAAGTCGGCGCTGCGCCGGTTATCCTTGATACCGGACTGGTTTCGATGACCTCGAAACAGATGGGTCTCTATTTAGCCAACATCGGTTATTTTCAGGCATCCGTGCAGGATTCCGTCATCATAAAAAAGAAAAAAGCGACGGTAATATACAAGGTACATTCATCCAAACCTTACACGATCCAGAACATCTCATACGCCATTGCCGATTCGCAGGTTGCAGCCTTTGTGTATCGTGATACCGCCCGTTCCCTTATAAAAAAAGGAGCCAGTTACAACGCCTACATCCTCGATAACGAAAGGACCCGGATTACCAATCTTTTAATGAATCTGGGATTTTATCGGTTTAATACAAGCTATATTTTCTTTAGAATCGATTCGAGCCTTAACCGACATCAGGTAAATATAAACCTGGAAATAACCAATCCGGTCGTGCCCTCGTTCGACGATTTCACCCTGGTACAGCAAATTCCACATAAACGATACTATATCAATAAAATATACATCTATCCCGAATTCGATCATTTGGCTACACACACGGGTACTTACGACACCCTGATGAAAACCTATAGCAACCCTCTGAAAGATCAGCCTCCAAATACATATTACTTTCTCTACAATGGAAATTTCAGGGTTAAGCCCCGAACCATCGCACAATCGGTGTTTGTCACCCCCGGCTCTCACTATAATTTGCTCGACGTTAATCAAACCTACTCGCAATTATCAGGTTTACAGGTTTTCAAATATATTAACCTGCTGTTTAAAGATTCTCCGGACTCCGAGCAGTCGAAAAAGAAAGATAACATCGATTGCCACCTCGAATTATCCCCGACACCGGTACAGTCATTTACCACAACCCTCGACGGTACGAACTCGGGAGGCGCCTTTGGCGTGCAAGGCAGTGTGGGTTATCAAAACCGAAACATTTTCAAAGGCGCTCAGTTGTTCCGGATAAACCTGAACGGATCCCTGCAAATGCAAGCCTCCGACGGAATGTCGGCGGGTTCCTTTTTCAATGTCATCGAGTTGGGGGCAAGCGCCGGCTTAACATTTCCACAATTTCTGTTACCGATAAAACCGGAACGCATCTCCAAATACTTTAAGCCAAAGACAACCATCACGGTTGGTTATAATTATCAGCATCAGCAACATTACGACCGGCATATCTCAAATATTACTTTCGGATATTCATGGCTGCAAAACGAAAAGATCAAACATGTACTCAATCCGGTTGAAGTATCCCTGGTCAAGGTTTTCCCGGATGCCTATTTCGATTCAATAATCAACAATGAGCCCGACAACCGGCTGCGTAATCAATATACCGACCATATGGTGGCGGGATTAAAGTACACCTTTACCTTTTCCAATCAGCAAATCAATAAAGTAAAGAACTTCATGTATGTCAGGGCCAATCTCGAGACCGGAGGGAACCTGATTTACGGGATCGACAAATTGTTTAATGTCGGAAAAAGCTCCGATGGAGGGTATGATCTTTTCGGACTTCCATATTCACAGTTTGTAAGACCTGATGTCGACTTCAGGTATTATGATATGTTCGGAAACCAGTTTTCACTGGTTTGCCGGTTATACGGAGGAATTGGAATTCCTTATGGCAATTCCAAACTCCTGCCTTTTGAAAAAGCCTTTTTTGCAGGAGGAGCCAACGGAATGCGCGGTTGGAAGATGTACACACTAGGGCCGGGCACTTACAAAACAGACGATGAACAGAATACCTTCAACCAGATTGGCGATATTCAACTGGAAGCCAATCTGGAATATCGTTTCCCGATTTACGACTGGTTCAGGGGGGCTTTGTTTGTGGATGCCGGAAACATTTGGCTGCTCGAGGATTCCGAAGACCTTCCGGGCGGAAAATTCACCTTTCCCGGGTTCATCAATCAGATTGCCCTGGATGCCGGGCTTGGGCTCCGACTTGATTTCGATTTTTTTGTAATCCGACTCGATCCCGCCATTCCTATCCGGGTACCCTCCTACGAAGAAGGAAACCGATGGTATTTTAACAAGATGCAGCTCCGCGACATCATATGGAATTTCGGGATCGGGTATCCGTTCTGATTTCGGTCTTTTTTATTTGGTTTAACAGGGTAGCAGTTGATACAATGCTTAGGAATTACTATTTTTGTATTAATCTACAGACGAATATAAAGATTAAATGCGTTTTTTAGTTTTATTCAATGATGATTAGTAAGAATTGATAAATTCGGTGCCAAGTAAAAAACCGAATAATTAAATCATGGATGACATTTTTCATATTCAATGTGACTTTTCAAATAAAAAAATGCAAATGAAAAAATTAGCGCTCGTTTTAATTTTTCTATTAAATGTATATACTTCACATACTCAAGTTATTGCCAATTTTGAGGATGGTAAAACAGGCCCACTTACCTTACATGTAATGGGATGCGGAGTATGGGATAGTGTTCTAATCCATCCTGTTTCAGAAACTTTTCAGGTGGTTGACAACCCGCTTTGTTCCGGATTAAATACAAGCAGAAAAGTTTTATTGTTTCATCGAAGAGGATCCGACCAGGGGGGAATGCCCTGGGGTGGATTCTGGGCAACCGTAGATCCACAGATAGACCTTTCCGTGAATAAATATATTCACGTGAAAGTACTGAAAACGAGAATCACACCCCTCAGATGTAAGCTTGAAGGTCCTTACGGATCCCTTGAACAAAGGAACCTTTACACACAGACCATAACAAGCAATTGGGAGGACATTGTTTTTAATTTCGATACGCTTGGCCTGACCGGTTCGTACCCAGTGATTGCATTTATGCCGGATTATGAGGAGCCTCAACTTCAAACAGGCCTTTTACAGATTTACATTGACGATATCATTTTATCCAATGATCCCAATCCTATCAGGACCAACATTATTTGCGATTTTGAAGGAGGAACAACAGGTCCTTTAAACTTACATGTTATGGGGTGTGGTGACTGGGATGATGTCAAATTGCATCCGGTTTCAGAAACCTTTTCAATCGTTGACAATCCATCGAAAACTGGTGTCAATCAAAGTAAAAAGGTGTTGAAGTTCAATCGCCGCGGTAGTGATCAAGGGGGGAAGCCCTGGGGTGGCTTTTGGTCCAATGCCAATCCGAACCTTGATTTCACAAATAACAAATACATTCATTGTAAAGTCCTGAAAACAAAGATCTCACGAATGCGTTCCAGAATTGAGGGTGGTCCGGGCGGCCCCATGGAACAGTTAAACATGTTTCCTCAAGAAAACCAAGATTCGTGGGAAGATATTGTCTTTAAATTTGACACATTGAATATATCCGGGTTGTACTCTATTTTCTCCTTGATGCCTGATTATGACGAACAACTTCCTTCCGGCCTTGTTGAGATGTACCTGGATGATATCATCCTGAACAACGACACTACAAGAATCCGCCCGGCGGCAGTGACTTTTAATGTAAATATGACTGCTTACCGGGCCATTGGAAAGTTTAACCCTCAAAGCGATTTTGTCGATATTGCAGGAAATTTCAACGGATGGAATGGCAACAATTTTCATTTAACTTCAACGAATGATAGCATTTATTCGATCACAATTCCCAATTTCTCAATAAACGCTACTATTGAATTTAAATTCAGAATTAACGGAAGTTGGGCCGCTGAGACCTGCGAATTTCCTGATGGTCGTCCAAATCGTAAATATACCATCCCGGAACCATCAAATATATATAATGCATGGTATAATGACCAGGTACTGGGATTCAAGGAACTTGAGGGAATGGGGATGATCGACATCTTTCCAAACCCGGTTCAAACACTTCTTAAGGTCAAATCCACAACCCTGCTAAAAGAGGTAATCCTGTTAAACCTGATTAACGAACCAGTTCTGAGTATAAATAATCCTTCAAGTAAAGAATTTGCAATGGATTTTTCGGGGATTTCCGACGGGATTTACTTTATTCTTTTCAGGGATTTAAAGGGGAAGGAATATGTACGGAAACTTGTTAAGCGATAACAACAACGTTATTCGATAATTTGTCACAGTTTCTGTTGTAGTTTTTGGCATGTTCCGGGCCTTCGTTCTGTGTATTTGCACAAGCAATAATAGGTCTGTCATCAGGTGCCAAAGGTTATGATCCGAAAACAATCCTGATGCGTGTCGGCTTCCTGAACCCCATGCAATAATTCGACTTTTCAGTATATTCGAAGCCAAACTCCTTACGGATTTGTTTCTATTCGTTTCATCCAGGAACAATTAAAGCGGATGCAATGTTAAAAGGCATATTAATGAAAATATCCCACATATAAAAGAGGCTGTCCCGAATTACGAGACAGCCTCTTTTGTTTAGATATTACTATTTCTAAATTACTCCTATTAATGCTGTACGATGACCGATTTCGAGATACGCTTGCTGTCGGAAGTTACCACAATACTGTAAACATTGTTAGGTAACCCTTCCATCGATATCGTATATTCCTTCGTTGTTTGCTTGGAAACCTGGTGTGTCTGTAACCGTACCCCGAAATGGTTGAAGACCTCCACCGTACAGTTTGAATTCGTAAACAAATCGGTTTTTAAGGTTACTGTCGAAACGACCGGGTTCGGATAGGTAACCAGGTCATAGATCGCGATGTGAAATATATCATCGCTCTCATCGAATGTTCCCGGAACCAGCACACTTGATATTTTGATCTTATACGTACCTTCCGGCATGTAATTCGGTATCCACCAGCTCCACGA
>SACF01000106.1 GCA_009928665.1 Alphaproteobacteria bacterium
AATCCCTTAGATTTCGATTTCCGTCGGATCCTCCGGACTATCCATTACTTGCCACCCTTCCAGGTATGCTTCGCTGTCCTCCAGCCCTTCCAATTCCCCGGGTGTGCCCCGAAAGAATTTTCCCCAACCTTCCGCCGCCACGGTACCATCCGGAAGATAAATTTCTCCGGTGGTTTCAAAAATCTTTCGATTCATACGGGTAATCCTTCCTAATGCCTTCAGGTCCGTCTCCAGTGGCACCGGTTTCTTAAATCGAATCCTGAGATCCACCGTCACAGACCACTCTTCCGGAAACTCCACATTCAGAGCCCTACTCATTACCTCGTCCAGCATGGCCGAAATGATTCCGCCATGAACCCGCTCCGGAAAACTTTGATGGTGCTCCTTGGCCCGAAAAAGACCTATGACTTCTCCCGTGTGGGTTTCATAAAACCGGCCATGGATTCCGAAGGGATTATCCACACCACAAACGGCACACATCTTGCTGTTGTTTTGTTTCCGGGTCACCTTGTATTTCATAATCTCTCTGTTTCCCTTATCCTTCATTCTTTCCTTTGTCCAATTTAAAACTGCGGGATGGTTGCCCGCAGCTCCTTGATGTCATGGCCATTATATTCTTTACCTCAAAAAAACGCAACTATAATCCGGAAGAATTATGAAAAAAATCGGGAATTCAGGAAAAAATAATAGAGCAAAAGGAATATATATAAATATAATAGGAAGGGATGGTCGCTACCCAAGGAGAATGGTATAATGTGAGCGACAAAGAATCCTCCCATTTCATGGGAAATAGAGAGGCAGCCTGTATGCTATTTTCATCCCTTACATTCCTTATATGTTTTCTCCCCGTGACCCTACTGGTCTATTACACCCTTTTGCGGCATCACCGAAGGCTGCAAAACTATTTTCTTTTTGGGGCCAGTCTTTTTTTCTATGCCTGGGGAGAACCTTGGTTTGTATTTGTGATGATGGGCTCCATTGTTGCCAATTACTTCTTCGGTCTTTTGGTACAAACCCGAAAGAAGCCTTGGGTTATCGTTGCCACGCTGGCTGTGAACCTGGGAATCCTTTTTCTTTTTAAGTATTTCATGTTTACTGTGGCAAACATCAATCTACTGTTTCATACCGGGTGGACCACCCGCGAAATCCTCTTACCCATCGGTATCAGTTTCTTCACTTTTCAAGCCATCTCCTATGTGTTGGACATCTATCGGGACAAAGCAGAGGCCCAAAAGGATTTACTCCATGTAGGTCTATACATATCTTTCTTCCCGCAGCTGATTGCAGGTCCCATTATTCGATACCAGACGGTGGCTCATCAAATCCAGCACCGGGTGGAATCCATGGAATTGTTTTCAGAGGGAGTCTGCCGTTTTCTCATGGGCTTGGGCAAGAAAATCCTCATCGCCAATAACATGGCCATCGTAGCAGACCATTGCTTCCGTATAGTCGGTGAAGGCAACGGCACCACGGCACTGGCTTGGCTAGGAGCTTTGGCTTATACATTTCAGATTTTCTTTGATTTCTCCGGATATTCCGATATGGCCATCGGTTTAGGCCGCATGTTTGGATTCAAATTTCCCGAGAACTTCAATTACCCCTATATCTCCCGTTCCGCCTCTGAGTTTTGGAGGCGTTGGCACATATCCCTGGGGACTTGGTTTCGAGATTATGTGTATATCCCCTTGGGAGGTAGCCGTTCCGGGAAGGGTCGGACCTTTTTCAACCTATTCATTGTATGGTTGCTGACGGGATTTTGGCATGGCGCCAATTGGACCTTTGTTTGCTGGGGCTTCCTCTGGTGCTTTTTCATTATCCTGGAAAAGGCTTTGAACTTCGAGAAGAAGGTATACTTCAAACCACTGGGGAACAGCCTCCTGTCTCGCCGGTTGATTTCGTTGGTAAAGCATGTGTATCTATTGCTTCTGGTGATAATCGGCTGGGTGCTTTTCCGTTCCCAAACCATGGGGGATGCCATCTACTACTTGAATCTCATGTCCGGGGCAGGTCCAGAGCCTCTGTCGGACATACGTACCTTGGCCTGGATTAAAGAATATCTCTGGATATTTTTCGCAGGATTTTTATTCAGCGTGCCCCTTGGACAACGATTCCAACGAGTGCCCGCACCTATATATACCACCTTATTGCTACTGGTGCTGCTTGTCTCCCTTTCCTATTTAGTAAAGGGAGCCCACAATCCATTTATCTATTTTAACTTCTAAGGAGAGAACTTCATGAGGCTAAAGAAAAACGGAAGCCCGGAAAACCATATGGAACAAAAACTAACCGGCATTCTGTTTACCGCCATCGTCGGTCTGCTTTTGTTGTTCCTATTGGCCTCCGGCTTTCCTCGGGAGTTTCTTACCACTTATCGAAACACCGTGCCGGAAGGAACCCCTCTTCTGGAAAGAGTGGGGCAGGCTGTCCAAATATTTGATGATTTGCTAGTAGGAGAAACCCCGGGATATGAAGGCTTCATCGAACTATATGGTGTCACCCAGAAGGCCATGGGGAAACGCACCATACCGGATCCCAACTACAGTTACTTGTTCCTGACTGACCATGGGCAGATTACCTACCAAATTAATGAAAGAGATTTGACGGAACCGGCGAATAAAATCGTTGCCCTGAAGGAAACCTTGGAACAGGAGAAAATTCCATTCCTCTGGGTTCAAGCACCTTTCCGCCTGTTGGACGAGACCGAAATCACTCCTATTACCTTTGATTACGGGGATGAAAACGCAGACAGCTTCCTTGCCATGTTGGAACAGCAAGGCTTGTCCGTTCTGGACCTCCGGATATCTTTCCGTGAGTATCGGCAGCAGGGAATATCTCAACAAGACTTGTTCTTCAATACGGACCACCATTGGACCATTCCCGCAGCGCTGAAGGCCACAGAAACCATCGCCAAGACTCTGGCAGATGAATACAATATGCCCATTGACCCCGCCACCTTTGCAGAAGACCAATTCCAAATGACCACTCAGGAAAACTCCTTCATTGGTTCCATGGGAAGAAGGGTGGGTAAAATTTATGGCGGGGTAGATCGATTCACGTTGGTAGTCCCCCGA
>SACF01000065.1 GCA_009928665.1 Alphaproteobacteria bacterium
GCCTTACAGAGCTCGACTTTTCCAATACCCTGGTCAACGACCTGGAAGCGATTCAGAACATGGTACAACTCTCGGTACTGAAGTTCAACGGAACCCAGATCAAAAACCTCAAATACCTCGAAAAGCTTGTGAATCTCACGGTCCTGGAGTTTTACAATACCAAGGTTGGAAATATCAGTGTTCTGGATGGAATGAAACGGTTGGTTACCGTCAGGATGTTCAATACCAGCGTCTCGGAAAAACGTGCCGAACAATTCCGGCAGACCCATCCCGATTGTGAAGTAGTATTCTATAAAAAATGATGGAACACTTGCCTGTTTGCAAACCCACGCTTGAAGTTTGTTTCTCTCCCCGCCTCTTTCCCGATATCCTTACGCAGGAGCCGTTCGTGGTGGTGCTGGTGGATATACTTCGCGCAACTACCTCGATTTGCGCTGCCTTCAGCTACGGTGCAAAGGAGATCATCCCGGTTGCGACCCATGAACAGGCCCAGGCATATAAAAATAAAGGCTTTCTGGTCGCAACCGAAAAGGACGGGAAAAAGCTTGATTTTGCCGATTTCGGGAATTCGGCTTTTAATTTCACCCGTGAAAACATCGGAGGCCGGACTTTGGTTTACTGCACGACCAACGGCACCCGTGCACTCGCTGTAGCCGGAAGTTCCGGGAAAGTGGTTATCGCGGCATTCATCAACCTCAGCGCGGTTGTAAGCTGGCTGATTTCGGAACATCGTAACACCTTGATCCTGTGTTCGGGATGGAAAAACAAATTTTGCCTCGAAGATTCCGTTTTCGCCGGAGCGCTTTCCGAACAACTTCTTCAGTCGGGCGCCTTTTCGACCACCTGCGATTCTGTAGCCGCTTCGATCGACCTGTGGCATTCTGCCAGGCCGGATATCCTGTCGTACATCGATAAAGCCGCACACCGCAAGCGTTTGCAGCGACTTGGTTTGGATGATATACTGCCGCTCTCGTTCACTACCGATCTGACCAACGTAATCCCGGTCTATGAAGATGGCGTCATTCGTGACCAATCAAAAAAATAATTGAACCAATTCATTTACAATTTTATGAAGTACTTCAGAATTTTACTCCTTATGACCATCGCAAGCTATGCAATTTCCTGCGGGCAGCAGGGTAATCAGAAAAAAAATGACGACGGCAACGGTTTCAAATATCTTACCGAACAGTTTGCCGATGCAAGGATCCTCCGGTACCAGGTGCCGGGTTTCGATTCCCTCAGCCTGAAGCAGAAGCGGCTTATTTATTACCTGAGTCAGGCTGCCTTGTGCGGAAGGGATGTTATCTATGATCAGAATTACAGGTACAACCTTTTGATCCGGAAAACGCTCGAAGTGATCTATGAAAACTACCGGGGAAACCGGAATTCGGACGACTTCAGGAGTTTTGAAGTATACCTGAAGCGGGTCTGGTTCAGCAACGGGATCCACCACCATTATTCGACCGATAAATTTGTTCCGGAATTTTCGAAGGAATATTTTTCCTCCCTGTTGAAGGAGGTTGATCCTGCCTCGTTGCCATTGGCAAAGGGCCAGGATGTGAACGGGTTTATCTCGGAGCTGACCCCGCTGATTTTTGACGCGCAGGTCGCTTCCAAGCGGGTGAGCCTCGATCCGGAAAAGGACCTCATCTTGTCGTCGGCATCCAATTTTTATGAAGGAGTCAATCAGCATGAAGCGGAACAATATTATGAAAGTCTTAAGGATGCCGACCGAAAAGCCGGTAAAGACACCCTGATTTCCTACGGGTTGAACTCGAAGCTCCAAAAAGAAAACGGAAAGATTGCCGAGCATTTTTATCGTGTGGGAGGACTCTATTCCGGAGCCATTGAAAAGATCGTTTATTGGCTTGAAAAAGCAGTGCCTGAAACGGAAACTCCCGAACAGAAGGAAGGACTGTTGCTGCTGATCGACTATTACAAGACCGGAAGCTTGTACACCTGGGACCGCTACAATGTTGCCTGGGTGAAGGACCTGAATTCGCTGGTCGATTATGTTAACGGCTTTATCGAAGTTTACGGTGATCCCATGGCCATGAAAGGTTCCTGGGAATCGATCGTCAATTTTAAAGATGTGGTGGCAACCCGCCGCACTCAGATTCTGAGTGAAAATGCCCAGTATTTTGAAGATCATTCACCGGTCGATCCTTCATTCCGGAAAAAGGAGGTCAGGGGGGTTACGGCGAAGGTAATCACGGCAGCGCAACTGGGTGGCGAATGTCATCCCACCACACCCATCGGGATCAACCTTCCCAACGCCAACTGGATCCGGAAAACTTACGGCTCGAAATCGGTGACGATTGATAACATCACCTACGCTTATGATCAGGCTTCGCAGGGAAACGGATTCCTCGAGGAGTTTGCCTTTTCGAAGGAAGAGATCGACCGGGCGCGAAAATTCGGATACCTGGCCGGAAACCTCACAACCGATCTGCACGAATGTCTCGGACACGGATCGGGGCAGCTTTTACCCGGGGTCACCGCGGAGGCTTTGAAAAATTACCATTCCACGATCGAAGAGGCCCGTGCAGATCTTTTTGCCCTTTACTACATCAAGGATCCTGAAATGGTAAACCTGGGACTGATAGCGGATTATGAAACAGCCAAGGCCGAGTACGACAACTTCATGCGCAACGGACTGATGACCCAACTGGTCCGGATTCAACCGGGAAAAACCATTGAAGAGGCCCACATGCGCGACCGTGCCCTGATTGCCAACTGGGTTTTCGAAAAATCCAAGGGAAAGAACATCGTTGAAAAAGTTACCCGCGAAGGGAAGACGTACGTCCACATCATCGATTACGATAAACTGAGGTGGCAGTTCGGTGAGTTGCTGAAGATCATCCAGAAGATCACTTCGGAAGGAAATTACCGCGAAGCCAGGGAACTCGTGGAGAAGTATGCCGTCGGGGTTGATCCCGTATTGCACAAGGAGGTACTGGAACGGTATAAAAAGTTAAATATCGCGCCCTATTCCGGCTTCATCAACCCGGAGTACACTTTGGTAGTTAAAGACGACACTATTTCTGATGTTCAGATCATTTATCCTGAAGATTTTGCAGGGCAAATGCTCCGTTATTCCAAGAATTATTCCTATCTGCCCCTCCGATGATTCCAAAAGGTTACCGGATCTCAGCCCTTGTGGTTTTCCTTCTGATCTGTGAATCGGGAAGCATGATCGGGATAGAGAACCAGCGGAACTATTTTCGGTCGCCGGTCAGTTATCCGATAACCCTTTCCGGAGCCTTTGGGGAGATCCGCCGCAACCACTTTCATTCAGGGATCGACATCCGTACCGACGGGGTGCAGGGGAAACCTGTTTATGCCATAGCCGACGGGTATGTCGCCAGGGTATTTGTTGCCCCGGGCGGTTTCGGGAAAGCGCTTTATATCAGTCATCCCAATGGTTACACCTCGGTTTACGGCCACCTGAAAGCCTTTGCGGGTTCCATCGGGAAATGGGTCATTTCGCGTCAGTACCGGGCGGAGTCGTTCGCACTCGATACCGGGATCACGGCCGGGGCGCTGAAGGTGAAAAAAGGCGATCTCATTGCCTGGTCGGGCAACTCCGGTTCCTCGGCCGGTCCGCATCTCCATTTCGAGATCCGTGACACACGCACCCAGGAGATCGTCGATCCGCTTGATTTCGGGTTTATGCAGCCGGACAAAATCCAGCCGAAGATCACCTTCGTGAAGATATATCCCATGAACTCTGTTTCGATGGTGAATTTTACCGGCAATGAGCTGCTGATACCGGTAACCGGAAACAATGGGAAATACCGGCTTAAAAACACCGATACCATTCCCGTTACCGGTGCCATCACATTCGGCATTGAGACTTCCGAGAACAACGACGGAAGCCTGAAAACCGGGGTTCACGCCATTGATCTGATGGTTGACGGTGCATTGGTCTTTTCTCAGAATATCGAACGGTTTTCCTTTACCGAAACGCGTTACGCGAACAGCCTGATGGATTATCCTGCGTTCATCCGTTCAAAACGAAAAATTCAGCGTTCCTATATCGCCCCCAACAACAAACTGCGGATCTATAAGAAGGCAGTCAACAACGGAGTAGTCCATTTTGCCGATAACCGGGTGCATCAGATCCATTACCGGGTCACCGATGCCTTCGGGAATAAATCGGATTGCCGTTTTTATGTTAAAAGCCATCCGCCGGCCCCGCTGGGAGGACGGAATGTTCCGGTTGAACCCCGAGGCGTTCAGCAGTTTTCGTGGAAAACCGGAAACCGTTTTGAGCGTGAAAACATCCGGTTTACGGTTCCGGGGGATGCTTTGTATGAGGACCTCTCCTTTGATTACCGTGTTTCGCCGCAAGGTCCAAACACGCTGTCGGCGATCCACCATCTGCACGACCAGTTTGTCCCCTTGCATACCTTTTGCACCCTTTCGATCCGGGCCGATCGCGTTCCAAAACACTTACAGGCAAAGGCGATCATCGTGAGCATAGATCCCAACGGAAGGATCGCGAGCCGCGGCGGAGTCTATAATAAAGGCTGGATTACCACGAAAATAAGGGAATTCGGCGCTTTTTCGATTGCAGTCGATACCGAACCTCCGGTGATCCGGGCCGTCAATATTTTCCCGAACAAAAAAGTGACCCGCCAGACCTCGGTGCTCATAAAAATATCAGATAATCTTTCGGGCATCAAGAGTTACCGGGGAACCCTCAACGGAAAATGGATCCTGATGGATTACGATGAAAAAAACCGTTTGCTGACCTATCAGTTTGATGAGCGTATAAAACCGGGTAAGAACCTGTTCCTCCTTACGGTTACGGATGCGGCCGGCAACGCGAGCCGTTATGAAGCCGCATTGATCCGATGATTTTTTCCTTATATTTGTGTCATGCAAGAAACCATCTTGATTCTCGATTTCGGATCGCAGTATACCCAGTTGATTGCCCGCAGGGTACGTGAACTCAACGTTTTCTGTGAGATTTATCCCTATAACAAAATTCCGGGGCCGGATCCGGCTTTCAGGGGGGTGATCCTGTCGGGAAGTCCAAGTTCGGTGCGGGGTCCGGATGCTCCCATCCCGGATTTGTCCGGTATCAGGGGGAAGATCCCGGTTCTCGGCGTATGTTACGGAGCGCAGTATCTGGCGCAGGCATCTGGTGGCGAAGTGGCGGCATCGAAGATCAGGGAATACGGACGGGCTAATCTCTCGTTTATTGATCAGAAAGACTTGCTCATGCACGGACTTTCGGATGGTTCGCAGGTCTGGATGTCGCACGCCGATACCATTCTTCATGTTCCCGCTTCATTCCGGATCACCGCGAGTACACCTGAAGTGACGATGGCCGGGTATAAAGTGGAGGCGGAACCCACTTACGGGATCCAGTTCCACCCCGAGGTTTATCATACCACAGAGGGGATGACCCTGTTGAAGAACTTTATCGTGAACATCTGCGGATGCAGCCAGTCGTGGACACCGGAATCTTTCATCGAATCCACCGTGGCCGAGCTCAGGCAAAAACTGGGAAACGACCGGGTGGTGCTGGGTCTTTCCGGCGGCGTCGATTCTTCGGTTGCGGCCATGTTGCTACACCGGGCTATCGGAGAAAATCTCTACTGCATTTTCGTGGATAACGGACTACTTCGGAAAAATGAATTCCGGAATGTGCTTGAGCGGTTCCGCAACCTTGATCTGAATATCACGGGCGTCGATGCCGGAGCGATCTTTCTCGAAGGTCTGCGGGGGGTCACCGATCCGGAGAGGAAACGAAAGATCATCGGCAAGACCTTCATCGATATTTTTGAGGCGGAAGCCAACAAACTGGAAGGAATCCGCTGGCTGGCTCAGGGAACGATCTACCCCGATGTCATTGAAAGCCGCTCTGTAAAAGGCCCCTCTGCAACCATCAAATCGCATCACAATGTAGGCGGTTTACCCGAGCACCTGAACCTGAAGATCGTCGAACCCCTCAACAGCCTGTTCAAGGATGAGGTTCGGCGGGTAGGGGCCACGTTGGGGCTCGACAAACTGTTTATCGACCGGCATCCTTTTCCCGGGCCCGGCCTTGCCGTGCGGATCGTCAGCGACGTGGATGAAAAGAAGGTTAAACTTTTGCAGGAGGTCGACGATATTTTTATTTCCGGGCTGCGGGCAGCCGGCTTGTATCATGAAGTCTGGCAGGCATTTGCCGTTTTGCTTCCCGTTCAGACGGTGGGCGTCATGGGCGATGAACGCACCTATGAAAACGTAGTGGCATTGAGGGCAGTGACCTCCACCGACGGAATGACAGCCGACTGGGCGCGTCTCCCGCATGATTTTCTCGCGAAGGTGAGCAACGACATTATCAACAAAGTCAAGGGCGTCAACAGGGTCGTTTACGATATCAGCTCCAAGCCGCCTGCCACTATTGAATGGGAATAATTAACCGTGATGAAGGGGAGCGTGACCGGGTGTAAGCCTTCCGGAACCGGCTCCTGATGAAGAAACTATGAAAACAACGCGAATCCGAAACCAGGAGCCATCCATTACCGGTGAAAACAGCATCAGTTACCGGATTTGGAGCGTCGTGTGCCTTCGCGCAACGCTTGTGTTTATCGTGTTAGCAATCCCGCTCTTTCTTTATTCCCAGAATGTCAATGAACAGTTGAAACAGATGCGTTCAACCGTTATTCAGAACATTGATGGGAAGGAATATTACATTCATACCATCAAAAGGGGACAGACGCTGTACATGATCTCGAAGGTTTACGGCGTGGAAGTAAACGACCTGATCCGTGAAAATCCGGAGGTAAAAGAGGGAATCAAAGCCGACCAGAAGATCAGGGTTCCGCGCCCCGGTACGAAAGGTGCCAGGACCCTTCCACCGGCCGGGAAAGAGAAGGGTGATGACGCGAAACCGGCCGGCCCGGGCACCAGAACCGCGACCACGGCAACCCGCAACATTGAAAAACCTGATACTGTTCCGGTCATGCCCGAACTTCCCTGCGGTATCGACAGTTCGTCGAAAAAAACCGTTTACCGGGTGGCCCTCATGTTGCCGCTTTATCTCAAGGAGTCCCAGTCGCTCGATCCCGAAAAACCGGTCAGAAAAATTGTGGAAAACTCGAAATCGTTACAGTTCATCCCTTTTTATGAAGGTTTCAGAATGGCCTTGGATACTCTTGAGAAAACAGGGGTTAAAATCCGGCTCTATGTTTATGATGTGGAGAAGGATACTTTGAAAACTAAGCAGTTGCTGAAAAATCCGGATCTTAAAAAAATGGACCTGATCATCGGTATGTTGTATCACCGCAACTTTAAAATGGTGGCCGATTTCGCAGAAAAAAACAAGATCCCGATAGTCAACCCGATTTCGGAACGAAGCGATGTGATCGCCGGGAATCCCTGTGTTTTTAAGGCTATTCCTTCCCGCAAGACTCAGTTGGCACAGGTTGCAAAATGTTTCTCAGACAATTTTTCAAAGGATCAGGTTCTGATTGTTAAAAGTGGACGGTATCCCGACCGGGAAGCGCCCGAGCGGCTTAAGAAGGAGTGCCTCGACCGTAATCTGAATGTTCTCCTGGTGGATGGACAGGAGGGAGCCATCGGTAAACTTTCGAAAAACAAAGAAAATGTTTTGGTTGTGTTTTCCGACAACGCAGCTTATTCACTGGATCTCACCCGCCGTTTTTATGAATTGCGAAATGATTACAGCATCACGGTATTCGGTCTTCCCGAGTGGGGAGACATGGAAGGTCTTGAAACGGAGTACCTGCTGGCCCTGAAGGCACATTTTGTGGCGAAACAATTCATCGATTACAGCGATCCAAAAGTAAAATGGTTTGTGGATCAATACCAGAAGCATTATTCCACCGACCCGGCGTTAATGGCCTTCAAGGGTTTCGATATTGCATGCTATTTTCTTACTGCCCTGAAAACCTATGGTGCCCGGTTTTCGAGGTGCATTGGTGAGTTTTCCATGAAGTCGCTTCAAACGCAGTTTGAATTCAAATCGGCTAAAGGAAACGGATTTGAAAACAAGCGATGGATGATCTACAAATTCGAAAACTACCGGCTAGTATCCGTTTATTGACTTATGTCTGGTCGTATCAGGATCCTGCCTGTTTACCAGGGACGGCGAGCAGCGGGATGTTGGTGGCAAAAAGGTTTTTCTTGGTGATGTTTTTGGTGAAAAGCATGTAGAAGAGGCTCCGTTTGTGCGGTTGAAATGCAATCAGGTCGATTTTATGTTCCCCGACAAAATCGTCCACCACCTTCTGGTTGTCGGTAGCCGATTCAATGACACTGAACCGGATCACGCCCTCCTTTTCCTCTTTCCCGAATTTGACCTGCAGGGCTTTCATCCGTACGTAGGCATCGGTATTCTTTGCCTTAACAAGAAAATGGACAACATGCAGTCTGAAGTCAAAACGGGAGAACAGGGTGCACAGTTCCGAAATAACCTCGGTATTTCCTTCTGAAAGATCGGCGGAGAACATGATGTTCCCGAAACCTCTGAAGCCTTTTATCACGGGCACAGTCAGTACAGGAACCCGGGCGTGATCGATGATAAAGGTTGAAACTTTTCCCCAGACATTGATGTTATTTCCCTTTCCGGTGGTACCCATTATGACCAGATCGGGGTGGTACTCGCGGCAGATGTCCTTGAGTTCATGCTCGATCTCGCCACCAACCACAATGGTTTCGAGTTGCACCTGATCCAGGTTCTCTTTTTTGAGCATCTGGCTGACCTTTTCTTTCAATTCTGCCATATTCAGTTCTGCCTGCCGGTGGATCTCCTTCATCAGCTCCTCGTTGTAAATGGTGCTCATGTCGAGAGTATCGGGGAAGCTGGTATCGGCCAGAATTACCTGATCAAAATAGGTGTGAAATAACCGGATCTCACCACCAAAGACCTTGAGAAATTCGAGGGCGTATTTACACGAGATCTCGGTGTGGGCAGAAAAATCGACGGGAACTAAAATCTTTTTCATGGGATTTGATTTTATAAGTTCAGGGGCCGTATTCAGGTTGATCCGTTACGGCTTTCATGCAAAGTTAATATATCTGTCAGCAAATTACAATTTTTATTGTTGGCGTACAATTCACCGAGTACCCTCGCTCTTTCGGTCACCCTCTCAGCAGTGAACTCCATACTGAAAAGCCGTTGAACTTCCTGCCGCAACCGGTCGGGTGTTTCAGCTACTTCACAAAGTTCGCGGAGGGAAGTTCCGGCAAGCATCCGGGAGTTGACCAGGCAAAACCGGCCGGTGTAGAGTGCATTCAAAAGTTTCAGTTTCAGTCCGGTTGCCTGCATTGTGACCAGGATGTTGACATGGGCTTCCCGGATCAGCCGGGTCATCTCCTCCTCGGATGGATTCGCGACCAGTTGGATATTGGGTTTCGACCCGGTAAGCCGTATCAGCCAGCCGGGGGGATCCATTCCGGCAATCACAAGCGTCGGCATCGTTTCGTTCCAAACCTTGTTTATAAGGTACCGTACCGCCTGGTAATTCTCGGCAACCGACAGTTTTCCGTGGTACAGGGCATAATCACCCCTACCGGGGATGCTGCCAACCTGCTGATCCTTGTGAAAACTGGGCATGAGGAGCACCTTTTGGCCCGGGAACCGACCTGAAAGGTAGTCGCAATCGGTTTGTGAAACAGCAAGCATAAGCGATGCATGCCGCAGGATCCTCTGGAAACGGAACAGCTTCAGACTTTCCAGGAGAAAAAACACCTTCCTTCCCGGATGGCGTTCCGAACGGCACAGGTGGCTGTAGTAATGATGTTCAATGTTGCTTTCGCGATAGATTTTGAGACGCCCGGTAAGCCGCGGTTCATCCATGAATCCGCAGGTGTGCAATCCCTCGAACAGGATGGGCGCGTCATCCGAGGCCAGGATATTTAAAAGTTCAGGCACCATCCTGCTTTTCACGATATAGGGAAGAATGCTGAGATGGACCCGCCACCCGGTCAGCCGGCGGTAGTAGAAAACCCGGGTGCAATACCGCTCCAGTTCGCTGCTTTGTTGACGCTGGTATTCAAAACAGTGCAGGTAGATCTGTACCCCGGCGCCATGCAGGGCCCGGATCTTGTAAAAAACATCGATGATTCCGCCGTAGTTGGGTGGCCAGGGAATGTCGAAGGAGACGATATGGAGGCGGAGAGGAGGCATTTGGAAGAAAGTCAAAATTCAAAGAAGGGATTAGATATTAGCGAATAGCGAATAGAAAAAACGTTATTTAAAATCAAAATATCAACATTTTATAGTTAAAATTTCTGAGAGTTTGTGTTGTTCGTTTTCCCAGCAAAGTTCTTCGGCGGCAAGTTTCAGATTCTCTTTGTATTGTTCCAGTTGCGACGGGTTGCCCAGCATCGCATCGATGCTTCCGGCGAGCGATTCGGGGGCGTGGCCCGCGATGCATGCACCGATCCGGTACCCTTCGACGATCGTTTTCATTTCCGGGAAGGGGGATACCAGCAACGGAACGTTTGCCTGGATATAGTCCATGATCTTGTTGGGTAATGCATAGTGGTAGTTGATCCCGATATCTTTTTCGATGGAGAGTCCGACATCGGCCATTTGGGTGTATTCATGAAGTTTTTCAAAGGGTACCGGCCCCGTCAGGATCACCTGGTTTTCCCGTTTCTCACGAACAATCAGCGACTGCAATTCATGAAAGATATCCCCGGTTCCCACAATAATCAGCACTGCATCGGTTTTCAGATATTGCAGTGCGCAGACCGCTTCCTCCAGTCCCCGGTCCACATTCACAGCTCCCTGGTAATAGATCACTTTCCGATTTTCGCCAATCTGTAGCGCCTTCTTCATATTATCGGGGGTCAATGGCTTCCGGAAAGGAAGATTTCGGACTGCTGTTACCGGAACGCCATATTCTTCACTGTAAATGCGGGCAATGGATGTGTTTACGGCGATGACCCTCTTCAAATGGGGGAAGATCATGTCCTCCAAAGCCTTCCACATCATCGGAGCGAACCTCCGGCCGACCAGTTCCGGAACGCCCCTGAAATACTCATGACAATCGTGGAGGTGAATGGGAGCGCCCCTATCGCGCGAAAAGGAAAAAAAGAAAATCATCCTCGATACAAGATGTGCAAAATAGGTTGCAGGCAGGGTGTCGAGGTCGTTGGAAACCAACAGATGATGCGATCTGAAGATCAGGAAAAAGAACAATCTCAGGTTGAATTCGGCATAAAACAACGGGCCTTTTTCGAACAGGAGCTGCATGCGGTGGGTCTGGTAACTTCGTGGGGCAAGCGTCAGGCTGTTGGTACGCCTGCGACCCACCAACAGTACGTTGTACGAATGCTGCTGCAAAGTTTTGCAGGTACGGTCGACCCGCTGATCGGTTGTGAGATCGTTGGTGACGGCTACGATGGCTTGCAGTGGTACCGGTTGATTTGCCCTGGTGCGCATCGCTGGATTACGTTATTAAACCAAAATCCTTACCCTGACTCATTTTCATGCTTATTCTCTTAAAAAAGTAACACTGGTACCGAAAACCTCAACTTTAAAAGGGAGATAAGAAGTTTATTAATTATTCATTCGTAAATCGTAAATCCTGTTCAATAGTAAATTCTCATCGGTTTCGCAAAGGGTCACGGTCAACCGCATGTTTGTACGGAGGCCCATAAAGTCAAATCCCGGAATTAAAATCAAAAGCAAAAATAAGGTTTTCGTTCAATCCTCAGTCAAAAGGCTTAATTTTGAACTTTTCAACCGATATGCACCTCGACCAGAATTATCCGCTGAAAGCGTTGAATACCTTCGGAATGGATGTTTACGCCCGTTATTTTGTCGAACCCGGGTGTCGCGATGAGATCCTGACCCTGATGAATTACCGCCATATGGTCAGGCTGCCCGTTTTATTCCTGGGCGGCGGGAGCAATGTGCTTCTGGTAAATGATTTCGGAGGACTGGTCGTCAAAATAAGTTCCAAAGGGATTGATTATCGGGAAACCGGGAGCGGGGAGGTGCTGGTCACGGCGCAGGCCGGCGAGATCTGGGATGATTTTGTCGGGTACTGTGTCGGACAGGGATGGTCAGGGCTGGAGAACCTTTCACTGATTCCGGGGACCGTAGGCGCTGCTCCCATACAGAACATCGGCGCATACGGGGTCGAAGCCGGTGAGTTAATCGAGAGGGTCAGCGCCGTTGAAATCAAAACAGGAAGGGAGTTTATTTTAACCCGTTCGGAGTGCCGTTTCGGTTACCGCGACAGCATCTTCAAGCAGGAACTGCGCGACAGGGCGATCGTGCTCGATGTGACCTTCAGGCTGGCCAAATTCAGGCACAACAATCCATCACCGGACAACCACGAAGGGGGGCACGATTGCGTGGCAGATCCCGGGCCATCCGCGGTGAAACTTCGCGTTGACTACGGAGACCTGAAAAGGGAGCTTCAGGCAATGGGCATTGCCGATCCGTCGCCAGCCGATATCCGGGATGCCGTCGTCCGGATCCGTAGCCGGAAATTGCCCGATCCGGCGCTTTTGGGCAATGCCGGCAGTTTTTTCAGGAACCCGGTCGTTTCCAACGGGGTTTATGAGGCCTTGCAGAAAATGTATCCAGCAGTTCCGGCATATCCTTCTTTCGCCGCAGGATCTGCAGGCCATTCCGGGGAGAGAACAACGGAATCCGGTAAATCCGCAGTTTCGATTGCCGAAAGCTCCGTTTCTGAAAACGAAAGCAGTGATTCCGGAAGGAATTATAAGATCCCGGCTGCCTGGCTGATCGAACAGTGTGGCTGGAAAGGATACCGGTGCGGGGATGCAGGCGTTTACCCGAATCAACCTCTAGTGCTGGTGAATTACGGTAAGGCTTCCGGTCGGGAAATTGTCGATCTGGCGCGTCAGATAATGGAATCGGTATTCACGAAATTCGGAATCGTTCTTGAATCTGAAGTAAATGTGATTGAATAATTGTAACCCCACATCTGTTTCCGAATATTAAGGTCATAAATAATAATGCATGGGTCAATCCGATCCCGAAAATTGAATTGTCAATCTTGTTCAATCGTAAATATTTCCGACCCTGTTTCGGTTCCGGATATTTAAGATCTCATCGGCATCATTCGGTATTCAGGGCTCCTACCAGTTCGCTGACTGATTTAAAATTGTTTTTCTGCATGTAATCATCGATCCCGCTGATAATTTTCAGACTGGCGGTGGGATCGATAAAATTGGCGGTGCCCACCTGAACGGCAGAGGCGCCGGCCAGCAAAAATTCTATGGCATCGGTGGCATTCATGATGCCTCCCAACCCGATAAGCGGTACGTGAACCGCTTTATGAACCTGCCAGACCATACGCAGGGCAACCGGTTTTATGGCGGGGCCCGACAATCCCCCCGTGATGGTAGAAAGAACAGGCCGGCGCCGGTTTACATCGATGGCCATTCCCAGGAGGGTGTTGATCAGAGTGATCGCATCGGCGCCCCCGTCGACCACGGCTTTGGCGAGGTCGGTGATGCTGGTCACGTTCGGTGATAATTTGACCATCAGGACCTTCCCATATACCTTTCTCACGGCTGCGGTAACTTCGGTAGCCATGGCCGGAACGGTTCCGAAGGCCATCCCGCCAAGCTTCACATTCGGACAGGAGATGTTCAACTCAATGGCCGGGATCGCTTCCAGTTCATTGATCCGTGCGGCGACCTCGACATATTCCTCCACCGTACTGCCCGAAACGTTGACGATCAGGTGCGTCCTGAAATTCTTTATCCGCGGATAGATTTCACGGCAAAAATGGGTTACACCCTTGTTCTGGAGTCCGACCGAGTTGAGCATTCCCGAAGGGGTTTCAGCCATCCGGGGATAAGGATTTCCATCGCGGTTCTTCCCGGTGACCGCCTTGACGAAAATCCCTCCGAGTTGCCCGACATCCATGAAATCGAGAAATTCCTCTCCGTAACCGAAAGTACCGGAGGCGGTGGTGACAGGGTTTTTAAACCGGAGCCCGGCAATATCAATGGAAAGGTCGGTCATGAGTATTTATTGAGTTTAACGATGCAATCCGAAACAAGCCATCCGGTGAAACAGGCAAAAAAGCAGGGTAGTCAACTTCCAAACCAATTCAACCGGTTGGTATTAAAAACAGGTCCCTCCACACAAACACGCTCGTTTCCCTTGTCGGTGGGGGTAATGCAGCATAAGCAGACTCCAAATCCGCAGGCCATGGTATTTTCGAGCGACACCTCGCAATCAACCCCGTGAAATCGCGCCAACCCTGCAACCGCTTTCATCATGGCTTCCGGACCGCAACAATAGATTTTCCGGTAGTCCAGCCGTTCCTTTTGAAAAACAGGGTGGTCGGTCACCAGTCCTTTTTCGCCTTCCGTCCCATCGTCGGTGATCACCCGGACATTTCCGTATTTCGCGTACGATTCAATTTCAGAGACCTCCTTTTTGGTCCTGAAGCCCACCAGGATATCCGGATGGATGTGGTTCTGGTTCAGAAACCGGGCTAAGAAGAGGAGGGGGGCAACGCCACAGCCGCCGCCTACCAGCAAAACCTTGCCGGTTAACGGCAGCGAAAAGGAATTCCCCAGCGGAAAGATCACGTTGAGGGTTTCGCGCTCCTTAATTGCGCTCAGGTTTCGGGTTCCATCCCCTTTTATCTGGATCAGGAACCGGATGGTGTTCTGATGATAATCGACATTGTGAATGGAAAAGGGACGCCGCAGAAAGGTGTGTGGCGAATGTTCCACCAGGATCTGGGCAAACTGTCCCGGCAGCATGGTCGGAAGGGGATCAGGGGCCATTAAATCAAGAACGAAATGCCGGTCATTCAGCCTGATATTACTGAGAACGGTAAGATCCCGGATGACTTTTTGAAAATGCATCAAACAAGAAAAATTTAATTATTTAAACGGGTCTGGATTTCCCGGATAACCTCTTTGTATTTTTTCAGAACGCGGTCCCATTCCTTGAAGAGCTCTTCGCTTTTTACACTGGCATCGGGCTGTCCGGCCTGTTCGCTGACGAGTTTCACCCGGTAGGTAAGCGGATCGTTGGATCCGAGTTTTACGATCATGCGGGAACGTACCGTATTTTTCTTGAAATGCTGGATCACCCAGGCCGTACGCAGATAACCGGTTTCACGGTCGGTCACTTCAATCACGTCGAACTGGTTGGTGACGATCTGGCTGATGAGTTTCCAGGCCTCGAGTTCCGATTTCCCGGTAGGCACCTCGATGTCGATATTTACCATGTCGGTGGCTTCGGAGGCATCCCATGAATCATCCCGTTCCATTTGTACAAATTGCGTTTTCGGGGGGGTGGGGCTTCCTTTTTTGTTGCAATATTTGATGATTTCGGTCAGGTAAGCCAGCTTTTCAATCTTAACGGTGACACATTGATCCGATGGGATGACCAC
>SACF01000024.1 GCA_009928665.1 Alphaproteobacteria bacterium
CAAAACAGATGCTTTTCTCTTTTGGGTTTAACCCATCCAGCAGGTATTTACAAACATGTGATTGTTAAAAGTCATTGCTAAATTTTTACCGGAGTATTGACTTATTAGACGACCACATATTTCAATTTGACTTTCTGAATGATGATTTTAGCAAATTGCCAAAACCATTACAAAACATAATCAATAGTCCAGAAAAGAGAAAAAAATTAGTGGTTTACATCAATCCACCATATGCAGAGGCTGGAAACATAAAGCAAAAAAGTGGCACAGGTGATAACAAAGCGCAAACGGCAACTTCTAATAATACCTATTTAAAGTATAGAAATTTAATAGGAAAAGCGAGCAATGAAATTTTCATTCAATTCCTTATTAGAATCTTTAAAGAAATCCCTAACAGTAAAATTGCAAATTTTTCAAAATTAAAAAATTTACAATCATTTAATTTCTATGATTTTCGGGAAGTGTTCCAAGTCAAACTCAAAAAAATATTTCTTGTACCCGCAGACACTTTTGATAATGTAAAAGGTAAATTTCCTATTGGATTTTTTATTTGGGATACAGAAAAAAAGGAAAGATTTGAGCAAATCAAGGCCGATGTTTATATTTCAAATGCTGAACTTTATGCAACAAAAGTCATCTCCTCTTATGATAATCAAAAAGGATATATAAATAATTGGATCAGAAATCTATCAAAAGCCATAAAGAAAGAGGATTCTATTGGAAACTTGCATTCAAATGGTAATGATTTTCAACATCAAAATGATGTATTTATCGATAATGATTTAGCAAAGAAGACCTTCGGAGGATTGCATTTGACAATAACTAATCAAAATCTAATCTCTTCCTCTATTTTATTTTCTGTCCGCCATTGCTTAGAAGCTACCTGGTTAAATGATAGAGACCAATTTTTATACCCAAAGGATGGATGGAAAACCGATTCGGAATTTCAAACCGATTGTTTAACTTTTACTCTTTTTAGCAACAATATTCAATCAAAATACGGCACTAATCACTGGATACCTTTCACCGAACAAGAAGTAAATGCAAGAGAAAAATTTGATAGCAACTTTATGACAGATTTTATAAAAGGGAAACCTAAACCTCCCCAAAAATCTATGTATACTTTATCCATATTATTTGAACCTGAAGAAACATATAACCGCACACCATTAAAATTTTCTAAAGAGGCAACTGCTGTATTTGATGCAGGTCGTGAACTGTGGAAATATTACCACAGACAACCAAACTGCAATGTTAACGCTTCACTTTACGACATAAGAGAACATTTTCAAGGAAGAAACGAGGCAGGTAAAATGAACAATAAAAGTTCAGACGAAATATATATGAACCTAATTGGTGACCTAAGAGATAAATTAAAACAACTTGCAGAAAAGATAGAACCAAAAGTTTATGAATACGAATTTTTAAAATAATGAAAAAACTTTTTGACATTTTATTCATTCTCATTGCATTTGGGATTTACATAATCATATTAAACACGGATAAGAACATTGATGGCGTAAATTTTTTATGTCGTCATATTTGGATTCCGCTCATAATATCTTATTACATTGGACGATTTGTCTCACTTTATAACAAAAAGTAATTACCATGTTTGATATCAGAAAAATTCAGGAACAAGTCATCTACAATGCAGTAAAAATCGAGAGCGATCACGAGACTGCACAAAAAATTGTAAAAGGGGATAATGAAGATAATCCCACATGGGTGAAAAACACGATGAAAAGGTTGGAGGATAATTTTGACCATTCGACAATTAAAAACATAAGGATGAATTGCCAATGTGGTTATGGTATGGACGAAAAATCAGCCTTATTAAAAGAACTCGTTGATTTATCCTCCAGCCTTGAAGAATTCACCTCTTACGAAAAAGCAAAAGCCGTGGGACTGTCTTTTCACAATGGCGAACTCTATTTACAGTTCCCTTTTTGTCCGTGCCCGATGCTTGCCGATGTAGATAAATTGGAAACAAATACCTGGTGCCAATGTACAACAGGTTATAGTAAAGTTATTTTTGAAAAAGCATTTGGTTGTAAAGTCGAGGTCGAGCTTTTAAAGAGTGTAAAAATGGGAGATGACCTTTGTTTGATGAAAATTATTCCTTCAGGAACAATTCAATTCGATTAATAAATAAGGCTGCTAATAAATATGCGTCCGTGTGGTTGGTCTGTTCAACGAGTTTGTCAAAGTATTTCAAATATGACCTGAAGAAAGACACGCTCCCCATAAAATCATAAATAAAAAGTGAAATGCCAATCCGTTACACCCAAAAGTTCCTGGAAAAAGTTGTTCCATACCTTCAAAATTCGTATTTTTGAAAATCTCAGATGATAGTATCAATGAAGCAGTCGTACCAAATACCACCTACAATTCTGACCCGATAAGGTTACATGCTGCTCGTTTTCATTCTGTTTGGTTACCTTATTGAAACTGTAGAAATCTTAAACAAAGAGCTTTTGTTGTCAATAGGGCATTGAAAAATTGTTAAACAAAAATAATCATATGGATGCAAAATACGAGGTTTTTTATAGACAAAGACCGTACAATACCATTGGTTTGTGGAAAAATACGACAAAAGATCAGTGGAATGATGCCAATTGGCAATTAAAAAATTCAATACGAAGCGTTGAACAGTTAAAAAAAGTTATAAAACTTAATCCGTATCAGGAACGTGAAATTGAAAGAACTTTAATCGCATTAAAGAAAGAAGGAAAAGAGGCATTACGGATTACACCTTATTACGCTTCCCTTATGCAGGAAGACCCATTCCACCCTGTAATGTTATCGGACGAAAAATCAAAAAAACGGCTTGATCCTGTTTTTTGGCAAAGTGTTCCTACTCCTGCAAATTTGTTATTTCCGGATACAGGCCTTGAAGGTGCCATGAATGAAAGTTCACGAAGCTATGGAGCCGTTTATCAACGGTATCCAAACAGAGTTGCTCTTTTTGTCGCTGAAAATACAAGCTGTGCTTCTTATTGTGTTCACTGCCAAAGGGCAAAGTCGTTAGATTGTTCAGTTGAGGTTAATAACTCTGAAATAAACAAGGGATTGCTTTATATCGGATACAATAAAAATATTAATGAAGTGCTTGTTACCGGAGGAGATGCACTAATGATAAGCAGACCCCGGTTACAATATGTGTTGGAAGAATTAAGCAGGATCCCACATCTTCGGGCGATAAGAATTGCATCCCGGGTACCCGTAGTGATGCCAATGGGAATTACAGAAGATTTGTTGGAACTGATCAATGTTTCAGCAAACAAATACAACAAGGGGGTTGATAAGTATGTATATTTCATGACACATATCAATCATTATCAAGAAATAACTGAAGATTTGGAAATTGCAATAAAAAAAATCCGCAAGCACGGATTTACAATCAGAAATCAGACCGTTTTATTAAATCATGTTAATGACTACTATAAAACCTTGGCAGAAACATTCAGAAGGATGTTTTGGATTGGTATTCATCCATACTATTTATTACAATGCCATAAAGAAAGAGGAATTGTTCATTTTATTACACCCATTCAAATCGGGAAAATATATATGAAGCATTTACAAGGCTGGATTTCAGGTGTGACAGTTCCAAGATATGCTGCAAATATTGAAGGTGGTGGTGGGAAAATTCTTTTAATGCCATCAGGACATGATACATTGAACACTGGAACAGGTATTGATGATAAAATTTCCGAAAGCTATGCTACGATACATACATGGGACAGTAAAACTGTGTTAAGTTATGAAGCGCTTGGCAGAACAACTCGTGAAGAATTTGAAAATGGAGTTAAAATTATGGATGAATTTATTGGTAGAAAGGGTGCATTCCTTCCCAAGCTCATTATTGTTGACAAAAAGGGAAAGCATATTGAAACAACCAATAGGACGAAATTGCCAACATTGGAAAGAATTAAGAAATCTGAACTACTCGGGTATGATTTATTTGACAAAAATATGCCATTGACGAACCCGACAGATATCGCGGATGAATTGGACAATCAATTTGGACAATTCGAACAAAAACGCAGCGATTATCATAGACAACAATAATGTTTCTGAGTTTAACGGGCGGCAGGGTGAGAAAATAGGCAGATCCGGAGTACTCCATTCAAAAAATGATAGCGGTGTATTGTGAACATGACCCGCAAGCCGGATCTTCTCATTAAAATGACTAATTTAGTAAAATTAAATATTTATAAACCGGTGAATACAAGCATTAAGGATAAATTTGGACCCTGCGGGATTTTTTGTGAAAAATGTTTTGCTTTTTCAGATGGAACTATAAAGCAAAACAGCATCTCCCTTGAAAATGCACTTGGAAATTTTGGTATTTATGCCGAACGATTTTCGGAATTGCTTCATGAGCCGGCATTTTACGAGTATCCAAATTTTAAAAGGCTGTTGCATTATTTCACGACCGTTGAATGTCGCGGATGTCGGAAGGAAACATGTAAATTATTTGAAAATTGCATGGTTCGTAATTGTCATAAAATAAAAGGTGTGGATTTTTGTTTTCAATGTTCTGAATTTCCTTGCAGCGATACCGGATTTGATGAACATTTAAATAAAAGATTTATACAAATAAATTTGAGGATCAGGAAAATCGGAATTGAAAAATATTACAATGAGGTCAAGGATAAACCAAGATATTAACACCTCCATACTGAAGCCTGTTGCAGGAGATCAATGCTAAACGCGCCGATGATGATTATGGCGAATGAAAACCCGGGTAGTGTTTATTTAAGTGAACATTTTATTGTTATATTTGTTAATTCAAATTAGCAAAAATGATGGAATCTTTATATAGCTATCAAAATCAACTGCTTGCATCAACGGAGTTTTTCTTCAGACGCTCCTTCATTGACTCTGTGGAGTGGAATGATCGGTTGATCGGGATCGTTGGCGCAAGGGGAGCCGGAAAAACCACCTGTTTACTCCAGCGATTGCAGGATATCGGTACAAGTGATCTGTCGAACCTATACGTTACACTCGATAACCTGTCCAATCCTTATTCCACCCTCATTGCACTGGCAGAAACATTTCACAGCAGGGGAGGAAAAGTACTGATTCTGGATGAGATTCATAAGTACCCGGGATGGGCAGGTGAGTTGAAAAACATTTATGACAGGTTCCCCCGGTTGAAGGTCATATATTCAGGATCTTCAACCCTGAAAATCAGGGACGAAGCGGTTGATTTGAGCCGAAGAGCGGTAGTTTATCAATTGCAGGGATTGTCATTCAGGGAATATCTTGAAATCATTATCAAATGCAGCCTTCCCAAAATCAGTCTCCATGAGCTGTTAAATGA
The DNA here is from genome assembly GCA_009928665.1 of Alphaproteobacteria bacterium. GTDB lineage: Bacteria > Bacteroidota > Bacteroidia > Bacteroidales > FEN-979 > CAIVAT01. Next base: position 5,333 of record SACF01000024.1, read on the forward strand.
TCATATAGGGTTCAGCATCAGGCTGATAAAGGATCTGAAACCGCTGGCATATTTCAAACCGTATTTAAAAAATGGCTATTTCCCATTTTTTCTGCAATCGGAGAAAACCTATCTGTTTAAACTTCAGGCCATAATTAATTATATTCTTGAAAGCGAGATCCCTGGCATCATTAATATTGAATACCGGAACATTCAGAAAATGAAAAGGGCCTTGCAATATATTGCCGCAAACTTACCCTATCAGCCAAATATTTCGAAGTTGGCAGAATCAATTGAGCTAAACCGCAACAGCTTGCTTACCTATCTGGGATTGATGGAACGTGCAGGGATTATTACATCGTTATATCAATCCGGGAGTTTCTATGGTAAATTAACCAAACCCGGGAAGATACTGCTACATCATCCGAATCTATCATTTGCACTGAACTCAGGGGAAGCAAACATTGGTAATCTTCGTGAATGTTTCTTTGTTAACCAGTTGGCGCATTCTCATAAAGTGGAACTGGCTGTAAAAGGTGATTTTATGATTGATGGAAAATATCTTTTTGAAATTGGTGGCAAAGGAAAAAAAGGAAAGCAGATTGCAGGAATGCAAGAGGCCTTTATTGTGGCTGATGATCTGGAGACAGGATTTGATAATAAAATCCCACTCTGGTTATTCGGGTTTCTATACTGAAGCCTGTGTAAAATTTACGATTGACATGATTTACGATTGAACAAGATTTACGATTTACGCATGTACATTCGTTTTCGGATTAACAGTTTCATCTTATGGAATGATGTTATCTTTTCGTGTTGAAATTAACCTGTAATACCAAAATATGAACGTAACATTCGTCGATCTGGAATCCATAAGTCATTCGTATTCAATCGTAAATTGAAAGATTTTTCACCTGACGAACTAATTTAAACAGACTCTTAATCCAATTGATGCTCTGCTAACAGGTAAATGATACTTAAAGACAAAAGTTCTGACAGCAGGCAACCGCTTAAAAGAACTCCGTGTATATTGATATACCTTAGAAAATATAATTTGAAATGAGAGAAAAGACGATACTAATCATTCTTATTGCCATTTTGATTACCAGGTCAGCAGTTTCACAAATAAATGATTGCTTAAAGGATTTTGATTTCGTGATAAAAAAAATCCAGGCTGATTATCCGGGTTATAATGATAAAGTGACTGATGTCAATCGGTCGCAACTCATGCTTTTAGAAAAAGAAGTCAGACAGAAAATCACGTTACATCCGGATAATTGTGTATATTATCTTAATGATTATACTGATTTTTTTAAAGATCACCATCTTCGGGTTAACTGGATCCGGAACGAAAAACAACAACAACCTGAAATCATGGAAATTTCAACATATGGATATAATCTTTATGTAAATGTTGATAGTTTACAACAAATAACAAAGTATACAACAGGAATAGAAGGTGTATGGGAAGGATTCAGACAGAAATTCATTGTTACAAGAGACGGACAGAAATTTATTGGTGTGGTTGTTACTTGTGATGGATGGAAAGCCGGACAGGTAATGTATGAATTTGAACCTGTCAATGACACTGTTTTTAATGTCAGAACCTATTCTTTGATTAAAAATACGAATCCTTACAAAACAAAAGCTTCATTACACTTAAAAGGGAAGGTTATAGAGCTGCATGACGACACAAGATTTATTCGAAAATCTGATTCTGAAATTTTAGATAAATCTTTATGGTATTCCTATGTGCCTGTGTTTCCAAATGGAAGGAATACCTATCCTGTAGCTTTGTATTTGGATGATAGTACCTATTATCTCAGAATACCCAGTTTTTATAATAATACAGGAAATGAATTTGTACTGAATCATAGGAATGAAATTAATTCACGACCCAATTTGATTATTGATATCAGAAACAATGGCGGCGGTCAGGACAATTTTTATGAAGAACTTGAAAAACTGATTTATACAAAGCCATATGAATCAAAGGGGGTAGAATGGTATGCATCACCAGGCAATATCAAATCTTTTGAGGATGCCATGAAAAATGGTGAAATACGTAACGGGGAAGAAGGTATGAAATGGACACAAGCACTTGTCGGAGCAATGAAAAAGAATATCGGAGGGTTTGTGACCCATCCATATAGTTTAAATGACAGCCAACTTGAGAAAAAAGATACAGTGTATCCTATGCCACGAAAAGTTGGTATTATTATCAATAAGGGAAACGCTTCATCGGCAGAGCAGTTTTTACTTGCAGCCCGCCAAAGTGATAAGGTTATTTTATTTGGAAACTGTAATACGGCAGGGGTATTGGATTATTCAAATGTTACACCAAACCCTCTTCCATCAAATAACTATCAATTGTGGTGTCCGATGACTCGTTCAAAACGATTGCCTAAAGATCCCATTGACAATATCGGGATTGCCCCGGATGTCATTATTCCATTTCCTGCAACCGAACAGCTGTATGACAAATTAGACAACTGGGTTTATTTTGTTAAAAATTATTTGGAATTAATTAATGAAGAAAAGAAATAGATAACAACGATGTAATTGAAGGGGATATGATACAACGAAACCGACATCCTTCTCAATATCCATCGGGTCAGGGATGGATTTTATATTCAAATGATACTGTTTGTTATTGGCATCCAACTCCTATTGATTCCATTAAAATTAATAACTTCACATTCTATCAGATTCAGTTATCACACGATTTTTTTTCTACTGATAACCGGGTCGACATTTATACTGCAAATGGAATAGGGATAGTTAAAAAGGTTGTTTATGACGGTAAAGGACAACAAGTATGGAATCTCGTCAGATGGAAAATAATTAAATAGTGCGGTACTATACGATCTAAACCCATCCCGTCAGGCTATCAGTGAAGCGTTCAATTTAATATAAAATATTATGGATAAGCGTATTATTACAGAAACAATCATTGCTTTAGAGACAGCGGCTCTCGATGCATGGCACAATGGTAATCCCACTCCTTATCTCGAGCTTTATTCAAAGGACTTCACCTATTTTGACCCTGCACATGAAAAACGGCTTGACGGATTGGACAAGATAAAAGAGCTCTATGAAAGCATGCGGGGAAAGGTAAAAATGGATAAGTTTGAAATAATTGATCCTGTTGTACAATTAACCGGTACAATGGCAGTTCTGACCTATAATCTGCGTTCATATTCGGGTGAAACGCTCTGGAAAGAGAATTGCACAGAAGTATACAGACTTGAAGAAAATAACGAGTGGAAAATCATCCATAGCCATTGGTCATTGACCAGCCCTTCAGTTGGTTAAGGATACGGACAATTCTTTCAAACCACAGGAAAGTTAAAATATGAAAACTATAAAAGTTGTTTTTCTAGTCATTTTATTTTCATGTGTCATTTCTGGAAATGGTCAAATCATCTTTGAAAAGATGATACTCAGACTGTTCGCCAAACATTAACTGCCATCGTTAAACAAAACAAGATGAAACTATTCTTAAAATTTGCAGGCTTCCTGGCACTCATAGGTGTCGCCAGTATGTCGTTTAGTCAGACTAATGAGATAACAATCAGGTTTATCGGGAATTGCGGACTCTATATGACGGATGGGGGTTCAAATATCTACATTGATTTTCCATATAAATCAGGGGCTTATAATTATATGGAATATGACGTATCGGAACTGGACAGTGTAAAGACCAATCCGATTTTTATTTATACCCACAAGCATGCTGACCATTATTCAGGAAAACTGGTTAAGAAATTGGCTAAAGACCTTGGCGGAAGAATTTATAGTCCCGGTAACATCAGGGAACTGTTGAAGCTAAGTCAGAATTTAAACGACTTCACCATTGAGGCTTTTAAAACAAAACACCGGTATTCTTTTCATCATTTTTCCTATCTGATTACCTGGCATCATAAGAGAATTTATATTTCCGGAGATGCCTCAAACGCAGAAACCATAGCTGCCTTAAAGGACATAGATTGGGCCTTTGTTCCCGTTTGGCTTTTAACGGATGCAAAGGAAAAAGGCCTTAACCTCGGGAATGTCAGCAATATGTTTGCGATTTACCACATCGGTCCGGGTAATCGCATAACAAATAAAAGTAATGATCCCAAAATAAAGCTTTTAATAAGGCAGGGAGATCTGATCAAAATTAAATACTAACAGAGAAAATACAGCAGTAAAAAACAAGCATTCGTGCGTCACAGCCCCGTATTAAGTATGCGAACCGTCAATCAGAATAAAATAGGATGAACGAATGGAAAAACAGATAATTTTGGTTGTGGTTATTCTGTTGACATCCTCTGTCAAAGCACAACAAGTGGCCGGACATCAGGACCCGATCGACACCACGCTTAAATACAAATTGGAATCAATACGTGTGGCGGATCAAACCTTACGTCTGGTTCTACCTGAAGTTGAGAAAAAATTCGGGAAGGACTCCAAAGAAACAAAATATTTCTGGTCCCTTATTCATCAACAAGACAGTATAAACGAAAAAGAAGTGACCAAAATCATCGATAATTATGGATGGTTAGGTTACAATCGGATTGGCGGATCAGCCAATCAATCCTTGTGGTTAGTCATACAACACGCACCCGTGGAAATTCAGGAAAAATACGTTCCATACCTTAAAGAATCGGTCGAAAAAGGCGAATCCCAAGGCTGGTATTTAGCATTTTTAGAAGACAGAATTTTAATGAGAAATGGGGAAAAGCAGATTTATGGTACACAGGCGGTATTTAATAGGGATTCGGGAAAAACTTATATATATCCAATACAGGATGTGAAAGATGTGAATATGCGACGAACTAAACTGGGATTAGAGACCATCGAAGAATATTCCGAAAAGAACGGATATGTTTTTGAACCGGATAAATACTGAATAAAGGCAGTTACAAAAGATTTAAAGACTTCAAACGAGCATTAATTTGTAAGATCCTTCACGGAAAAATTAACCCATCATAAAAAATTCATTATGAAAAAAGATCGAATTGTCGCCAACCGTGTATTCGGTTATTTCCCGGGAATTATTCTTGGGATGCTGGTGTTCCTTGCCATCATGATGGTAAACACTCCGGTTTCCGCGCAGGTTACCGCGGTTCCCGAACGGTCATCCGGGAAAATGAATTTCTATGATATTCAAAAAAGCTTCAACGATTACTGGAAAGGGCGCACCGTGACAAAAGGCTCCGGATATAAAATATTCCGCAGGTGGGAGTGGTATTGGGAACAACGTGTAGGACGCAGCGGGGAGTTTCCGTCGAACGATGTCATTATGAAGGGATGGGAAAATTATGTTGCCGAAAACAATTACGATCATGCCGTCGATACGGCAGGGAACTGGAAACCGTTGGGCCCTTATACACCCATCAGCGGTTATAGTGGCCTTGGCCGCATCAACTGCATTGCGTTCCATCCCAATAACAAGGATATCTTTTGGGTGGGTTCGCCATCCGGAGGGATATGGAAAACCACCGATTTTGGACAGAACTGGGTTAATCTGGGTGGTCAGCTGCCGATATTCGGAGTCAGTGACATAGCCGTTGATCCAAACAATCCTTCAATAATCTACGTCGCAACCGGTGATGGTGACGACGGAAGTTTCAGCAACGTCAACGGTACCAATTCAGGCGACACAAAAAGTTTGGGTGTGTGGAAGTCAGTTGACGGAGGCCTTACCTGGAATGCCACTGCGCTTAACTGGATGCCCGATTCAAATTTCCTGATCCGCAGGTTGATCATGCACCCTTTAAATTCAACCATTCTTTATGCTGCCACAACAAATGGTATCTATATGATCACAGAAGGTGGTGCAAAGGCTGAACGGCAGATCAGTGGCTATTTTAAGGATATTGTATTCTGCCCGAATGATCCGGCAACCCTTTATGCTGCCACACAGGGAGATGGCAAAGCAACGGATGGACAGATTTTCCGTACCACCAATGGGGGGATAAGTTGGATTCAACGAACCAATTTTTCTAAGACTGTGAGGATCAAGATTGCCGTATCACCTCAGAATCCCTTGCTTGTTGAAGCGCTGTGTAGCGGCAGAGGCCGCGGACTTCATGGTGTCTACAGATCCACTGACGGAGGTGAGACCTTTTCGCTTTATCTTTCCGTTGCGCCAAATTGCAGCAATAACTATCTGCACGCACTAAGGGAGCCGGCTAAAGACTCCATCGACCCATGCGGGGGACAGGGAGAATATGACCTTTGTTACCTGATCAATCCCTCAAATATTAATGAGCGGTGGATCGGTGGGGTAAATACCTGGAAAAGCACCGACGGTGGTGTAAACTGGAAGATGAAAACATACTGGTGCAATGAAGAGCCCGGCTTTGCCGAAGTACATGCCGACAAACACTGGTTTGCATATCATCCGTTGCTGCCGGGAATTTTTTTTGAAGGCAATGACGGAGGTATATCTTATACCACCGATGGAGGTAACAACTGGACTGATATATCGAAGGGGCTGCAGATTGGTCAGATCTATAAGATCGCGAATGCTTATACCGATCCGAAGATCATCATGGGAGGATTTCAGGATAATGGCTCGCAGATTTACAACAATGGTCACTGGATCGCACCCGTTGATATTGGGGGTGATGGTATGAACTGCCTGATTGACAACTACAATGCAAATATTAAATATGCCGCTTATCTCGATGGGGTGATCAAACGTACAAAATCGCCGATTTGGAGCTCTGTAACAACCATCTCAGCTAAAATTCCCGGGGGCCAGCCCGCAGGAGCCTGGGTTACTCCTTACATCCTTCACCCAAAAGATACTGCTGTGCTGTATGCCGGGTATAAGATGCATCTCTACAAAGCCACAAAACGGGGAGATGCATGGGAGAAAATATTCACCCAGCCTTCACCGGTCTCCAAATACGATAGCCTCTTCAGGGTGATCACCATTTCTGACAGCGATCCTAAGGTGATGTATGCCTCCACAGGCTACCGGATGTTCAGAACCAAAGATGAGTGGAAAACATTTGATACCATTGCGTTGCCATTGGAATTTAACATGTTGACCGGGATCGCAGTACACACAAAAAATCCGAATACGGTCTATATCAGTTTTTCAGGGTACACAAGCGGAAAAAAAGTATTCAAGTCAACCAATGGCGGAATTTCCTGGGACACCATTTCACAAAACCTGCCCAATGTCTCCGTAAACTGTATTGTTTTTCAGGATAGCAGCAATGAAGGTCTCTACATTGGAACTGATCTGGGTGTTTATTTCAGGAATAACCAGATGACATCCTGGAAGCGGTTCAGTTCGGGACTTCCTAACGTAATGGTGACTGATCTTAAAATCCAATACATGAACGGAAAGATCCGGGCTGCAACGTATGGTCGCGGGTTATGGGAGTCGGACCTGTATGTTGCCTCCGGGACCTATCAGGTAAGGGCAGTAGATATTCCGATCGTCGGCGGGGATGTGGAAGGCGATGGGGTATTTAATCCGGGGGGTAAAGCCCATATGATCGCCCGGTCTGAACCGGGTTGGAAATTTACCGGCTGGTATGAAAATGATGCCAAGATTTCCGACAGTCTGAATTATTCATTCACTGTGAATGAAAACCACAACCTGGTAGGGATGTTCGAAGAAACCACAGGCGTTAATGAATCAAAGCTGAAATCCAGGGTTCATCTTTTCCCGAATCCGACACAGGGTATAATAGAGATACAGATTGATAAAGAAATCTCCGGTGACCTGCAAAAGGTGATGGTTGCAAACATGGAAGGCAAATCAGTGTTTGAATCCACTGCAAAGATTACCAAAGAACATTTCACCATTGACCTTTCCTCCGGATCAAACGGAAAATATCTGGTTACTCTTTACTTCAAATCGGGAGAAAAAGTATCCAACACCATCATCCTGAACAGGTAGTTGAACGAAATCAATGGCAGAATCGCAGATGATGAGCAGGGATTATCAGCATGAAATCCTTAAGGAAGGTATATTTTAATACCTGTTCCCGGCCATGATTTTCGGAGGGTTTGCACGGCTGATCCGGCGGAAGTAGGATTCGGTGAAACGGGGATCGATCTTTTGATAGAAGGCGATCAGGAGCTGGGCTTTCCGGCGGATTTTAGGATTACGTTCAACTATTTCCCAGAATGATTTTTCACCGCTGAACAGATTTTGTGCAAAAACGTTGATATCCTCCTCTACCGATGCCTGGCTATACTGGGTGAGAAACCCCGAAGAATATAGTTCGGGATTAAGCGCAAGGGATGCTTCACCGGTACGGATGGCGTAAACACCCCCGTTCCCATAGGTGAAGGTTGGCTCGTTGACGGCTTCCCACGTGTCGGAGTTGAGAAAGGTCGGAAAACTGCGCTTCAAAACACTCGAAAATTCATGGTGGAAAACGCCTTCGATGTAGCTGTCGGTAAATGAAGGATTTGACTCATCATCGCTGATGAAAACGGTGTTGCCGACATTGGTTCCGCCGAACGGAATCCCATAGAACTTCATGTATTTCAAGGCATAGATGCGGTCGAGGTGCTCCCGCAGTACCTGGTCTGGATATTTGGCAAAGGCCCGGTTGATGATTTGAATGAAGCGGTTTCGTTCGACGGGGGCCAGGGGAACCGCCGTGGCATTGATTTTCGGATGGTACCAGTGACTGGGAAAGATGCGTCCGTCGGGGGTGAAAATGATCTCGGTGTCGGTCCGCTCGTCCACATAACTGTCGAGCGGAAAGGTACTTCCCAGCAATATCAAAACAACCATCAACAACGGCACGAATGTTCTCATATAACAGGACATGATTATCCTGATACAAAGAACCAGGTTGAACCTTTACAAAAAACAACTGGAGAAGCCTAATTCTCAACGGGTGGTTGTTCATCAAAAATTAAATTAACATGCTGAAAATGAACAGTGTACTTGGAATTGGGAAACATCGGGCCTATATGGGCCGGTTTCCGCCGGGGGAAGGTTGTTAATAACGTTGTAACATGCTAAGAGTCAATAATTAAGATTAATTATTGAGTTTAGTGGCCGTTCTTGTGGTTTTCATGGAATTTTTTCAGCCGTTCCTCCAGCGCCGGGAATTGGCTGCGTTGCACGAGTGAGACGCATGCCCTGATACCTTCGGTCCGTTCACTGCCGGTAATGCTCAGTGCAATGGCGCTGATCCCGTAATAGAGCAATTCCTTCAGGAGCTCTTCGCCGTCGAAACCGGGGTACGCGAAGGTGAAGTAGAATCCGTCGGCAATCGGAACGCCGTCATCCTCATCATAAACGATTTGAAAGCCATTATCGGTAAACATCTTCTTCATGATCCTGGCCTTTTCGCCGTACTCCCGTACCACGCTGACGAAATCGAAGCTGCCGTCGTTCACCGCTTTGAAGATTGCTGCCAGTGCGTACTGGGTCGAATGGGTGGTTCCGGCGCTGAGTGCATAAACGGTTCCGTAAATCAAGGCTCTTCCCACGATATCGGTAGTGTAATAGCGGAGCAGATCGGCGGAGCGCAGGTTGAAAAGATGGTTCGAAACGATCATCATGGCGATGCGCTGACCGGCATAACTGAATGCTTTGGAACTCGAGATGAGCATTACGTAATTATCGGTGTATTTCGCCACAGTAGGCTGAAAAGGAGGTTGCCCCGGTCTGGAATAATCCTTCCGGAAGTCCATGGCAAAATAGGCAAGATCTTCGATGATGATCACGTTGTACTTTGTAGCAAGTTCGCCGATGATCCTGAGCTCCTTGTCGGTGAAACAGATCCACGATGGGTTGTTCGGATTGGAATAGAGCACCGAATGAATATTTCCTTTGGAAAAATAGGACTCGAGTTTTTCCCTCAGTTTTTCCCCGCGGAAATTGTAGACGTCGAACGATTCGAATTTTTGCCCGAGCACTTTATGTTGCTGGTGGTGAACCGGAAAACCGGGATCAATAAAGAGTGTGGTGTCTTTCTCTTTGTAGATTTTTGAAAAGGTGAGGAATGCCGCGAATCCGCCCTGCATACTTCCCACAGTCGGGATGCAGTTGGCCGGATCGACATCGATATCAAGAAAAAGTTTGACAAACCGGGCAGCCTCCTTTTTCAGTACCGGAGTCCCTTCAATATCGGGATAGAGGGAAGCAACCCCGCTGTGCAGCGCTTCGATTTCGGCTTCAATGCCGATGCTTGCAGCAGGCAAACCGGGGACACCCATTTCCATGCGGACAAATTTTTCACCGGTGTCTTTCTCAATTCCATTGATAAGTCGTTTGATTTCACGAATGGAGGCCGTTCCGATATTTCTGATCTTGCTTTCAGCGATGTGGCGTTGAACAATTTCGGCGTTAATGGGAGTCTCTTTCATGGTCGGATATTTTTGTTATTCAGGATAAACCGGATTGCCGGATAATCTTAAATTAATTATCTGACAAAAGTCACAAAAGTTTTTCAATTAACAAACGGCCTTTTGAGCTTATTCCCTGAGTTTTTTCGGAAATTATCAACAAAGCATGAACCTTGCATGAGGAATTTCTTAAAAATCAGCAAAATGGGTTTGCATCTTGATGAAACGGGACCAAATGGCCATATATTTGGCTAAATTTTCCAGTTATGGAACCAGAAATTACCCGGCGAAAGCAAAAGATGAAACTTCTGTGGAAAATTCTCATCGGTATCTTTCTCTTTATCTTTATCATCGCGGGCATTTTCTTCACTGCCGGTTATTTTTACTACGGAAAGCTGATCAAGACGTATATTCTCGAATATGTCAGCCGGGAGAGCAAGGGGATCTATACCGCGAATATTGATTACATCTACATCGATTTTCTGAACGGAAACCTGACCATCAGGGGCGTCACACTGAACCCCGACACGGCGCGCTACCGTAAAAGGATGGCTGGCGACACGCTTTCACCCATGCTTTTCAGGGTCAGGATCAGGTTCTTCAAGGTCGAAAATTTCCGGGTGATGGAGGTCTTCAGGGAGAAAAAATTAAACATCGCTGACATTAAGATCCTTGAACCCGAAATCGCGCTCTTCAGAATGCAGGCAAAGACCAGGGAGTCGTCGGAGGAGAAAAAAGGTCAGAGGGTCATGTCGATCCCGTTACCCAAAGGGTTGAATTCCGTTGCCATCGGGGAGATCCTCTTTAAAAAGGGGACTTTTGATTTTTACGATCTCACCGGAGATTCCGTTATACATCAGTCGATCCCGTCGTGCACCATTTCAGTCAGGAACATCCTGGTCGACTCCCTCCACCAGGGAAAAATGAGACTCTTCAATTCGGATGATATTTCTGTCGTCATGAACGAACTTTCGTTCAGAACCCCTGACGGTTTCAACCTGATTTCACTTGGCGAGATCGGACTGTCAACCGCAGGGAGTACTCTTTATGTCAAAAATTTTCACCTGATCCCGCAATATGACCGGGCAGAATATTCGAAGAGATTTGGCTGGCAAACCGACCGGCTTGATATCCGGGTTGACCAATTGCGTTTCGACCGGCTCGATTTCAGGAAGCTCCTTTTTGAGGGAAAATTCATTGCCGGCCGGCTGAGTGTCGGGGGCCTCGATATTGACGATTACCGTGATAAGCGTGTACCACGGAAGCCGGGGTTCAGGCCCGCCATGCCTCAGGACGGACTCAGAAACCTGAAGCGTTATCTGAAAATTGACACCGTAGTGTTAAAGAACGGCAAGGCGACCTATGCCGAACAGGTCGGAAAGGAGCCCGGAACCATCTTCTTCAACAACATGAATGCAACCCTCACCGGCCTCACAAATGATTCGGCAATGCTGGCAGCGGGACTGGTTTCCGTACTTAAGGGAACGGCTTACATGATGGGGAAAGGGAGGATGGATCTTGATCTCAGGTTCCGCTTTGGAGATAATCGTAACCGTTTCAGCTTTTCGGCTACCCTTGGGGCGATGGATCTCCGGCTTCTGAATCCGATGCTTACCAAACTCCTGCCGGCGGAGATCATCAGTGGAAACAGTACGGTGATGACCGTTCCGACTGTGTCGGCCGATGATGATGAAGCCCGGGGAAAGTTAATCTGCTGCTACACCGGCCTGAAATTTAAAGTGAATTCGGGAAAAGAGTCCACCTGGAACTCCATTAAGGATGGGGTGATCAACTGGGTTGCCAACGATTTGCTCGTGAATACCGATAACCCTTCAAAATCGGGAAAGCTCAAGACCGGGGTGATCTTTTACCGGCGTGATAAGGAGAAGGGGATCATCAACTTTGTCTGGAAAAGTGTTCTGAGCGGTCTGAAATCGCAAATGGGCTTCAACTCCGAAGAACAGAAAGCAATGAAAAAGAAAGTGAAAAACAAAGATGAGAAGAAAAAATGATCCGTTACGACGTGTTGTTTTTATGATCACCGTCTGTTCGACGCTGCAGGTCGGTGGTCAGAAGGGTGTTTCACTGCCAACATAACAGTTGATTCCCTGTGCGGTAAAAATTTCCCGGATCTGTTCCAGATCCTCTTTCGACGGGATACCGAAAATCCCGGCGTCATAGGATCGGCCGGAGAGGGAGTACTTTTCTCTTCCCAGGTGGTGGAGCGGAAGGATATTGATCTCTTTACGGCCGGTCTTATGCAGGAATGCAGCCGTTTGTTCTATGTTTTCCCGGTCGTCGTTGAAACCCGGGATGACCGGCAGCCGGAAAACCAGCCGGCCGTTAAAGCGGGCTGCAAGTTGCAGGGCATTGTGGAGAATGAGGTGGTTGGTTGATCCGGTATGGGCATGATGCCGATCCGGATCTATATGTTTAAGGTCGAAAAAGATCCAGTCGAGAAAAGGAAGCGCAGGTTCCAGGCTGTTCCAGGGTATGTTCCCGCAGGTTTCGACGGCCGTATGGATGAATGCATCGTAGCAGCGTTCGAGAAACTGTGCAACGAACAAGGGCTGGGCGAAGGGTTCGCCGCCGGTGAGGGTGATTCCACCCCGGTCGCCCCAGTAAGGACGGTCGCGACCAATCCTGTCGAAAAGTTCATCGACGGTCATTTCATAGCCACCAAGTTTGAGTGCTCCGGTGCAACAGGCCGCGATACAATCGCGGGTCGCACAACGGGAACAGAGACTGCGATCGAATGCCAATCCCTGCTGAGAAACGGTATCATCCTTTAATTCACCGGCGCTTACATGGTTAAAAGGGAGGATAGTTCCTTCCGGGCTGACCCTGCCGATTCCGGCCGTACCAAACTGTTCAGAAGTCATTGATTTATCCGACGGTTCAGGTCGGCCGACCGGTGTGATCGCACCGTACTTACACGACTTCATACAAAGCAGGTCAAACGTGCATTTTGACTGCTGGTACAGTGGTTCCGGTACCGAAGCTATTCCTTCGGGGTTGGAACACCAGGAACATCGTAACGAACACCCTTTCAAAAAGATGAGTGTACGGCATCCCGGTCCGTCGTGAACCGAAAAACCCTGGATGTCGAAGAGGGTTCCGCGGATCAGTTCGCTTCGATCCATCCGAAATCGGCGCATTGGACGGCGACCATGTCGGGATAAGCCAGGGTGGTACCCTTGCACTTTCCCAGAAAATCCCGCTCCGCTGAATAATTCAGACAGAATTTACACTTCGCGATCTTTTCAGCCTGATCACAGAAAGGATCATCCTGCGTGATCTTGTTCTTATTCCGTTTACACAACCCGTAGAAAACATCGACGGGAAGAAAGTAGCGGCAATCTTTACAGCTCTGGAAACTCATGGAAGATATAATTCAAAATTTAAATCAGGCATCAGGCATTGGGCGTTAGCCATTAGGGAAAAAACATTCATTCAAAATTCAAATTAGCGAATAGCGAATAGGGAATAGCGAATAGGGAAAAAAGGGATTCATTTTCCGTTTTCCATTTTCAATTTTCATAGTCAATTATCAATTGTCATTCACTCATTCACTCAATAATTCAGTCAATCATGTCAATCGTAAATCAATTTGTCCAACTCTTCGTCCAACTGGTTACCTATACCTCTTCGTACTCTGTCCGGGCGATGACTTCATCCTGGATCTGTTTGCCAAGTTCGACCCAATACTGGGTGAAGCCGGCAACGCGGACGAGGAGACTCCGGTACTTGTCGGGTTCGGCTTGTGCCGCTTTCAGCATGCGTGAATCGACGATGTTGAACTGCACGTGGAATCCCCCTTTTCGCAAGTAGGAACGGATCAGGTCAAGAAACTTCCTGGAACCTTCGCGTCCTTTGACGACGGAGGGGTGGATTTTCATGTTCAGTTGTGAATTCTGGGATGTTGCATGGTTCCAGCAGGTAGCCGAGTTAAACAGTGCGTACGGGCCGTTGCGGTCGGTGCCCGGGTAAGCCGAAACCGAACCGTCGGAAAAGGTGGTGCCTCCCAACCGTCCGTCGGCGCCGGCAAGCGTGACCGCGCCCATGGGTGCGTGCGTCGATACAGAGATCTGACAGGCGTACATGGGTTCGTTGTACAGTGACCGGAAATCATGGGTCATCGTGCAAAACCATGTTTCCCATGCTTTCATGATTTCATCTACAAAGGGATCGTCGTTACCGAATTTTGGGGCATCGAGACTGATCCGGTGAATCTTTTTCCACCGTTCATACCCATCATTCGGGATCTGATCGATCAGCGAATAAGAGCCGGTCTCCTGGGCAGAATGGTACCCGAAATTAGCGAGAATGGCCTCCCTGTATTCGTTCAACGAATAGGTTTTATCGGTGAAAACATTCTTTTTAAGCGATGCGAGTGAATTGATCAGGTTAGCGGTACCGCATGATTCGATGTTAAAAGTTGCATTGTAGCGGCAGCCCATCTGCCCGATATCTTTTCCCTGTTCTAGACAGTCGGGTTTGAGCATGGAGTTGACCAGGGAAGGCGAAATCTTTCTCCAGGCGTCGTGCTGGATGTTGTTGGTGAGGGTAAGGACATGACAGGCACGCCGGAAATAATCCCTGAACGCGTTCCACAATTCGTCATAGGTATCCAGTTTAGATCCGTGTGCCGGGAAGATCCGTTCGCCGGAACGCATATCCATGCCGTCGAACAGGGTCACTTCAAGAATTTTTGGCAGGCTGAGGAAATGAACTCCGACACTGGTGGCGGGAGCCGAACCGCCCGGTATCCAATGAATCTCTCCGTCGAGCTCGAGCGGCATCCAACTGCCCGGGGAGGTTTCGAGGCAGCCGCCGATCGACCAGGCCCGTGCCTCCTCGAGGTTCATTCCTTCGTGGCCGTAGTTGGCCATCAGGAATTCCATCGCGACCTGGTTGTTGATCCAAGCGGGGTATCCGGTTCCGATCTTGGTACATTCCACACCTTTAAGGAGAAATTCCTCCGGTAGTTTTTCATCGTAAAGAATGGAGAGGGTAGGCTGGGGCGTGTCGCAGGAAATCCCTGCTTCAAGGATCAGCATTTCCAACTCATTGGCTGCAGAGGTGCCATCTTTTCTAAGTCCTCCGAGACACAGATTGTTAAAGGTATTTCCGGAGAGGACGCCACCTACCACGCCCATGGAGGCAAAGCAATCGATCGCGGTGAATTTCATCCGCATACATTCGAGTAATTCGAGCGTCTGTTCCCGGGTGATGGCCTTCTTCATAATATCACGATGCCAGAAAGGGAACAGTACCTGTCCGACCCTGCCCGGGGATAACCCCGAAATGGCATCTTCGTTTAATACGGCTACATGTAACAACCAGATCATCTGGAGGGATTCGTGAAACGACCGCGGTGGATTTGAAGCCAGCCAGTCAAGTCGTTCAGCCATCTCCTCATATTCTTTCATTTGCGGAACATCGGTCTCGATAGATGCCATGAAACGCGCCTCTTCGGCATGGTTACGGATCCATTGCTGCAATCCTTCGATGAGGATCATCGTGGCCCGGTAATAGTAAAGCCGGTCCATTTCAGGATAACCGGCCACTTCTTCCATCCGGTTGCGGCATCTCCGGATGAGGCCATCGAAGCCAAATTGCAGCGGGTAGTAGTAGTTGATAACTTCACGTCCCTGGGGAAGGGTATAGCCCGAGTCGAACATACAGATCACTGAGCGCATCAGGGCTTCTTTTTCGGGGTAACCGGGAACCAGTTGTTCGTACTTGTGACCTACATCGTCGACCGACCGGTCCTTCCATTTCTTGGCAATTTCGATCATGACCGGCATCTCTTCAACCCGGAGTCCGAACTTTCCCGCGATGGATATCACGTTCCCGATACTTCGCGTGACATTGCCGCCGCCTTTGCCCATGGTTGTGAACTGGTCGGCCGTAAGCTTGCCCGATTCCTGCGCTTCTTTGTAAAGCTTATCTTCAGCCGCCATAAAAAAGGCTTCGGAGAGCCACGGCATGGGATATGAACCCCGCAGGTAAGAGGACTTACCCATGGCAAGCAGTTCACCGGGGTAGATCACCGGGGTGAGATGCGAAAATCCCGACTTTAAAGCTTCGGCCCGGCGGATAACCGGAATTTCTCCTTCGAGTTCTTCCCACCGGCGGGTGTACCAGTAAGGAAATTCCATCGAAACCGACGATTTGGTCTCGAAATAGCGCTCCCGCGCAGCTCCTGCCCGCTGGGTGATCTGCTTTTTTTGCTCCCGGTTCTCGACCTGGCTACCGGGCTGATGACCATAATAATTGATGTGGGAACTTTCGGTTTTAATCATAACAATAGGACTTTATACGTAACCGATTGATTTATATTGCAAATATAACATATAACATCATGGAATAATAGTTATTTTTCATTTTCCCATTCACTTTCCCATTCATTTTTCATTTTGCATTAATGTTTTTTCCCTGATGCCTATTGGCCAATACCTGATGCCTGATTTGAATTTCTTTCAATGTCGTTTCATGGCCATCATGCTGGCTATGGAAAGCAGCACGCCGAGGATGATGCTGTAAAGGGCGGCAACCAGGATCCGGTAGCCTTCAGGAAGCATGAAATTCAGGGTCTGTGCCGGGATCCAGAAGATCGGAATGGTTTTCTTAATTACGAAGTTCCAGAAGGTGATCCAATCGCCCTCTTCGATATACCGGGCAACCGGGATCGGGGTCAGGAATTTCAGGAGTGAGCCGCCGGTGTGCATGATATGCATGTCGGTAAGCCGGTGAAAGGTCATAAATACCGGTGCAAAGAGGAGGTTCAGGAGGGTTCCGACACTCAGGGCGGCGAAGAATTTGATCCAGGAAAGTCCGGGTTGCCGGAGCACATCGGCAGGATTTTCGGTCGGGAATGGAACGCCAAGGGTTTTCAGCACAAGGGGGGAGCCTTCACCAAAGATGACAAAGGCAACTTTAATGGTAATCCCAAGAAAACCCCATACCAACGCCCGCGGGAGGATCCCGAAACCGGGTTTGTTATAAACTCCCGACCGCAGCCGCAGCCCCAGGCATTCGCCGAAGGTCGCCAGCAGGGCGAATTTGACAAAGCTGGCCAGATAAGGAAAGGATGCATTGATCCGGTTGTAGGCATGAATGAACTCAGGAAAAATAAAGAACGGGAGCACAACGACAACAACAACCGCGATTACGATAAAATCTTTTTTTTTCATGATTGGTTCCCGGAATTTTCAGGATGCGAAATTACGCAAACCAACGCACAAGGACAAACGGAGCATCCTTATGTGCCGCCCCGGACACTTAGCGTTGAAGGATATCCGTAATTCACGACCATAACCGGATTGTACGGTACCGGAGCAAGGTTGCATGGTATGAACGGATGGCCCGTGCGGTTAACTGTATTAGTTGAAGGTGGGGTCGGCCGGAAAATTGGCCCAGATGGCATAATCCTGTCCCATGCTTTTGAGATAATTGCTCCAGAGGGTTTCAGGGTGTTCGTTAATCACTTCATGGATGGTGGTGTGCGACAATACCCATGATTTTTCACTGATCTCACGATCGAGCTGATTGGGTGACCAACCGGAGTAACCTACGAAAAAGCGGATTTCGGAGGCAGAGATTGCCCTGGTTTTCATAAGGCTCCTGACGACATTGATGTCCCCTCCCCAGTACAAACCTTCCATGATCGGGAGGCTTCCATCGATCTCCGGCCGGGTATGGATGAAAAAAATGCTGTTGGTCTTTACCGGTCCACCTAAAAATACAGGCATATTAAGTCCGGGAAATCCCTTGATGACATCCCGGAGCCGGGCTTCAATGGGCTTGTTGATGATAACACCGAAAGAACCTTCATCGTTATGCTCGGCCAAAAGAACCACCGACTGCCGGAAATAAAAATCCCGCAGCGACGGTTCCGAGATAAGAATGATACCCTGTTTTGGTTTCACCAGCCGTTTGTCCATGTTAATTGACAAATTTACTATTTTTGCGAAGGAGGCCCCCGACAAATATAATACCAAATCATGCCCACGTCAAGCAGGCATAAAGATTTTCTTGATTTACGGAAAAAATTTCCGTTTTTCAGCTTTGAAAAACAGGAATACAAATTAACCGGCGATGGATTGCATGCCGGGTTTACCTTTAACTTGTCGGACCGTTATTCTTTTCATCCGACCCTTTTTATTCCCCGGAAGGACTTTTTCCTCCCGGATGAACATTTGTCAGGGAACCTGGATGACATTGTTTTCCATATCGGACTGATCGAATTGATCAGTTATTGGAAGGCGACGTGTTCACCGCTGGTAGTCATCAAACCCTTTTATTTGAAGGAGGAACAAATTTCCTGGTGGAAAAAGCTTTGGTTTAATGGGCTGGGTGAATTCTTTTATCTGAATGGTATCGCGACAACCCCGGAGGAGTTCATGACGGTAGATATCCGGTCGGGAACCCGGCCCTTTCATTCATCCCTTCCGACCCGGGATGAGATCCTGATACCGGTTGGCGGCGGAAAAGATTCGGCGGTTACGCTGCAGCTCCTTGGAATTCTGCCGGGAAGCCTCCCGCTGATCCTGAATCCAAGGGGAGCCAGCATTGAGACTATCAGGGTTGCGGGGTTTTCCAACGGCCGTTTGCTTGAGATCCGGCGAACCCTTGATCCGGTATTGCTTCAGCTCAACGGCGAAGGGTTTCTGAACGGGCATACTCCTTTTTCAGCATTGCTTGCATTTGTTACGCTTCTTGCTGCCATGATCACGGGTAAAAGGTTCATCGCCCTGTCCAACGAATCGAGCGCCAATGAGCCCACAATTCCGGGAACGATCATCAACCATCAATATTCCAAATCGGTCGGATTTGAAGGCGACTTCAGGGATTATGCGAAGAGGTACCTCTTTGTCAACCATGAATATTTCAGTTTCTTAAGACCCCTGAATGAATTGCAGATCGCGGCCATCTTTTCAAAGTATTCGTCGTACTTTCCAGTATTTAAAAGTTGCAATGCCGGCAGCAAAACCGATAGCTGGTGCGGCGCCTGCCCGAAATGCCTCTTCACCAGCCTGATTCTTGCCCCTTTTATTTCGCAGCAGGAGCGGTTTTCGATCTTCGGAAAGGAACTGTTCGATGACACGGATCTGATGCCGGTATTCGATCAGCTTACCGGCCTTGCCAATGAGAAGCCTTTCGACTGTGTTGGCACCGTCGAAGAGGTCAATCTGGCATTGTGTGAAACCATCCTGCAATATGGGAATGACCCGTTACCCGGGCTGCTTGCCTATTATCGTGATACCGGACCCTACAGACAATACCGGGAGTTTTCCTTCAGCAGATTCATGGATACGATGTCGGATAACCATTTTGTACCCGGCCGGTTCCTCGAAATTCTGAAAACAGAGATGAAAAATTTAACCCCTCCCGCGTGCTGAATTGCCTGACATCATGGGTCAGGGATTTAAATTCAGATAATGATGAATTGACATATAATGACTGAGGAAAAGAAAAATGTCCTGTTCGAATTGATCCGTTCGAAGTTTGAGGGGAAGTCGGTAGTTCTGCTGGGTTTCGGTCGGGAAGGGCAAGCCAGCTACCGGGTTATCCGCGGGATTTTTCCGTTGATGAAACTGACCATAGCCGACGCGAACGATCATATTAGGACGAATCCTATACTGGTTGCTGATCCCAACGTAGATTTTCTTACCGGGCCCGGCTATCTGGACCAGCTTTCTATATTCGATATCATTATTCGTTCTCCCGGCATTATCATCTGGCCCTTTGTCGGGAACCAGGCTCACGATGTTTCAATCCCGGAGCGCAGGCATCCTGATGAATCCGACGGTACGGCCACGCCGATCCCGGATCTTGCTAATGATCCGGTTTTTCGTCACCTGATACGACGTGACCAGATCACTTCACAAACGGATCTCTTTTTACAGGCGTACGGATCACAGGTCATCGGGGTTACCGGCACCAAGGGAAAAAGCACCACTGCCGCGCTGATTTGTCACATCCTGAAGACCGCGGGTTATGACGCGATCCTGGCGGGGAATATCGGCAACCCGGTTTTTCATTTCGCCGGGGCCATCACCCCTGAGACCATTATTGTTTTTGAGCTTTCATCGCATCAGCTTGAATACCTGACGCGGGGCCCGCATATCGCGGTACTTCTGAATCTTTTCCAGGAGCATCTCGATGCCTATTCCTCGTTTGAAAGCTACCAGCAGGCCAAGTTAAACATCGCGCGGTGTCAGGTTCCGGGCGATCTTCTGGTATTTAACGACGCGGATCCCCTTGTGGCAAAGCATGTCGCGTTATCAGGCATTGCAAGCGACGCCATCGGATTTTCGGCGGACCGGGAGCTGCCGCTGGGATCTTTTATCCGTGACGGATGGATTTGGTACGCCGACCGGCAGGGAACAAAACCGGTTTGGAAGATCCACCAGGACCGGTTTTTACGGGGTGACCACAACCTGAAAAATATCATGGCAGCCATTGCCGTCGCAAGGATTCTCGGGATTGGCGATGCGGATATCGAAGATGGCATCGGCACGTTTAAAGGCCTGGAGCACCGTCTCGAATATGTGGGAGAATTCGGCGGGATCCATTTCTATAATGATTCCATTGCTACCATACCGGAAGCCTGTATGGAAGCGGTGAAGGCCATTCCTGCCGTAGATACGCTGGTGGCAGGCGGCTTTGACCGCGGGATTGATTACTCCGGGTTGTCGGATTTCCTTGCGGCATCGGCAATCCGCAACCTGATCCTGGTGGGGGCGGCCGGAAAAAGGATCGGAAAGGGGATGGAGAAAGCCGGTATCCGCGACAAAAAGTTATTCTATATCAACCGGTTCGACGATTTTTGCGCGATTGCCTTCCGGGAAACCCGTCCCGGTCATGTCTGCCTGTTATCACCGGCTGCTGCCAGTTACGACGAGTTCAGCAATTTCGAGGAACGCGGCAAACGGTTCAGGGATCTCGCGGGAGGCAATGCTTCCCGTTGAATTGCGTAACCTCCGACGATTCCATGATTAACGGCAATGATGCCGGCTCATGTGACTGACAGGGAATCGATGCGATAAGGCCGGCTCACCGCAAAGAGATCATTATGGAATCTGTCTCTGATTTATTCGGAAATGCTTTTGATATAGGCTGTCGAAGCCGACTGGTATTCATAAGTAACCTTGTTGTCGGCTTTTTCTGCAATCAGTGTGACCTTTCCGCCGATCAGAACGGGCTGACACCAATCGCCGATCATGATGACCGAGGAGGGTGAAGGTTCATTAAAATCTTTTTCAACGACCCGGTCCACATCAACTTTCGACAGAAATTCGGAAATAGGGAAGGATCCTGTGGTTTCAAGCAGGTTACGGGTCCAAAGCAACCTGCCGTCATTACCGCCGGCCCGAAGGCTTACTGCAGCGAGAGCGCCGATCAATCCGAGTCTCGTTTTTTTTAATCCCTCGAGGAAGATCGACGTACCCGAAATAACCCGGTATGCATCGTTCATGGTCAGAATTTCGCGTTTTGCCCTGTTCCCGAACGCGAGGAGGTCTGCTGTGATATCATCGCCGGTAGCCACACACATTCCGGGATCGGCATCGCATGCGCTTGTTTTCAGCAAAAATTTACGGGTATGGTCAATAAGATCAGCCAGTGAGCCTTTGCAGACACCGGTTATGCTGGCAGCACTGTTGTGGGTGGTGAAGGGGATCCGGCGGTCGACCAGCAACTGATGACGGGTTATGGTACGCACCGCGAATAATCCAACGGGGGCAAATGATTCAGCAAGGGCACGCGCCAGAGATCCTGTATCCTGCGTACCGGTGTTATCGGTGTTATCGATGCCAATAAAGATCTTCATGTTGTGAAACTGGTTGACCCGGCCCTCTGTTTATTCAATCCCTGTTTTCAAACCAGCTGCAAAGAAAACACTTTTTTTTTTAAGCTTTGATCCGAAAAGCGTATTTATACAGCTTCTTAATATCTATATCAAAATTCACCCAAAAGGCCGATATTCCTGTTTGTTGTGCATGGAAATCCGCGGGTTATTTATATTTTTGCCCCGGGGCGCCATGCACCAGAAATTATATAATTCGAGCCGCCATGTTTTCAAAATCCGAACTTTCTCCCATAAAAAAAATAATGTCTGGTTCTCCCCTGAAAGAAAATCTGTGTCGTGATCGCAGGCAACCGGGTGTCGTTTCCCCGGGTTTTTCACGGCTGCAGTACAGCCTTCGAGGGATGGCCGGATCGATCTTGATGTTCCTGACCTTTATGCCTGGATTGACGGGAGTTTTCGCACAACAGGCCGACTTTCCAAGTCTGGTGAAGCGGTACATTGAACAATATCAGAATATTGCGATCCGCGAGATGATGGTTTACCGGATCCCGGCAAGTATTACGCTGGCCCAGGGTATTCATGAATCCAACGCGGGAAGAAGCAGACTGGCCCTTGAAGCAAACAATCATTTTGGTATCAAATGCCATAAGGAATGGTTTGGCAAAACCTATTACCAGGATGATGACCTTCCCAATGAATGCTTCAGAAAATATGACAGCCCCATCGAATCGTTCCGTGACCACTCTTATTTTCTGACGCAGCGGGATCGTTATAAAAATCTTTTTGATCTTGAAGTCAATGATTACAAGGGGTGGGCCAGGGGACTTCAGGCTGCAGGTTATGCCACCAATCCGAAGTATGCCGAGATTCTGATCCGGACCATTGAGACCTATTCGCTGTTCCGGTTCGACCAGGCAAGCTTTACCACTGCATTCGGCGACAGTCTGAGCAACCTGGATGATCCGGCCCGGCAAGCCTGGCTGAGGAAGTTCATCGTGGTTCGGACGGGTCCTGGCAACCGCTACATATTCGAGAACAACAACCTGGAGATGACCATTGCCCGCCGGGATGACAATGTGTACCTGCTGGCCCGCGATTTTGAACTTACAGTGACGCAGATCCTGAAATATAACGATTTACCATATGCCACAGCATTGAAACCCGGGCAGATCGTCTATTTGGAACCTAAGAGGCGACGGGCGGCTGCCGACAACCATGTTGTTCAGCAGGGAGATAACCTCTATTCCATTTCACAGGCTTATGGTATCAAACTGAAAATGCTCCGGAAGCGGAATGAAATTCCGGAAGGGATGGAGCCGTTCAAAGGCATGGTGTTACGGCTGCGTTAACCGGTAACTTTTCAGATATTTTCCGTCCCCGACGATCAACCCGGGGGCTCTGCCTTTTGTTAGAAAACCTACGTCGAATGGCGTGTTTCCGCTGATGCCCGGTTCCAGTTCCCGGAAGCCGTGTTTATCGAACAGGAAAAGTTCCCTGGTTTCCGGAACGACCAGTCCGATCATGACTTTCGATCCGGGGCCCCGGAGCAGGAAGGGCGGGGTGTTCATCGCGCGCCGGAAGGTATAGGAGTAAGTCAGTTTATAATTCCGGTCGTAGTAATAGATCTTATCCCGGTCGATAAAGATGAACTCCGGATACCCGTTATCACTGATGTCTTCATAGAAAAACCGGAATCCCGGCGAAAACAGGTTCAGGGTCACCTCTGTGATCCGCCCGTTATCCTGCATGAAAAGAACTTTACCAGTTGGACCCGCGGTAACATAGGCCCCTTTTCTAACCGATCGGTTGAGATAGAATCCGGCTGACGACGCATGGGTAAACTTCGGTTCCGGGTTGATCACCTGGTTCCCTGAAAGATCGGTGATCTGGGTATTTCCCGATTCGTCGGTGATGAAGCAGCGGAGTTTATTCCCTGAAGAGATAAAGGTAACCGGCTGCCTTATTTCGCTGTTCATTTTAGGTCGTTTCCAGGTCTGAACCGAAATTCCATCGAGGGTGAATGCATATACGCGGTTGTCCTGAAAAGCCACCATGATTTTATGGGTGCGGTTCCGGGGGTCCCTGACCACAGTGATGCCGTTGGTAGCATGCAACGGAAACCGCATGGGGTATTTGTCGGCAAAGGTGCCGTCGGCATGAAGCAGGTACAGGTGGGTGTCGGTGTTGAAGATCAACAGGAGGGAATCGCCGCCATTCAGGTTGATCGGTTGTGCCGGTCCCATGAGTTTCCCCATGAGGTGAAGTTTCCAGCGCATATGACCTTCCGTGCTAACCATGTAAAGCGTTCCTGCGCTGTCGTAAACCATGATGGCCTGGTCGCCGTTCCGGGTTATGGGAATGAAGCGGGGCGGCCCTGCCAGTGTGGTATCCAGCCGGGTTTGCCAGTTGAGCGGACCTTCACTTCCCAGATTCTGATAGTATTTCAGAAATACGTTGGAATAAAAAAGTCCATCGGCGTTGCTGAACTGAAAGG
Organism: Alphaproteobacteria bacterium; assembly: GCA_009928665.1. Lineage (GTDB taxonomy): Bacteria > Bacteroidota > Bacteroidia > Bacteroidales > FEN-979 > CAIVAT01. The sequence goes on from SACF01000024.1 coordinate 29,947, forward strand.
CAACCGACCGGAATTTGCGGAGGCTGTCCATGACAGAATTGAACTGGTCGGAAATGACAGGGATCAGATAACTTTTTACCGTGTGGATTGCCTTGTAGGAGTTGAAATAGCTGTAAACGTTCGATTTTTCTGGCAGATCGGTATCAAATTCGGTGAAGGTTTTATCATTGTTCAGGGTGGCTTGTTCGGTAAAGGACTGGATGACGGTTTCAAGATCTTTCACATTAGCAGAAAAGATCACGTAATCATTAAGGTAGGCGAAGCATTTGACATCAACCTTGGAGAACAATTCTCCGAAAAGCGCGGGGATAAAGGCAGGCAGGGGTATCTTGTATATCCTGTGTCCGCGAAAGATAGAGGAATCGGTCTTCAGTCCGAGTGTGTCGGCCAAAGACCTGAGTGATCGGGTAGTCCTTACCGTATCGCGGGTATGGAAAGCGATAAAAGGAATTTTCACGAAAGTCGACGGGTTTTCGGTCATGAAGAGGCATCCTTCATTGCCCATCCAGGGTAGAAAATATTCATTGATATTGAGCTGATACCGGTCGATGAGTGTCAGAACTGCTGTTTGGGCGGGGGTGTAACTTTCGTCGCGGGGTGGCCGGTTCTGATATTTCTGGCTGAATCGGGTCGGGTCGCTCCAACCGAATACCGTGAAATAAAGTGTCTGGTCGGGAAGGATCCCGGCAATTTGTTTTTTCTGTGGTTTTTGATCGGAAAAAAGAGAGAGGAACTGTTGACTGCTGTCGGATGCGTATGTGGTTCCGTTAAACAGAAGTTCATCTTTTTTGATGATGAGATCGAGGCCGCTCCAGTCGGCGAAGGATGCAAATTTGATCAGGTCGGGCAGCACGGCGTCATTGGTAATACCCGAAAGTACCAGGGAGAAAAATCGAAAGTTGATATAAATGTTGGCATCTACTTTTTTTCCGGCGGAGGCTTCCACCTTTCTGAACCCGGCGGAGGCAGTCATGGGCGTATTGAGCAGGAGCCGGTCGATGGATCGTTTCACCAGGTCGGCATGGAAACTGCCCATGAAAACGCCTTTGTAAACGGCGAAATAGAACGCTTTGTTACTTTCTCGTCCCTGGATCCGGTGCAACCGGGTGGTGGCGTAAGGGGCCTGGGTCAGTGTGGCATGGCCGGCGACAAGTTCCCTGGCAAAATCGGTGATATAGGATTCGGGATCTATCCCGCTGACAGCGGTCAGGTAGAGGGCGCCGAAGTCGGACCGCCCGCTGAGGGTGATCGAGATCAGGATTTGGTGTTGCTGGAAGATTTTGCTGACCTCTTCATTTTTTTTACTTACGGAGTCAACATAATGAAGCTCGGTTTTCACGGAACTGATACCCGGTATTCGCGATAATTCCTTCCAGAGCAGGTTAGACCGGTTGAGCTCATCGAGAAGATTCCCGGCCCGGTTCAGTTGGATGATCATCGCGGAGTTGCCCGGAATGGCATTGAAGGGGGACTCGGAAGGTTGACTGAGTTTCTTGAAGAGCGCGTACGCGAGCCAGGAAACGCCGGAAATCAGCATTATCGCTGCAACCGTATAGAACAAACCCCTGAAATTTCTCATCTGTTCTCCCCGAAATTCGGGCCAAAAGTAGTGAAAAATGGGAATTTCAACTGAACCGTATGCCTGAAACTTTTCCGGTGATAGGGGGTAAGTCCATACCGGTCGATGGCACAACGGTGTTCCGGGCTGGGATATCCTTTATTCCGGTTCCAACCATATTGTGGAAACTCTTCATGGATCCGGATCATGAAATCGTCGCGGTAGGTCTTTGCCAGGATGGAGGCTGCAGCAATGGAAAGAAACCGGGCATCTCCGCCCACCAGGCACTGGTGCGGTATCCGCGGATAGGGATGAAACCGGTTACCGTCGATGAGCAAAAGTTGCGGAGTGGTTTCCAACTGGTCGATGGCTTGATGCATGGCCTGAATAGAGGCATTCAGGATGTTGATCTCGTCGATTACAGGGGCATCGATCCGGGCGACAGCCCACGCGGTTGCCTGGGTAAGGATGAGGTCACGGAGGCGGTACCGTACCCTGGCAGAAAGCCGCTTTGAATCGTCTATCTCGTTATCGGGGAAGCCGGGCGGCAGGATCACGGCGGCAGCAAAGACAGGCCCCGCAAGGCATCCGCGACCCGCTTCATCACATCCGGCTTCGATGAACTGACCAGAAAAACTTTTTGCCAGGGGCAGATGTTTCATGGTCAGGGATAAAAAAAGTGATGGATCAGCAGGTTGTTTGCCAGAATGATGAGATAGTAAAATATCAGGATCACTTCGGCAGGACGCGTCTTTTTCAGTTCCGAAAGTTCGACCGAAAGGATCATGGTCAGGGCCGGAATGGCGAGCAAAATATGATACAGGATCATGGCTCCGGCAAAAAGATAGGAGATGGCCGTGAAGACGAGGGTCCATAGGAGGATGGAGGTCTTTGCCCTGACCTCAACGGTTTTTTCATGCGGACGGGTCTGGTACCTGATAAAGCCCCATATCCCGATCAGGGCAGTGAACCCGGTGGTGATCCAGAAATAGATCGGCAGGGTCGTCGGGAAAACCAGTAAATTCCCGAAAAAATCAAGAAAAGCCCGGATCTTCACCAGGAGTTCATCCCACCAGAAATACCAGGTGAAGAGGTACAGGTAGGGCGTGATCAGTCCGATGAACGATGCGAGCCATGCCCTCCAGCTACCCGCGCGGAATACCAGGAAACTAATGATGATGAAAAGGAACCAGATCAAAAACGGCATATAGATGAACCCGCCGATCGAGGTGAAAAATCCTGCTGCAAAAATTCTGTCGAGGTGATCGGGTTTATTGTAATAGATGAGCAGGTGATGGACGATGATGATCATCAGCCCCAGCACGAGATTTACGGGATTCAGGGTCAGCATTTCAGGAAGCAGACTCATGAGAACAACAAAAATCAGGGCGGGAAGCGATGCGTTTTTCTGAACCATCTCATGACGGCTGAAGATTTGGGTGAAGCCATAGGCCTCAACAAGGATCAGGATGAAGGCAAGGAGGGAAGCCAACCTGGGAAAGTCGTGAAGCACCCCGTAAATAAAGCCGTAAAGCGGTACCGGCCCTTCGGGGACAGGCATGGAAACAGGAGTCAGAAACGCCCCTGTCCAAAGACTGAATCCGATCAGGGCAATGAAGAAATATTGTATGAAAAAACTCGATTTGAAAAACCTGATGATCACCCCTGATTCTGACTTGAGAAATTATTTTGAGTAAATGAATTCAGTATCCTGTAACATTTCATTTTGCATTTTTCATTTTGCATTTTCATTTTGCACTTTTCATTTTGAAATTTGAATTTTGACATTTAAACCGGAGTTCTGCGGATCAAATTTTGAATTCTGCATTTCCCTTTCATTCCAAATCAAACCCGATATCTTCCCGCAGGTTTTTGCCTTCAAATGCGATCATGGCGGCATTTTGATAAGAGCGTTCCAGCGCCTCCCGCAGGGTGGTTCCCATTGACGTAACCGCAAGAACCCTTCCGCCGCTGGTGATGACATTGCCTTCCGGATCGCAGGCGGTTCCGGCATGAAACACTATACTATCGCTGATTGTCCCGATTCCGGTGATCTTCTTGCCTTTGTCGTACGATCCGGGGTATCCCTTCGAAACGAGCATTACCGAGGCGCAGCATTGTGGGTCGGTTTCAACGGTAAATTGTTCAAGCGTTCCGGCAGCCGTTGCTTGGAACAGTTCGATGAGGTCAGATTTCAGCCGGGGCAACACAGCTTCGGTCTCCGGATCTCCCAACCGGCAGTTGTATTCAATCACAAAAGGATCCCCCGCGACATTGATCAGTCCGAAGAATATAAAACCCCGGTAATCGATCTCCTCCTGTTTCAACCCCCGGATGGTAGGCAGGATGATCCGTTGTTCCACCTTTTCCATGAATTCGCGGCCGGCAAAGGGTACGGGCGAAACGGACCCCATACCTCCCGTATTCGGACCGGTGTCGCCGGCGCCTGCTTTCTTGTAGTCTTTTGCTTCGGGTAGCAGTACATAGCTGTTGCCGTCGGTAAGAACAAACACCGACAATTCGATCCCCTTGAGAAACTCTTCAATAACCACACTGGCAGAAGCGGCTCCGAATTTCCGGTCTTTCAGCATCGTATGGAGCTCACGGGCCGCCTCTGCATAATCGTAGCAGATCACCACCCCCTTTCCGGCTGCCAGGCCGTCGGCTTTCAGAACATAGGGAGGCGACAGCGTGTTTAGGAAATCAATACCTTCCAAAAGGGTTTCAGCCGTGAAGGTCCGGTAGCGCGCAGTCGGGATGCCATGGCGTACCATGAACCGTTTGGCAAAATCCTTGCTCCCTTCCAACATGGCAGCCTGACGTGCAGGACCGATGACCGGGATTTTTTGTAAATCGGGATCGGAAAGGAAAAAGTCGTGGATGCCATGAACCAGGGGATCCTCGGGACCGACCACGACCATTCCGATGTTGTGTTGAAACACGGCGGCGCGTATTCCCGTGAAATCAGTTGCCGGAATGGGCAGGTTGGTTCCAAGTTGTCCGGTACCCGCGTTCCCGAGAGCGATGAACAACCGCGTAAGATGTTTACTCTGTGAAAGTTTCCAGGCCAGAGCATGCTCACGGCCTCCGGAACCGAGTAACAGGATGTTCATAAAGTATCAGGATTTAACGGCATGTTCAATGGATTCCCAGAGACGGTCGGCAGTCTGTTGCCAGGAGAAGCGTTCTTTTCTTCTCCGGCCGCGCTGGATGAGCTCTTCACGAATGCTTTCGTATTGGTAAGCCTTGTAAAGGGCCTCGGCAATCGATTCAGGGCTGAACGGGTCGACCAGTAAGGCGGCGTCGCCGGCAACTTCGGGCATCGATGTAACCGTTGAGGTGATCACGGGAACATCGCAGCGAAAGGCTTCCACGATCGGGATGCCGAATCCCTCGAAGTAACTGACATAAGTAAGGGCGAGCGCCGACCCGAGAACCTTTGAGAGTTCATTGACCTGAAGCCTTCCCGTGAAGATCACATCATCGGGAAATACCATCCGGTTGTAAGCAAATTCGATATCCCGGGTCCACCATTTCCGGGCGCCCACGATCATCAGTTTAACTTCGGAGGGGTTGGATTTTTTAAAAAGGTCAAAGGCTCTGAACAGGTTTACGAGGTTCTTTCGCGGATGCAGTGAACCGATGAAGATAAAATAAGGCAAACCATCGGTATAGGCTTCACGAACGGCGCTTTTTTCATCCGGTGTGAGCGGATGATAAATATCGCCGGCCCCGTCGTAAACCACATCGATTTTGTCGGCCGAAACATGGTATTGCCGGATGATATCCTGTTTCGAGAACTCAGATACGGTCGCGATACGGTTCGCTTTTTCAGCATACTTCGGCGAGTACTTCCGGTAGTACCGGCGGGTCCAGAAGGGAATGTCCTCCGGGTAATGCTCAAAGTTCAGGTCATGAAACACCACCATCGAGGGAACCTGCGACTTCAGCGACAGGAATCCGTCGGCCGACAGGAACAGGTCGGGCTTCAGGCGATCGAGCAATTTCGGGATGACATATTCGAACCAGGTGTAATACAATACAGGATGCCGGGCCTGCGGATATTGAATGACGGGGGTGATGTTGTCGGAAAAAATAAAAGCAGGATCATATTCACGGTCAAAGATAAAATAAAAGTGGTGCTCGGGATGCTGGGTGGTGATCCGTTTCAGGGTTTCATAGGTGAACCAGCCGATTCCTTCAAGCCGATCCCGTATAAGAAGCCGGGTGTTTACAGCAATATTCATTAATTTATTTAACTTTGTAGCAAATATCTGAATATTTTTTAAGTTATTATAAAAAGTTGCCATCCCGGCGGCTTTTATTCTTGGTTCATGCAGCGCAAATTCCTGACCAACCTGGGGTTACTCCTTCTGTTGAATCTGCTCATAAAGCCCTTCTGGATTTTTGGGATCGATCTTACCGTACAGCGGATTGTGGGCGTGGGTGACTACGGTTTTTATTTTGTGGTGCTCAATTTCTCTTTCCTTTTCAACATCATCCTTGACCTGGGTATCACCAATTTCAACAACCGGAACATCGCCCAGAACAACCATTTGCTGAACAAGCATTTTTCCGGAATCCTGGTGCTGAAACTGATGCTTGGACTGATCTATGTGTTGCTGGTCTTTCTGATCGCACTGATTCTGCGGTACAACGCCGATCAATTCCGGCTCCTGGGATGGCTGGCGCTGAATCAGTTCCTGCTCTCATTTATTCTGTATCTCCGCTCCAATATCTCCGGTTTTCTGATGTTCAAAACCGACAGCCTCATCTCGGTGCTCGACCGGACGCTGATGATACTCTTCTGTGGAATATTGTTATGGGGGAATGTGATTGACGGGAAGTTCCGGATCGAATGGTTCGTCTATTCCCAAACCCTGGCCTATCTGATCACAGCCGCTTTTGCTTTTCTGGTCGTTGTCAGGAAGGCACGGTTCCGGAAGCTGAACTGGAACTGGCCCTTCTTTGTGATGATCATCAAACAAAGCGCCCCGTTTGCACTTTTGGTACTGCTGATGACCTTCTACAACCGTCTTGACCCGGTCATGATGGAGAGCCTGCTTCCGGCGGGAACGGGAAATGAACAAGCCGGTATCTATGCCTCGGGATTCCGGTTGCTCGATGCCGCGAACATGATCGCATACCTCTTCTCGGTGCTCCTGGTACCCATCTTTTCACGTATGCTGAAAAAAGGACATCCCATTGAGCACATGCTCAAACTCTCTTTCACCCTGATCAGCACCCTCGCCATTATCGTGGGAATCGGATTGTTTTTTTACAGCTTTGAAGTCATCAACCTGCTGTATGATGCCCACATTGAGGCTTCCGTGCGGGTTTTCAGGTTGCTGATCCTGGGATTCATTCCCGTGTCGACCACCTATATTTTCGGGACCCTGCTGACTGCCAACGGAAACCTGAAGCAATTGAATATCATTGCCCTGACCGGACTCTTTATCAACCTGTTGCTTAATTTCATTCTGATCCCGCGGCTGCTGGCCGAAGGCTCTGCCATTGCCACGCTGGTTACGCAATTCACGATGGCCACCCTGCAGGTTCTCATCGTGTTGAGGGTCTTCAAATTCCGGATCAACTACAGGTACCTGCTGACCATCAGCCTGTTCGTGATCGGGATCATCTGCTTTAACATGCTATCAAAACTCTTCCCGATCGACTGGTCATTTCTTCCGGCCAGTGTGAACTGGCTGGGCAATTTTTCATTGATGCTGATCGCGGCGATCCTCCTGGCCCTCCTCCTGAGATTATGGAGCTTTGGCTCCTTTATGAGAATCCTGCGTGAAGACCATTCCTGATCTGTCGATTCCTTGTAACTTACTTATGCCTTTTCCGTATAACCTGCAACTGATGAAAATGCAGTTATACCGTGATGAATAGCATTTCTTGATATACAAACATATTCCGATTCGGTATAATTGCCTACCTTTGGCAACAATTTTGATTTTTCCCTTATGACCAACGAAGTAAAAAAGGGAGAAGATTTCGATTCCTCCAACCTCGTAATCTTTCTCTATAAATGGCGAAAACCGCTGCTCATTGTGATGCTGGTCGCTGCCTTCAGCTCCTGGTTTTTCTCCTGTCCATGGTTCATCACCCCAAAATTTAAATCGACCGTGGTCATGTTCCCCGCTACCAGCAGTTCGATTTCAAAATCCCTGCTGACGGAACAAGCCATGAAGGAACAGGACATCACGGCATTCGGGGAGGACGATCAGGCTGAGCAATTACTCCAGATCCTGAACTCCAACAAGATCCGCGACAAAGTGATCAGTAAGTTCAACCTGATGAAGCATTACGGGATCGACAGTACCTCCTCCTACAAATATTCGACGTTGTACAAGAAATACGAGAATAACATCAGTTTCAGGCGAACCGAGTTCATGGCCGTCCAGATCTCGGTTTACGATGAAGATCCGCAACTGGCTGCCGACATCGCAAATACCATCGCATCGTTGCTCGACTCCACCAAGAATGAAATGATGCGGCAGCGATCGGTTAAGGGTTTTCAGGTCGTGGAGGCTGAATTCAACAACATGAAGGCTGAAAAGGATCAAATCGTCGATTCCCTGGTTGCCCTGGGTAACCTCGGCGTGAACGATGTGGAATACCAATCACAGGTGCTCAACCAGCAATATGCCATCGCCCTCATGGACGGAAACCGTACGGCACAGGCTGCTTTACAAAAGAGACTCGACATTCTCGGCAAATACGGCGGTATTTACATGGCGCTGAAAAATGCACTCGAATTCAAGACCGAACAGCTAATCCTCCTCGAAACCAAATATAAACAGGCGAAGGTGGATGCAGAAGAGAACCTCCCGCAGAAATTTATCGTAAGTGATGCCTTCAAGGCTGAAAAGAAATCGTACCCGATCCGTTGGCTGATCGTCCTCGTATCGACCGTATCGGCCCTGTTTATGACGATCATCGTTATCATGATCTACGAAAAGATCACGGCATACAATGCTCATAAAAAGTTTCATTTAGGTCAATCGTAAAACTTAGGAAAAGATGGACAGTTTTTTCAACAGCCGGAATATCATCGAAATTATCATTAGGTGGAAAATCCAACTTTTGGTCGTGGTCATTGCAGCCATCCTGCTTTCCATTTTATTTTCGAGCCCGATTTTCATCACACCCCTTTACAAATCGAACTGTCTGCTTTACCCGTCGAACATCTCACCCTATTCTGATGAGAGTGAGACTGAACAAAGCGTGCAGATCTTTCAGTCGCGCGACATTCGCGATTCGCTCGTGAAAAAATTCAATCTTGCCCGGCATTGGGGCATCGATTCGGCTTACAAGCACTTTGAGAGTACCCTTGTCTGGGAATACAGTCAGAAGGTACGTGTCAACAAGACGCCGTTTGGCGCGGTGGAGATTGAGGTTATGGATCACGATCCCATCATGGCCCGCGATCTGATCAATGCCATGCTTGATGCCTATAATTCCAAGATCAGGACTCTTCACAAAGAAAAATTCGGCGAAGTGGTGTTGAATTACAATTACATCATGGGGGTCAAGAAAAACTACATGGATTCTCTGAAAGAAAAGGCAACCGATTTGGGAATGAATTACGGCATTCTCGATTACCAGTCACAAACCCGTGAGGTGATGCGGGCTTACCTGAGCACAGGGGGAGGATCCGTCAGATCGGCCGAAGCCAAAGCTTTGAAAAAGAACCTCGAAGAAAAAGGCGGTGAAATGATGCTGCTGGCAGAGATGATGCGGTCGGAGTCGGACGCCTACAGCACCATGAAACTCGATGCCGACCGGGCGTTGCTCGATTACAACCGGAACTATTCTTATGTGAACGTCCTCAGCAAACCCTTTGTACCTGACAAGAAAAGTTACCCGATCCGCTGGCTGATCGTTACTTTTGGCACGCTCGCTGCATTTTTCATGGCCGTTCTCATCATCGGACTGATTGAACGCAGTAAATTCCGTAGCAATATTATCGCAAAGAATGAAGGATAAAATTGCCCTCATACAAAGTTATCTTTTCGGCGACAAGCGGGGATTCACCATCCTTTATGTCCTGAGTGCACTGTTCATCGGACTGAACTGTTACCTGGTCTACCGCGAAATTTACTGGCTGTTGCTGATGCCTTTATTCCTGGTGATCCTCTATCTCTACTTTTTTTCACTGGATAAAGTCATTCTGCTCATCACGATGGTGACTCCGCTGGCCATCAACTTCACCCAGTTCGAATTCAATGTCGGCATCTCCGTCCCCTCCGAACCCCTCATGTTCGGCGTGCTGCTGATGTTTATCATCAAACTGTTCTATACCAACGATTTTGATCGAAAAATATGGTCGCATCCGATGACCATAATTATCGGACTGCAACTCTTTTGGATGTTGGTCACAAGTATTACCAGCGATCTCCCGTTGGTCTCTTTCAAGCACCTTCTGGCCCGATTGTGGTTTGTTGTGCCCTTTTATTTTTTAGGGGTTCATCTTTTTCGTAAACAGTTAAATATTAATCTTTTCGTTTGGTGTTATACCCTTCCGCTTCTCATCGTGATCGGGTATACCATTTACAACCATTCCCTTTGGGGCTTCGATGAACGGGCAGGTCACTGGGTCATGGAACCTTTTTACAATGATCATACGGCTTACGGGATGACCCTTGCCCTTTTTATCCCGATGTTCTTTGGATTTTTGTTGAATCGCAGCCTGTCAAATTCCACCCGGTTTTTTTCGTTCCTGATCCTGGCGGTGCTGTTGGTCGCCCTGGTACTTTCATACAGCCGGGCAGCCTGGCTCAGCCTTGCTTTTGCCTTTTTGGTATTCCTGATCGTGATCTTTAAGATAAAATTCAAATGGATCCTGTCGGGAGTGATCGTCTTTGGAATCTTCTTTTATATTTTCTCCTTTGAAATTCTGGACCGGCTTGAGAAAAATCAACAGGGACCATCGGCCAACTATGTGGAACATCTCCGTTCGATTTCGAATATCTCGACCGACAATTCCAACCTGGAACGGATCAACCGCTGGCAATCGGCGCTCCGGATGTATGAGGACCGGCCGGTGTTCGGCTACGGACCCGGTACCTACCAGTTTGAATATGCACCCTTTCAGCGTTCGGAAGAAAAAACGCTGATCAGCACCAATGCCGGCGATAAGGGAAATGCACACAGTGAGTACATCGGACCGCTGGCCGAACAGGGATTGCCGGGAATGTTACTGGTCATTGCCCTGGTGGTGGCGATGGTGATCATCGCCATGCGTGTGTACCGCAACTCAGCAAATCCCACAGTCCGGAACGTGAGCCTCTCCCTGATGCTTTCGCTGATGACCTATTTTCTGCATGGTACCATGAACAATTTTCTCGATACCGATAAAGCCTCCGTCCCGGTATGGGGATTCATCGCGGCGATCGTGGCGCTTGACCTGTACGCTAAAGAAAAATCCATAAAAGGTTCCGAAAAAGAAGAATCAGAATAATTTCAGGGTAAGAGGTAATAAGGGTATGATGGTTTGGGGGTTTGGGGGTATGAGGGTGAAAGGGATTGAGGTTTTTATTTTGTCTTATAGTGCTATGGTGCAGTGGAGTTATGGTGAAAAACTTTTCTGCTGGCGAAAAGAATTAAAATTCAACCATTCGATCGTAAATCGTAAATCATGGCAATTGTAAATCAATTTATTCACCAGTCCCCTTCGAGGCCATTTGCCTCAGTACAGCCAGTTCGCGCCATTTTTTTCGCGGATCGTCGGCCGGGATACCCCAGTAGGTTTTTCCTCCTTCCAGTGATTTGTCGACTCCGGATAAGGCCAGAACCACCGCTTTTTTCCCGATCACAAGGTCTTTGTTCACGGAGACCCGTGCCCAGAGGATGACATCATCCTCAATCCGGGTGACCCCTGCTATGGCGCAATGGGCGCCAATTAAGCAATTCCGGCCGATGAACGTATCATGACCGATCTGGATGTGGTTGTCGAGCTTGGCCCCCCATGAAATGGTCGTATCGCCCGATACGCCTTTATCGATGGTGGTGGCGGCGCCGATTTCAACATGGCTTTCCACAACGACCCGGCCGCACGATTCCAGTTTCTTCCATCCCTCCTGACGGCGCTGGAAATAGAAGGCATCGGCGCCAATCACGGCTCCGGAGTGGATGATCACATGGTCGCCGATCAGGGTGTGATCGTAAATGCTCACATTGGCATGGATCAGGCAGTTTTTACCTATTTTCACATGGTTGCCCACGAATGCACCCGGCTGGATCACAGTCCCTTCGCCGATTTCTGCTGTCGGACTGATCATGGCGACAGCGGGTTCGAAGGAACGGAATTTCAGAGCCAGCGAAACATAGGCGTCGAAAGGCTTTTCGCAAATCAGCAACGCTTTCCCCTCCGGACAGTCAACTTCCTTGTTGATCAGTATGGTTGTAGCCTTTGAGTTCAGGGCCTTTGCATAGTATTTTGGGTGGTCAACGAAGGTCAGATCACCCGGTTCAACCATGTGAATCTCATTGATCCCGGTAACGGGAAAATCAGGATGGCCAACCATTTCAGCGTGCAACATCGAGGCGATTTCGGCCAGTTTAAGAGGAGCGGGAAATTTCATAAAAGAGAACAGTCAATGTTCAAAGAAGCGAATAGATATTAGTGAATAGCGAATAGGGAATAGCGAATAGATAATAGCGAATGGTGAAAAGGAAAAAGTAATAATATAAAATTCATAATTTTTACATTTTCACATTCTCAAATTCTCACATTTTCAATCGTAAATCGTAAATCATGGCAATCGTAAATCAATTTGTCCGCTCGTCTAAACTTTCACCCTTTCCGAATAATCCCCGGTCCTTGTATCCACCTTAATGGTTTCACCGGTATCGATGAACAGGGGGACTTTTACGATGGCGCCGGTTTCGACGGTGCTATCCTTAAGGGTGTTGGTGGCAGTGTTGCCACGCATACCGGGCTCGGTATAGGTTACCTTCAGAATCACGAAAGGAGGCAGCTCGCAGGTGAGCGCCGTTTCGGTATCGGCGTGAAAAAGAATTTCCACCTCCTGACCTTCCTTGAGAAACTGGGGGGCATTGATCAGATCCTCGGAGATGAAGATCTGTTCAAAGTTTTCAGAATGCATAAAATGATAACCGGAATCATCCTTATACAGATACTGGTATTTTCGGCGTTCGACCCGGGCAACATCGATCTTGACACCCGAATCAAAGGTGTTGGCAATGACCCGGCCGGTCTTTAAACTCTTCAGTTTTGTACGGATAAAGGCAGGACCCTTTCCCGGTTTTACATGTTGAAATTCGACAATGCTGAAGAGATCGTTGTTGAATTCGATTACCAGACCATTTCTGATATCTGCTGTTGTAGCCATAAGAAATATTTGAATGCTTGATTTTGAATGGGGTGCAAAATTAGTTAAAATCTTTAGATAAAATAGTTAATTTTGCACCCGATTTGAAAAATGAGTCCTATCGCTGCACATGAAGCAACTCCTGAAACAACTGCTTACCCTGTTGCATATTTCGGTCACCAGGAACCAGAAATACGATGCATATACCAGGAAAATTATTGAACGCAGCATCACACCCCGTTCCAATTGCATCGATATCGGCTGCCACAAAGGCGAGATCCTCGATCTGATGATCAAAGGCGCCGGTGATGGCGTAAAAATGGGCTTTGAACCGATCCCGGAACTCTATGACTTTCTTACCGAAAAGTACCGGAACCAGCCATTGGTAAAGATTCATGATTTAGCGCTTTACGACAGCGCCGGCGTCACTACCTTTCAACATGTTCTGAATGCACCGGCCTACAGCGGGATCAAGAAACGCAGATACGACGGGAAGCAGGTTGAGATCGAACAGATCCAGGTACGTACGGGAATGCTCGATGAGATCATTCCTGCTACCCTGCACATCGACCTTATCAAAATCGATGTGGAAGGCGCTGAATTCCGGGTCATGCTGGGCGGCAAAGCGACACTTCAAAGGTGCAAACCCGTCGTGATCTTTGAATTCGGAATGGGGGCAGCCGAGTTTTACGATTCCACACCCGAAAAGCTTTATCTTTTCCTGTCAGGTGACTGCGGAATGAAAATCTCCACCCTTAAAGGATTCCTCGAAAAAACGCAGGCCCTTTCCAAAGAACAGTTTGTCGATTGTTACCGCACCGGTAAAGAGTACTATTTTGTCGCTCATCCCTGAACCGGGGAATTGACACAGCCCCATTAACCCGGACCTGAAACCGGATTCCGGTCTGTAAAGACCTGGATTTTGTAATCTTCCACCTGCAGTTGACGGGTGGCAAAGCAGCTTTCGATTTGATGCTGGTTTGTACAGATGATCACGGTGCGCGATAGCGTGTAGTCGGTAATGAGCCGGTGATACCAGCCGATGCCAGCCTGATCCAGGTTCATGGTCGGTTCATCAAGCAGGAGCAGCGGAATGTCGCTCATGAAGGCGATCAGCAGTTTGATCCTTTGTTTCATCCCCGACGAGAACTGCAGGATTGGTTTGGTTGCGGGGACGCGAAAACCCAGCATGTCGGTCAGTGAATTCAGGGTGAAGCCCGGAAGAATTGGCTTGAATCTGAAATGAAATTCAAGCATCTCATACAGGGTGAACTCTTCGATGAGTTCCAGGTAAGGAGCCACGAGGGTCAGGTGCCTGAAGACTTGTTCGGCCGGCACAGGCTTGCCATTCAGCGTGTAATGAATCGTGCCGGCGGTCGGGTGAAGATTTCCCGCGATCAGTTGCAGGAGGGTCGATTTGCCTGAGCCGTTGCGGCCAAGGATTGCTGTGGCGGAACGGGCTTCAAAGGTGAACGACAGATCTTTGAAAATCCATTCGGTATTGAATTTTTTCCCGACCTTCTGAAGCTCGATGTGCATCTATTTTTCGCGGATCTTGGAATAGCCCTTCATGATGCCCCGGCTTGAATTGGAGATGAAGGAAAGAATCTCGTCCCGTTCCTGGGTCGCCGGCAATTCCGCCTCAATGATCTCGACGGCTTGCGAAACGTTATACCCCTTGAGATAGATCATGCGGTAGATTTCCTGGATGTTGTTGATGGTCTCCGGTGAAAAGCCCCGCCGGCGCAAACCGATGGAGTTGACCCCGACATAGGAGAGGGGCTCCCGGGCCGCTTTAGCATAAGGAGGAACATCTTTCCGGACGAGCGATCCCCCCGCTATCATGGTATGCGATCCGATGTGAACGAACTGGTGAACGGCTGCCATTCCGCCCACGATTGCCCAGTCGTCGATGGTGATGTGGCCCGCAAGCATGGCTGCGTTCGACATGATGACATTGTTACCGATAACGCAGTCGTGGGCAATGTGTGCATATGCCATGATCAGCGAATTGTCGCCGATCACGGTTTCATAACTGGCGCGGGTCCCCCGGTTGATGGTCACGAATTCACGGATGGTCACATTGTTGCCGATCTTTACGATGGTATCTTCACCGGCGAATTTCAGGTCCTGGGGAATGGCGGAGACGACGGCGCCCGGGAAAATCTTGCAGTTTTTCCCGATACGGGCGCCTTCCATGATCGTTACATTCGAGCCGATCCAGGTACCCTCGTCGATAATCACATTCTTATCAATTGAAACAAAAGGCTCAATGACTACGTTCGCGGCCACTTTTGCCTGGGGATTCACATAGGCTAACGGTTGGTTCATAAGAGTAGTTTATTTACGTTGTATTTGGGCCATCATTTCAGCCTCCATCACAATTTTATTGCCTACATAAGCAAGTCCTTTCATGCTGATCAGTCCGCGGCGGATCGGTCCGTTCAACTGGTTGAAAAAGACGATGGTATCTCCCGGGACAACCTTCTGACGGAAACGGACATTTTCGATCTTGACGAACAGCGTGGTATAATTCTGGGGATCATCAACCGTGCTCAGGGCCAGGATCCCCCCCGATTGTGCCATCGCTTCAATCTGGATAACTCCCGGCATAACGGGCTCATCGGGAAAATGACCCACGAAAAAGGATTCGTTCATGGTCACATTCTTGACGCCGACCACGTAATCCTTTCCGATCTCGAGAATCTTGTCGATAAATAAAAAAGGTGGCCGATGCGGAAGGATATTTTTAATCTGATTGATGTTGTATACCGGAGTCTTGTTGAGATCGAATTTGTGTCCGCCTTCGGGTTGCTTCTCGCGCTTCATTTGTTTCTTGATCATCCTGGCAAACTGAATATTGGAATAATGACCGGGCCGGGTTGCGATGATGTGTGCACGGATAGGCATGCCGACCAGCGTGAGATCGCCGATGATATCAAGCAGTTTATGCCGGGCGGGTTCATTGGGAAACTGCAATTCGAGGTTGTTCAGGATGCCTTCACGCAGAACCTCAATCTTGGGCTTTTTGAACAGGTGCGCCAGATGATCGAGCTCCTTGCGGGAAATGATGCGGTCGACAAAAACAATGGCATTGCTCACGTCGCCGCCCTTGATCAGGTTGTTGTTGAGAAGATACTCCAGTTCATGCAGGAAGACGAAGGTACGGCAGGAGGAAAAATCATCCCGGAACTGTTTGATGCTGTTCAGCGTGGCATTCTGCGACTGCAGCACTTTCGATTCATAGTCGATCATCACCGAGACCCTGAAATCCTTGGAGGGTATGGCGATCATTTCAACTTTCTTCTCGGGATTTACGTATGTAATGTTGGAGTTCAGCTCAAAATAGTTGCGCAGCGCTTTCTGTTCGACGACCCCCACCGATTTGATCGCTTCGACGTAAAAGCGTGCACTGCCATCGAGGATGGGGGTTTCCGACTGGTTCATTTCGATCAGCGCGTTGTCGATCTCCATGCCGGTCAGGGAGGCCAGAACATGTTCGACGGTATCGATCCGGATGCCATCCTGTTCCAGGCTTGTACCGCGGGAGGTATCCACGACATTGTCGACGTCGGCATCGACAAGGGTGCTCGAATTCAGGTCTGTTCTTCTGAATTTGAATCCGTAATTGTCAGGAGCCGGTTTAAAGGTGATGGTCACATCATTCCCCGTATGGAGTCCGACTCCCGAAATACTCACCGGTGACTTGATCGTCCTTTGTTTCTCACTCATGATTTTGTTTCAATGTTTTTTCGAGGGTATATACTTTTTTGACAATTTCATCGAGATGACGCCAATGGATGAAATTCCGCCGGGCCTTCCCGATCTCGATCGCAGGAGCACCTAAGTATATGGCTCCCGCCTGGGTAATGGATGCTTCAACACCGCTTCCGGCGCCGATTTTGACATCGTCGGCGATGGTAAGATGCCCTACGATACCGACCTGTCCGCCAATCATACAGTTCTTTCCGATCCGGGTTGATCCGCTGATGCCCGACTGTGCCGCAATTACCGTGTTCTCGCCGATTTCGACATTATGCCCAACCTGGATCAGGTTGTCGAGTTTCACGCCTTTACGCAGGATGGTGGAACCAAGCGTAGCCCGGTCAACCGTGGTGTTGGAACCGATCTCCACATGGTCTTCAAGAATCACGTTACCGAGTTGCGGGATTTTTCGGTAATCGGAGCCCGACTGGGGCGCGAAACCAAATCCGTCGGAACCGATGACCACGCCAGCATGCAGGATACAGGAAGCGCCGATTTCACAGTTGTGATAAACCTTCACGCCGGGATACAGCACACAACCGGCTCCGATCTGCACATTTTCACCGATAAAAACCTGTGGATGGATCACCACCTGATCGGCAATGACGACTCCGCTTCCGATCACCGAAAATGCGCCTACCGTCACATCCCGGCCCAGCGTCGCGGTTTCGGCAATGGATGCCTGCCCGGAGATGCCGGCCGGAACCTGCGCTTCTCCCTGGAACCGGGCCATCAGCATGGCAAAGGCCGAATAGGCATCGTCGACGCGGAGAAGTGTTGCCGTCAACGGCTGACTGGGCATGAAATCGCGGTTAACCACAATGGCTGTCGCCCTCGTCGTGTAAACATACGGGGTGTATTTCGGATTTGCAAGAAAGGTCAGCGTTCCCGGTGTGCCGGCATCTATTTTGGAGAGTCCGGTCAACCTGACATCGGGATCCCCTTCAACCGTTCCGTTCAACCATGCGGCAATCTGACTTGCGGTATACTCCATGATCTGGATTAATGAGCGTTTTTTCGGAAAATGGGGGCCAAGTTACCATTTTTTTCCGGAAGAGACCTGATTTATTTTTTAATCATCAGAATGTTAAATTGTTACATCCTTCGGATAGCAGAGCAGGTACTTATTTACAGTGGTGGGGAGGGTCAGACTGCTGTCGCGCTCGGTGGCCTGTGAAATATCGGTCAGCCTGCCGCTCTTTTCCTTGATCATGATCCGCTCATGCCGGGGATTGTAAGCCTTGTTCTCCACCTGGTCGCAGGTTACAAAATAGTCCACGTCGCCGGGATCAATCCCGAACCGGCGGATCACGGCTTTACGCACCCGTTCGACCAGTTCCGGGTCAAAGGGTTCCGACTGAAGTTCGGAACGAAGCAGGTTTCGGTTCACCAGCGCGGTGCACAGGTACGAAAGGATGGGATCGGGATGTTGGGTCCACACCTTCAGGGCAGAAAAAATATCAAAATCATCGAGCTTTGCAAAGGTCTCAAGCCAGTAAGGATCAGATTCAAAGTCGCCATATACCGGATTATACTTTAAAAATGCCCCGAAGGCGGGAGTTGTGAAGAGGTGGTCGCCATTTTCGGTGAGGTACTTGGCCCGCCGGAGCAGACTGATCATGATCTGGTCGGCGGCAATCACGGTCTTGTGCAGATAAACCTGCCAGTACATGAGTCGCCTTGAGATGAGAAACTTCTCAATGGAATAAATGCCTTTGCCTTCCACCACCAGTTCGTCGTCGCAAACCGTCAGCATCTTAATAATGCGTTCGTAACTGATCACCCCTTCGGCGACCCCGGTGAAGAAACTGTCGCGGGCAAGGTAATCGAGCCGGTCCATGTCGAGCTGGCTCGAAACGAGTTGATGAAGGAATTTCTTGGAGTAGGTGTTGCAGAAGATCGCAAAGGCCGTTTCGAGGGCCCCTTCATGCTGCCGGTTCAGGGCGGCCATGAATAATTTTGAAAGATCCTCGTGGTCGAGCGATCGCACGATGGTTTGCTCGAGGGTGTGCGAATAGGGACCGTGCCCCATGTCGTGCAGGAGAATGGCAACCAGCGCTCCCTGCGTCTCCTCTTTGGTGATCGGGATATCTTTCGATTGCAGCACGGCAATTGCCTGGGCCATCAGGTGCATCGCCCCGAGGGCGTGCTGAAACCGCGAATGCATGGCCGAAGGATATGTGTAATGCGTCAGCCCCAATTGTTTGATCCGTCGCAGCCTCTGGAACCAGGGATGTTCCATCAGATCGAAGACCAGCGCGGTAGGAATGGAGATAAATCCGTAAACCGGATCGTTGACGATCTTTTGTTTATTCTGAGTTGGCAAAATCGGATATTTTTGTTAAAGATTTATAAAACCTTACCCCAATGCACAATAAAAGCAAACTTACGACATTTATACAAGCAAAGAAAAACTATGGAAAAGATCACAATATTGTGGGTGGATGATGAAATTGATTTGTTGAAACCACATCTGATATTTTTAAAGGAAAAGGGATATGATGTCGTTTCGGTCAACAATGGCCATGAGGCCCTGGACCTCATAAAAACGACCCCGTTCGACATTATCTTCCTCGATGAACAGATGCCCGGATTATCGGGAATCGAAACCCTGGCGCGGATCAAAGAGCTGTCGCCGACCCTTCCGGTCGTCATGATCACCAAAAGCGAAGAGGAACGGATCATGGAGGATGCCATCGGTTCCAACATCGCCGACTATCTCATCAAACCCGTCAAACCGAACCAGATCCTCCTGTGTCTGAAAAAGAACCTGGAAAACAAGAAGCTGGTCAGTGAAAAAACAACCTTTCAGTATCAGCAGGAGTTCCGCAATATCGGGATGGAGATCAGCAACCGGCTGAATTATGAAGAATGGATCGAGGTCTATAAAAAAATCACCTACTGGGAACTGAAACTGGGGCAAACGATGGACGACGGGATGCACCAGGTCCTGAAAATGCAGAAGGATGAGGCAAACCAGGTGTTCTGTAAATTCGTGGAACGGAACTACCCGGAATGGATCAGCGGCAAATCGACCGACCGACCAGTGCTTTCGCACAACCTGATAAAAGAAAAGGCATTCCCGATGCTGAC
The DNA here is from genome assembly GCA_009928665.1 of Alphaproteobacteria bacterium. Classification (GTDB taxonomy): domain Bacteria; phylum Bacteroidota; class Bacteroidia; order Bacteroidales; family FEN-979; genus CAIVAT01. Next base: position 49,705 of record SACF01000024.1, read on the forward strand.
CGATTCCAAACCGCTGTTTGTGATCCTGGTCGACAACCTGCGGTTTGATCAGTGGAAAGTGCTTCAACCGATTCTGGAAGATTTTTACCGGATCGAACGCGAGGAGATCTACTACAGCATCTTGCCATCGGTGACGCAATATGCACGAAATGCTTTGTTCAGCGGACTGTTGCCAACCGAAATCGAAAAAAAGTACCCGAAATACTGGGTAGGCGAAGAGGAGGAGGGAACCAAAAACAATTTCGAAGGCGAGTTGCTGGGAGAGTTGTTGAAGCGTTACGGCCGCGACATCAGGTATTCCTACTACAAGGTGCTGAACCAGGCATACGGTAAAAAGCTGCTCGAACTGATGCCCAACCTCATGGTGAATAAGCTGAACTTTATCGTCTACAACTTCGTCGACATGCTCTCTCATGCCCGCACGGAGATGGAGATCATCCGTGAACTGGCCGATGATGAAAAGGCATACCGGTCGCTCACGGTGAGCTGGTTTCAGCACTCCCCGCTGTTCGATATCCTGAAATACCTGTCGGATAAGGAGGTCAATGTTGCCATCACCACCGATCACGGTTCCATCCGGGTCGATAATCCCGTTAAAGTTTTAGGCGACAGGAATACCAATACGAATCTGCGGTATAAGACCGGGAAAGCGTTGAAATACGAGCGCAGCGAAGTGTTCGAAGTCCGCAACCCCGCCGATATCTTCCTTCCCCGCCTCAACGTGAGCTCTGCTTATGTTTTTTGCCGGTCGAACGACTTTTTCGCTTACCCCAATAACTACAACTACTACGTGAACTACTATAAAAACACCTTTCAGCACGGAGGAATATCCATGGAAGAGCTGCTGATTCCGTTCGTGGTCATGAAACCAAAGGGGTAAGAGATTAATGGGCAATGGACAATTGAAAATTGAAAACGGAAAACGGAAAACGGAAAACGGAAAACGGAAAACGGAAAAAGAGTAAAGTTCAAAATTAAAATTAAAAAATTCTCAAATTAGCACATTTTCAATCACTCATTCATTCATTCACTCAATCACTCATTCACTCAATTCTTTCAAGCCATGTTAGTTTCAGTTTCTTCCCCTGATGAATTGGTTGCGGTTGCCGGACAATTGCTGGCGGAGCATCCCGGTTCGGGTGTTTTTGCCTTTTACGGCGCCATGGGAGCGGGGAAGACGACTTTTATCAAAGCGATTTGCAGAGCGCTTGGGGTAACTGATATTGTTCTGAGTCCGACCTTTTCGATCATCAATGAGTACAAGGATTTAACCGGTAATTCGCTCTATCATTTCGATTTTTACAGGATCAAAAACATCAGGGAGGCATACGATATCGGTTATGAGGAGTACTTTTACTCCGGATCCTATTGTTTTATCGAATGGCCTGAACTGATTGAAAACCTTCTGCCCGAAGATGCGGTGAAAGTGACAATTACCAGCGGGTCCGACGAGGTCAGGAATATAGCATTCTGAACGGGGAGTATAAGGTAATGATAGCCATTGTGGTAGATCAGGCAGGAATAGAAATATAACAACATCTTTCTAATCCCTCACACACCTTACCGGAAACAGGCCGTGGCAAAGAACCACAACTAAAAGCAAAAAGTTACGTTTACCGGTCTTTAAATTCATACAGGATCAATTACGATTTTTATTTACCCAGAAACAGCAGATCAACCTAATTCTTTGTTTTTCTTTTGGGAAATCTGCTTAGCATTCTGTCGCGAAACAATTTTCCGTCCTGTTTTTGCCTCAATAGCCTTCCGGGTATCGCCTGCAATCTTACCTCCCTGCTTTGCGATCTCCCTGCTTTCTTCAAAACCGTCAGGATTGTTTTCTTTGGAGATTTCAGTTGTCGTTGCTTCCGCAAGCATATTCAGAACCAGCTCCAGATTTGACATATGGTCTCTGAGGTTTTCCTTTTTCAGGCTTTTGAATTCTTTGTATTGTTTCGTGGTAAAACCGCTCCATGCCCTGGTTATATCGTCCGTAAGAATCGCAAATTCCTGTCCCTTTTCAACACCTCTTACCTCCCATTCATCCGTTAATTCTTTGCGAACTTCAATGCTTTTCAATCGCTGGTTGATCCATTCCTTTGAATATCCTTTCCTTAAATAGGTTTCCATTAATCGATCAATTCCTTTCTCCGGGTCTTCAATTTCGTCGATTCGTTCACTTCCCACGCGGGCAAGCCACAGTTTGAATGGCTCGGCTTTCGGTGAAGGCACAGACTGGATCAAGCGGAAAAGCTGTTCAGTATCAGCTACATCGGTCAATCGCATTTTCCCATCTGTTGCAACCATTTTCAAACCGTGACAATTTGTCACGGTTTCATTCCCCTCTTTCTTTAACCTTTCTTTAAGTTTGCGCCAGTATGCTCCTGCGTCCGGACTTTCCGTAAGTACTTCAACCACATCTACAATCGAGAAATACCACTTCTCCTTTTCACTGTCCCAGTGGCATCTCACCTGTTTCTGATTGAATAATCTGATGGCTGTCTCTTTTGTCATACTCCTTCTGATATTTGAATTGAAACTTTGTAAAATAGGTGTCCTCTTTCAAAGTTAGAAAAATTCTGATTACCATAAACCGTTTGTTTACCCCAACTCAATCCCTTACACACCTTACCGGAAACGCATCGGCCTTCAGGGCGGGATAGGACGACACCGAGAAGTTGATGCCGTTCATGCCGTGCGCCCAGGCGCGGGTGGCGTCAACCGGAGTGGATGACCAGAACAGCACAGCGAAATCGGCAAAGCTCCAGATGGTATTTTGAAACAGCACCCCGTCGGAGTCGGCTTTGAATCCATTCAAAAAAGGATCCGTCAGCGCTTCGCCGGCCCGGCTTTGCCCGTCGTAGTAGTCAAACAGGATGTTCCAGTCGCTTTCGGAGGGGACATGCCAGCCGGGCGGACAGAGGCCCTGGCTGCCGGGGGCAGATTCGTAACGCATCAATTCGTCCCACTGGTAAAGGGACAATTGACAATGGACAATGGACAATGGACAATTATATTTTTCAGGGATGCAATTATCTGTTTGAGGATTAGTGGATGGAATAGTTAAACCAAACTCCAGGTTCTTCTGCATCCAGCACTGGGAGCCGATTTGTACGGTGGGGTAGGGCTTGCCATCGCGGAGATCTGTCAGGGTGCTGCCGCAAGGAATAAGTGATTGACTGATTGACTGAATGACTGATTGACTGATTGAAGAACAGCCGAGGGCGTTGGTATAGGTGTAGGTGATGGTGTGGGTTCCGGGGCCAGCGGCGGATGGGGTAAAGATGCCGGTTGTTGGGTTGACGCCCGGGCCGGAGTAGGTTCCGCCGAGGGGCAATCCTCCTTTGAGCTGGAAGGGTTTGGCGCTGACTGTGGTGATGGTGTCGAAACAAGTAGTAAAAGAGACTTCGGCCGAAGGGATTACAGTTACCAACACCGGGTTGCTGGTTGCCGGGTTATTTGTTACACAATTTACGATTGACGATGTACAATTGACGATTATCTGATCGCCATCAGCTGGAATATAGCTGAATGAAGGACTATTGCTTCCCGAGTTGATGCCATTTACCATCCACTGAAACACAGGATTTGAACCTCCATTGAGCGCAACGGCCGTGAAGATGACTGGCGTACCGGTACAAACGGGGTTGGCCGAGGCCGAAATGCTGACGCTAACCGGCAGCAGCGGATTAACCGTCATCGTAACGATGTTGGAGGTAGCCGGATTGCCGGAAACGCAATTGACAAGGGACGATTGACAATGGACCATGATTTGATCACCGTTGGCAGGAATGAAACTGAACGTTGGACTGTTGCTTCCGGCGTTGATGCCGCTGACCATCCACTGAAACACGGGATTTGAACCTCCATTGACAGAGCTGGCCGTGAAGGTTACTGTCGTACCTGCGCAAACAGGGTTGGCCGAGGCTGAAATGCCAACGCTAACCGGCAGCAGCGGGGTCGTTGTCATGACAACCGTGTTCGAGACGGCGGGATTGTTCGAGGTACAGATGATGTTGGAGGAGGTGACCACACAAACCACCTGATCACCATCGGCAGGAATATAGCTGAACGTTGGACTATTGCTTCCCGTGTTGACGCCGTTGACCATCCACTGAAACACGGGATTTGAGCCGCCATTGACAGGACTTGCTGTGAAGGTGACCGGAGTGCCGTCGCAAACGGGGTTTGCCGAGGCTGAAATGGCCACACCCACGGCTTCACCGGGGTTCACCGTAACGGGGAAGGTGACGGTGGTTCCGGTACAGCTTCCCGCCACCGGGGTGATCAAATAAGTCACCACCCCCGGGGAGGCGCCCTGGTTGGTCAACACCTGGTCGATCGTGGTTCCTGAGCCGGACGCAAAACCACTGACCAAACCCGAGGTAAGTGAGGCGGTCCAATTATAGGTTGTACTGCTCATCGTCGATGAGAGGGCAATGGCAGTCGATTCGCCCGAGCAGATGGTTTTCGCCAGGGGGTCGTTGGTGATGACGGGCGGGGCGGTTACAGACAGTTGAACCGTATCCCGGCCGGCACAGCCCGATGCTCCGGTAACAACCACTTCATACACCCCGGCAACCGAGGTGGTAAGGGTTTGGGTGGTGCCCACAACGGCGCCCGATGGGAGCGCGCTCCAGAGGTAGGAACAACCGGTGCAGGGGCCTGCATCGAAGGTAACGCTCACGCCGGTACACACCGACTGGTCGGGACCGGCACTGGGTTGCGGCGAAGGCAGGATGGTTACCGGCATGCGCGAGGTATCGGTGCGGTTGTCATTGTGCCGCACATACAGTGTTACGGTATAGGTTCCGGGGGCGGCATAGGTGTGCGAAGGAGCGGCAATTGAAGAGGTGTCGGCTGTACCCGAGGCAGGATCGCCAAAATTCCATAAAGTGGTGTCGGCCGGGGGCCAGATGTCGGCTGAAAAGCTTACCGGGGCGCCCTGACACCGGCCGCTGGAATGAATGTATGCCTTGTAACGCTGGAGGAACTGGGGGAAACCCCTTGTAGTTAAACTTCCAAGTAAGCTTATTGCATTACTGACAAAATTACAACCTACTCCACTGATATTCGGATAATGAATAATTCCTAATGAATCTACTACACCTTCACAACTATATATTTTTTGATCATTAGCAAGTTGAAGTCCAATAAAATATTCCGGATTGAATGATGAATCAATTATAATTCCACTTTGAATGAACTGTGTTGAATCGACAAGTGTTGCATCATATTGCATTAACATGGATTTTGGGTACGTTACAGGAATATCACTTAACCTTTGAATCCCAACATATACTTTTTTTGAATTCGGCGAAAATTCACAGCTAACCGGAACATATTTATACCCAAAGAATATTGGAACTACTGTAAAAAGTGGAGATACAACTCCTGTATGCGAACTGAAGTGTGAAAACTCAAACAGAGAATCATTGTTGTATGATGTTATAAGCTTAGTTGCATCCTGGGATATCTTTGTGATAATAGGACCAGTGTTGGTCCCCACATAACTGTTATTATGTATACTGGAACTTATTACAGGTGGTAAATTAATTCCGTTTGAATTAATAAGATAAGATAGAAACTGCTGAGGTTCCTGGCTTCGTACAACTATCCAAATATCCTTATTATTCCAGTGACGTGTTCCGTGAATGCCAGTAGGAACGTTTTCACCCCCCGTTACAGGAATATTCTTCTCACCTGAAACAATTCCTCCCAAACCAGCATTTAACTGCATATCAATGATCGAGTAAAACAATCCTTTCATGGTTGGTAAAAAATTCCATGGACCGATGGTAAACAGATAATAAAGATGTAAAGTTCCTGGAATAGGCGCTGAAAATACGGTTTGACAAGCGAAATTTGTAAAAAGCCCCGAACCATTTGACATAATTGTATTATTCCTATTCCAAACGTTAGTGCCATTGGAATAAAACAGCAATGTTCCATTGGAGTCAGCAGAACTTACAGTAATGAAAAGACTAACCAAAGCGCTTCCGGATACTGCCATTGGAGGAGTGTGATTGAAATCCAATCCTGCATTATATCCGAAACGCCACTGATTAAATTCTCCCTGTGAAAATGAAAAAAAAGGCAATTGAAAAATCACTAAAAATATAAAACATTTTCTGTTAATTCCGCTCATTGTTAATCAATTGCCTTTTTACTATACTGATAATCAATTCAGATCACTTCAGTTAAAATATAAAATGATATTAATATTACCGCCATTTTCATAAAACGGAGTATTAAACCATTGTGAATATGCAGGATTATTGGAAGCAGGGACAGAATTACCATCTATACCTGTTACCCTGAGAATGTAAATGTTCTCACGAGTATCAATTGGTAGCCCCCAGGTTAATGGTACAGAATAGGAGCCAGAAATGGAATAAATTACAGTCATCGGACTATCAACAAGATAACTAATACCTCCGTTGATATAATAAAGACTTAAGGTCACAGTATACGGACCACTGGCAATTGAATCAGAAATCTTTAATTCACATGTTTGTGCCCGGAGCATGGTTGTTGAAAAACATAGAAACACGAATAGCACAATAGCTGATATTTTCAGAGAAATTCTTTTCATTTTTTCAAAATTAGGTTGTTAGTTTAAATAAATCCCAAAGAAATCAATCCAATTTTCTGTTGTTTTTTCAGTTATGATACAGCATGCATAACCAACCTTCAAATATCTCATGAAAGTTTATTTATTGGAAAGTAATGACTCTTGCCTGTCGAAGGATAGGGCAAGAGCTTGCTAAATCTAAGTTATTTTTCCCTATCACTTCTATGCTTCGCTGTTTTCTGCAAAATGATTCGATGATTCCCGCATGGTGAAAACAGGTTTCATCAATAAATGTGTGTAATTCAGGTAGGCAGAGAGAGAGAGAGAGAGAGAGAGAGAGAGAGAGTTTTGATCTGTCTGATAAACAGTATTTTACAACCATAATCAGGTATAACTGTTTTAACACAGTCAAGACATTGTATTTCTGTGAATTATCGATGATCATGATGAACCGGCCGGGTTTGTAATATTTTTAAGATATGTGATCGGCCTGGCCTATAAATGTACGAATAAATTAAACAATAACATTACAAAATATATAAAAAATAATTTGATATGTTTGATCAGAAATCCCTTCCGTCAATCACGTAAACACCGCGCCGGAAAGGCGTCGGTTTTCAGTGCAGACCGTTGCTAATCTATTTTTTGATTAACCAATTCCCTGATATGTTCAACAATTCTGATAAACTCGTTTAACTCGTTCCTGCAAGGTACCAGATAATCACCCGGATACCTGGCCTGAACGCCATAATCCGTCAGATTGAGAGAATCAACCTCAGAAAATTTTTTTTCAATTTCGGCGCATAATTCAAGAAGAAATTCAAGATTGTGTGTCCTTGGAGGTTCAATGTCGTGATAAATTAAGAATGCTTTCAGAAATTTCTCAGCAGCTTGCTGACAATGAAACCCAATGACTCCCAGCGCTATCGAATCTGCATTGATTAATTGATGTACAACCAACAGATCTTCATTGGCTTTACTCAACCATTGATGGATATATTGGTTTTTATCACCTGTCATATCGTTATACCCTCTTTCATTGCTGATTTCACGACGTGTCCGGGAAAATTTCTCATGACATCGACCTCTGAGGAGGAGTAAATAATAACATCAGCAGGGATATGGTATTTTGCCAGACTTTTGCGGATTAATGATTGAATGTTCATACGATGTTGTAAATCCACCTCTGATTTACTGACAACCAACAAGTCAAAATCAGAATCGTTCTGATGATCTCCTCTGGCTCTTGAACCAAAAAGAATAATTGTTGATTCAGGTAAAAAACGGAGTATTACAGTTTTAATCAAATTAAAATTATCGAAACCGGTTTCCACTCCTGAAATTTTCATATTACAAAAATAACACTTATCCGACCCAATCCCAAATGATCGTACAATTCTAATTAAAATGGGATTAATTTGCCTTATTGGCCCTATCTTTCTCTTTGGCACCCGTCAATCCCTTACGCACCTTACCGGAAAGGCATCGGCCTTCAGGGCGGGATAGGACGACACCGAGAAGTTGATGCCGTTCATGCCATGCGACCAGGCGCGGGTGGCATCGACCGGGGTGGATGACCAGAAGAGGACAGCGAATTCGGCAAAACTCCAAATAGTATTTTGATACAGCACTCCGTCGGGGTCGGCTTTGAATCCATTCAAAAAAGGATCCGTCAGCGCTTCGCCGGCGCGGCTTTGCCCGTCGTAGTAGTTAAACAGGATGTTCCAGTCGCCTTCGGAGGGGACATGCCAGCCGGGCGGGCAGAGTCCCTGGCTGCCGGGGGCGGATTCGTAGCGCATCAGTTCATCCCACTGGAAAAATGCAGAATGTAAAATGGAAAATGTAAAATGCAAAATGCCTGGTGAGGAAGTGTTGTCGGGGTAATATTTTTCCGTAATACAATTGTCGCTCTGATGGGTGGATAAAGGAATGGCTATGCCGTAGTCGAGGTTTTTTTGCATCCAACATTGGGAACCTATTTGCACGGTGGGGTAAACTTTGCCGTCCCTGATATCCGTAAGATTAGACCCGCATGTAAATGCGGAAAAATTTGCATTTTGCACTTTACATTTTGCATTTGGAGAACAGCCATGGGCATTGGTGTAGGTGTAGGTGATGGTGTGGGTTCCGGGGCCGGCGGCGGATGGGGTAAAGATGCCGGTTGTGGGGTTGACGCCCGGGCCGGAGTAAGTTCCGCCGAGGGGCAATCCTCCTTTGAGCCTGAATGGTTTGGCGCTGACGGTGGTGATGGTGCCGAAACAGGAGGTAAAAGAGACTTCGGACGAAGGGATGACAGTTACCAAAACCGGGTTGCTGATTGCCGGGTTATTTGTTACACAATTGACAATGGACGATTGACAATGGACAATGATTTGATCACCGTTGGCCGGGATGACAATGAACGTTGGACTGTTGCTTCCGGCGTTGATACCGTTGACCATCCATTGAAATACGGGATTTGAGCCGCCATTGACCGCAACGGTCGTGAAGGTGACCGGGGTACCGGCACACACCGGGTTTGCCGAGGCTGAAATGCCGACGCTGACCGGCAGCAGCGGGGTCACCGTCATCATAACGATGTTGGAGGTGGCGGAATTGCCGGTAATGCAATTGACAATGGATGATTGACAATTGACAATGATTTGATCGCCGTTAGCAGGGATATAGCTGAATGTAGGGCTATTGCTTCCTTCAGGAACTCCGTTGACCATCCACTGAAATGAGGGCGCCAAACCTCCGTTTATGGGAATAGCCGTAAAAGTAACCGTCGTTCCGGAACAGACGTTATTGGCGGAAGCGGAAACGGCAACGCTAACGGGCAAAAGCGGAGTCACAGTCATTGTAACAACATTTGATGCAGCGGGATTACCGGAAACACAATTGACAAGGGACGATTGACAATGGACTATGATTTGATCACCGTCGGCAGGGATGTAGCTGAACGTAGGGCTATTGCTACCAACATTAACGCCGTTTACCATCCACTGAAACACGGGATTTGAGCCGCCATTGAGCGCAACGGCCGTGAAAGTGACCGGGGTGCCGGTGCAAACGGGGTTTGCCGAGGCTGAAATGGCCACACCCACGGCTTCGCCGGGGTTCACCGTAACGGGGAAGGTGACGGTGGTTCCGGTGCAGCTTCCCGCCACCGGGGTGATCAAATAAGTGACCACCCCCGGGGAGGCGCTCTGGTTGGTCAACACCTGGTCGATCGTGGTTCCCTGGCCGGACGCAAAACCGCTGACCGTGCCCGAGGTAAGCGAAGCGGTCCAGTAACAGGTAGTACCGGTTACCGTCGCTGAGAGGGCAATGGCGGTCGATTCGCCCGAGCAGATGGTTTTCGCCAGGGGGTCGTTGGTGATGACGGGCGGGGCGGTTACCGACAGTTGAACCGTATCCCGGCCGGCACAGCCCGATGCTCCGGTAACAGCCACTTCATACACCCCGGCAACCGAGGTGGTAAGGGTTTGGGTGGCCCCCACCAC
>SACF01000107.1 GCA_009928665.1 Alphaproteobacteria bacterium
GTTGTTCTCTTTGTTTCCGAGAACCTGCTGCCTAATACTGTTCCGCATATTCTTCTTGATACTGGCGTGGACATTATCCTTCAGACTCGCCCATTTACTCCCCGAGAGGGCGAGCAAGCCCCCTCCTACTGCAACACCAGCAATAACAACAGGCCAACTAATTACCGTAGCCCCAAGCCACCCAGCTATGCCCCCAGCGGAGACAACAGACCATGATGCAAATGCTGGTATCGCAATCAACGCCCCAGCACCTGCTAGGGTCGCCGTCGCAACTTCCGATCCACATGATGAGCTTCCGTCATATGCCTCACCGGATGAGTTGTGGGCAAACTGAGGAGTTAGTTTGCCAGAGACCTTCCGGAGGGCGACCTCCGCATCCTGCACAATTTCCTTGATTTCACGCTCAACCCAAGCATTATAAATCGGCTGAAGATGCATCTTACTGTATTCCGCCCCATGGAGAATAATTTCCTTGTACTCCATTTTCTCGATTTCGACATCCAGCGCAGAGAAAAGAACACCCATCTCCCGCGCCAATCGATGACGTGTTTCGTCATAGTGCTTGTCACGCCAGTTAAGAATCTCTCGTCGCAGGATGACGCTTTCGACTGGTAACATCTGCATGCTCCGGAGTCAGGGTGAAGCATTGCTTCAGCCAGAATAGAGGACTTCCGACGATCACGCTTTACACCGGCGCCTGCATGGCTGAACAGGTGCGAAGCGTGACAGATGCGGACGGTGGGTTATGTGGTCATGCTCACGAAAAATATGACAGATTACAAAAGTTGAGATATCTCGGAAAACCGTACCCGGAACTCGCGCATACGGTTATACCAGAGGCAGCGACGATAAACACCGAAGGCGACCGGTCGATCTACCTTGAGAATGCTGGACACAACAGTTCAAAAGTTTGCGTAACGATTGGAGCACCACTCGAATTACTACCATCCAAAATTTCGCCTGTGGATTCATTCTTCCATGTGAATTTGAACGGATCGGTCGGATCGCTGGAGCGTCTAATCATCACGAAGGGCCCACCCCAATTTGTCATAATCCGCTTCCTTGGACAGTCCGCTGAAGACGAATGCTTTGCTTCGCCCTCCGCTTTTAGAGTCGCGTCTATGCACTGCTGTACTGTCAGCGGCCCGCCATTGGGGATAGTTATACCTCCGGAGTCACGTTGGCAACACTCGATCGCGTCGACTTTTGTGGTTGTGCCGGTAGCGAGGGCATTCTCAGTGTCTTCTCCTGTGATTCTGAGAACGGTAGCGCCGCATCCCTTTGCAGAGATTGGGAAGCTTCCAGATGGGAAATCGGCTTGCAGGCGCCCAGACTCATTATCGTCAACTTGAGTAACTGATAATGGCCGGATAGCTGTTGGTGATGGGGTGGTCGAAGTCGCGGCGCATGATTGCAAGAATAGGAGCATCATGGCTGCCGCATATATGAATGATCCTGGGTAAGCGTCTTTTCGCATGTCAATAATAGAAAGGGCTAGGAGGTAGGTTTTAAAACAATCGCCCGGTCAAACGAGCCCGGCATGGACGATACGACGAACACCGCGACTGGCAGTGAGACGGCCGTGTAATTAGGGTCGGCCAAAAATGATGTATTACAAGATCTGACACAGATCCTTATTGATCACAAATATAACTCGTCAACATATTCCTCAACAGGTTGTTGGAGCAAATCCTGAGGATGATCTCCACCCAATGTTGCAAGCCCACTTTTTCCTTTGATGAGCGCCGAGTCGATTGTTACACCGGAATTAGAATCGATTATTGAAATCGTTAGTGATGCCTTATCCGGCCTTCCCGACCATTCAGTCGCTCGATCTTCCCATTCCAGCAGTGTAGGAAATACTAAATAGTCATAGTTGTTTTCCTTAACATAGGCCAAAGCATTGTCGAACGATTGATATTGATGACCAGATTCGATGAACCTACTATGCTTCGAAAAAGCCAGCAGGATGATTTGCGTAGCATTTACGCCTGACCCCTGATAATGTACTTGATCATATTTCCCATCTTGCGGCACAGATATATATACGGTCTTCGACGGATCTAACTTGGTGAGTTTGTTTCCCGCTCTTAATAGTTGGTGACTATCTGCACACCCAGCAAAGGAAGCAGCAGCAGCTATGATCGCGACATATCCAATCATTCTATACTTGTTCATTATTAATCCTAGAGTCATACCGACCCGAAAGTGAACCTGAACGCGTCTTTAAATTGAAGCTTTGCTTATCAGGAGGTCGCATACACGGGACCGAGACACAAAAAAGCCGAACCCCTAAATTTCTCCAGGCAGTTCGGCTTGGTCTGTCGTCATGACGCTCGCTCTCCTCCGTGACGTGTGGGGCAATCCTAGCAGAAATCGAGCTTGGCCTTATTCTCCCATTTCCCGACCGACACAAGCGTGCTTCGGTGCGAGAAAAAAGGTCGTGCCATTGATCGGGGTCAGCTAAATGGTGACCCAATTTGGCTCCCATCCGGCTGTTAGCCGAAGATAGCTAAAGCCGTTACCGCCACGAAAAGCCCGAATGCGAGATAGAAGAATACCTTTATCAGAGTCATTATCAAAGAGATAACTTGATTACCACCTTCCGCAAAACCACCTTTAGCGAGACCCGCGATAAAAATAGCAATGACTAATAGCCCGAAACCAATAAGCCAGAGCATCAATTATCTCCACTCTTTGCCAACTAAGAAATTTAGATTACCTAAGAAAAGCGAGCGACGGCGTAACTCGCTAAACTCTCAGTCGTTATTTTTACCTAAGCGTTTAATAATACCCGCGACTATTTTAGCTTCGTTTTCTGTGAATTGCGCTTCCTCACCTTTCGGTGTATCGGTCACCTTTCGGTTCAACATAATAATCCGATAACCGCCGTAACCTATACCGAGTACCGCACCTCCTACTGCTAGCGATATCCCAACAGGGCCTGTCAGAAAGCCGAGCACGCCT
>SACF01000108.1 GCA_009928665.1 Alphaproteobacteria bacterium
AGTTTGAAACAGGGAAACGTACCATGGGGTTTTATGAGACACCCTTTGGTGTTTTTGAAATGGAAGTACTGACAAACCACGTGGAAAATAACATGGGCGAAGAGGGAGAGGGTTCTCTGGATATTGATTATCATATCAGTCTTCGCGGACTGTCTGAGAGCCATAATAAATTAAAGATTGAAGTCATGTAGCGGGTTTTAGAGTCGATCGATATTACTACGACCCGATGGACCCCGGCGAACTTTCCACAGGGTAGAATTGGGGAAATGAGGGTTGAATGTGGAACTAGAAAATTTAAGGGGAGGATGAATTGACAGTATGAAACAAAGAACGGTAAGAGCCATTGCTATTATTATTGCCATTGCCATGGTGCTTACCTCCTTGGCATTTGTTCTTTTTATTCCGTCTGTATACGGTGCCACTGCACAGGATACCGCAAAGATGGAACAGCGAATGCAGAGCTTGGAGGAATACCTTCTATATATTGAAGAAAATTACAAGGACCAGGTATCCTTGGATGATTTAGTGAATGGGGCTTTTGCGGGGGCGCTAACCAGTCTCAATGACCCATACAGTGTATATTTTGAAGAATCGGCAGGCGCCAGCTCTTTTCAAAATCAAATCAATAACAATTACGAAGGAGTGGGAGTCACCATTCAAAAAAGCGGGAATCAATGTTTGGTAACGGACATTCATACAGGGGGACCCGCTGCCAAAGCGGGGATTCAGGTGGGAGACTATCTGACATTTATTGACGGAAAAAGCCTGGATAACAAAGCGCTAGAGGATATCGCCGTATTGCTTCGGGGACCGGCAGGCTCCACCGTAAAAATCACGGTACTTCGAAGTGGTATGTCTTACGATATTACAGTCACTCGAGAGAAGATACAGAATCAAGCAGTGGCCTATCAGTTGATGGGGGAAGACATTGGGTACATCAAGATCTCCTCTTTCGATTCCGATAGCGATCAAGAATTTAATAAAGCACGAATTGCTTTGGTGAACCAGGGGGCGGAAAAACTCATCCTGGACCTTCGGGGCAATGGAGGTGGCCTGATTAATACTGCCATTAATATTGCGGACTACTTTGTAGAAGAAGGGGCGATTACCCATTTTTATCGACAGGATAAGCTGGTGGAAACACATAATGCCACCAAGGCCCATATCCCGCCTTTGCCAACCGTGGTGTTGATTGATAACAATAGCGCCAGCGCAACGGAGCTGTTGGCGGCCGCCGTAAAGGACCATAAAGGGGCAACCTTGGTGGGGAAGACCACCTATGGCAAGGGCGTGGCTCAAATGGTAGGAACCCTTCCTTACGAGGGCAGCTTTAAATTGTCCGTGTTTTACTTTGTAAGCCCATTAAAAAATGACATTCACGGAAAGGGTGTGGAGCCGGACTATTGGGTGGACAATCAAATCGCTTCGGATTTGGTGAAGGCAAAGGCTTCTTACGAGGGATTTGTCCCCATGAAGGAAAAGGTAAAACCTTCTGCCGGCATGACGGGCCTGAATGTATATGGCGCTCAGCAGCGACTTCAGTTACTGGGTTACCCGGTGCAACCCACAGCCGTCATGGACCCGGAAACGGTGAAAGCAGTCACTGATTTTCAACGAAATATGGGCCTTTGGCCATATGGAGTGCTAGACTATACCACCATGGTTCAGTTGGATACCCAAAGCTACAACTACTCTCACGGGGTGGTGACGGAAGATTACCAACTGGAAAAAGCACGGGAACTTCTAAAGGATAACTAGCGGATATATTCCGGAGAAAGAGCGTATACCCATCGCTCTTTTTTCATGAAAAGGGAACCATTAAAGGACTTCTTTGGTTGAAGTAAAAGGGGTCCTTTGGTATAATAAAAGCGTTGTTTTTATGGCAAATCATTTGTTCATGGATCGGTAAAAGGAGCAGAAGTTATCACAGTTTGGGGAAAGAGGTGAAGGCATGGGAGTTATCGGGTTTGATTCGAATCTATATATGGAGCAGCAGGCAAAATACATTCTGGAACGGATTAACCAAGGAGACAGCCAACGCTTGTATTTGGAGTTTGGTGGGAAGCTGGTTCATGACAAGCATGCCATGAGAGTGCTTCCGGGATTTGACGAAAATGCAAAAATTAAGCTGCTTCAAAAGCTGAAGGATCAAGCCGAAATTATACTTTGCATCTATGCCGGGGATATTACCACCAGCAAGACCCGACAAGACTTTGGCATTACCTACGACCTGGAAGTTCTTCGATTGATTGACACCTTTCGACAGTTCCAACTGGAAATCCATGGGGTGGTGGTGACCCGATATGAGGATGCACCGGCGGTGAATATGTTTATCAATAAGCTGAACCGCAGGGGAATCCGAACTTATAAACACTTCTATACTAAGGGGTATCCAACGGATGTGGAAACCATCGTTTCCGAAGAAGGCTATGGGGCCAATCCATACATAGAGGTGACCAAACCTCTGGTGGTGGTAACCGGGCCGGGAGGGGGATCCGGAAAACTGGCCACTTGTCTATCCCAACTGTATCATGATTACCGAAGAGGCACCAAAGCAAGATATGCGAAATTCGAAACTTTCCCCATCTGGAATCTTCCCTTGAAGCATCCGGTGAATGCGGCTTACGAGGCGGCTACCGTAGATTTGAAGGATGTGAATATGATTGATAATTTTCACCTGGAGGCTTACGGAGAAACTGCCGTTAACTATAACCGGGATCTGGAAGTTTTCCCTGTTGTGAAGCGAATTATTGAAAAAATTACGGGACAGGAATCCGAATATAAATCCCCCACGGATATGGGCGTGAATCGAGCGGGATTCGGCATTATTGATGATGATGTATGTAAAAGAGCGGCAGAACAAGAAGTGATTCGACGATATATCATCGCCAAGTGCGACTACAAAAAGGGGAAGATATCCGAGGATGCCGTCAGTCGTTCCAAATTGCTGATGGA
>SACF01000066.1 GCA_009928665.1 Alphaproteobacteria bacterium
TATTTTCGACAAATTCGATACAAATATAAAGTACGGTTTTCAAAAAACATAATTTCTCCCCTATTTGATATAGGATATTAAACGTCGTTCACGTCTGGACATACCTATCCCATGGCGATTTCCATTTTTAATTGAGTCCAGTGCAAAAGATACTTTAGAATAAATATTTCAATGCAAACCACTTGGACCACTTAATTGGAGGTTCCGGAGTTTTTTATCTTTGGATCAGGGTGCGATTTTTCCTTTTATTGTGATGCACTTTCAGTTAAAATATCATTCTGTGTTGCCCCGTTGTTGCCATTTACATGTATATAATTGATATTCAACATCAATTACTTTCTGCATCGGAAAGTAACCGGCACAAAGAGGTCGACCTTATGATGTACCGGGTTGGGGAAAAGGCAGAGCTGGTTACCTATCACCAAGGTGCCGCCGAGCTACCGTACTATCTTGACATTTACGGCATTCAATCCTTTTTTACCTTTCTGGACCTCGAATTCAACCATATCGGATTCACGGATTGTTCCCATGACATCTGATTTGTGAACGAAGATCTCTTCACCGGATTCATCATCCTTGATAAATCCAAAACCCCTGATTACATTGAAAAATTTTACTGTTCCTGTTTTCATCTTTTATTGTTTTAAATTTCCCCTTCTTTTATTATTGACTATAATATTCAGGAATAGGGGTGTGTCCTGACTACGTTCATTTCGTTATGGATCAGCTTGTGAATATCTTTGAGATTCCTTTTCTCTTCATTTGAACAAAAGGACAAGGCGGTACCCTTCACTCCTGCCCTGCCGGTACGTCCGATACGATGGACGTAAGTCGCGGGATCTTCAGGAATCTCATAGTTGATAACATTACTCAGACTATCGATGTCGATGCCGCGGGAAACAACATCAGTTGCTACCAGAACCCGGATAACTCCCCTTCGGAAACTCATCAGGCTCTTTTCCCGTTTGTTCTGTGATTTGTCACCATGAATCGCTTCGGCAGTAATCCCGCTCCGGTTCAGGTCCCTGGCAACCCGGTCGGCGCCATGTTTGGTTCTTGTAAACACAAGCGCATTGCCCATTCCGGTGTCCTTCATAACATGTTTGAGCAAATCCCGTTTGTCTTCCTTTCTTACATAATAAACCGATTGCCGGATCAGTCCGGAGATTTCTTTTTCGGGTGTAACGAAAACTAAAGCAGGATCCGAAAGGATTGTCCCTGAAAGTTTCTTGACCTCCGGCGTCAGGGTTGCTGCAAAGAAAAGGCTCTGCCTGTCAGCCGGCAACATTGCGATAATTTTCTTTATATCGTTGATAAATCCCATATCGAGCATACGGTCGGCCTCATCAAGAACCAGGTACCGTATTGTTCCCAGTTGAATGAATCGCTGTTGGATCAGGTCGAGCAACCTTCCCGGTGTTGCAATCAGAATATCAGTTCCTTTTTTTAATTTGCTGACCTGCAATTGTTGTGATATACCTCCGTAAACGCAGGTTGTTCTGAGTCCGCTTCCTGTTCCGTAAGTACGGAAACTCTCATCGATCTGGTTTGCAAGTTCCCGGGTTGGGGCAATTACGAGCGCTTTGATGCCATGACGGATGCCTGTTTTTTGTCCTTCCATGATTTTTTGAAGAATGGGCAATGCAAATGCGGCCGTTTTACCGGTTCCAGTCTGGGCACATCCGAAAAGATCTTTTCCGGCAAGTATATGCGGAATGGATTGTTGCTGTATTTTTGTGGGTGATTGATACCCTGCTTTCTGGATAGCGTCGAGCAAGGATTTCGTTAAATTTAAATCTTTAAAAGTCATACTAATGTAAATTAAATTATAGATAAATGCTTATGCGTGACCGTAATGGCGGTGACACATCAGTACTTGAATGAAAAGTTTGGATTTAATTGAGCCGGAGGGGAAAATTGGTGTAGACCCGAAGAATCGTTATCTTCATAAAAGTGCGCAAATATACGAAAAATCAAACAAATCAAAGAAATAAGAGGCAAGGCGACGGAATAAGAGTACCTTTGTTAAAATTCATGACCGGAAAATTTTCACAAACCAGATAACCGTTATGGCCAGAAGTAAAGATTCATTCAATTCAAAAGACCGGGAGAAAGCGAAGCTTAAAAAAAGAAAGGACAAGGAGCAAAAAAAGGAGCAAAGAAAAGCCAATTCAGGGAAAGGAAAAGGTCTGGAAAGTATGTTTGCCTATGTTGACGCTTTTGGCAATCTGTTATCATCCCCCCCGGATCCGGGTCAGAAACAGGATGTAAATCCTGAAGATATTATAATAAGTATTGCCCGAAAAGTGGATTCTGAGCCCGATGATCAGCGTCATACCGGAACCGTCACTTTTTTTAATGAATCAAAGGGTTATGGGTTCATTAAAAATGATTTGACAAATCAAAGTATTTTCGTCCATGTCAATAACCTTGAAGGTCCGGTAAAAGAGCAAGATAAAGTTTCATTCTGCATCGAAAATGGTTATAAAGGATTGACTGCCGTTGATGTCAGGATCGTTCCGGACACTGACCGAAAATCCACGCCAGAGTAAATTTCCCCTTACATCCGTCAATCGAAAAGATCCGGGAAAAGCGTACATCCCGTTTCCGGTCGTTCCGTTTTTAAACTATGGTAAGATTTTACCCTGTGATTTCATTGTTTCATCTGTTAAAATCCTGAGGATACAGAAAACTGTTGTCCGGGAGTTCATTTGATCATATATTTGATTGAAAATCAGTAGTGTTAAAGAAATGTTAAATTTCACTTCAGATGTAACTTTCAAATATGTAATCCGTCTGATGAATCATCCAAAGAAAAATTAAACCTTTAATTTTTAACCCCATGAAAACAATGAAATTATTCCGCGTATTGACACTTGCCCTGGTTTTTACCACGGTATGCAGTTTTTCGGTTCTTGCAATGAAGCCTGAACTGGCGACACCAAAAAACATCCATAAAGTTCTGAAGGAATCGATCAAATATCCTGAACTTGCCATCAGGCACGGATGCTGCGGCTCTGTCGATGTTACTTTTATGTTGAACGACAAGGGAACCATTGAGATCAAATCCATGTCAACCGACAATGAAGAGATTGCTGAAAGTGTGAAAAAGCAGCTTAAGGATATTACTTTCACGGACCTGAAACCGGTTTATAACCAGCAATACAAAATCAGGATCACCTTTAAGCTTGTGTAATTTGGTTTGACAGTCAGAGCCCTGCGAGGTAATCCCCGCGGGGCTTTTTTTTTCATGGCGCTAACCTTTCAATTGTCCAGGACTGTTTAATTCTCCTGTAACGAATCCGGTCGTGCACCCGATACATTCCACCTTGCCAGAATTCGATCAGATCGGGAGCAAGCCCGTAACCACCCCAGGTTTCAGGACAGTCAGGCTCCCTGCTGCCGAGATCCAACAGGAATCCTTCGCGCATGATCTCGAGGAACCTGCGATCAGGAATCACACAACTTTGCGGCGAAACCGATGCACTTATCCTGCTTTCGACTGGTCTTGTATTGAAGTAATCAACTGAATTTTTCCTGCTCAACTTTCTCACTTTTCCTTCAACCCTGACCTGTTTTTCAATGGGCAACCATAAAAAGGTGAGGGCTGCCTGTGGATTTTCTGAGAGCTGAATACCTTTCAGACTTTGGTAATTGGTATAAAAAACAAACTGCCCTTTTTCAATGCTTTTTAACAAGACCGCACGGGCAGTCACCCTTCCCGAACGGGAAGCCGTTGAAAGCACCATGGCATTTGGTTCCGGAACCTTTTGCTGAACCGCGAATGTGAACCACTGATCGAACAGGTCAAAAGGTTTTTTTGGAAGCTCCGGTTCAATCAATCGCTTTCCCCGGTACTCCTTCCTGAGCCTGGATATATTTTTCATCATAATGACAGGTAATTTTTTTCAGGAAGCAGCAATACCTTCGCTTTCTGAATCAAAAAATATTTTCAGTCCGGTTTATTTTAATTTTAATCTTTATCTTTACGAAAAAAATAAACTGACCTTAATATGTCAAACAAAGTTACAAAAACCGAGTTATCAGAGTTTAAGAAGAACCTGGAAAGTATTAAGGAGTTCAGCAACGGTGAGATCACGGTTTTCTGGAGGGAGAAACTGTGCATCCATTCTGCCAATTGTCTGATTGGACTTCCCGCAGTCTTCAATTCAAAGAAAAGACCCTGGATCAACATTCATGCCTCCGACAGCAAGGAAATCATGCATATTGTCGATACCTGTCCATCCAGAGCGCTCACCTATCTGAAAAGCAATAAATTTATAACCTCCAAGCCCAGGGCAAAGCCCAAGAAAAAAGCAAAATTTGCCCGGGTGCAAATCCTCAAGAACGGACCTGTCCTTATCACAGGAAATTTCATTGTCCGTGACCATAAAAAAAAGAAGATCAAAATCGACAACGAAGTCACGACAATTTGCCGATGCGGCGGGAGCAAGAAGAAACCTTTCTGTGATGGCACCCACCAGGTTATCGGTTTCAAGGATTGATCGACCGGATCTCATTTCTCTTTTTCGTGCAGCCCGGACACCCTTAAATAAAACCGGATGGAACAGCAGGTTTTGACCTGATTTCAGCCCGATTCCTTCATAAAATTCTCCAACAATTAATTCAAAAACGAAAACCCATGATCATCGGAATATTAAAGGAAGACAGTCCGGAACGAAGGGTAGCATTGCTTCCCGAGTCCGTTTCGGTTCTCATTAAAATGATGGCAGAGGTACAAGTTGAGTCCGGGGCGGGAACAGGCGCCTATGTTCCCGATGAAGCGTATCAGTCGGCTGGCGCCGGAATCTGCAGCCGGAATGAACTTTTTGAAAATGCGACGCTTTTAATCGGAATCAATCCCCCATCGGTTGAGGAGATTGCACGAATGAAGCCAGGTACCATCCTGTTATCGGTTTTAAATCCTTTTTTCAATAAAACGGTTGTAACGAATCTTGCAAAAAGGGAGGTTACTTCCTTCAGTCTTGATGTTATTCCCCGCACAAGCCGGGCACAATCGATGGATATTCTTTCGTCAATGGCGACGGTAGCTGGTTACAAGGCCGTGTTAACAGCGGCCAATCTGCTGCCCAAGTTTTTCCCGATGTTCATGACGGCTGCCGGAACCATCACTCCTGCCAAGGTGTTGATCCTGGGAGCGGGCGTTGCCGGATTGCAGGCTCTTGCCACATCCAGGAAGCTGGGAGCGGTGGTGGAGGTATTCGATGTCAGGGCCGCAGTAAAGGAGGAGGTAGTGGGACTTGGTGGAAAATTCGTAGAGGTTGAGGGCGCAGTCGATGACAAAGCGGCCGGAGGGTATGCTGTGGAGCAGAGCGCTGAGTTCAAGGACCGACAGGCCAGGGCCATTCACGATCACGCGTTGAAATCGGACGTGGTGATATGTACGGCGCAGATCCCGGGAAAGCGGGCTCCGGTATTGCTCAGAAACGAAACGGTCAGAGCAATGAAGCCGGGTTCGGTGGTGATTGATCTTGCCGCATCGACAGGGGGGAACTGCGAACTAACCAAAAACAATGAACTGGTTGAGATAAACGGCATCCGGATCTTTGGCAATTCGGCATTCCCTGTTGATATGCCTGCCGATGCCAGTAGAATGTTCGGCAAAAATGTGATCAATTTCCTGAAACTCATGATCTCTTCAAAGGGTGAACTGAATCTGAACTGGGAGGACGACCTTGTCAAAGGAACTTGTGTGACACATAACGGGGAGGTTGTAAATGAGCGTGTAAAATCATTTGTAAACAGTTAAATTTATTCCCATGACAGATATTTTCAAATTCATTACGGAGTACCGGGAGGCGATTTTCATCATCATTCTTTCGATATTTCTCGGGATCGAGGTCATTTCTCATGTTCCCTCTGTTTTGCACACGCCACTTATGTCGGGCGCCAATGCCATCCACGGGGTGGTGATCATCGGAGCCATCATCGTGATGGGGCACGCGTCCAATATCCTGTCCATGGTACTTGGTTTTATCGCGGTCATACTGGGCACGTTGAATGTGGTTGGCGGATTTGTGGTCACGGACCGGATGCTTGAAATGTTCAGGAAAAAGAAAAAATAACCCAAGGAGGAACTGATATGGATACCATAACTACACTGACCCGACCCATCGAGTTTTCGAATTATATTTCCATTTTGGAGATTTCGTACATCCTGGCCTCCGTATTGTTTGTGCTGGGACTGAAGAAACTGAGTCATCCCGATACTGCACGGAGCGGGAATCTTTGGGCTGCCGCAGGCATGGCACTGGCCATACTGTGTACCATTCTTTTTCACAAGACCAAATTGGGTGATGGAACCTATGCAGGGATTCATAACATCGGATGGATTCTGGCAGCTTTGGTTATCGGGAGTGTCATTGGATGGTTTGCAGCAAAAAAAGTTAAAATGACTGCGATGCCTCAGATGGTGTCGATGTTCAATGGGATGGGCGGAGCTTGTGCCGCCCTGATCTCATTGATGGAATTTCCCGGAATGCAGACCAGGTTTGCTGCGGAATCTGCGTCAAGTATGTTGAACGGAGAGGCACTCGCGATCCTTCTCGGGCTCATGATCGGGGGAGTTTCGTTTGCCGGAAGTATGATTGCGTTCGGCAAACTGGATGAACGGATCGGGGACATCAAATCACCCGTGCTCCGGTACATCAATCTTGCATTCCTGGTATTACTGTTCGCTTTCATGGTGTTTATTTTGTTTAAAGAGCCTGTTGAAGGCGAGAACTGGATGATTTATGTCATGGCAGGGTTAGCATTGGTGTACGGAGTAACCTTTGTCATGCCGATTGGCGGCGCCGACATGCCGGTGGTTATTTCACTTTTGAACTCTTTCACGGGCGTCGCAGCGGCGATGGGTGGCTTTTTGTATAACAATCAGGCTATGCTGACCGGGGGTATCCTGGTGGGATCTTCAGGAACGATCCTGACTATTTTAATGTGTAAAGCCATGAACCGGTCGTTGTTGAACGTGATCATTGGCGCTTTTGGCGGCAGTGCAGCCGCGGGGACCCAGAGCGGCGATAAAACGGTTAAAGAGATCTCGCTCAGCGATGCCGCGGTATTGCTCAGTTATTCGCAAAAAGTGTTGGTAGTTCCCGGCTATGGGTTGGCTGTAGCGCAGGCACAACATCTCTGTCATGAACTCGAGAACCTGCTTGGATCCAAAGGTGTGGAGCTTAAATACGGCATTCATCCCGTTGCAGGCCGGATGCCGGGGCACATGAATGTACTGTTGGCCGAAGCTGATGTTCCCTATGAGAAGTTGCAGGAGATGGAGGATGCGAACAATGATCTAATGAATACCGATGTCGTGATTGTTGTCGGGGCCAACGATGTGGTGAATCCGGCGGCTGAAGAGGACCCTGCAAGTCCGATTTACGGAATGCCTGTGATCAGAGTGTGGGAAGCCAAGAACACCATCATCATGAAGCGGAGTATGGCTAAAGGCTATGCAGCCATTGAAAACAACTTGTTTTTCATGCCCAAATCACGCATGTTGTTTGGAGATGCCAAGGCAACGCTGCAAAAGCTGATTTCTGAAATAAAGAGTATTTGACAAACTTACTGTTCCTTTCATTCACCTGATAAAGGGAACAGAATGGATATAAAAAAAAGGCTGCCCCGGTATGAGGCAGCCTTTTTTCTGATTCAGAAAGAAACAGTAACTGATTATTTCTTCAGTTTTTTCAGTTCTTTCTTCAGTTTATCGGTCGGAGTGCCGTCTTCTTTCAGCCAACCCTGAGCAATAGAATCTTTGTGTGCAGCTTCCATCTGAGCTCTGGCAATTGAATCAGCGATTCTCTGCTGTTCAGCCTGAACCATTGCTAATGAATCAGCTACGCGGATAGAGTCAGCAATTCTTTTTTCTTCCAGTTCTTTTGCGCTGGGGCCACAGGAGTACATGAAAGCTACTGCGCCGATAACTAATACTGTTGCAAGTTTTTTCATTTGTCTATTGATTTTTTAAAATTCTGCCGCAAAGATACTGCAACAGAATAATACCGTCCAAATATTTTGACCACTTTTTTTTAACATTTTTTAACATTTTACATAATTCACTGATTTTCAATGAGAATAGTTTTAACATTTTTTAGGATATGAAGCCGGGTTGATTGGCTAATGGATTCTTTAGAAGCAATTATTCCGTAGATTTGTTTCATGTTAATACCACTTGCAGAGCAGTTACGGCCGGAGACCCTTGATGATTACCTGGGGCAGGAACATTTGATTGGCAAGGGGGCCATACTCAGGCGGGCAATCGAATCGGGCAAGGTTCCTTCAATGATACTTTGGGGTGGACCCGGTGTAGGGAAAACCACGCTTGCATATATTATTTCGAAGCAGTTGCAGCGTTCCTTTTACACCCTCAGCGCGGTAAGTTCGGGGGTCAAAGAGGTTCGGGAAGTGATAGCACGGGCGACCGAATCGGGTGAGAGCCCGTTTCTGTTCATCGATGAAATTCACCGTTTCAGTAAATCACAGCAGGATGCTTTACTTGGCGCTGTAGAAAAAGGGGTTGTAACGTTTATCGGTGCAACCACGGAGAATCCCTCTTTTGAAGTCATCTCTCCGCTCCTCTCCCGTTGCCAGATTTACATTTTGAAGTCACTGGGCGAAGAACATTTGCTAAAACTTCTCGATTCAGGCCGGAAGCACCTGGAGGAGCGGATGCAGAAAGAGATCATTCTTGCCGAAAGTGAAGCGCTGTTGCGGATCTCGGGGGGCGACGCACGCAAGCTGCTGAACGCACTCGAACTGATCGTATCGAGTGAACAGGGAGCTTCGACCATTAAAATTACCAACGACCTTACCTTACAAGTAATTCAGCAAAACCTGGCTCTTTATGATAAAACGGGAGAGATGCACTATGATGTAATCTCTGCCTTTATCAAATCAATGCGCGGGAGTGATCCCAATGGGGCAGTTTACTGGCTTGCCCGGATGATTGAGGCTGGAGAAGATCCGAAATTCATTGCACGCCGCATGTTGATCCTTGCATCGGAGGATATCGGGAATGCCAATCCAAATGCGCTTTTGCTTGCAACGGCATGTTTTCAGGCCATTGATGTGATCGGGTATCCCGAGTGTGATCTCATCCTGTCACAAACCGCCATTTACCTGGCTTGTTCGGTCAAAAGTAATGCGTCTTACCTTGCCATTCGTAGTGCGAAAAGTGCTTTCAGGGATGGAGGCGATCAGCCGGTACCCTTACCCATTCGCAATGCCTCTACCAATCTGATGAAAAAGATCGGTTACGGAAAAGATTATAAATATGCGCACGATTTTGACAATAACTTTGTGGAGATGGAGTTTCTTCCCGAGGCGCTAAAGGGTACCCGTTTCTATGATCCACAGGACAATCCCCGGGAACAGGAGATCAGGCAAAGGTTGAAGAAGCTCTGGAAGGAGAAATACAGGTATTAGAGTCTCTTAAAAGTGTAATGTATGCTTCCACTGATCGATAAATTGGAATTTAAGAATTCGGGCTGTTTCTTTCTCATTGCAGGTCCCTGTGTGGTTGAGAATGACACCATGGCCCTTGATATTGCCAGTCGGATTCATTCTGTCACCTCCCGGCTTCAAATTCCATTCATCTTTAAGGCCTCGTATCTAAAGGCAAACCGTTCGCGGTCGGATTCATTCACCGGAATTGGCCTTGAACGGGCTCTGGGTCTCATAAGGGAGGTCGGTGAGGCGCTAAAGATCCCGGTTCTGACAGATATTCATACCGAGGAACAGGCAGCGGTTGCCGCTACGTTTGTAGATGTTCTTCAGATCCCGGCATTCCTTTGCCGGCAGACCGGGCTGCTTCAGGCAGCCGGAAGGACCGGAAAATTCGTCAATATTAAAAAGGGTCAGTTTGCCTCGGCCGAATCGATGAGATATGCCCTTGAGAAGGTCCGTCAGGAAGGCAATCCCAGGATAATGCTTACGGAGCGGGGAACAACTTTCGGGTATACCGATCTTGTGTTGGATTTCAGAAATGTACCGGAAATGCAAAAATACGGTGTTCCGGTCGTGGTGGATATCACCCATTCTTTACAGCAGCCCAACCAGCCTGACGGAGTCACAGGAGGACGGCCGGATCTGATCACGACGATGGCAAATGCAGCCGTAGCGGCCGGCGCCGACGGAATTTTTCTGGAGACCCATCCCGATCCGGGTAGTGCAAAATCCGACGGCGCCAACATGCTTCCGTTAGATTTACTCGAACAGCATCTTTCAAGGCTGGTCAGAATCAGAAGTTCTCTTTACTGAATTTCGAGGTTTTTAATGCCCCCGGTACTGTTGTGGAACTGCATTTTCCAGTGGCTGGCGGGCAGGAAGGTAACAATTCCCAGCTGGCTGACCAAGCATTGTGTCTCCTTCTGTGTATTTTCATCCAGTTTTACCGTTATCCGGGCAAACTCAGGAATCCGGTAAGAAAATCCCCTGGTCTTTGATTCCTTTTCTGCTTTTTGAAGGTATCCGGCAACAGTATTGGTATTTCCCACCCGCTGTATTTTGATGGTCACCACTTTCCCTCCGGGTTCATCCAGATCAATGATCCCTTTGGATTTCAAAAACTTAAAAATCGGGATCTCGGTGTTGATCTGATTGGGAAGCGGAATGTATTTATATCTGAAGGTCAGACTCTTTTGCAGGCTGATCCCGGTAAACAGTTTCAGATACTCCTTTTCCATTGTTTTAAGCTGGGTGTCCATATATTCCAGCGTTTCTTTGTTGTAATTTACTTCTTGGCTGCCGCTGAGCAGTGCAAAACGGTTATCCTTGATTTTCGAGATAAAATCGGCGGCTTCCCGGGCCTTTTGTTCCGGTGTTTTTTCGATAATGGTCCGTTTATAGTACTGTCGTTCGACCGACATTGTGTCGATGTTGATCTTCCGGATGATTGTATCGACTTTTTCGAAAACACTCACATCTGCTGAATACTTGAATAATTCTCCGAAAAGTTCCTTATCCGATTCCTGGGATGTCATGCTTATTTCCTGCGGCATATCTCCTGCCCGCTCAGTATCACCGGCTCCTGGCAGGGTTCCGAGTATCAGCCCCGATTCGGTCAGGGAGAGGATTGCTGTTTTCTCGCTTTTCGACAGCTTTTCACCCAATTCAATGAAATAATACTGATCGGGGTCAGGTTCGGGGCTGGTGGTAATTTTAATCTCACTGATCCGGTATTCAATGGAATTAGAAGGGATAACATTTTTCAATCCCAGGAGTTTAAGTGCAAATTCGGCATAAGGCCCTTTATAGTTTTCCAGGCGGTCGATTTTCACATCGACGTTCACGACGGTCCTGGGAAGCGCATAAAAAACGCCATCTTTTGTCTGGGGGGCAGCGGATGCATCAATTCTGAGCACATTGATCTGGGCTGCGGCGCTGAGTCCTGCCAGGATCATCATGAATAAACAGGTGATTTTTTTCATAAGGGTGATTTAACGAGTAAACTGCAATTTATCGATACTGCCTTTATTTTTTGTGTTTTTGACGGATCAGCAGCAGTCCGGCAAATGTAATAATTCCGTTTAAAATCAGGAGTTCAAATCCGAATCGGTAGCCATTAAACAGAATGACGGAATATTCGCTTACAATATAACATAAAATCGGTGATATCAGTGCAATTATGGGCACCAAACGATCTTTCACCCCGAGTTTTGTAAAAAGACCGAATGCATAAAGGCCAAGCAATGGGCCATAGGTATAACCGGCAACGGTGAAGAGTTTGTCGATGACGGCACGGTCGTTTATTGCCCTGAATACCACAATCACGATCAGCAGCACGAATGCGAACCCGATGTGTACCTGTTGGCGGATTTTTTTCTTCCGCCGTTCATCGATATCCTGTCGTTTGTCAATTCCCAGAAAATCGATGCTGAAGGAGGTGGTCAGCGAAGTAAGAGCCCCGTCGGCGCTGGGATAAGCCGCCGAAATGAGTCCGATCAGAAAAACCAAGCCGGCGAAAGGTCCGAGATGATTTATCGCGATGACCGGAAACAGGTCGTCACTTCTACCGGGTATTGCAATGTCTTTGGCATCGGAATAAAGGAACAGGCTGGCTCCCAGAAACAGAATGACCATATTGACAACGACCATGATACCCGTGTAGGTAAACATATTTTTCTGTGCGTCATGAAGCGACCTGCAACTGAGGTTTTTCTGCATCATTTCCTGGTCCAGCCCGGTCATGACAATGGCAATAAAAGCCCCGCTGAAAACTTCCTTGAGAAAGAAATGTTTGTCATTCCAGTCGGAATATATCATTTTTGAGTAGCGGCTGACCGAGACTTTATCGATCATCTCGAATAGATTCAATCCCAGTTGATCCATGATCAGGTAGATACAAACGCCCAGCGAAAGCAACATGAAGGTGGTTTGTATGGTGTCGGTCCAGATGATGGTTTTAATTCCGCCTTTAAAAGTATAAAGCAGGATCAACGTAATAAAGATCAGCACGGTAACGTGAAAGGGGATATTCCAGGCGTCGAATACGAAGATCTGAAGTACGTTCACCACGAGGAACATGCGGAACGACGCACCGATAACGCGGGAAAGGATAAAATAGAAAGCCCCGGTTTTATACGACCAGAATCCGAAGCGGGTATCGAGGTAGGTGTAAATCGAAGTGAGGTTCATACGGTAGTACAAAGGCAGCAGGATGGTCGCGATGACGATGTATCCGAACACGTAGCCAATTACCACACCCATGTATGAAAATCCGGTGGTACCAACCCATCCCGGTACCGACATAAAAGTGACGCCCGACATGGAGGCGCCGATCATGCCATAGGCGACGACCATCCACGGGGATGCTTTGTTGCCGATAAAGAAACTCCGGTTGGTTGCTTTTCGGGCTGTAAGCCACGTAATGAGAAACAGCAGTGCGGTATAGGTCAGAAAGCAGGCGAGGATGAGGGTCGGGTTCATATATGGATCATCTGCATTAAGGTTGAGATTCGGGATGGGAAGGACTGTGTGAAGTAAATAATGCTTTCAGATCAGGGAGAACGAAATCAATAACCCGGGGATTTTCCCTGGCCAAAGCGTGATCCGTTGAAATCAGCACTGTCAGCATTCCTAGTCGTTTGCCAAATATCATATCGGAAAGGGAATCACCTGCCATCACTGACTTTTTAAAAATGATTTCCGGAAATCTCTTTTTTGCCTGAAGGGCCATCCCGATATTTGGTTTTCGTGTAAAAGAACCGGGACCGGCTAGGTCGGGAGAGAACAGGATGAGGTCGATCCTTCCCCCTTCCCCGCGGATGGTCTCCGTCATTTTTTCATGAATGTCGTTAAGTTCCTGTACCGACATCACTCCTTTTCCGATTCCCTGCTGGTTGCTGACCACCACAATCTTCGCAAAAAGACTTGCCAATCGCGGCATTGCTTCAAGAACGCTGGGAAGAAAATGAAACTGATCCCTGCTTTTAACGTAATCACCGACGATCCGTTCGTTGATGACCCCGTCGCGGTCGAGAAACAAGGTCCATGTAGAATCAATCAATGAAAGTGGTAAACTCATCCTGTGCTTTTTTAAAATCATCCGGTATCCCGATGTCGAGAAAATATCCCTGCGCTTCAAATCCATACATTTTTAAAGTCGAATAGCGGCTTCCGAAGAAATCCCTTTCAATCGAAAATTTACCTCTGAATTCCGGCTCCATCAGTGTTTTTTTCTCCATGATATAGACTCCGCCGTTAATGAAGCCCGGCCCCTGACCCGGCTCTTTTTCTGAAAAACCTTTGATCCTCCCGGTTCTTCCCATCGAGACCCTTCCGTAACGGCTGGTATCTTTAAGTTTTCGAAGGGCAAGTGTGACTTCTGCCCTCTTTTTCAGGTGAAAATCCATCATCTCCCTGAAGTTGAAGCGAAACATGCTGTCACCATTAAGGATTAATGCCCGGGTACCATCAATTTTCCAATACGAGAGCCTGATACCGCCTCCTGTCCCCATGGGTTCATTTTCGATCGCGTATTCTATTTCGAGTGATTTATAACGGGATCCGAAATGGTTCATGATGATCTCATGTTTGTACCCGACAGAGAGTACCGCTTTGGTTGTGCCTTGCCCGATAAGGTAATCGAGTTGATATTCGAGAAAGGGCCGGTCCCTGATCACCGCCATCGATTTGGGCACATTGCTCACAACCGGTTGAAGCCTGGTTCCGAAACCACCCGCGAGGATTATGGCTTCCATTTCAGGATTCTTTTGGAAAGAGCGCTGATTCGACCAATTCGCAAATGATGTGACCGATCATGATCTGTGCCTCCTGAATACGCGGCGTATCGTCGGAAGGAACGCAAATAAGGAAATCGGAAAGGTTCTTCATTTTTCCCCCGGTTCTTCCGGTCAATCCAACGGTGATGACCCCAAGTTCACGCGCAGTTTCGAAAGCCCGGATGATGTTGGCAGAGTTCCCCGAAGTGCTTATCCCGACGAGAATATCTCCTGCCTGCGCGATGCCTTTCAGCAGTCGCGCATAGACCTCGTCGTACGAATAGTCGTTGGCAACGGCAGTAAGGTAGGATGTATTCACATGGAGGGCTTCGGAAGGCAGCGGCGGACGGTCGTAATAGAAGCGACCCGAAAACTCCGCGGCAAGATGCTGGGCATCGGCAGCGCTGCCTCCGTTTCCGCAAAATAGCACCTTCCCGCCGCTGCAAAAGGTATCGGCACAAGACTGGGAAACGTCGCGAATGGTCTGAACCAACGCTTCATTCTCAAGAATCTGTTGCTTGACCGCTATGGATTGTTTGATGGATTCCTTGATGCGCATAAGATTTGTGATAATAATGTAAAATATCAGGTATTAAAACGGTCTTCCCCGGGTGAAAAAAGCGATCTCCTGAATGATATCTGAAAATCAAAATTTGTCGTTGGATGTGATCTCGCCGAGTGATTTTCGCTTCAGGTGCCGAGAATTGTCATCGGTAGACACAGCCGGATACCCCAATGGCAGCAAAACAATCGGTTCCCAGTTTTCGGGCAGGTTCCAGTCTTCTGCCGCCG